>NZ_FUKR01000056.1 GCF_900163835.1 Mycetocola reblochoni REB411 | reverse complement strand
GGACCCGTCATGTCCACACCCCCGTCCCCCGTCCGTCCTCGCCTGCCGCGTGCGCCGCGCCCCGGTCGCCGCCTGGCCCTGCCGGTCCTGCTCGGAGCCGCCCTCGTTGCGCCGTTCGCCCTCCCTGGCGCCCCGTCGGCCGCGATCGCGGCCGGGACCTCGGCTGACCCCGCCGCCGTGGACCGTCTGGCCGTGTCCGTCGTCGGCGACGGGACCGGTCTGGCCAAGACGGCCGCCCCCGTGAGCATCCGGCTGACCGACGGCACCGGTGAGCGGACCGGGAGCGTGACGCTGCCGACGACCGGCTCGGGCGACGGTTCCCACGCCCTGACGCTCGGTGGCACGGCCGACCAGCAGGGCGCCCTGCAGCAGTCCGCCGACCACAGCGTGGTGACACTCGGCGGCTACGACGCCGCACCGGGCAGCGCCGCGCCCAACACCACCGCTGCCCCCGCGGTGCCGCGCGTCGTCGGCAGCGTCGACGCCGCGGGGACGGTCGACGTGTCGACCTCGCTCGCGGACGCGTTCTCGCTCCGTCACATCCGCGGCGCCGTCAGCGTCGACGGCAGCGGCTTCCTCGTCGCCGGCCACGGCGGCGACGCGGCCGCGTCCAAGGCCGGCGTCGTGTGGGCTCCCCGCGGGAGCAGCCTGCCGACGCCGCTGGTGTCGGGCTCCGACGCGCTCAACAACGCGCGCGTCCCGGTCATCGCCGACGGAAGCGTCTACGTCTCCAGCGACCGCTCCGGCCACGCGGGCGTCAACCTCGTCGGCGCGCTCGACCCCTCGGGCACGGTGCCCTCGCCCGGTTTCACGCTCGTCGCGGCCGCCCCGGCGGGCGCCGAGGTCGCGCACGACTTCGCCTTCGTTGACGACGAGCTGTACGTCGGATACACCGAGGGCAGCGCCGCCGGCATCGTCAAGTACGTCGACTCCGGCAGCGGCTACCGCGCGGTCGGCAGCTACCCCGGAGCCTTCTGGGGCCTGACCGCGCGCGCCGCCGGCGACGACACCGTCGTCTACGCGGTGAAGGGGTCGGAGCAGGGCAACAGCCTCGTCCGCCTGCTCGACACCGGCGACGACACCCTTCGCGCGTCGGAGACGGTCATCTCCGTCGCCGAGCAGGGCACCGCGTACCGCGGGGTCGCGTTCGCGCCCGGCTACGATCCGGTCGACACCCCCCTCGACCCGGAGCCGGTCGCGCCCGAGCTGTCGTGGACAGCGCGCGTGGCCGGTGGCGCGGGCGGAGCCCTCGGCGCCGTCCTCGGCGGCGACGCCAATCCGGTCGCCCGCGGAACCGTGACGGACGCGGACGGTCGCGAGGTGCGCCTGACCGCGTCGTCCTCCGACCAGGAGGTGGTCGCCGACGACGCCATCGAGGTGCGCCGCGACGGCGACGCCTTCACGCTCGCCGCGACGCCGTCGGCCGCCGGTTCGGCGACGATCACGGTGACGGCGAGCGCCGGCGAGGGCGAGCAGTCGGCCTCCCGCGGGCTGGCGCTGGACTACCGCGTCCTCGACACCCCGGCCGACGCGAGCGCGACCGTCCAGTTCGGCATGTCCGACGCCTCGGCCGCCGTGGACGTCGGGGACGGGCACCTGCTCGTCGCCGACGACGACTCCAACGAGCTTCGGCTGTTCGGCCCCGACGGTGGCGAGGCCGTCGCCGAGTTCGACCTGGACGCGGCCGTCCCCCCGCTGCAGAGCGGGGAGGCGCACGACCTGGAGGCGCAGGCCCGCGTCGGCGACACCGTGTACTGGGTGGGCTCGCTCGGCAACTCGCGCAGCGGCAAGATCCGGCCGGACCGCGACGTCGTCATCCGCACTGAGCTCGACGGCTCGGGCGCAGCCACGACGGCGGAGGTGACCGGCTTCGCCCACGGCCTCCGCGACGCGCTCGTCGACTGGGACCACGCCGGGCTGCATGGACTCGGTGCCGACCGCTTCGGCTTCGCCGCGGCCACGGAGGAGGGTTCCTCCGCGGAGGGCCCGCGGTCGCTGAACGTCGAGGGCGCGGCGATCGCGCCGGACGGCACCACGCTGTGGCTGGGGTTCCGGTCGCCGCTGGTCCCTGGCACCGCCCGTTCCGCGTCGGCCGCGGACGAGCGCGCGCTGATCGTCCCTGTCGCCGACGTCGACGACGTCGTCTCCGGTGCGGAGGCGGTGGTCGGCGAGCCGATCCTCATCGACCTCGGCGGGCGGGCGATCCGCGACATGGTCCGCGCCGACGACGACGGCTACCTCATCCTCGCCGGGAGCGCCGACGATGCCGGCGACTTCGCGGTGTTCACCTGGACCGGCGATCCGGCGCAGGCCCCCGTCCGCTCGACCGCCCCGCTCGGCCTCGAGGGCTGGGAGGGGTCGTACGAGGCGGCGGTCGGCGTCTCCTCGACCGCGGACGGCCAGCGGATCCGCGTCCTGCAGGACGACGGCACGGTTCCGCTCTACGGCGACGGCACCGCGGCCCAGGACCTCGGCTCGACCGAGCTCAAGGCCTTCGTCGCGCACGACTACGTCCTCTCGACGGGGACCGGGGAGCCGGGTGGCTCCGACTCCGACGGGGCGGGGGCCGGCGCGGACGTCGACGGGACAGGCACGAGCGGGTCAGAGGGATCCGGCACGTCCGACGGGACAGGCACGAGCGGGGCAGAGGGGACGGACGGGGCCGCGGACGGCAGCGCGGACGTGACCTCGGACGACGGTGCGGACAGCTCCGGGGCGGCACCCGGTACGGGCGGGACCGACGATGACGCGACGAACGGCGCCGAGGCGGCCTCCCCCGCGAGCGCGCTGGCCACGACGGGCACGGCCTCCGGCGGTGCGCTCGCACTCGCCGCGCTCCTGATGGCGGCGGGGGTCCTCGCTCTGGGGTCGCTCTCGGCCCGACGGTCACGGCCGCGGGGCTGAGCGCCGACGATCGCGACGCGCCCCGCAGCGCACACGGTGAGGGGCGGGTGCCGAACGGCCCCGCCCCTCACTCGCCCGGGACGCCCATCGTCCGGAAAAGAAAAATGACCCCCCGCGCACCCGCCAGAGCCCGGTTACCCTTGCTACGTTTCCGTCCTGGGGGAGTTGGCCTGGATGGCGCCACGCGGGGAGCCGGGGACCAGCCTACCGCAGCGGCGCTCCCTCCACGACCACCGGGGCGCGATGGCCTGCACGGCCACGGCGGCCGCCGTGCGTCCGCGCCGAGGTCTCGTTAGCATCGCAGTATGTCCACGATCGTCATCGCCGGTGGCCACGGCCACATCGGCCTGCTCCTGGCCCGCCAACTCCGCGACGCCGGCGACGAGCCCGTCGCCCTGATCCGCAACCCCGACCACGCCGAGGAGGTGACGGCCGCCGGGGCCGAACCGTTCATCCTCGACCTCGAGAACATCGAGGCGCACGAGCTCGCGGCAGCGATCTCCGGCGCCGACGCGGTCGTGTTCGCCGCGGGGGCCGGGCCCAACAGCGGTCCGGAGCGCAAGCTGACCGTCGACAGGGACGGAGCCATCCTGCTCGCCGCCGCCGCGCAGCTGGCTGGCGTCGACCGCTTCGTCATGATCTCGGCGATGGCCGCCGACGACTACGACGCCGACTCCGACGACGTGTTCCAGATCTACCTCAAGGCCAAGGCCGACGCCGACAGGGCGCTGCGCAACAGCGACCTGGACTGGACCATCATCCGCCCCGGCGGCCTCACCGATGACGAGCCGACCGGTCGCGTCACCATCGCCGAGAGCACCGGCAGGGGCACCATCCCCCGCGCCGACGTCGCCGCGCTCGTCGTCGCCTCGCTCGCCGAGCCGGAGACCACGGCCGCGCAGTTCGAGGCGATCAGCGGTGACACCCCCATCGCCGAGGCGCTGGCCGCCCTCGCGCCCGCGGACGAGCCGCGGGAGGGCACCGCGTCGGACCCCGGCGCGCAGGCCCCCGCCGCCGAGGGGTGACGCCCGCGGGTGGTCACACCCGTCACCGAGTTATGGCTAAGATGGTCAGGTCGCCTCGTGCGACCCGGAGGATTCGCCTAGTGGCCTATGGCGCACGCTTGGAAAGCGTGTTGGGTGCAAGCCCTCAGGGGTTCGAATCCCCTATCCTCCGCCATCCGATCCCGCAGCCGTGAGCTGCGGGATCGTCCTCGTTAACACCGCGGGGCGAGCCGGCTGACGACCGGGCCCGCGGCTGACGCCGGTGCGGGGAGCCGCCGTGCGACCCCCCATGACGACGCCGGGGAATACCCCTGTTCGAGGGGTGTTGGATTGTGTCGTCAATGATCCCGTCTGAAAGGACCCCCACGTGACCACCACCATCGCCGTCCTGGTCGGCAGCCTCCGCTCCGGCGCGAGCAACCGCGCCCTCGCCGAGGCCGCCGTCGCCCTCGCCCCGGAGGGGACCGAGCTCCGCATCGTCGACGGCCTGGGCGATGTGCCCTTCTACAACGAGGACGTCGACCAGCCGGGGACCGTTCCGGCGACGGCCCAGGCCCTGCGCGACGCGGTCGGCGCCGCCGACGCCGTGCTCGTCGCCACGCCCGAGCACAACGGCACGATCCCCGCGGTGCTGAAGAACGCCATCGACTGGCTGTCGCGCCCCTTCGGCGCCGGGGCCGTGTCCGGGCTTCCGACCGCGGTGATCGGCGGAGCCCACGGTCAGTACGGCGGCGTGTGGGCTCAGGACGAGGCACGGAAGGCGCTCGGTATCGCCGGTGCCGCGGTCATCGCGGACGCGACCCTGTCGGTGGCGAACTCCTCCGGTCGTTTCGCCGAGGCCGCGCCGCTCGAGGACCCCGAGATCACCGCGGCGCTGACCTCGGTGCTCGGAGCACTTGCCGACGCGGCACGCACCGCGGCCTGAACCGACGGCCGCCTGAGCGCGGTCCCTCCCCGCCGCGATGGGGAGGGACCACCGGTCGGTATCCTGGCGTCGAGCGTCCCGCCATGAGAGGACAGGACACCGTGACCCCCCACCCCCGCCCCGCCGACCACACCGGCGCCGGACCGCGCGTCGCCCCCGGACGACGCACGCGGTCGACCCCGCGTCGCGGTCCGCACCGCGCGGTCCGCGTCCGGCTCGTGTGGCGGCTGTTCGTCCAGGGGACGGCGGTGACCTTCGCCCTGCTCATCCCCGTCCTCGTCGTCCTCTCCTGGCTGGAGGCGACGCGCGGCGGACTGGACTGGGTGCCGGGCTTCACGGCCGCGGTCGTCGCGGTCTACCTCGTCGCCCTCGTCGCCTACCTGCGGGTCGGCCTGTTCATCGGGCCCGACTCCATCGCCGAGCGCCCCTTCGCCGGCCCCACGCGGACGATCCCCCTCGACCGGGTGAGCAGGGCCGTGCTGCTGGACATGCACCGGAGCATGTCGGTGCCGTCGCGGCCGCAGCTGTTCCTCCTCGACGCCGAGGGCAGGGTGCTGCTGCGCATGCGCGGCGAGTACTGGCGGCACTCCGACATCGCCCTCGTGGCATCCCGCGTCGACGCGGTCCTCGAGCGCGTGCCCAAGCCGGTGACGCTCAACGAGCTGCAGGAGAGCAACCCGCGCCTGCTGTTCTGGTTCGAGCGCCGCCCGTGGCTGAGGCCCTAGGCGATCAGTCCTCCAGCGCCGGCACGCCGCGGGGCCTCACCACAAGCCACAGCACCAGAACCGAGACGAGCGCCGTCCCCGTCATCACGGCCCCCATCGGGGCGGCCGAGCCCACGCCGATGACGCCGACGATCGGGGAGATCAGCCCGGCGAGGCCGAAGTTCGTCGCGCCGAGCACGGACGCCGCCGTGCCCGCCTCCCTGCCGTGGCGGGCGAGGGCGAGCACCTGCACGGCAGGCATCGTGAACCCGGTCGCCAGGATGAACGCGAACAGCCCCACCAGGATCCCGGCGAGAGGCGCCCCCTCCCCTCCGACCACGACGATGGCGATCGCGGACAGCAGCTGGACCGCCCCGGAGCCGGCGACCACCCACTGCGGCCCGATCCGCCGCATCAGCAGCGAGGACAGCTGCACCCCGGCGACGATGCCGAGCGAGTTGACCGCGAACAGCACCCCGTACTGCCCGGCGCTCAGGCCGTACTCCTGCTGGAACAGGAACGCGGACGAGGAGATGTAGCTGAACAGCCCGGCGAAGCTCATACCGCCGATGAGCGCCATGCCGACGAACACCCTGTCGCCGAGCACGCGCCGGTACGACCGCGCCAGGGCGCCTCGCACCGGTGCGGTGCGGCGCTCGGGCGGGAGCGTCTCGGTGATGAGCAGGGTCACGGCGACCACGACGACCACGCCGTAGCAGGCGAGGACGAGGAACAGCCCGCGCCACGGCATCACCTGCAGCAGCGCGGAGCCGACCAGGGGCGCGAGGATCGGGCCCATGCCGTTGACCAGCGCGAGCCGCGAGAGCATGCGGGCGAGGGGCTTGCCGCCGAACAGGTCGCGCACGGTGGCCATCGCGACGACCGCACCGGCCGCGGCCCCCGCGCCCTGCAGGACGCGGAACACGCCGATGGTGACGATGTCGGGCGCGAACGCCGCCCCCACGCTGGCGAGGATGTGCAGCGACGTCGCTAACAGGAGCGGCAGCCGTCGGCCGACTCTGTCGCTCCACGGCCCCATGACGAGCTGACCGACCGCGAAGCCGACGGTCGTGCCGGTGAGGGTGAGCTGGACCATCGCCGCCGTCACCCCGAGGTCGGCCTCGACGCGGGGGAAGGCCGGCAGGTACAGGTCGATCGTGAACGGCCCGAGGGCGGTGAGGGTGCCGAGGACGATGACGTAGAGGGCGCGCCGTCCGCGGCTGAGCGCGTCACCGGGATGGCTGGACGCCGGGGTCGGGGTCGGGGTCGATCGCGTGGAGGGTGTCGAGGTCACGTGTGGGTCTTCCTGAGCGCCGTCCGGGCGCGGTCGTTGTGCTGTCGGGGTCGTCAACGCCCACGGCGGCGGGGTTCTTCCCCGGTCGCCGTTCCGGGCGTGCGGCATACTGATGGCCATGCCACGACGCCACCCCCTCGGGCTCCTCACGATAGCGGCCGTGGGAGCGGTCCTCGTCCTGACCGGCTGCGCGGCCGACCGGGAGGACGGCACCGCCCGCCCGCTCTCCTCGCAGGCCGAGCTCCTCGCCGACCCCGACACGATCGCGCAGTTCTCCGGGACGGGCGAGTCGCTGGAGACGACCGTCACCGCCGGCGAGGTGTCGCGGACCCTCGGACGTCAGGCGGACGGCGACGGCGGACTCACCGTGACCGTGGGGTGCGCAGGGGGCAGCAGCGCGACGGTCAGCGTCGACGGTGCGGAGATCGGTGCGGGACCGTGCAGCGGGGACGGCGTCGACGAGACGTTCACGGTCTCGACGTCGGAGCGGGGCGTCGACCTCACCGGCGATCACCGTGTGACGATCGACTTCGACGAGGTCGCGACGGCGACGATCACGGTCGGGCTCATCGACGACGAGGAGCCGACCGCCCCGCGGACGGAGGCCGGCTTCGATGCCAACGCCTCCGCGGACGCCGACGGGTCGTCGTCGGGCGACTAGACCACCGGACACGGACCCGCGACACGGGACCGCGGGGCGGGCGGAGGACCCCTGACCCGCTCAGCGGATGGGGATGCCGGTCACCCGGAACAGGAAGTAGTGCGCACGGCCGCCCTTCAGGGTGCCCTTGTAGTCAGACACGTCGAGCACCGCCGACGTCGACGCCATGCGCGGCCAGACCACGGCGAGCCGCACGGACTCGCCCGGCTCGAGGGTCACCGCCTGGTCAGGGACGACGGGCGTGTAGGGGGCTCCGTCGATGGAGTAGTCCACGGGGAAGAACCGCTGGCCGCCCTCGAGCAGGGTCAGGCCGGAGGGCATGTTCATCTGGTTCGGCTCGGACTCCCCCCTCGGCGTGCTGAGTGTCATGGCGCGCAGCGAGTTCATGACGAGCGAGTTCGTGTCTTCCCCGACGTTGCGCACGGCCACGTCTCCGACCAGGTAGCGGCCCCTCGTGCGCAGCTCCTCCAGGTCGATGTGCAGCTCCTCGCCGTCATCGTTGACCGCGGTGACACCCTCCCCCGCGGACCCGACGGGCCCCTCGGGCTCGGGGAGCTCCCCCTCGCCGCCCTCGATGACGACGGGAGCGCTCGGCTCGTCGGGGACGACGAGGACCTCGACACGTCGGTTCGCCGCCCTGTCCTCCGCGGTGGTCCCGGAGACGCGCGGCTCGGTCTCGCCTCTGCCCTCCACGCTCACGCTCAGACCGTCGAGGTCGCTGAGCTCGGCGAGCCTGGTGTGCACGGCCTCTGCCCGGCGCTCCGAGAGCGCCTGGTTGTACTCGTCCGTGTCGACGTCGTCGGTGTGCCCGACGATCGTCACCTCGCCTCCGTCGATGGCCTCCAGCTGCGCTGCCACCCGGCGGAGCTCCGACTCGGCGCCGTCGCTCAGCGTGTCCGCGGCCGAGTCGAAGAGGACGTCGGAGTTGAGGTTGATGTCGACCCGGTCCGGGGTGACCTCGATGTCCTGGGCACTGTCGTCGGACAGAGCGAACGACTCCAGCTGGGCGGTGCGGGTGACGATCTCCTGGCCGGGAAGCCCGATCTGCTCCTCCGCCGCGTCGATGGCCGCGACGGAGCGGACGTCGTCGCCGTCGGGCAGGGCGGACTCGTCGACGACGGGGACGTCCTCGACCAGCCCGACCGACGGCACGAGGACGTCGACGGACTCGCGATCCTGCACCCCGTAGACGGAGTAGGCGGCGGAGGGGGAGCCGCTGGACGCGGGTATCTCCGCCGTCGCCTCCGAGTCGCTGTCCTGGTCATCCCCGAGCCGCACCGGCTCCTCGACCGTCCCGGCATCGAGGTCCAGGAGCGGGAAACGGTAGACCCCCCTGAACGGGTGCGCCATCCAGTGCTTCCGCCGCTCGAAGCCGTCGCCGGCCGTGCCGTCCGGATGCACCAGCTCGAGCACGAGCACGGCGTGGTCGCCGCGGTTGACGAGGGGCCCGATCCGCGCAGCCGTGTCCTCGTCGCCGGCCGTCAGGTGCCCCTCGACGAACAGCTCGGCGCCGGAGCCGGACGACGCGCCGTCGCCCGGGACCGCGGAGCCGGAATCGACCGGGGCGGGCTCTCCCGTCGTGCAGGAGGTGAGGGCGAGTGTCGTGACGAGGGCGAGAGCGAGCGGCAGGCGTCGGTGCATGCTTTCGGTCCTTCTTCTGGCTGTGCAGCGCGGGCGGGGGCGTGTTCTCGCCGACAGCCTATCGTCCGGACCGGGCCCCCGGGAGGCCTGGTCGGGGTGATCGGCCGCACCGGACGGCGATCGCCCTGGCCGCCCCTCAGAGGCCGGCGAGCGCGGCCGTCAGGTCCTCGACCAGGTCGTCGACGTCCTCGATGCCGACGGAGAGCCGCACCAGGTTGGCGGGGACCTCCAGCTCCGTCCCGACCACGGAGGCGTGGGTCATCCGCGCGGGCAGCGAGATCAGTGACTCGACGCCGCCGAGCGACTCCGCCAGCTGGAAGACGCGCGTCCTCGCGACGAGCGCGGCCGCGGCTTCGGGACCCCCGGTCAGCGTGACGGACACCATGCCGCCGAAGCCGCGCATCTGGCGCGCGGCGATCGCGTGCCCGGGGTGGTCGGCGAGGCCGGGGTAGTACACCCGCTCGACGGCGGGGCTCTGGCCGAGCGCCTCGGCGACGCGTGCGGCGTTCTCGCTGTGCCTGCGCATTCGCACGTCGAGCGTCTTCAGGCCCCTCGTCGTCAGCCACGCGTCCATCGGCGCGGAGACACCGCCGACGGCGAACTGCTGGAAGCCGACCTTCTCGGCGATGTCCGCATCGGAGGTGACGACGGCGCCGCCGAGCACGTCCGAGTGGCCGCCGATGTACTTCGTCGTCGAGTGGACGACGACGTCGGCGCCGAGGGCCAGCGGCTGCTGGAGTGCGGGCGTGGCGAAGGTGTTGTCGACGACGACGACCAGTCCGTGCCGGTGCCCGAGCTCGGCGAGCGCGGCGATGTCGACGACGGACAGCAGCGGGTTGGAGGGCGTCTCCACCCAGAGGATCCGGCTGCGCTCGGTGATCCCCGCCTCGACGCTCGCCGCGTCGGTGAGGTCGACGACGCTGTGCTCGACGCCCCAGGCGCCGAACACCCTGTTGATCAGACGGTAGGTACCGCCGTACACGTCGTTGCCGATGACGATGTGGTCGCCCGGCGTGAGCAGGCCGCGCAGCAGCGCATCCTCGGCGGCCAGGCCGGAGGCGAAGGAGAAGGCGTGGTCGGCGCCCTCGAGCGCGGCGAGCTGCTCCTGGAGCGATGTCCGCGTCGGGTTCGCCGAGCGGTTGTACTCGTACCCCTCGCGCATCACGCCGACGCCGTCCTGGACGTGCGTGGAGCTCTGGAAGATCGGCGGGATGATGGCGCCGGTCGTGGCGTCGGGGCTCTGGCCCGCGTGGATGGCGAGGGTGGCGAAGCGGCGGTCGGGTGCGGTGGTCATGATGGTTCGTTCTCTCCTGTGCGTGACGGGGTGGCCCGGTGGGGCCGGGGGTGCGGCGGCGTCAGGCGCGACATCGGCGCAGCGGGCCGACGGGAGGGAACGGGGCGGTCATGGTGGTCACCGGGGTCAGCGGGCCAGGAAGGTCAGCAGGTCCTGGCGGGTGAGGACGGCGGTCGGCTTGCCGTCGCGGGCGACGAGCAGCGCGTCGGTCGCGGCGAGGGCCTCGCGGGCGGCGGCGACGGTCTCGTTCGCGCCGATGAGCGGCAGCGGCGGCCCGGAGAACCCGCCGACCGCGTCCGTCATCGACGCCCGGCCGCTGAAGACGTCGTCGAGCAGCGCCTTCTCGGACAGGGTGCCGCTCACCTCGCCCATGACGACGGGCGGCTCGGCGGTGAGCACCGGCAGCTGGGAGACGCCGTACTCACGCATGATGTCGATGACGTCGTGCACGGTGTCGGCCGGGTGCGCGTGGACCAGCTGAGGGATGCTGCCGCTCTTGGCGTCGAGGATGTCGCCGACGGTGGCCTCGTCCGGGTCCTCGGCGAAGCCGTAGGAGCGCAGCCAGGTGTCGTTGAAGATCTTGCCCAGGTAGCCGCGTCCACCGTCGGGAAGCAGCACGACGACGACGTCGTCGGGGCCGAGCGTCCGCGCCGCGCGCAGCGCCGCCTCGACGGCCATGCCGCTGGAGCCGCCGACGAGCAGCCCCTCCTCGCGGGCGAGCCGGCGCGTCATCGCGAAGGACTCCGCGTCGGTGACGGCGATGACCTCGTCGACGACGGTCGGGTCGTAGGCGCCGGGCCAGAAGTCCTCGCCGACGCCCTCCACCAGGTACGGCCGCCCGGTGCCGCCGGAGTAGACCGAGCCCTCCGGGTCGGCGCCGATGATGCGCACCGCCCCGTCGGAGGCCTCCTTGAGGTAGCGGCCGGTCCCCGTGATCGTCCCCCCGGTGCCGACGCCGGCGACGAAGTGCGTCACGCGCCCCTCGGTGTCGCGCCAGATCTCGGGACCGGTGGTCTCGTAGTGGCTGCGGGGCCCGTTCTCATTGAAGTACTGGTTGGGCTTGAACGCACCGGGGATCTCGGTGACCAGCCGGTCAGAGACGCTGTAGTAGGAGTCGGGGTCCTCGGGCGCGACGGATGTCGGCGTGACGACGATCTCGGCGCCGTAGGCGGTGAGCACGTTGCGCTTGTCCTCGCCGACCTTGTCTGGCAGCACGAACACACAGCGGTAGCCGCGCTGCTGGGCGATGAGGGCCAGGCCCACGCCGGTGTTGCCGCTCGTGGGCTCGACGATGGTGCCGCCGGGCCTGAGCTGGCCGGAGGCCTCGGCCGCATCGAGGATGCGCTCGGCGATCCTGTCCTTGCTGGAGCCGCCGGGGTTGAGGTACTCGACCTTCACCAGGACGGTGGCCTCGATGCCCTCCGTGACCCTGTTCAGCCGGACGAGGGGGGTGTCGCCGATCAGGTCGACGATCGTGTTCGCGTATTTCACTGCAGTCCTTCACCTGTCGTCGTGTGACGCTTCGATCGAGCCTAGCCTGACGGGCGCCCCCGTGCGGCGACGACGAGGAGTATGACGGCGGGATCCCAGCATTGTCAGCCTAATCTGGTCCCGCTGGAACAATTCCGCGTCCCCGGGCGTTCCGCACCGACGACCCCGTCCACTCCGAGAGGCCACCCGTGACCCCGAATCCCCAGAACCCAGGCAAGCCGTCGAGCGGCAACCCGGCGACCCAGCAGACCATCAAGCAGCAGCGCGCGGCCCAGCGCGAGGCGAAGGTCGCCGCGTTCAAGAAGGAGCAGGAGCGCAAGAAGCGCAACAAGCGCCTCGGCATCGGTGCCGCCGTGGTCGGCGGCGTCGCCGTCGCCGGCGTGCTCACCTTCGCCATCGTCGCGAGCATCCCGCGCTACGCCACCTACACGGCCGGCGGCGGCGACGCCACGATCGACGGCGTCGAGACCTACACCGAGACGAACAACCACACCACCGACCCGGTCAGCTACGACGTCACCCCTCCGGCGGGCGGCGACCACAACCCGGTCTGGCTGAACTGCGGCATCTACACCGAGCCGCAGGTGAACGAGAACGCGGTGCACTCGCTCGAGCACGGCGCGGTGTGGGTGACCTACGACCCCTCGATCTCCGACGAGGAGCTCGAGACGCTGCGCAGCCTGATGCCCTCCACCTACGCCATCCTCTCCCCCTACGAGGGCATGGACACCCCGATCGCCGTCAGCGCCTGGGGCGCGCAGCTGAAGGTCGACTCGGCCGACGACGCGCGCATCCCCGAGTTCTTCGAGAACTACTGGCGAAGCGACTCCGTCCCCGAGCCCGGCGCGGCCTGCGTGGGCGGCGTGACCGGCGAGGGCAAGGCGTAGCAGTGTCGACGGGAGCCGGGCGAGGGGATCGCCCCTCGCCCGCGACCGACGGAACCGACGGGCGGCACGATCAGAACGACCTCGACGTCGACGGGCCGCGCCTGGACGGAAGCGAGACCGCGCAGACGCTGGCGATGAGCGACGAGGACCTCGACCGTGCCCTCGCCGCCCCGCCGCGCCGGCTGGGCAGGGGCGTGCTCGTCCTCGTCGTCGTGCTCGTCGCGCTCGTGGCGGCCGCCGTCGCGTTCTCCGCCGGACGGCTCTCCGCCATCGGCACCACCACGCCGACGACGACGAGCGCCGAGGCGGGCTTCTCGCGCGATATGCAGACCCACCACAACCAGGGCGTCGAGATGGCGATGATCGTCCGCGACCTCACCGACGACGACGCGGTCCGCACCCTGGCGTACGACATCGCGACCGCCCAGTCGACGCAGTCGGGGATCATGTCCGGCTGGCTGTCGGTGTGGGGTCTGCCGCAGTACGGCAGCGAGGCGTCCATGACCTGGATGACCCGGCCGGGACTGGACGGCACGGGGCACGACCACACCGGAAAGGCGGAGTCGGCGCATGTCCCCGGCGAGCCCATGCCGGGCCTGGCCACGCAGGATCAGCTCGACGAGCTGTCGGCCCAGTCCGGCGTCGAGGCGGAGCGCACCTTCCTCACGCTGATGATCGCCCACCACCAGGGCGCCATCGAGATGGCCGAGGCGGTGCTGGACCGCAGCGAGAACCCCGTGGTCACGACCTTCGCGACCGGCGTCGTCACGGCGCAGCAGTCGGAGATCGACCTGATGCGCGACATGCTCGCCGAGCGGGGCGGCGCGGACGACGGCGAGGGCTGAGCCGCACGGCCGCGGCCTCGCTCAGCCGTTCTGCTCGGAGAACAGGCGGCTGTACACCCCGCCGCGGGCGAGCAGCTCGGGGTGCGTCCCCGATTCGACGAGCCGTCCGGCGTCGATGACGAGGATGCGGTCGGCATGCTGCACGGTGGAGAGCCGGTGCGCGATCGCGATGGTGGTCCGCCCGTGGCTGGCCGTGTCGAGCGCCCGCTGCACGATGCGCTCCGAGATGCTGTCCAGCGCGCTGGTCGCCTCGTCCAGCAGCAGGATCTCCGGATCCTTCAGCAGCACGCGCGCGATGGCCAGCCGCTGCTTCTCGCCGCCGGAGAGCCGGTAGCCGCGCTCCCCCACGAGCGTGTCGTAGCCGTCGGGGAACGAGGAGATCGTGTCGTGGATGTTCGCGGCCGTGCACGCGGCGACCAGCTCCTCGCCGCTGGCGTCCGGCCGGGCGTAGCGCAGGTTGTCGGCGATGCTCGCGTGGAACAGGTAGCTCTCCTGGCTGACCAGGCCGATCCGGTCGATGAGTGAGCTCTGCGTCAGCTTGCGCACGTCGACGCCTCCGACCTCGACGGCCCCGGCCGTGACGTCCTGGAACCGCGGGATGAGCGCGGAGATCGTCGTCTTTCCCGCCCCGGACGGCCCGACGACGCCGACGAAGCTGCCCGGCTCGATGTCGACGCTGACCCCGCTGAGGGTGGCGGCGGCGCCGGGGGCGGCGTCCGGGTAGCGGAACTCCACGTCGCGGAACACCACCGACGCCGGCCCCTCGGGCACGTCGACCGCGTCGTCGGCGTCGACGATGCTCGGCGTCAGGTCCAGGTACTCGAAGATCCGGGCGAACAGCGCCTGCGAGGTCTGCACGTCCAGCGCCACCCGCATGAGCGACACGAGCGGGAACAGCAGCCGCGACTGCACCGTCGTGAACGCGACGATGGCACCGGCGGTGATGTCGGTCGCGCCGCCGGTGATCAGCCAGCCCGCGACGAGGTAGATGACCGCGGGGATCGACGACAGGAACACGTTCACCAGCGCGAAGAACCACTGCCCGCTCATCGCCTGCTGCACCTGCAGGCGCACCTGCCGGCCGTTCTCGTCCTGGTACCTGGCGACCTCGCGCGCCTGCCGGTTGAAGCTCTTCGCCAGCAGCACGCCGGAGATGCTCAGTGCCTCCTGCGTGATGGAGGTCATCTCGCTCAGCGACTCCTGCGTCCGCGTGGCGATGCGCGCGCGCACCCGGCCGACACGGCGCTGCACGAGCACGAGGCCGGGCATGAGCACGACCGCGACGAGCGTGAGCTGCCAGTTGATGAGCAGCATCGCCACGATCGCCGCGATGACGGTGACGGTGTTGCCGAGGATGTTCTGCACCGAGTTGGTGAGCACCCCGGCCACGCCTCCGACGTCGTTCTGCAGCCGCGACTGGATGACGCCGGTCTTCGTCCGGGTGAAGAAGCCGAGCTCCATCGACTGCAGCCGCTCGAAGAGCTGGACCCGCAGCGAGCCCATGACGCTGTTGCCGATGCCCGCGGTGAGCCGGGTCTGGGCGACGCTCAGGCCGGCGGACACGACGAACACGGCGATCATGACCCCGACGATGACGGCGAGGGCGCGCAGGTCGACACGGCCGTCCGCGGGGAACAGCCCGACGTCGAAGGCCTCCTGCACGAGCAGCGGGGGGACGACGCTCAGCCCCGCCCCGACGAGGACGAGCGCGACGACGGCGACGAGACCGCGCCGGTGCGGGCGGAACAGCGCCGCGATGCGGCGGCCGAGCCCGGGAATCACGGGGGCGTCCTCGTTGGCCCTGCGCTGGGCGTCCTCGTCGGAGCCCGAGACGCGGTTCCGCGGACCGCCGGGGCCCCTGGCCCCTCCCATCGAGGCCAGCTCGCCCATTCTGCTCATGGTGCTCAGCCTATGCCCGCCGCAGCGGGCTCCCCGTCAGTGCCGGGAGCGCTTCCAGTTGGAGCCGTAGCGCTGCATGTGCACGCGGGTCCTGTCGGCGCGGAACAGGTCGAGCGCGTACTCGACGGGCCGCTCGGCGATGTCCACGGCCCGGCGGCGGACCCGGAGCAGCGCGGCGCCGGCGTCGATGTCGAGGGCCTCGGCCTGATCGGCGGTCGCGGGAACCGCCTCGACGGTCTCGTCCGCCCTGCCCAGGTCCATCCCGTACTCCTCGGCGAGCAGCAGGTAGAGGGAGCCGCTGAGGTCGCGGGAGCTGAGACCGGGGAATCGCTCCGTCGGCAGCACGGACAGGTCGAGCGACCAGCTGGGCCCGTCGACGCTGCGCAGCCGCCGCACCCGCGTCACGCTCGCGCCCTCGACCAGGCCGAGCGCCCGCACCTCGTCGGGAGAGGGGACCCCGAGCTGCACGCCGAGCACGCGGGTGCTCACGCTCATCCCCTGCGCCCTCACCATCTGCGGCACCCCCTGCAGGGTGTTGAGGTGGCGCTGGATCCGGCCGTCGTGGGCGAAGACCCCTCCCTGCGCACCGAGCGTGCGACGGATGCGGCCCTCGTGCTCGAGCTCGTCGAGGGCGCCCCGCAGCAGCGTCCTGCCGACGCCGAGCCGTTCGGCGAGCGCACGCTCGGTGCCGATGCGCTCCCCCGGCTCGAAGCGCTGCTCCGCCAGCCAGGCGCGCAGCCGCGAGCGGACGGCCCGTGTGGCGGCCGTCGGCTCACGGCCGGGCGTCTCGCGCTCCATCGCCCCCTGACCGCTCAGGCGCCGAGCGCCGTGAGGGAGTCGTCGAGCGCGCCGACGGCCCAGTCGATGTCGCCTCGGTCGAAGGCGAGCGGAGGGCGCAGCTTCAGCACGTTGCCGTGCGGCCCGGCGACGGAGGTGAGCACCCCGCGCGAGCGCAGCTCCTCCAGCACGGCGAGCGCCAGCCCCCTGTCCGGCTGTTTCGTCGCCGGGTCGGAGACGAGCTCGCAGCCGATGAACAGTCCCGCGCCGCGCACGTCCCCGATCGCCGGGTGGCGGTCGGCCAGGTCCGCGTAGGCGGCCAGAAGCTCCGCCCCGACCTCGGCGCTGTGCTGCTGCAGTCCCTCGGACTGGATGGTGTCGAGGACGGCGCTCGCGGCGGCCATCGACACCGGGTTGCCGCCGAAGGTGTTGAAGTAGGGGATGCTGTCGCTGAACGCGGCGAGAACCTCCGGCCGGGCGACGAGGCCCGACACGGGGATGCCGTTGCCCATCGGCTTGCCGAGGGTGACCAGGTCGGGGACGAGGCCGTGCCTCCCGAAGCCCCAGAAGCTCTCCCCCGTGCGGCCGAAGCCCGGCTGCACCTCGTCGGCGATGAGCACGCCCCCTGCCGCGTGCACGACCTCGACGGCCTCGCGCAGCATCCCCCTGGTGCCGGGCAGCACCCCGTCGGAGGAGAAGATCGAGTCGATCATCAGGCCGGCGAAGCGGATGCCGGACAGCTCCAGGTCGGCGATGCCGGAGCGGACCTGGTCCGCGAACCAGTGCCCGATGTCGTCGGTGTCGACGCGGTACGCATCGGGGGCCTCGATGATGCGCGTCGTGGCGGCGAGCGGCTGGCCGCTGCCGAGCGCGGGCGAGGCGCCGGAGGTCAGGTCGCTGGTGCCGTGGTACGCCTCCCTGGTGACCAGGATCCCCTCGCCGCCGCTGAACGCGCGGGCGACGCGCATGGCCAGGTCGTTGGCCTCCGAACCGGTGCACATGTACATGGCCTTGCCGAGCTCGGCCGGCATGGTGGCGAGCAACCGCTCGCTGTAGTCGACGATGGTCTCGTGCACGTAGCGGGTGTGGGTGTTGAGCATCCGCATCTGCCGGTCGACGGCGTCGATGACCGCCGGGTGGCAGTGGCCGAGGCTCGCGACGTTGTTGTACATGTCCAGGTACCTGCGGCCCTCGGCGTCCCAGAGGTGGGCACCCTCGCCCCTGACCAGGTGGACGGGCGAACGGTAGAAGAGCCGGTAGGACTCGCCGAGGACGCGCTCCCTGCGCTCGATGAGCTCGCGGGTGCCGGCGTCCAGCTCGCCGGCCTCCTCGGGCCGGTAGCTGTTGGTGTCCATGATGGTCGAGCGTGTGGGCATGTCACTCCCTGTGTGCGTTGCGGTTCCTGCCCCGTGACGGTTCACGGTGCCTGTGCTGTGCGTGCGGGGCCCGACCCTCACGGCGTTTTGTTCTGCTGCCTCAGCGTAGGCTCGCCGCGGCGCCCGGCGGTGGCCCCCGTGTTTCGCGCAGGTGACAAATCCGGCCCGCGAGACGAATGGTTTGTTTCGGGCCGGGCGGTGCGTGACGGTCAGGTAAAAACCCCGGCCCGGTGTGGTTCCGGCGGCCACGGGCGTGCCACGGTTGTCGCGGGGCCCGCCCTCCTCGTCCACCGAGGAGAACCCATGAACCGCATGCCGAGCGCCACGCTCACCGCGCCCGTCCCGCTGCTCGGGAAGGACCGGGCCGGCGCGCCCGCGGCCGACCCGCTGGCCGCCTTCCAGGCTCTGACCAAAGGCCAGCCCGCACCGGGCTGGCTCGCTCGGCCCGTGCTGGCCGGGTGGGGCCTTCCCCCTGAGCGGACGTCGATCACGCTCATCGCCGTGTCCGAGAACGCCACCTTCCGGGTCAGCGTCGACGGCGTCCCGGTCCAGGTGCTGCGCGTTCACCGCCCCGGCTACGTGGAGGACCCCTCCGACATCGCCGCCGAGCTCGGCTGGGTGCAGGCGCTGTCGACCGAGACGGCGATCCCCGTCCCCGCCGTCATCCCCCTCGCCGACGGTTCGACCGTGCTGCGTTTCTGGGACGGCGACGCCTGGTGGTTCGCGGTCTCGTTCGCCTTCGTGGCCGGCACCGTGCTCGAGGACCTGGACGACCCCACCCCCTACTACCGCCGGATCGGCGCGCTGACGGCCCGGATGCACGAGCACTCCCGCGGCTTCCAGCTCCCCGACGGCCACTCCCGTTTCAGCTGGGACCTGTCCGACATGCTCGGGCGGGACTGCCGCTGGGGCGACTGGCGCCACGCCGTCCGCTCCGACGCGGAGCTCCGGCTGCTCGAGCGCGCCGAGGCGTCCGCCCTCGCCGCGGTCGCCGACGCGCCGAGGGGCGCCGAGCACTGGGGTCTCATCCACGCGGACCTTCGCCCGTCGAACATCATGATCGACGGCGACGAGCTGACCGTCATCGACTTCGACGACTGCGGCTTCGGCTGGTACGGCTACGACTTCGCCAGCGCACTGTCGTTCATCGAGCACAGGGACTACGCGCCCCGGCTCGCCCGCGACTGGGTCGCCGGCTACCGCGAGCACGCCGAGGCCGACGACGGCTGGCTGGAGCGCGCCTGCGCGCTGAGCATGCTGCGGCGGCTGACGATGCTCGGCTGGACGGTCACCCACCGCGCCGACGCGCTCCCCGGCACGCTCTTCTCCGAGCAGCTGCCCGGCAGTCTCGCCGTCGCCGAGCGCTACCTCGCCTCACCGAGCTGGCTGCTGGAGTAGCCCGCCCCTCCGCGACTCGAGCGCTCCGCCACGCCCCGCCACGCGTCGCCGCACCGCACCGCACCGCACCGCACCGCACCGCACCGCACCGCACCGCACCGCACCGCACCGCACCGCACCGCACGACCGTCATCCGAGCACCACCGAGACACAGGGAACTGTCATGACACAACAGCTGCACACCCCGCCATCCACCACAGCCGACCGCGTCTACTTCGAGCAGCGCACCCTGCGCCGCGGTGCCGCCGGCTGGCTCCTGCTCGCCGGCCTCGGCGTCTCCTACGTCATCTCCGGCGACTTCTCCGGCTGGAACCTCGGGCTCGCCGCCGGGGGCTGGGGCGGGCTGCTCATCGCCTTCGTCCTCATGGGCCTGATGTACGGCTGCATGGTCTTCGGCCTGGCGGAGATGTCGTCCGCCCTCCCCGCCGCGGGCGCCGGCTACGGCTTCGCCCGGCGGGCACTCGGCCGGCTGGGTGGCTTCGCCACAGGGCTGGCGATCCTCATCGAGTACTCCATCGCCCCCGCCGCCATCGCCGTCTTCATCGGCGGCTACGTCGAGAGCCTCGGACTGTTCGGCATCACCAGCGCCTGGCCGGTCTACGCCGTGTGCTTCATCCTGTTCATCGGCATCCACCTGATCGGCGTGGGCGAGGCGCTGAAGGCCATGTTCGCCATCACCGCGCTCGCGGTCGTCGCCCTCGTCGTCTTCGCCGTCGGGATGGTGCCGGCCTTCGACGCCGCGAAACTGTTCGACATCCCCGTCACCGACGCGGTCGGCGCGAGCCCGTTCCTGCCCTTCGGCGTCCCCGGCGTCATCAGCGCCCTGGTGTTCGGCATCTGGTTCTTCCTCGCCGTCGAGGGCGTACCCCTCGCCGCCGAGGAGGCGAGCAACCCGGCCAAGGACATGCCGAAGGCCATCATCGCGGCGATGAGCGTGCTCGTGATCACCGGCCTCGGCGTACTCGTCCTGGCGCCGGGCGGCGCGGGGTCGCTGGCCATGAGCACCTCGGGCAGCCCGCTCCCCGACGCACTGCGCGCGGTCGGCAACGAGGGGCTCGCGGTCGTGGTCAACTACATCGGGCTGGCCGGCCTGGTCGCCAGCTTCTTCTCCATCGTGTTCGCATACTCGCGGCAGCTGTTCGCGCTCTCCCGCGCGGGCTACCTGCCGCGGTGGCTGTCGCGGACGAACGGCCGCAAGACGCCGACCTGGGCGCTCATCGTCCCTGGCGCGATCGGTTTCGTCCTCGCCGCGGTGGTGAACAACGGCGACAAGCTGATCAACATCGCGGTCTTCGGCGCGGCCGTGTCGTACGTGCTGCTCAACCTCTCGCACATCGTGCTGCGGCGGCGCGAGCCGGACATGCCCCGGCCGTACCGCACCCCCGGCGGGACCGTGACGACCGGCATCGGCCTGGTGCTCAGCGTCGTCGCCGTCATCGCGACCTTCGTGGTCGACGTGCAGGCCGCGGGGATCACCGCCGCGATCTTTGTCGCGGGGCTCGGCTACTACTGGTTCTACAGCCGGCACCGGCTCGTGGCCAGCGCCCCGGAGGAGGAGTTCGCGCTCCTCGCCGCGGAGGAGGACCGGCTCCGCTGACGTGCCGGCTGGCCGGCGCACCGCGACGCCGCGGGGAGGGACAGTCCCTCCCCGCGGCGTCGCGTGGCCCCGGCCCTACCCCTTCGTGGAGCCCGCGAGCAGCCCGCGGACGAAGTAGCGTTGCAGCGCGAAGAACACGATCAACGGCACCAGGATCGACAGGAACGCCCCCGCGGTCAGCAGCGGCCAGTCCTGGCCACGGCTGCCGGTGATCTCGGCGAGCAGCTTCGTCATCGGCGCGACCGTGCCGTCGGCGAAGATCAGCGACACGAGCAGGTCGTTCCACACCCACAGGAACTGGAAGATCCCGAACGACGCCAGAGCCGGCATGGTCAACGGGAGCACGATCCGGAAGAAGATCTGCCCGTGGCTGGCGCCGTCCACGCGCGCCGCCTCGATGACGTCCGCGGGGATCTCCGAGATGAAGTTGTGCAGCAGGAAGATCGCCAGCGGCAGCGCGAAGATCGAGTGCGCGATCCACACCTGGGCGTAGCCCGCCCCATCGCCGAAGGCCGCGATCACCGGGACGCCGAAGATCTCGCCGCGGGCGAAGAGCTGCAGCAGCGGAACGAGCGCCATCTGGATGGGCACGATCTGGAGCGCGAACACGCCGATGAACAGGGCGTCCTTGCCCTTGAAGTCCATCCACGCGAAGGCGTAGGCGGCCAGCGCGGCGATGACGAGCGGGATCACGGTCGCGGGGATGGTGATGGCGATCGAGTTGATGAAGGCCTGCGCCATCGTCAGCTGGCTGTTGCCGGCCGCGAGCACGTTCGTGTAGTTGTCGAGCGTGAAGCCGACATTGCTGAAGATCGTCCACCACCCGGTCGAGACGACCTCCTGCGGCGGCCGGAACGACGACACCAGCAGCCCGAGGGTCGGCACCGTCCAGAGGATGGCGATCAGCAGGGCGGCGATGGTGGCGGTCCGGCTGGTCAGGCGTCGCTTCACCCGTCGGGTGGGCGTCTCCGGCCCGGGGATGACGCCGGCCGCGGCCGCGGTCTCCGTTGCGGTGCTCATCGGATCTCCCTCTGCTTCTTGATCTGCCTGGCGTTGTAGATCACGATCGGCAGCACGAGCAGGAACAGCACGACGGCGAACGCCGCGCTCCGCCCCGTCTCGAAGTTCTTGAACTGGGTGTACATCTCGTTGGCGATGACGCTGGTGTCGTTGGCGCCGGCGGTCATCGTCCTGACGATGTCGAACACCTTCAGCGAGGCGATCGAGATCGTGGTCAGCACGACCACGAGGGAGGAGCGGATCGACGGGACGGTGACGTTCACGAACCGCTGCCACGGGCTCGTGCCGTCCAGCTCCGCGGCCTCCAGCTGCTCGGTCGGCACCCCCTTGATCGCGGCGGAGAGCACGACCATCGCGAAACCGGTCTGCACCCAGATGAGGACGACGATGAGGAACAGGGTGTTCAGCGGCGAGTTGGCCAGGAAGTCGTACGGCGTCCCGCCGAACCACACGATGACCTGGTTGAGCAGGCCGATCTGCTCCTGGTCGGCGGGGCGCGCGGTGTACATGAAGCGCCAGATGATGCTCGCGCCGACGAAGGAGATCGCCATCGGCATGAACACGAGGACCTTGAAGATCTTCTCCCCGCGCGACTTGTCGATGAACACCGCATAGGCGAGACCGGCGATGGTCGACACCACCGGGGTGACCAGCACCCAGACGATGGTGTTGACCACGGTGCGCACGCCCGAGGGCTGGGTGAAGATCCAGACGAAGTTGTCGATGCCGACGAACTCGGTGCCCCTGGAGTTCATGAACGCCTGGACGGCGGTCTGGATCGTCGGGACGATGAGGCCGATCACGAGCATGAGGATCGCCGGCAGCAGGAAGCACCAGAGCTGGAGCAGGTAGCCGGCGCCCTGCCGGGAGCGGTAGTCGACGAGGAACAGGATCCCGCCGACGACGGCACCGATCGCGGCCGCCCAGGTGTACGAGCCGACGACGAACACCGTCACGACCGGGACGAGGACGCTCACCGCCAGACGGATGATCGTGTACCTGCGCCCGCGGCGGGGCGCGATCTCGATGAAGAACAGGACCGCGCCCACCACGGCGAGGAACGCCAGGATCACGATCGGAACTTGGGCCAGTGGCGGCAGCTGTGCCAGCCATCTGAAGAAATCTGCCATGGTCAGCCTTCGATGCGTCGTCGGATCAGGGACCGGTGGGGGCCGGGGTGCACGCCCCTCCCCCGAGCGGGGCGGTGACGCCGGGGATCCCGGTGCCACCGCCCCGTGCCTCAGCGGGGGACGGGGGTGCGTCGCGTGCTACTTGGAGGGCCAGCCGCCCTCGATCTGCTGGGTGACGGTGTCGACGTCGGTCCCGTTGACCCAGTCGATGATGCCCTTCCAGAACGTTCCCGCGCCGACCGCCGACGGCATCAGGTCCGAGGCGTCGAACCGGAACGTCGTGGCGTCGTCCTGCAGGATCCTGATGGAGTCCTGCAGGATCGGGCTGGAGGCGTTGGCCGGGTCGAGGCCGGTGTTCGCCGAGATGACGCCGCCGAGCGAGACACGGCTGTTCGCCCACTCGGGGCTGGAGAGGTACTCGAGAACCTTCTGCGTCGCCTCGTCCTCGTTGAAGGCTCCGACCAGCTCGCCGCCGCCGGTGACGGCCTGGCTGCCCGCCTCGGCCGCCGGCGTCATGAAGGCCCAGACGTCGCCGTCCTCGCCGACCGTGCCCCCGGCCTCGGTGATGAAGCCGTCGTAGAACGACGCCTGGTGGTGCAGCGCGCAGGTGCCGTCGACGAGCTTCGGTGCGACATCGCCGAAGGCGGTCGAGTTGATGGAGCGGACGTCGCCGAAGCCGGCGTTGACGTAGTCAGGGTTGAGCAGGATCTCACCCACCGAGTCGAAGGCTTCCTTGATGCGGTCGTCGGTGAAGGGAACCTCGTTGGCGACCCACTGGTCGTAGACATCGGGTCCCTGCTGGCGCAGGACCAGGTCCTCGACCCAGTCGGTCCCCGGCCAGCCGGTGGCCGCGTCCGAGCCGAAGCCGGCGCACCACGGCGCGGCGTCGGTGGCGTCACGGATGTCGGCGGTGAGCGTGAGCAGCTCGTCCCAGGTGGTCGGGACCTCCCAGCCGTTCTCCTCGAACTGGGACGGCGAGTACCAGATGTAGCCCTTCAGGTTGGCCATGAGGGGCGCGGCGTAGAAGGTGTCGTCGACGGTGCCGTAGGCCTTCCAGTCGGCCGACCAGTACTGGTCGACGTTGGCCTCGACGGCCGCGGGCGCGGGGGTCAGGTAGTCCCTTCCGGCGATGTCGGCGAGCAGGCCCGGCTGCGGGAAGATCGCGATGTCGGGGGCGTTGCCGCCCTGGGCCCTGACCGAGATCTGGGTCTCGAACTCCTTGGAGCCCTCGTACTTGATGGTGATGTCGTTCTCCTCGGCCCAGTCCGCCCAGGACTGCTCGAGGAGCTCGGCCTCGGCGTCGACGATCGTGCCGTAGATCGTCACGGTGTTGGAGTCCCCCGACTCCTGCTGGACGCCGGGGCCGGACGAACAGGCGGTGAGCGTCAGGCCGGCGACGCCGAGCGTGGCGACCGTGGTGTACACGCGATGACGACGTGTGATTGACATGGGACTCCTCCTCATTGAGTGTCATGCGATCGAGACCGGCCGCGAGCGGAACCGGTTTCATAGGACAAGCTATGCGAGCACACGGGGCGGCACAAGCCATTCCGGATAACGGTGGGGGCACGGACGTCACGGCGGGCATCGTCCGGATTGCGCTGCCCCGGGCTGCCGCCTGCCGCTACGATGACACCAGTCGTGCAACCGGTTCCATGCCGGGGCCGCCCGCACGCGCATCGACGACGATCACCCACAGGAGCGAGCATGTCCGCGACCATCCGCGACGTCGCCCGGCTGGCCGGGGTGTCCAAGGCGACGGCGAGCAGGGCGCTGAGCGGCAGCGGCGCGGTCTCCCCGGGGACGAGCGAGCGCGTCGTGGCGGCCGCGGCAGAGATCGGCTACGTCCGCTCCCCCAACGCGGCCAGTCTCGTCACCGGTCGGACGATGAGCATCGGGGTGCTCACCCCCCACCACGACCGCTGGTTCTCCGGCGCCGTCATCGAGGGTGCCGAGCGCGTCCTGCTCAGCCACGACTACGACATGACGCTCTACACCACCCGACCGGACACGGCCGACCGGGAGCGGATCTTCACCTTCTTCCTGCCCCGGAGCCGCTTCGACGGCGTCCTCGCGGTGGCGACCGAGCCCAGCCCCGACGAGGTCGCACGGTTGGCAGGGCTCGGGATCCCGCTCGTCGCCGTCGGCGGCGAGATGCCAGGGGTCGCAGCGTACGGTCTCGACGACAGGGCGATCGCCGAGACGGCGACGCGCCACCTCATCGGGCTCGGTCACACGCGGATCGCCCATCTGGGCGGCCTGCTCAGGGAGCCGTACGAGTTCTCCGTCCACCGCCACCGCAGGGAGGGCTACCTGACGGCGCTGGCGGCCGCCGGACTGCAGGGGAACGCCCGCCTGTCGGCGACGGAGATGACGATCCCCTCCGGTTTCCAGGCGGCGACCGCGCTGCTGAGCGCACCCGACCGCCCGAGCGCGATCTTCGCCGCCTCCGACGAGCTCGCCATCGGCGCCATCATCGCCGCGAGGAGGCTGGACATCGCGATCCCCGGCCAGCTCAGCGTGATCGGGATCGACGGCCACAGCCAGGCAGAGATGTTCGGGCTGAGCACCGTCGAGCAGTACCCGAGGGAGCAGGGATCGGACGCCGCGCACGCACTGCTGGGCATGATCGGGGGCGACCGCGCGCCGGCCCCCGGCTACCGGGTGGCCCGCACCCGCCTCGTCCTCCGGGCCAGCACCGGATTCGCCCCGCTCGGTGATGCCTGACGCCGACGGGGGACCGAGGACGCATTCAGACTCGTTCGTCGTGTTCATACTTTCGTCATAGCTTCGCCCCCTAGCGTGGTCGGGTACGCAGCCGCACACCGATTGGATAGCTGATGACTTCTGCCCAGACTCCCGCCCGCACCGAGCGCCGCCGCCAGGTGCCGCTCGTGATCGGCGGCGCCGTCGCCGTGGTGACCCTCGTCGCGGGCGTCGTGGTGACCGTGACAAGTCAGGGCGCGCTCACCGCCGCTCTCACGGCGACCGACGCCACCCCGCTCGACTTCTACGGCGCGCAGGGCAACCTGTCCGTCGGCGTCGGCCTGCTCGTCGCCGGGCTCGTCGGCGTCGTGGTCGCCCTCGCCGCCGTCGCCCTCGTCCCCGCCGCCGTGCGTCCGACCGCGGACGCGTCGGCAACGACGGGTGACGCCGCTGTCGCCGAGCCGGTCGTCTCCGAGACGGTCGTCGCGGAGACGATCGTCGCCGAGCCGGTGGTGACCGAGGCCCCCGACGTCGAGGTTCCCAGCACGGCCGAGGCGCCGGCCGCGGCCACGGGCGAGGCCGAGGGCGACTCACCCGCGACGCAGCCCCGCTGAGTCACGACAACGACGACGG
Organism: Mycetocola reblochoni REB411; assembly: GCF_900163835.1. Classification (GTDB taxonomy): domain Bacteria; phylum Actinomycetota; class Actinomycetes; order Actinomycetales; family Microbacteriaceae; genus Mycetocola_B; species Mycetocola_B reblochoni. Next base: position 71,587 of record NZ_FUKR01000056.1, on the reverse strand, counting down.
CGCCGACGGTTCGTTCCGTCGGCGCCGTCGTCGTACGCGGACGACAGGTCCGGACGCGCTCGTGCGATCGGCGACGGCGACGGCGACGGCGACCGCTGCCTGGCCGCTCCGCCCCGCCGGCCGCCCCGCCGGCGCTTGCAGAGCCGGCGGACGCCCGCATCGCGACCGCTCGACCGGGTGAAGCCACGACGCCCGGGTCACCCGCCCGCACACAGACGTCCGGCCCGCCCCCGGAAAGGGGACGGGCCGGACGAAGAAACTCCGTGAAGACGGAATTACTTGACGGTGACGCTCGCGCCAGCAGCCTCGAGGTCAGCCTTGGCCTTCTCGGCAGCGTCCTTGGCAACGCCCTCGAGGACGGCCTTCGGCGCGCCATCGACGACGGCCTTGGCCTCGCCGAGGCCGAGCGAGGTGAGCTCGCGGACGACCTTGATGACCTGGATCTTCTTGTCGCCGGCACCCTCGAGAATGACGTCGAACTCGGTCTTCTCCTCGGCGGCGTCATCCGCGCCACCGGCAGCCGGGGCGCCAGCGGCGGCGACGGCGACGGGAGCGGCGGCGGTGACCTCGAAGGTCTCCTCGAACGCCTTGACGAACTCGCTGAGCTCGATGAGGGTCAGGCCCTTGAACTGCTCGAGCAGCTCTTCGGTGGAAAGCTTAGCCATTGTTTTCTCCTTATTACTGATGTGTGATCACCGCGCGAAGTCGCAAGGACTTAGGACGCGGACTCCTGCTTGTCACGCAGCGCGTCGACCGTGCGAACGGCCTTCGACAGCGGAGCGTTGAACAGATATGCGGCACCGAACAGCGAGGCCTTGAAGGCGCCGGCAAGCTTGCCGAGCAGAACTTCGCGGGACTCGAGGTCGGCCAGCTTGCCCACCTCTGCGGCGCTGAGGGGGTTACCGTCGAAGTAACCGCCCTTCACGACGAGGGCGGGGTTCGCCTTGGCGAAGTCACGGAGACCCTTCGCCACGGCGACGGGGTCGCCGTGGACGAACGCGATCGCGGACGGGCCGGCGAGCTCGTCATCGAAAGCGGTGATGCCGGCGTTGTTCGCGGCGATCTTGGTCAGCGTGTTCTTCACCACGGCGTAGCTTGCGTCCTCACTGATGGAACGACGCAGCTGCTTCAGCTGCGCCACAGTGAGGCCGCGGTACTCGGTCAGCAGAACGGCAGTCGAGCTCTGGAACAACTCCGTGAGCTCGGCAACCGCGGCTTCCTTGTTCGCCATGGCCACTCCTTAGATGTACGTCCCGGCCACGGTGGCGGCCGGGTGCCCGGAGACCGTCCGCACATGAAAAAAGCTCCGGCGCAGAGGCACGGAGCTCGCAGGACAAACCTGAGGAGAACTTCATACACCTGCGCGGGCCGCCTCATCTGAGGGCCTTCGATGTGTGCGCCAGGCGCACGACAACGACCTACGGTCTTGGGCTTGAGATCAGCATAGGACCGGCGGGGGCGCCGCGCAAGTCGCCCTCCCCTCCGGACGCAGGACGAGGGCGCGGGCGCGGGCGCGGCAGCGCAGGCGGGCCGCGGCAGGGGGGTGTGCCTCCGCGCGGCACGGGCATACGATGGCCCCAGGTGCGCGAGCCCCGCTCGCGCTGAGAGCCGGGAGCATGTCAATGACTCAGAACGGAATCCACACCGAAGACACCACCGACGGCGAGCGCGTCGAGCTGAACCCCGTGTTCGCCCGCCCGGGGGAGGCGACGTCGTTGCCGAAGTTCCACTTCCCCGACGACGAGTCCCTGCCGGAGACCGCCTACCAGATCGTCCACGACGAGTCGATGCTCGACGGCAACGCCCGGCTCAACCTCGCCACCTTCGTCGGCACCTGGATGGACGACCACGCCTCCAAGCTGTACCTCGAGGCCGCCGACAAGAACATGATCGACAAGGACGAGTACCCGCAGACCGCCGAGATCGAGACGCGCTGCTGGCGGATGCTCGCCGAGCTCTGGCATGCCCCCTCCGCGGAGGGCGCCATCGGGACGTCGACGATCGGCTCCTCGGAGGCCTGCATGCTCGGCGGCCTGGCGCTGAAGCGTCGCTGGCAGCACGCCCGGCGCGCCGCCGGCCTGTCGACCGAGCGGCCGAACATCGTCCTCTCCAGCGCCGTGCAGGTGTGCTGGGAGAAGTTCTGCAACTACTTCGAGGTGGAGCCGCGGTACGTCCCGATCAGCGAGGAGCACAAGGTCCTCGACGGCGACGGCCTCGACGCGTACGTCGATGAGAACACCATCGGCGTCGTCGCCATCCTCGGGGTGACCTACACGGGGATGTACGAGCCGGTCGAGCGGATCGCCGCAGCGCTGGACGACATCCAGGAGCGGACGGGCCTCGACGTGCGGATCCACGTGGACGGCGCCTCGGGGGCGATGATCGCTCCCTTCCTCCAGCCGGAGCTCAGCTGGGACTTCCGGATCGAGCGCGTGGCGTCGATCAACACCTCCGGCCACAAGTACGGCCTCGTCTACCCCGGGCTCGGCTGGGTGGTCTGGCGTGACGTCGCGTCGCTTCCGGAGGACCTGGTGTTCCGCGTGCGCTACCTCGGCGGGGACATGCCCACCTTCGCCCTGAACTTCTCCCGGCCGGGGGCGCAGGTGCTCTTGCAGTACTACATGTTCCTCCGCCTCGGCCGGTCCGGGTACACGGCGGTGCAGCGGGCCTCCAGGGACGTCGCTCTCTACCTCTCCGACGCGATCGGGCGCATGCCGGAGTTCGAGCTCTGGAACGACGGCTCCGACATCCCCGTGTTCGCCTGGCGCCTGCGCGAGGGCCACACGACGAACTGGAACCTCTACCACCTCTCCGACCGCCTCCGGATGAAGGGCTGGCTCGTGCCCGCCTACCCGATGCCGGACGAGCTGACCAACATCACCGTGCAGCGCATCGTCGTCAGGAGCGGCTTCAGCCACGACCTGGCCGGTTCCTTCCTCGACGACCTGCGCGCCGAGGTCGACTACCTCGACGCCCTCGACGGCCCGTTGCCCGCCGAGACCCAGCACGGCGGATTCCACCACTGAGGCCGGCGGAGACGGAGGCGACGATGTCCGATTCACCACAGCTGCCACCGACGCCCGCCGAGGACGGCCGCACGGGCCCGACACCGCCGGAGCGCGCGGACGGCACCCACGCCCCGTCGCCCGAGCACGTGCGGCCTCACCCCTACGGCACCAGCCGGTCCCGCCGCCCTCCCGGCCACGCCGGCCCGGCCATCGGGGCCCCCGCGGCCGGGCCGACGAGCTTCATGACCGTGATGCAGCTGTCCATGCTGACCGTCGTCGTCGTCGCCTCGCTGCGGTCGCTGCCGGCGATGGCGTCGTACGGGCTCGGCTCGGTGGCGCTGTTCGTCATCCCGGCGCTGCTGTTCCTCGTGCCGACCGCGCTCGTCGCCGCCGAGCTGGCGACGGGGTGGAAGGGCGGCGTGTTCACCTGGGTGCGGGAGGCCTTCGGCGAGCGCGCCGGCTTCGTCGCCATCTGGCTCCAGTGGATCCAGAACGTCGTCTGGTACCCGACGCAGATCGCCTTCATCGCCGCGAGTCTGTCGTTCGTCGTCGGAAACCCCGGGCTGGCCTCGAACGGCGTGTACACGGCGGTCGTCATCCTCGTCCTCTACTGGGGGTCGACCCTCATCGCCCTGGCCGGCGGCAAGCTGTTCGCGAGCGTCGGCAGCTGGAGCGGCATCTTCGGGACCCTCGTGCCCGCCGTGCTCCTCATCGTCCTCGGCGCCGTCTGGCTGGGGACGGGCGAGCGGTCGCAGACCCCACTCGGCCTGTCGGACGTCGTCCCGCCGTGGACCGGGATCGCCTCGATCGTGCTGGTCGTGTCCAATGTGCTCGCCTACGCCGGCATGGAGGTGAACGCCGTCCACGCGAACGACCTCAAGAACCCCGGAAAAGGCTTCCCCCGGTCGATCCTCATCGCGACGGTGCTCATCCTCGGCGTGTTCATCCTGCCGACGATCGCGATCGCCGTCGCCGTGCCCTCGAGCCAGCTCGGCGTGACGAACGGGATCAACCTGGCGTTCCAGGCCTTCTTCGACCACTGGGGCATCGGCTGGGCGACCCCCGTCGTGTCCCTGCTCATCGCCCTCGGCGCGTTCGCGTCGGTGGTGACCTGGATCGCAGGGCCGTCGAGGGGGCTGCTGGCCGCGGCGCGCACGGGGCTGCTGCCGCCGTTCCTGCAGAAGCGCAACCGCGCCGGCGTCCAGGTGGGGATCCTCGGGGCGCAGGGAGCGGTCGTCACGTTGCTCGCGCTGCTGTTCGTCCTCGTGCCGAACGGCAACACGGCGTTCATCGCTCTCGTCGACATGGCGGCGGCGCTGTACCTGATCATGTACATGATGATGTTCGCGGCGGCGCTCCGGCTCCGCCGCACCCAGCCGACCGTGGTGCGCAGCTACCGCACGCCGGCGATGCGCTTCGTCGCGTGGCTGGGCATGATCTCGTGCGCCGCGGCGTTCGTCCTCGCCTTCGTCCGGCCGAGCGGCTTCACCGGGCTGTCCGAGCTCGGGTACCCGCTCGTCGTCGTGGCCGTCGTCGTGCTGCTCGGCGGGCCTCCGCTGCTGTTCTACCGCCTGCGCCGGCCCGCATGGGACCAGAGGACCGCGGCGGAGCGGTCGAGCGCGGACAGCGTGCTGGTGAACCCGCCCGCGGTGAACAGCACGGCCGCACCGGACGACACGGCTGCACCGGACGACGACGCCGCGCCCGACGGCACGAGCACCCCAGACGGCACGGCGGCGCCGGAGGCCTAGTCGACCGGACGACTCCGTTCGGCGTCGGCGTCATCGGCCGACACCGAATCGGACGGCGAGGACGGCGAGGACTCCGACGGCGACGGCTCGGCCGGCGCCAGCTCGGCCGACGACGCAGCCGGCGCCAACGGCAGCCGAACCTCGAAGCGGGTCGCGCCCGGGACGCTGCTCACGTCGGCCGAACCGCCGTGGGCGCCCACGATCCCCGACACGATCGCGAGGCCGAGCCCCGTGCTGCCCGTCTCCCGCGAGCGCGAGTCGTCACCACGCACGAAGCGCTCGAACACCCGCTCCCTCAGCTCCGGCGGAATGCCGGGGCCGTCGTCGGAGACACTGACCACGACGTCGTCCCCGCGCAGCTCCACCCCCGCCGTCACGTGCGTGCCCGCCGGGGTGTGCACCCTGGCATTGGCGAGGAGGTTCGCCACCACCTGGTGCAGCCGCGACCGGTCCCCGACGAGCGTGACCGGCTCGTCGGGGAGGTCGAGCTCGAACACGTGGTCGGGGGCGGCGGCGTGGGCGTCGTTGACCGCGTCGATGACGAGCATCGTCAGGTCGACGTCCTCCCTACCGAGCTCCCGTCCCTCGTCGAGCCGGGCCAGCAGCAGCAGGTCCTCGACGATCGCGGCCATCCGCGCCGACTCGGACCGGATCCTCGTCAGCGAGTAGGCGACGTCCTCGGGGATCTCGTCGCCGTAGCGGCTGGCCAGCTCCGAGTACCCGGAGATCGCGGCGAGCGGGGTGCGCAGCTCGTGGCTGGCGTCCGAGACGAAGCGCCTGACCTTGTTCTCGCTCGCCTGGCGCGACTGCAACGCCGCGGAGACGTGGCCGAGCATGCGGTTGATGGCGGCCCCGACGCGGCCGACCTCTCCCCTGTCGTCCGCGTCGCCCTCGGGGACGCGGACCGACAGCGCGCCGTCGCCCCTGTCGAGGGGCAGCTTCGACACCGCTGCCGCCGTCGCCGCCACCCGGTCGAGCGGGCGGAGTGCCAGGCGGATGGTCCCGTACGCGACCGCGCCCGCCACCGCGAGGACGAGAGCCGTGATCACGGTGATGAGGACGACGAGCTGCGACACCGTGAGGGACACGTCGCTCAGCGGTGTGCCGATCATCACGGTGATCCCCTGCTCCAGCTGGACGTGCATGACGCGGTAGAGACCGGCGTCGCCGCCCAGGTCCACCGTCGACGTCGTCGCCCCCTCCGCGGCGCGGGTCAGGATCGCCCCCTGCTCATCGGTGAGGGCCGTGGCCCTGGCATCCAGGTCCAGGTACGAGGCGGAGTAGAGCTCGCCGTTGACGAAGCTCGCCCCCAGGGCGCCCGGGCCGAGGCCCGGCTCGCCGATCAGCCCGGGCGCGCCCTGCTGCGGCGAGTTGGGATTCTGACCGGTCAGCCGCTCGATGGACCGGCCGAGCTGCTCGTCCGCGCGGTCGTACAGCTGGCCCTGGACGGCGAAGACGCTGGCGTAGCCGACGACGATGCTGCCGAGGGCGAGGATCGACACGACGATGAGCACCAGGCGGTGCCGGAGCGTCAGCGCACCGGTGAGCTCCCTGAGCCGGGTCACGCCACGGCCGGCTTCAGGACGTAGCCGACGCCGCGGATGGTGTGGATCATCGGCTGACGCCCGGCGTCGATCTTCTTCCGCAGGTACGAGATGTAGATCTCCACGACGCTGGCCTTGCCGCCGAAGTCGTAGCTCCACACCCGGTCGAGGATCTGCGCCTTGCTGAGCACGCGCTTCGGGTTGCGCATCAGGTAGCGCAGCAGCTCGAACTCCGTCGCCGTGAGCTCGATGTCGGTCCCCGCCCTGCTGACCTCGTGGCTCTCCTCATTGAGGCTGAGGTCGCCGACGGTGATGACCGGCCCGTCGCCGGTGGCCTGCAGGAGCGTGGAACGCCGGATCAGGCCGCGCAGCCTGGCCACGACCTCCTCGAGGCTGAACGGCTTGGTGACGTAGTCGTCGCCACCGGCGGTGAGCCCGGCGAGCCGGTCGTCGAGGGAGTCCTTCGCGGTGAGGAAGAGCACCGGCACGTCGTCGCCCCCGCTACGCAGCCGGTGCAGGACCTGCAGTCCGTCGAGGTCGGGCAGCATGATGTCGAGCACGATCGCGTCCGGCTCGAACTCCCTCGCCGTGCTGAGCGCCTGCTGACCGTTGGCCGCGGTGCGCACGTCCCAGCCCTCGTACTTGAGGGCCATGCGCAGCAGTTCGGTCAGCGTCGACTCGTCGTCGACGACGAGGACCCTGACGGCGCTGCCATCGGCGCGGCTGAGTCGGGTCTGAGGGGCTGAGGAGAAGGTCGTATCGCTCACGTCATCAGTATCGACGCGTTCGCTATGAGGAATCTATGACGAGGCCGCGGATCGCCTATCGACGCGGGGCCGGTCCCGGCCGTCCGCTCATAGCGTCGCCATAGCGCCGCGCGACGAGCGGCATAGCCCCGCTGCCTAGCGTGACAGCGCGCGGCACCCCGGCCGCCCCCAGCAGAAAGAACCCCATGTTCGGAAGTTATCTCCGCCGCGAACTCCTCGGCCGGCGCAAGAACACGATCATCATCGCCGCGGGGATGGCCCTCGCGGTCGCCCTCGTCATGCTCGTCACCTCCCTGACCGCCGGCGTGCGCGCCGCGCAGGCCGAAGCGCTCGAATCCGTCTACGGCGTCGGAACCGACATCACCGTCACGACCACACCTGCAGCCCCCGAGGAGGGGCAGGAGGGTGAGGGCGGCGGAGGGCCGGGCGGCGCCCAGTTCGACTTCGGCGCGAACGACGGCGAGGAGAGCGACGGAACCACCAGCCTCAGCCAGTCGATGCTCAGTGCCGACCGCGGCACCGAGACGTTCAGCGCCGACGCGCTGACCACCGTGCTCGGGGTCGACAACGTCTCCTCGGCGACGGCGACCCTCGCCCTGACGAACACCAGCTTCGACGGCGAGATCCCCCAGATGAGCGAGGACCAGCAGGAGCAGGGCAGCGCCGAGGGCCAGGGCGGCGGAACCCCTCCCCAGGGCGGACCCGACGGCGCGGGCGGCAGCAGCTTCTCCGTCGACTCGTTCACCGTGCTCGGCGTCGACCCGTCGGTCAGTGACATCGGACCGCTCAGCTCCGTCACCCTCGCCGACGGTCGCCTGCTCACCGCTGACGACGCGGGCCAGAACACCGCGGTCGTCGACAGCGACTACGCCACCACCGCGGAGATCGCCGTCGGCGACACCCTGACGGTCGGCGACACCGAGGTGAGCGTGGTCGGCACGGTGACCTCGACCGGGACAGACGAGTCGGCCGCGAACGTGTACCTCCCGCTGGACACCGCCCAGACGATCTCCGGGCTCGACGAGCAGATCTCCACCATCCAGGTGCAGGCCGCCAGCTCCTCCGCGATCACGCAGGTCGCCGACGACATCGGCGAGGCCCTGCCCGACACCACGGTCAACACGCAGGAGGAGCTCGCCAGCTCCGTCTCGGGGTCGCTGAGCTCGGCGAGCGCGCTCGTCACCAGCCTGGGTACCTGGCTGAGCGTCATCGTGCTGGCCGCCGCGTTCATCCTGGCGATCCTGTTCACCGTGTCAGGGGTCACCCGTCGCACGCGTGAGTTCGGAACGCTCAAGGCGATCGGCTGGTCGAACCGACGCATCGTCGGGCAGGTCGCCGGTGAGTCGCTGGTGCAGTCGCTCCTGGGAGCCGTGATCGGCCTCATCATCGGTGCCGCCGCGATGCTCACGGTGACGGCGATCGCCCCGAGCGTCGGCGGAAGCAGCACCACCGAGAACGCGGGCGGAATGATGCAGGGCGGCCCCGGCGGTGGCGGCGGATTCGGAGGCGCAGGCATGGGCCAGACGGCGGACACCGCCGTCACCCTGACCGCACCGTTCACGCCCAGCGTCATCCTCATCGCCATCGCGGTGGCGGTCGCGGGTGGCCTGCTCGCCGGCGCGATCGGCGGCTGGCGTGCCGCGAAGCTCCGGCCCGCGGCGGCGCTCGGCTCCCTCTCCTGACCCGGCACGCATCCGACTCCCCCAGAGAAACGAGACACCATGTACACCCTCACCGACCTGACGAAGACATACACCGGCAAGCGACAGGCGCGGGTCACCGCGCTCGACTCCGTCAGCATCACCATCCCCGACGGCGAGTTCGTCAGCATCCAGGGTCCGACCGGCGGAGGCAAGTCGACCCTGCTGCAGCTGCTGGGCGCGCTGGACCGGCCGACGAGCGGTTCGCTGAGCCTCGGCGGCACGGACATCGCCACGCTCAAGGAGCGGGAGCTGGGCCGGCTGCGTGCCGACGACATCGGCTTCGTGTTCCAGGGATTCAACCTGATTCCCACGCTCACCGCGCAGGAGAACGTCGAGACCGCCCTCGTGCCGCAGCATGTGGCGGCCGACGAGCGTCGGCAGCGTGCCCGCGAGGCGCTGGAGTCGGTCGGGCTGGGCGAGCGCACCGACCACCTGCCCTCGGAGCTCTCCGGCGGACAGCAGCAGCGCGTCGCGATCGCGCGCGCGCTGGTCAAGCGTCCGACCGTGCTGCTGGCGGACGAGCCGACGGGCAACCTGGACGAGCACACGCGCGACGAGATCATGGCGTTGCTGGAGTCGCAGTGGAAGGACCGGGGTCTGACGATGATCCTGGTCACCCACGACTCCGCGGTCGCCCGGCGGGCTCAGCGCCGGCTGCGGCTCGCGGGCGGTCACGTGCAGGACATCACCGCGGCCTGACGGGGGCACCCGGGGCTGGACGGCGGTCGCGGCGCATCGCCGCGGCCGCCGTTGCGGTTGTCAGGGAGCGGGTGCGACCGCGTCAGCACTCCCGCCGCCGTTGCCGTTGCCATTGCCGTTGCCGTTGCCGTTGCCGTTGTCCGCATCGGCGTCGTCCTGGCCGTCACCGGTAGGGAGCACCGGCCGGGTTTTGCCCTCGGGCCGGACCAGGAACCGGTAGGCGAGCAGCAGGCCGAGCAGCCACGAGACCCCGACGACGAGCGCGATCCGCGTCTCAGGGAGCACCGCGATCACGACGAGCACGCCGAGCACGAAGGCAAGCGTCAGCGCGGGCAGCCACGGCCACCCGGGGACGGCGAACGCGGGAGCGGGTGCCCCGGCCCGACGCAGCTCCCGGCGCATGGCGGCGTGGGTGAGCAGGATCATCACCCACGTCCACACGGTCGCGAAGGTCGCGATCGAGGCGACCACGGCGAAGACGTCCTCCGGCAGCAGCGCGTTGACGAGGGCGCCGACGGCGAGCGCCGACATCATCACGCCGACGGTCAGCCACGGCACCCCCGAACGGCTCAGCCGCATGAACGCGCGCGGCGCGTGGCCCTGCGCGGCGAGGCCGAACATCATGCGCCCCGCCCCGAAGATGTCCGAGTTGATCGCGGAGAGCGCCGCCGTGATGACGACCGCGTTGAGGATGTGCGCCGCCGCGGGGATGCCGAGCTCGCTGAAGATCGTGACGAAGGGGCTCTCGCCGACCCCGATCCGGTCCCAGGGCACGATCATCATGATGACGGCGAGCGTGAGCACGTAGAACAGCAGGATTCGGACGGGCACGGTGTTGATCGCGCGCGGGATCACCCGGCGGGGGTCCTCCGACTCCCCCGCGGTGATGCCGATCACCTCGATGCCCCCGAACGCGAACATGACGATCGCGAAGCTCGCGACGACGCCGAGCACGCCGTGCGGGGCGAAGCCGCCGCTGCCCAGCAGGGTGTCCAGCCCGGCGGCTCCCGGAGAGGCGGTGGCGAAGCCGAAGACGACGATCGCGGCTCCTCCGACGATCATCGCGACGATCGCGGCGACCTTCACCAGCGCGAACCAGAACTCCAGCTCGCCGAACACCCGGGCGGTCACGAGGTTGAGCGCGCCCAGCAGCAGGATCGCCGCGACGATCCACACCCAGCGCGCCACGTCGGGGAACCAGAACCCCATGTAGACGCCGAAGGCGGTGACGTCAGCGATGGCGACGACGATCATCTCGAAGGTATAGGTCCAGCCCGTGGTGAAGCCGGCGAGGGGGCCGAGGTAGCGGGCCGCGTACTGGCCGAACGAGCCCGACACCGGGTGCCTGACGGCCATCTCGCCGAGGGCCCGCATGATCACGAACACCGCCGCACCGCCGATGAGGTAGGCGAGCAGGACCGCGGGCCCCGCCGTCTGGATGGCCTGAGCCGAGCCGTAGAAGAGCCCGGTGCCGACCGCGGCGCCGAGCGCCATGAATCGCACGTGCCTGGCGGTGAGCACGCGCCGCTGCGTCCCGCCGATCCCCTGCGCGCCGCCGTCGGGGCGTGGCCCGTCGATCCGGGTCCCCGCGCCGGGGCGCGTACCGCCTGACACCGCTCGGGCCTCCCTCCGCCGCGCACCTCGCGGCCCGGAGCGAGCCTAGTGCGTTCGCCGGGTCACACCGTGCCGGGGCGCAGGCGCAGCAGCGGGACGACGAGGGCGACGAGCAGGCAGGCGACCCCGACGGCGAGCGGTCCTCCGCCCGCCGTGAGCAGCACCGAGCCGGCCGCAGCCCCCGCCCCCATGCTGAGCACGGCCGCGCCGCGCTGCACCCAGGCCTGACCGCGCCCTCCGGCGAGGCGGCCGTCCCTGGCGAGGTTGGCGAGCGTGTTCGTCACGACGATCGTGGTGATGTCGCTGTTGCCCAGCGGCTTCACGGCGGACACCTGCGCGCCCATCGCCGCGGCAAGCGCGCCGGTCATGCCGAGCTCGACGACGTGGACGCCGGTGCCGACGAGCAGCCAGACGAGCGCGACGGCGCCGATCACGGCCGCACAGCCGAGCAGGGTCGCCTGCGCCCGGCCGCCGAGGTCGTCCGCCCTGCCCCTCGGCACGATGCGCCCGCTGACGATCGAGCCGAGCACGAAGCCGCCGAGGGCGACGAGGTTGTTCAGCAGGGGGATGTCGTCGACGCCGGTGAGCGCGAAGCCGACGAAGAGCACGTTGCCGGTCATGTTCCCGGTGAACACCCGATCAAGAGCGAGGTAGCTGACCGCGTCGAGCAGTCCGGTGGCGAAGGTCAGGATCAGCAGGCCGGTGACGTCGCGGCGGAGGCGGGTCATCGAGCGGCCTCGTTCCCCGCGCGGCGATCGCGCTCGGTGGCGATGGCCTCGCCCACCTCGACGAGGTGGCGCTCCATCGCCCGCTGTGCGGCGTCCGGGTCGCCGGAGCGTACCGCGACGAGGATCGCCTCATGCCCCCTGGCCGACATGGTCCTTCCGGTCCGGTGGGCGTGGGAGTCGCGGCGCAGCGGCGTGGTCCAGTCCACGACGAGCCGTTGCAGCTCGCTGAGCAGGGGGTTCCCCGCGGCGCTCGCGAGCGTCTGGTGGAAGGTGGTGTCCAGCTCGAGCGAACGGGCCGCGGTGATCGGCCCCCCTGAGGCGGCGACGAGCTCCTCGAGCGCGACGATGGAGGCGCTCGTGGCGCGCTGGGCAGCGAGACGGGCCAGAAGCGGTTCCACCGCGAAGCGGAGCTCGGCCACGTCGTCGTGCCGCCCTGCCGCGGCGACGAGGGCGTCGAGGTCGCGCTCGCGGTCGCCGAGCTCCCGCACCCGGGTGCCCCTCCCCCTCGTCCGTTCGATGAGCCGCCTGTTCTCCAGCTCGTGCATGGCCTCGCGCAGGGTGGTGCGCGACACGGATAGCTGCTCGGCCAGGGCACGCTCTGCCGGCAGCCGTTCCCCCGGGGCGACGGCACCGGTCGCGATGAGGCGTTCCAGGTGGGCCGTGACGGCGACGGACTCCTTGTCGGTGCGTCGCGGCAGCGGGGGGATCAGGGCGGTCATGCCACCTCCTTCCGGTGTGTGCGTTCAGGCTAGCAGCGCCGACCGCTCTGGTCGGACCAAAACACCGCATGAACGACGGCGCGTGTTTCCCCTGTGTAAAGACGCAATTACAAGTCATCGAAACGACGACGACGACGTTTTCTTCACGCATAACCTGACGTCAATTGGTCGGACCAATCGACCAACTCGTGTCCATCCGCTCCATGACCGGACGCGCTCACCCCGCCCCGCCCCTCCCAAACGAAGGACACCATCGTGACGCGCACACGCACCCTCGGCATCGCCGCAACCGGCTCCGCACTGATCCTCGCGCTCAGCGCCTGCAGCAGCCCCACGACCCCGACCGCATCGCCCACGGACGAGTGGGCCGAACTCGCCGCGGGCGAAACCTGCAGCCAGCTCCGCGAGGAGAACCCCGACCTCGTCGGCCAGACCAAGACCAACGCCCTCAACCCGCACACCCCCGGGTACGAGACCATCAGCGCCGACGACCCGAACAGCTACGAGGGCTTCGACATCGACCTCGGCAACGCCATCGGCGCATGCCTCGGCTTCAACGTCGACTACGTCCCCGTCGGATTCGCCGAGCTAATCCCCACCGTCTCCAGCGGCCAGGCCGACTGGATCGTCTCCAACCTCTACGCGACCGAGGAACGGGCCGCGGGCGGCGTCGACTTCGTCAGCTACTCGAAGGTCTTCGACGGCATCCTCGTCGCCTCCGGCAACCCGAAGAAGCTAACCGGTATCGACACGTCGCTCTGCGGCACGACCGTGGCGCTGAACAAGGGCTACGTGGAGGTCCCCCTCGTTGAGGCCGTCGGCCCCGATTGTGAGGCCGCGGGGTTGGACGCGCCGACCGTGAGCCTGTTCGACTCCAGCGCCGACTGCGTGCAGGCCATCCTCTCGGGACGGGCGGACAGCTACATGAACGACATCAACACCGTGATGCGCTACATCGCGGAGCACCCCGACGACCTCGACTCCGCGGAGACGGTCATGCTCGACTACGAGATCGGCATCGGCATCCCGCAGGGCGAGCATGCCTTCCGTGATGCCGTCGCCGCCGCCATCGCCCAGATCCAGTCGGAGGGGATCCAGCAGGAGCTCGCCGCCCGGTGGAAGCTCGAGTCAAGCGAGGACGCCGAGCCGACCATCCTCAGCGTCGGCTGAGGCAGACCGCCATGGACATCACCGGCTTCCTGCACTACCTGACGCTCCCCTACCTCGTCGAGGGGCTCCTGGTGACCCTCCAGCTCACCGCCTTCGGGTTCCTCGGCGGTATGGCGCTCGGCGCGGTACTCGCGGCGATGCAGCTCACCCGGTTCCGAACACTGACCGTCATCGCGCGCTGCTACACCACGCTGTACCGCGGCACCCCGCTCATCCTGCAGCTGGTCTTCACCTTCACCGTGCTGCCGCACGCCGGCGTGGTCCTCACGCCGATCGTGGCCGGTTCGCTCGCGCTGGCACTGAACGAGGCGACCTTTTTCTCCGAGATCTTCCGCTCGGGCATCCGAGGGGTCGACCAGGCGCAGACCACGGCGGGGCGGGCGCTCGGGCTCGGTCCGGGCGCGCTCATGCGCCGGGTCACCGCGCCGCAGGCGTTCCGCCAGATGGTTCCCGCCCTCGGCAACGAGGCAGTGGCGACGATGAAGAACTCGGCACTCGCGTCGATCATCGCGGTCCCCGAGCTCACCCTGCGCACCCAGCAACTGGCGAGCTCGACCTTCGACTACTTCGAGATCTACGTCGCCACCGCCGTGCTCTACCTCCTCCTGACCGGGGCGATCACCGGGGTGCAGCTGCTCGTGGAACGCCGCTCGGTCCGCATCGCGGGCGTGCGCTCGCGTCCTCTAGCCCGGCGCAAGCGAGGGCGAGCGGAGACGACCGCCGCGAGCACCGCGGGGCTAGGACGGGGGCCCGGGACGCCGCCAGAGCTCGCCGGACCGGTCGAAGTCGTCGAGATGCGCGGCGGTGCGCCCGCTGAGGACGGACGGCCAGAGGCACGCGGCGCAGCGCTGGCGCTGACGGGGATCGTCAAACGCTACGGCGAGCGCACGGTGTTGGACGGCGTCGACCTCGCGGCACAACCGGGCGAGGTCGTCGCCCTGCTCGGCCCGAGCGGGTCGGGCAAGTCCACCCTGCTGCGCATCATCGACCAGCTCGAGACACGCGACTCCGGCACCGTCACCGTGAACGGCGCCGAGCTGGGGATCGGAGCGACCGGGCGCCGGCACTCGGAGTCGCGACTGGCCGCCGAGCGCGTCGACGCGGGGGTCTCGATGGTGTTCCAGAACTTCGCGCTATTTAGCCATCTCAGCGTTGCCGAGAACGTCGCGGGACCGCTGCGCTGGGTGCACGGCTGGGCCGCGGACGCCGCTGCCGCCCGCGCTCACGAGCTGTTGGGCAGGGTCGGGCTGGGCGAGTACGCGGACGCGGCCCCGGCGAGCCTGTCGGGCGGCCAGCAGCAGCGCGTCGCCATCGCACGCGCCATCGCCGCCCGACCGCGGCTGCTGCTCCTCGACGAACCAACCAGCGCACTGGATCCGGAGTTGGTCGCGGAGGTGCTCAGGGTGATCACCTCCCTCGCCAGGGACGAGGGACTGACCATGGTGCTGGCCACGCATCAGCTGCGCTTCGCGCGCCAGGTCGCCGACACGGCCGTGTTCATGGCCGGGGGCCGCGTGGTCGAGACTGGACCGGCCGAGCGCGTGATCGGCGATCCGAGCACCCCGCAGGCGGTGACGTTCATGACCGCGATGAACGCGGCCGAGGTGTGAGTGCGCGCATGCGGCAGACGACGACAACGACGACAGGAACGAGGACCATGACCACGAACGCCACGACGACCGCACCGGATGCGGGCATTACGACGAGGACCGCGCTCGACCTGACGGGACACCCCGACGTCCCGGCCCGGGTGGGGCCGTTCTCCCACGCGGTGCGCTGGGGCGACCTGCTGTTTGTGACCGGGCAGATGCCCACGCTGCCCGACACGGGCGAGGTCGTCGCAGGCGGCGTCGCCGAGCAGACGGAGCAGGTCCTGCGCAACCTCACCGCCGTCCTCGCCCCCTGCGGCGCGGGGCTCGACGATGCGCTCATGGTGCGGGTGTACCTGGAGGACTTCGATGACTTCGACGCCGTCAACACGGTCTATCGTCGGTGGTTCGCCGAGCCGCGGCCGGCACGGACCTGCGTCGGCGTCCGCGGCCTGGCGGTCGGCGCACGGGTGGAGATCGACCTCATCGTCGGTCTGGTCGACGGGGGCGAACGATGAGCGCGATCCTGGACCCCGGACGTGGCCCGATCCGGGCGGACAACTACCTGCCGTGCCGTCCGGACGAGGTCGGCTGGGGCTGGCTGCCGACGGCGGCGAGCACACCGGTCATGACCATCGGCTCCGGGGAGTCCGTGACCCTCGACACGCTCTCCCACGAGGGGATCCTGGCCGATCAGGGGAGGGACCCGCGGACGTTCCTCGGGACACACGGCGTCCGCGACGTCCTGGAGGACGCGGTGGAGCTCGCCGCGAGCGAGGTCCCCAACGGCGACGAGGACGGCCCGCACGTGGTCACCGGCCCGATCGCGGTCACCGGGGCGCGGCCGGGCGACGTCCTGCGGGTCGACGTGCGCGCGCTCGACCGTCGCGTGCCGTACGGCTTCATCAGCAACCGGCACGGCTTCGGCGCGCTCCCCGGCGAGTACCCGCTCGACGACAGGCACCCGTGGACGCCGGACCTGCTTCCGGGCGGGGGTGTCTCGCACTTCTGCTGGGTGGAGGACTCTGGGGACGGAGCGCGGGGCCGGTTCAGCGTCGGCGCAGGCAGGACCGCGTCGTTCCAGCTGGCACCGTTCCTCGGGCTCATGGGCGTCGCAGGCCAGGACGACGCCCCGGTGCACTCCGTTCCCCCGGGGCCGCACGGGGGGAACATCGACATCAAGCATCTCGTCGCCGGTAGCACGCTGTACCTCCCGATCAGGGCCGATGGCGCACTCTTCTACGCGGGCGACCCTCACTTCGCGCAGGGCAACGGCGAGGTGGCGCTGACCGCTTTGGAGGCGTCGCTGCGCGCCACCCTCACGCTCACCGTCATCCCCGCCGACGAGAGCACGGGGCTGTTCGGGGCCCTGACCACCCCGCTGGCGGAGACGACGGAGCACTGGATCCCCACCGGAATGGCGGCGAGCCTGGACGAGGCGATGCGCCGGGCGGTGCGGGAGGCGATCCGCTTTCTGTCGGAGCGCTTCGAGCTGCCTCCCCAGTCCGCGCTGGCCTATCTGTCGGCCGCGGGCGACTTCGAGGTGTCGCAGGTGGTCGACGGGGTCGTCGGGGTGCACTGCCTGATCCCCAAACGCGACTGGTCCAGCTGGCACTGAGCCGGACCGCTCCCCCGGCTGCGCGGGCCGGGGGACGCGCAGCAGCGAGGTGGTTGATAAAAGTCAATCATCGGCATATGGTTGACATTCATCAACTAGATCCGGGCGCGACGACGAGCTCAGGATGAGCCAGCCCCACAAGGAGAGTCCATGACATCCATCGCGCCCACCGCGCCCGCGATGACCCACAAACAGGTACTTCAGTCGCTGAGCGGACTCCTGCTCGGCATGTTCGTCTCGATCCTCGCCGGCACCGTCGTGTCGACGTCGCTGCCGAAGATCATCTCCGAGCTCGGCGGAAACCAGACGGCGTTCACCTGGGTGGTCACCTCCACCCTGCTCGCGACGACCGTGTCGACCCCGATCTGGGGCAAACTCGCCGACCTCTTCGACCGCAAGCTGCTCATCCAGCTGGCGCTCGGCATCTTCGTCATCGGCTCAGCGCTGGCCGGGTTCAGCCAGGACACCTCCACGCTCATCGCGTTCCGCACCGTGCAGGGACTCGGCGCCGGAGGGCTCACCGCGCTCAGCCAGATCATCATGGCCGACATCATCAGCCCGCGCGAGCGCGGCAGGTACATGGGCCTGTTCGGTGCGGTCATGGCCGTCGGCACCATCGGCGGCCCCCTCGCCGGCGGGCTCATCACCGACAGCTTCGGCTGGCGCTGGAACTTCTTCGTTGCCCTGCCGATCGCCGTCGTCGCGATCATCCTGCTCCAGCGCACCCTGCACCTCGCCCACCGCACCACGACGCGCGCCCGCATCGACTACCTCGGCGCCGCGCTCATCGCCGGCGCGGTCTCGCTGCTGCTCATCTGGGTGAGCCTGGCCGGCAGCCAGTTCGAGTGGGCGAGCACGACGACCCTCTGGATGGTCGGCGGCGGCGTCCTGCTGCTGACCGCGGCGATCGTCGTCGAGTTCAGGGCCGCGGACCCGATCATCCCGCTCACCCTGTTCCGCAACCGCACCTTCACCCTTTCGGTCATCGCCAGCCTCGCCGTCGGCGTCGCGATGTTCGGCACCAGCGTGTTCCTCGGCCAGTACATGCAGCTGGCCAGGGGCGCCACACCGACCGAGTCCGGCCTGCTCACCCTGCCTATGATCGTCGGACTGCTGCTGTCCTCCACCATCGTCGGCGCGCTCATCACCCGCTACGGCGCGTGGAAGCGCTACATGGTGATCGGCGCGGTCCTGCTGACAGCGGGGCTCGCCCTGATGGGGACCATCCACTACGACACCTCCTACGTGCAGGTGGCACTGTTCATGCTCATCCTCGGCTCCGGCGTCGGAATGGTCATGCAGAACCTGGTGCTCGTCGTGCAGAACACCGTGCACCCGCAGCAGCTCGGCGTCGCCAGCTCCTCCGTCGCCTTCTTCCGCAGCCTCGGCGGCGCGGCGGGCGTCGCGGTGCTCGGCGCGCTGCTGGCCGAGCGGGTCACGGCGTCGATGACGGCGCAGCAGGCCGCGCTGCAGCAGGCCCTCGCCGCCCTCGGCGCGGAGGGCCAGAAGGTCGCCGCCTCGCTCGCCTCCGGGACCATCCCCGCGGTGTCCAGCCTGCCGGACGGCGTCAGGCAGATCATCGAGTCGGCATACGGGGACGGCATCGCCTCGATCTTCCTCACCGCCGCGCCGCTCGCACTGGTGTCGCTCATCGCCATCGTGTTCCTGCCCAACGTCTCACTCAGCACCCAGACGGCGCAGGACCGGAGGGACGAGGTCGCCGACGCCGCCATCGCCACGGCCGGCGTCACCCCGACCGGCTCGATCGCCGTCGTCGCGGACGACCTCTCCCCCGAGGACGGGGCATCCCGGATCGACGGCGGCGCGGAACGAGCCCCCGGCGCGCGGCACGCGGCACCGGCCGGCGAGGCAGAGCCGGGGCGGGAGAGCGGGCGATGACCGCCGCCGGCGCCTCCGGCAGGGGGCCCGCCCCCCTGCCGGACGGTGCCGGCCCCGGTCCCAGCTCCGCCCCCAGCCCCGAGCAGATCACCGCGCTGGAGAGCGCGCTGCTCGGCATCGTGACGGAGGCCAAGCGCACCATCCACGCCAGGGCCGAACGAATCGCCCCCGACATGCAGCGGGGCACGTTCACCCTGTTCACGCAGATCGCGCGCCTCGAGCCGATCAGCGCGGGCAGCCTCGCGGAGCTGCTCAGCCTGGACCGCAGCGTGGTGTCCCGGTCGGCGAAGACACTGGTGGAGGCGGGCCTCATCGAACGCCACCCGAACCCCTCGGACGGCAGGGGTGCCGTCTTCAGCGCGAGCGCGCGCGGGCGCGCCATGCTCGACGAGGCCAGGAGCGCCGAGTCGGCCCGGCTGCGCACCGAGATGGGCAACTGGAGCGCCGCCGACGTCACCCGCCTGACCGAGCTGCTGTCCCGGCTCGCGGCGAGCGCGACGCGGATCTGAGCATCCGGGCAGGCGTGAGCACAGCAGCCGCCGGGCACGGCGCGCGCGGACGCGGACCGCAGGAGTCGCCGGGCGAGGGAAACGGTGACCGCGGAGACACGGAGGTTGCGGGTGGCCCAACGCCCCCACGTTGAGCCACCCACACTGTGTGTGCGGAACCCGGTCCCCCCCCAGGGATCCGCACGGGCCGGTCGACGCGCCGCGAGAAGCACCCGCTCGGCGACGTCCGGGATCAGCCTAGTGAGAAACCACGGAATATGACAAATCCTCACGGACCCCTGTTCGGGGGCCCGCGAGGACGGTCGACCGGCGGAGGCCCGCCGCGCTACTGCGTGCTGAACGCCGCGTCGAAGGACGCCGTCGGCCGCGGCCACAGCAGCGAGCGGACGAAGCCGACCGCCTCCTTCGCCCCGTGCAGCCGGTCCATGCCCGCGTCCTCCCACTCGATCGAGATCGGACCGTCGTAGCCGATGCCCTCGAGCGCTCGGAAGGCGTCCTCCCAGGGGACGTCGCCGCGCCCGGTCGAGACGAAGTCCCAGCCCCGGCGGACGTCGCCCCACGCCAGATGGGAGCCGAGCACGCCCGCCCTGCCGTTCGACGGGCGCAGGCGCGTGTCCTTGCAGTCGACGTGGTAGATCCGGTCCTTGAAGTCCCAGATGAAGCCGACCGGGTCGATGTTCTGCCACATCATGTGACTGGGGTCCCAGTTGAAGCCGAAGGCGGAGCGGTGCTCGACGGCCTCGAGCGCACGAACGCTCGTCCAGTAGTCGTACGCGATCTCCGAGGGATGGACCTCGTGGGCGAAGCGCACGCCCTCGCCGTCGAAGACGTCGAGGATCGGGTTCCAGCGCGTCGCGAAGTCCTCGTAGCCGCGGTCGATGACGTCCTGGCCCACGGGAGGGAACATCGCCACGTACGGCCAGATGCTCGACCCGGTGAAGCCGACGACCGTGTCCACGTCGAGTGCACGGGCGACCCTGGCGGCGCGCTTCATGTCCTCGGCCGCGCGGCGGCGCACGCCCTCCGGTTCGCCGTCGCCCCAGGTGTAGTCCCGGACGATGGCCCGGTGCCTGGCGTCGATCGGGTCGTCGCACACGGCCTGGCCGGTGAGGTGGTTGGAGATGGCGAACAGCCGCAGGCCGTGCCGGTCCAGGATCTCGCGCCTGCCGCGCAGGTAGGCCGGGTCCTCGTCGGCGCGCTTGAGGTCGAGGTGGTCGCCCGAGGCGGCGAGCTCGAGCCCGTCGTAGCCCCACTCGGCCGCCAGCCGGGCGACCTCCTCGAGCGGGAGGTCGGCCCACTGCCCGGTGAACAGGGTGACGGGGTGCGTGGATGCTGCGGTCATGCGTTCACTCCATTCGTTTCTGTCGCGGCCGGAGCAGGGCCGGCCTCGACCCAGGTGCCGGCGGCGTGCGAGCGCAGCACGGCATCGATGATGACCGCGGAGCGCACCCCGTCGGCTGCGGTGGGGACGCCGTCGGGCGTGCCGCCGGCCATGAGCGCGTAGCTGTCGCGGACGAAGGCGTTCGCCGCGTCCTGGTAGCCCATCGGGTGCCCGGCCGGGACCGTGCTGAGTCGTGCGGCGTCGGCGCTCAGGCCGGCGATGCCCCGGGGTACGACGCTGTTCTCGGTCGTCGTCCCCCACCAGATCTCGTCGGGGCGTTCCTGGTCGAAGGCGACGGCGGCGTCGGTGCCGGACAGCTCGAGCGTGAGCGCGTTCTTGCGCCCCGCGGCGACCTGTGACACCAGCAGGGTCCCGATGGCGCCGCCGACGGTCTCGATGACCAGCGCGGCCGCGTCCTCGGTGCGCACCTCGCCCCGCCCCCGGTCGGCGTGCGCCGTCGAGGTCCGCGCCACCAGCCGTGCGACACGGTCGCCGCTGATGAACTCGACCAGGTCGACCAGGTGCGAACCGATGTCGGCGAAGGCCCGCGACGGTCCTCCCGCCGCGTCGTCGACGCGCCAGTCGTCCGCCCCGGCGTCGAGCAGCCAGTCCTGCAGGTACCCGGCGGAGACGGTCAGCAGCCGGCCGATGCCGCCGGAGGCCACCCGAGCCCTCGCCTCGCGCACCATCGGGTGGAAGCGGTAGAAGTGTGGAACCGCCACGACCAGCCCCTCCGCCTCCGCGCGCCCGGCGATCGCCAGCGCGTCGGCGACGGACGTCGCCAGCGGCTTCTCGCAGACGACGTGCTTTCCCGCCTCCAGCGCCCGCTCGGCGATCCGCCTGTGGGTCGCGTTGGGGGTGAGGACGTGCACGACGTCGACCTCGGGGTCGTCCAGGAGCGCGTCGAGGTCCTCGTAGTGCCCGGTGGCGCCGAGCTCGGCCGACGCCCTCCTCGACCCCTCCGGCGTGCGGGTGAGGACGCCGAGCAGCGGCGAGCCGGCCGCGTGCACGGCGTGCGCGTGGACGCGGCCCATGAAGCCCCCGCCGACGAAGGCGGCGTTGAGCGCGCTCACGCCAGCACCCGCGCCGGGTCCCAGTCGGCGGCCAGCGGTGGCGCGACCTCGACCGTGCTGACGATGTGCACCGTCTCGCCTGAGGCGATCGCCGACTCGATGGACTCCATGACCTCGAGCACGTGCAGGGCGAGCGCCCCCGACGCCCGCTCGGGGCGCCCCTCCGCGATCGCCTCGGCAAGCTCGGCGACACCCGTGCCCCGCGAGGCGGTGTGGCCCTCGGCGGGGATCTCCCTGCCCTCGGGGTTGTCGGCGTCGAACAGGGTCGACGCTCCGTCGAAGCCGTTGGGGTCGGGCAGGACGAGCGTGCCGGCGCTGCCGATGATCTCGAGCACACCCGCGCGGGCGCGATGGGTGTCGAAGGACAGCGTCAGCTGGGCGCTCGCGCCGGAGCGGAAGCGCAGCAGCGCCTGGACCGTCGTCGGGACCTCGACGGGGAAGGTCTCGCCCGCGCGCGGGCCGGAGCCGATGACGCGCTCCCGCCTGGCCGCTCCGCCCGCGGCGGTGACCTCGGCGACGGGGCCGAGGTTCGTCACGAGCGCGCTGAGGTAGTACGGCCCCATGTCGAACAGCGGCCCGGCCCCCCTGGCGAAGAGGAAGTCGGGGTTCGGGTGCCACGCGTCGGGACCGGGGACCTGGAACACGGCCGTCGCCGCGAGCGGCGTTCCGATGGCGCCGGAGGCGATGGTGCGCGCAGCCGTCTGGAGCCCCGCGCCGAGGAGCGTGTCAGGTGCCGAGGCGACCCGGCGCCCGAGCGATCCGGCGTGGTCGAGCAGCGCACGGCCGCTGGCGACGTCGAGGGCGAGCGGCTTCTCGCCCCACACGTGCTTGCCGGCGTCGACGATACGGGTGGCGACCTCGGCGTGCACGGCGGGGATGGTGAGGTTGACGACGATGTCGACGCTGTCGTCGGCGAGCAGCTCGTCGACCGTTCCCGAGGCGGCGACGCCGAACTCCGCGGCCCGCTCGGCGGCACGGTCGACGTCCAGGTCGGCGATGCGCCGGACCTCGACCCCGGCGAAGGAGGTGAGGTTCTCCAGGTAGGTGGCGCTGATGACCCCCGCGCCGATGATGCCGACGCCGACAGGGCTCATCGCTCGCCCCCGGTCAGGAAGGCGACGCTCGCGGCGATGCCGTCGAGGACGTCGCCGCCGTAGGCGTCGAACTCGACGACCGGCACCGCCTGCGGAGCAGCGGCGACGATCGCGCGGATGGGCAGCTCGCCGGACCCGGCCGGCTGCTGCCGGGCGGTGTCACCGCTCCGGTCGCCGTCCTTTACGTGGATGTGGGTGACCCGGTCACCGAGCGCGGTGAGCAGCTCGACGGCGGAGCGTCCGCCGACCTCGGCCCAGTAGGTGTCGACCTCGAGCGCGACCCGGTCGTCGAGGCGCGCGGCGAGCGCCTCCAGGGCCGTCACGCCGTCGATGACGGTGGACAGCTCCCAGGCGTGGTTGTGGTACCCGACGGTGACGCCGTGGGCCGCCGCCTGCTCGGCGGCGTGGTTGAGCGCCGCCGCGATGGCTTCCACGTCGTCGATCCCCGTCCAGCGCTCCGGGGGGAGGAACGGCTCCACCACGGTGGCGACGCCGGCCGCCGCCGCGGCGGCGAAGAGCGCCTCCCTGTCCTCGACGTCGACGACGCTGCCGTGGGCGCTGGGGGTGGCGAGGCCCGCCCGCTGCGCCGCCGCGACGAGGGCGGTGTCGGCGGCGGCGAAGCCGAAGGGCTCGGCCTTGGTCAGGCCGATGCCGGCGAGGGCGGCAAGTGTCCCGTCGCGGTCGGCGGCGAGGGCATCCCTCACCGAGTAGAGCTGCACGGAGAGTGCGGAAATCGGAGCGATGGGTTCGGTCACGGTTCTCCTCGTCGAGTGTCGCCACCGGCGGGCGCGATGGTAGTTCCACAGTACGGCGACTTCTGACGACGGTCAAACAAAAGTCCGTCGACGGCGGGACCGCTGTGGTTGACTACGGCTATGGCAGGCGAACCCCGGCCCCCCAGGGACACCACGGCGAGCGACGTGCTCGGCCTGCTCAGGGACGGCGCACCCCGCACCCGATCGGAGATCGTCGCCGCCACGGGGCTGGCGCGGTCCACCGTCAACGCCCGGCTCGACCAGCTGCGCAGGATCGGCCTCGTCCGCGCGGCGGGCGAGGCCGCCTCCTCCGGGGGACGGCGCCCCGGCAGGCTCGCCTTCGACCCGGAGTCGCGGCTCATCGCGGCGGTCGACATCGGCGCGAGCCACGCCGCCGTCGCGCTCACCGACCTGTCCGGTCGCGTGCTGCGCAGCCGCCCCGTCGCGATCGAGCTCGACGGCAGCGGTGCTGCGGCGATCGACGCGGCGCTCGACGCCGTCCACGCGCTCCGCACCGCGGACGACGCCCCCGTCGCCGCGGTCGGCATCGGCATCCCCGGGCCCGTCGAGCATGCGCTCGGCCGCCCCGTCGCACCGCCGATGATGCCGCACTGGCACAACCTCGACATCCCGGCGCTCGTCGCCGCCCGCCTCGGTCCCGCCGTCGCCGTCTCCGTCGACAACGACGTCAACCTGCTCGCGCTCGCCGAGCGCGCGGGGTCGGCCGACGACGGGGACGAGCTGTTCTTCCTCAAGGTCTCGACCGGCATCGGCGCCGGCATCATCGCCGGCGGCAGGCTGCAGCGCGGAGCACGCGGGTCGGCGGGGGACCTCGGCCACGTGCGGGTGCCCCACAGCCCCTCCTTCGCCCGCGCTGCCGACGACGACCGCGATCTGGAGGCACTCGCGGCCGGACCCGCGATCGCCGCGCGCCTACGCGCCGGCGGCGTCGCCGCGGCGGGAACCGCGGACGTCGCCGCGCTCCTGTCCGCCGGGCACCCGCTCGCCGTCGCAGAGACCCGGTCATCCGGCCGGCTGATCGGCGAGGTGCTCGGCACCGTCACCGGGCTGCTCAACCCGCGCACCGTCGTGCTCGGCGGCTCGATCGCGCGGGCGGACAACGCACTCCTGCACGGGATACTCGACGTCCTCCCCGGGAGGAGCATCCCCCTGGCGGGTGACGAGCTCGTGCTCAGGACCTCGACGGCAGGTGCAGAGGCCGGGCTCGTCGGGGCCGCCCTGCTCGCCGCGGAGCGCGTGCTGTCGCCGTCGGCGATCCTCCGCGCCGCCGGCGAGTGAGCAGCTCACGCGCGCGACGGCACGCCGCCGACGACACGAGCGGGCCCCCGCGCCGTGCGGCGCTCCACCCGCGGACCGCGGAACGCGGCAGAATGGGGTGGTGACACCCGAGCTCTCCTCCCGCATCATCGCCGACTCGACGGACCGCGTCGGCTGGCTGAGGGCCCGCTCGAGGGGGATCACCGCGACCGATGTGGCCACGCTCTCGACGCCCCGCTCGATCGAACGCGCCGCCTGGGCCAAGCTGAACGGCACCGGCTTCAGCGGCAACCGCTACACCGACCACGGCAGGGCACGCGAGCCGGAGATCGCCCGCTGGGTGGCCGCGACGCACGGGATCCAGCCGTCGAGCGCGCTGTTCAGGGCCGAGGTCGAGCACCGCCACCTGGCCACCCCCGACGGCCTCACCGTGACACCGCAGGGCAGCGTCATCCTCGCCGAGATCAAGACGACGACGAAGCCGTGGCGCAGCGTCCCGCGCAACTACCTCCGTCAGATCTGGTGGCAGCAGTACGTCATCGGCGCCGAGCGCACCCTCGTCGTGTGGGAGCAGCACGACAACTTCGTTCCCGTCGGCGACGAGCCGCTGTGCCGCTGGATCGACAGAGACGACCGCGAGATCGCCGGACTGGTCACGCTCGCCGACGCTCTGATCGACGAGCTGCACCGCATGACCACCCGCGGCTGACCCCGCCGGGGGTCACAGCCAGGAGCGACGCTCCTCGGCGCTCGGCGAGGCGGGGATGCGACCGCTGCCGTCCGGCTCGGGGATCGCCGCGAGCAGCGCCCGGGTGTACGGGTGCTGCGGCTCGGCCCACAGTCGCGCCGTCTCCCCCGACTCGACGATCTCGCCCGCGAGCATCACCAGGGTGCGGTCGGCGAACCGCCGCACGACGGCGAGGTCGTGGGAGATGAACAGCATGCCCGCGCCGAGCTCGCGCGTGAGGTCCTTCATCAGCGCGGCGACGCTCGACTGCGTGGAGGCGTCCAGCGCTGAGATGGGCTCGTCGGCGACGAGCAGCCGGGGACGGGCGGCGATCGCCCGCGCGATGGCGATGCGCTGCTTCTGCCCTCCAGAGAACTCGTGCGGGTAGCGGCTCACCGACGCGGCGGGCAGCCCGACGCGCTCCAGCCAGTCGCCCGCGCTCGACCCGGCCAGCCCGCGCGCGGTGGCCGCGGCAATGCCGTCCTCGATCTGGTCCCCCACGCGTCGCCGGGGGTTGAGCGAGGTGTTCGGGTCCTGGAACACCATCTGGATCCCGGTGTTCTTCCGGGTGCGCAGCCCCAGAGGCGGCACGGGCTCGCCGTCGAACAGCACCGTGCCCGAGCCGATCCGCTCCATGCCGACGACCGCCCGGGCCAGACTCGACTTGCCGCAGCCGCTCTCACCCACCAGGGCGACCGTCTCGCCGCGCTCGACGCGGATCGACACGCCCCTGACCGCGTGGACGGGGCGCCGCCCTCCGTAGCTGACGGTGACGTCGCGGCTCTCCAGCACGGGTGACTCAGACATCGGGCTCTTCTTCCAGTCGGGATCCGGGCAGGGCCGCCAGCAGCTGCCGCGTGTACGGGTGCTGCGGCGCGGAGAACAGCGCCGCACGCGGCGCGCGCTCGACGATGACCCCCGCGCGCATGACGGCGACCTCGTCGGCGATCGCGCTCATGACGCCGAGGTCGTGCGTCACCAGCAGCACCGCGAGCTGACGCTCCTCGGCGAGCTGGTGCAGCAGCTGCAGGATTCCCGCCTGCACGGTGACGTCGAGCGCGGTGGTCGGCTCGTCGGCCAGCAGGACCTCGGGGTCGCAGGCGAGCGCGATGGCGATGGCGATGCGCTGGCGCTGACCGCCGGAGAACTGGTGGGGGTAGCGTGCGAGCGCGGCCTCCGGCTCCGGCACCTGCACGCGCTCGAGCAGCTCGACCGCCCGCTGCCTCGCGGCACGACGGGACAGCCCGAGGTGGCGGCGCACGTGGTCGGTCAGCTGCACCCCGACGCTGAGCTGCGGGTGCAGGCTCGCGGACGGGTCCTGGAACACCATGGCCACCCGGCGACCGCGCACCGCCGACAGCGTCCGACGGTCGGCCCCGACGAGCTCGGTGTCGCCGCAGCGGATCGATCCGGTGACGCGCGCGCCCCGCGGCAGCAGGCCGAGCACGGCCATCGAGGTGAGCGTCTTGCCCGAGCCGGACTCGCCGGCCAGGCCGGTGACGCGGCCGGGATACAGGTCCAGGCTGATCCCTGTGACCAGCGGCCTGCCGATCGAGATGTGCAGCTCGCTGATGCTGAGGACGGCGTCGCGGCTCATGCGGTCTCCCCCGTGTTCGCGGCGATGCTCTGCGCGCGGGCGAGCGGATCGAACGCGTCGCGCAGGGTGTCGCCGATGAAGTTGAACGCCATGACGACGGTGAGGATCGCCAGGCCGGGGAACACGCCGATCCACCAGGCGTCGAAGTTCTCCATCGCGCCGGAGATCATCGACCCCCACTCCGCCGTCGGCGGCTGGGCGCCGAGGCCGAGGAACGACAGTCCCGACAGCAGCAGGATCGCCGTGCCGATGTCGAGGCTCGCCAGCACGAGGATGGGTCCGGCGACGTTCGGCAGGATGTCGGTCCACAGCGAGCGCGCCGGCGAGTAGCCGAGCAGCCGCGACGCGATCACGTAGTTCTGCCCGCGCAGCGACAGCACGATCGAGCGGCTCACCCTGGCGTACTGCGGCCAGGACACGACGATCGCCGCGATCACGGCGTTGAACAGCGAGGGCCCGAGCGAGGCGGCGATGACCATCGCGAGGATGACCGTGGGGAACGCCATGACGAGGTCGGTGATGCGCATGAGCGTCTCGTCGACCCAGCGGCCCGCGTAGCCGGCGATCGCGCCGACGAGGGTGCCGAGCACGACGGAGCAGCCGACGAGCAGCAGGGCCAGCGGGATGGTGACGCCCGCGCCCGCCATCAGCCGGGAGAACACGTCGCGCCCGACCGAGTCGGTGCCGAGGATCGCCTCGGGTCCGGGCGGCTGCAGGCGCGGTAGCCCCTGGGCGACCGGGTCGTAGGGCACCCACAGCGGGGCCGTGCAGGCGACGAGGATCCAGGCGAGCGCGACGACGGCGCCCACGATGCCGAGCGGCGCCCTCCACTGTGCGCCGATCCGGCGGCGGCGCGCTCGGGCGGGGGTGAGGATCGAGGAGGTCATGACAGCCGCACTCTCGGGTCGAGGATGGCGTAGAACAGGTCGACGACGAGGTTGATCACCAGGTAGATGACGCCGACGACGAGGCCGACCCCCATGATCCCCGGCAGGTCGAGGTTCCGCGCGGCGTTGTAGGAGTAGCTGCCGAGCCCCGGCCATGAGAACACCGACTCGACGAGGACCGTCCCGCTGAGCAGCGCGCCGAAGGCGACGCCGACAACGGTGAGGATCGGCAGCGAGGCGCCGCGGAGCACGTAGGCGCTCACCACCCGCCACCCGCCCAGGCCCTTCGCCCTGGCGGCCCTGACGTAGTCGGTGTCGAGGACCTCGAGCACCGAGGTGCGGACGAACCGCGTGAGCAGCCCGATCGTGAACAGCGACAGCACGAGCACGGGCAGCGTGAGGTGCGCGAGCGCGTCGAGGAAGCCGACGGAGTCGCCGTTCAGCAGGTAGTCCACCGTGTACAGGCCGGTGACGGTCGGCGGCGGGGTGATGGAGGGCGAGATCCGTCCCGAGCCGGGGACGACGCCGAGCTGCAGGAAGAACACGTAGAACGCCACGAGGGCGAGCCAGAACGTCGGCACGCTGAGGCCGATGAGCGTCAGCACGCGCAGCACCTGGTCGGTGACCATGCCCCTGCGGTACGCGGCCAGGGTGCCGAGCACGAGGCTGACGGCGAGGCTGAGCACGATGGCGGCGACGGCGAGCTCGATCGTCGCGGGGATCGCCTTGGCCAGGTCGGCGACGACGGGTTGCCCCGTGGTCAGCGAGCGGCCGAGGTCGCCGGTGAGCAGCGCGCCGAGGTACATGACGTACTGGACGGGCGCGGGCTTGTCGAGGCCGTGCGCCTGGATGAACGCCTCCCTCGTGGCGGGGTCGCTCGCCGGCCCCTCGCCGAGGGCGGCCGTCACGGGGTCGCCCGGCACGAGGTTGGTGAGCAGGAAGGTGACGAGCGTCACCCCGATGAGGAGCAGGACGGAGGTTCCCAGGCGACGCAGGAGGAACCCGGCCAGCGGGCTGGCCGGGCTCCTCGTCGCAGCGGTCTTCTGCATTGCTGTTCTGGCTACTCCGCCGGGGCGAGCTCGGCCAGGTCGATCGTCCACACCGAGTTGTACGCGGCGCCGGTCACGCTGTCGGCCGTCGCGATGTTGGACGCGGGGACGATGAGCGGGATGAACGGGCCCGACTCCTGCATCTGGGCGGCGAAGTCGCTCAGCGCGGCGTCACGGTCCTCGGTGCTGGAGGCGGCGTAGGCCTCGGCCGCGACGTCGGCGATGGCGGGGTTGTCCTCCGCCGTCCACCCGGCGCGCAGGCCGACCTTGAGGCCGGGGGCGAAGGGCAGGAAGTTCGTCGAGTCGGCGTAGTCGGGAGCCCAGAACCACAGGCCCATCTGCTCGGTGCCGTTGACGTACGCGTCCAGCTCGCTGGCGAACGGCGCGGGCGCCAGCTCGACGTTGATGCCGGCCGACTTCAGCTGGTCCTGGATGCGCTCGGCGAGCGGGGTGAACTCCACCCCGCCGACCGGGTAGTCGTTGGGGAAGGACAGCCGGATGGTCTCGCCGTCGTAGCCGGCCTCCGTCAGCGCCGCGGCGGTCGCGTCGAGGTCCTGACCGACCGGGTCGCTCAGCGCGCCGCTGTAGCCGGGAGGGATGACGCCGGTCGCCTGGACGGAGCCGGTGCCCGCGAGCTCCAGGAGCCCGTCGCCGTCGATCGCGGTGCGCACGGCGCTGGCGAACTCGGGGCTCGCGGCGACGCCGCCGACCTCGTCGTCCTGGTTGACGAGGAGGAAGATCGTCTGGCCGCTCGGCACCGAGTCGACGGTGAAGCCATCGCCGAGGCCCGAGGCCTGGTCGCCGTTGAGGTCGAGCGCCACGTCGGCGTCGCCGCCCTTGAGGTTGATCAGCTGCGTCGCGCTCTCGCTGACGTTGCGCAGCACGATGCGGCTGTAGCCCGGGGCGTGCTCGCCGGTGTACTCCGGGTTCTCGGCCAGGGTGATCTGGCTGGTGAGGTCGATCGAGTCGAGCGTGTACGGCCCGGAGCCGGCCGAGTTGGCGTCCAGCCACTCCTGCGCGGTGTCTTCGCCGTCGGTGCTGCCGCCGTGCTCGGCGACGACGTCGGCGTTGAGGATGCCGAGGGCGGGGCTGGCCAGCAGCGCGGGGAGCGCGAGCTTCGGCGTCTCGGAGCTGACGGTGACCGTGGAGTCGTCGACCTCGGCGAAGCTGAGGCCCTCCAGCAGGAACGCCGGCTTCGCCTCGGTCATCGCCTGGATGCGCTCCAGGCTGAACACCACGTCGGACGCCTCCACGGGGGATCCGTCGGAGAAGGTGCGGCCGTCGGCGATGGTGAAGGTGAACTCGGTGGCGTCGTCGTTCTGCGTCCAGCTGGCCAGCCCGGGGACCGGGGTGCTGACGTCGGAGCCCTCGAAGTCGACGAGCGTCTCGTAGAGCGCCTTGGCGACGGTGTTGCCCGTCGGGTCGTAGCTGTTCCCCGGGTCGGCCGTCTCGATGGTGAACGAGGTGTTCACGGTCAGCGACGTCGAGTCGCCCGACGAGTTGTTCGCCGAGTTTCCGCCGGAGCATCCGACGAGGACGAGGGCGGTGACGGCGCCGAGCGCTGTCACGGTGCCGGTTCGGGTGATGTGCATGTGATGGGACCTCCGGGTAGGTGCGTCAGCCGCGAGGGCGCGCATGGGGTACGTCCATGAGATTGACACGTTTGAACATCAAATGTCCAATAGGATTCGTTACAAATTGATGAAGCGTGAACCGAATGCACCTGGAGCGAGCAGAATGTCCAACGCCTCTGACCCCGCCGCATCGACCGAGGTCGAGCGTGACGAGACCAACCTCCGGATGCTCGAGGTGCTGCGATCCGACGGCCGGATCTCGATGTCCGCGCTCGCCGACCAGGTCGGCATCTCCCGCGCGAACGCGTACCAGCGCGTCGAGTCGATGGAGCGCCGCGGCATCATCGACGGCTTCAGCGTCCGGGTTGACCCCTCCCGGCTCGGCCTGGACATCTGCGCGCTCGTCTTCCTCAACGTCGAGCCTCGGCTGTGGCAGCCGTTCCGCGACGCGCTGCGGCAGCTGCCCGAGGTCGAGTACGCCTGCATCACGACGGGGGAACACGATGCGATGCTGCTGCTGCGCGCCCCGGACGTGCGCGCCGTGCACCACTTCTCGACCTCCGTGATCGCGGTGCACGAGGCGGTCAAGGCGATCGTCAGCGTCGTCGTGCTCGACGAGCTCGTGCGGCGGCCGTTCGTGCTGCCCTCCGACATCCCCGACCGCTCCGGCGACGACGACACGCTCGGCATGACGCAGTGGATCCCCGCCTCGGAGTCCCGCGCCTCGCTGGCGGAGTAGCCGCCGCGGCGGCTAGCGGGCCTGCACGCACACACTGCGGTGCTCGACGCCGTCGACGACGAAGTCCTCGACGAGGGTCAGCTCCCCGTCGCTCAGCCGCACGGCGCTGTCGCTTCCCCCTGTGATCACCCGGCCGTCGGCGACGAGCTCGTGGGCGAAGACGACGCTGATCGTGTCACCCGACCTGGTCCCGATGAAACGACCGAAGGTCACGGTGTCACCCCCGTACTCGCCCCAGATGAGGCCGGCGTGCTCGTGGTAGTCGAAGGTGCTCGGGCTGTCCTCGTCGACGACGCTCGCCGTCGAGGACGTCAGCACGAAGCGTCGGCCGTCCAGGCTCGGGGCGGCGCCGCCAGCCGTCACCGCGACGTCGTCGGGGACGAGGAGCGCGTCGGCCCACCGCGCCCGCTCGGCAGGGTCGAGCTCGACGCAGACGCTCTCGAGGTCGACGCCGTCGATCGTGAACCGCTCGACGAGCCGGAGCGCGCCCGGCTCCCCCACGATCTCGCTGGTGTTGTCGCCGGACACGACGGAGCCGTCCGCAGCCAGGCGATGGACGAACCACTCCCTCAGCGTGTCGCCCTCGCGCACCCCCACGCCGCGGCCGACGGTGACGGTGTCGCCGCCGTACTCGCTCCAGACGATGCCCGCACGCTCGTGGAACACGAACACGCTCGAGGCGTCGGGGTCGACGGCGCTGTTGGAGGAGCTGAGCAGACGGAACGCGCGTCCGTCGAGGCTGGGCAGGGGCATGCGTGTCCTCGGAGTGCTGGGGGGGGTCGGGTGTCCCGAGCCTATCGCAGCCCGTCCGGTGCCCCGCGTCCCCGGCCCGCCCCGGCCACGACACGTCACCTCCGTGAAACACGTTCGACGCATCGGTCGTGTTGAGTGGTCTACGACCGGCTCAGCGATCGACAAGGGGGAACGATGGTGCGCGAACGGCTGACCACGGCGTGGGACACCTATCCGATCGGCACGAGGGCCGCCGCCGTCCCCGACAGCATGGCCGCCGTGGTCATCGACGGACCGGGCACCGCCTCGGTGCTGCGGACCGGGAGGGTGGCCACGCCCAGCCCGATCAACGCCGAGCTGCTGATCCAGGTCCGCTGCGCGAGCGTCAACCCGCTCGACTGCAAGACGCGCGCGGGCGGAGGGGTCTCCGACCACATCACCTCGTTCCCCGCCGTCCTCGGCTACGACTTCTCCGGCGTCGTGGTGCGCTCGCCCTACGCCGCGCACCCGCTCGCCCCCGGAACGGAGGTCTTCGGCATGACCGCGACCCCGCGCTACGACGGAAGCTACGCGGAATACGTCGTCGCACCGGTCGGGTCGGTCGCGCCCAAGCCGGCGTCGCTGTCGCACGCCGAGGCGGCCGCGACGCCGCTGGCCGCGCTCACCGCCTGGGGCCTGGTCGTGGACACCGCACGGGCGCACAGGGGGCAGCGGATCCTCATCCACGCCGCGGCCGGAGGCGTCGGCCACTTCGCCGTCCAGTTCGCCCGCTACTTCGGCGCCGAGGTCATCGCGACGGCCTCCGCCGAGAACCACGACTGGCTGCGCGTCCTCGGTGCGGACGAGTGCGTCGACTACCGCACCGAACGCTTCGAGGACGTCGTCGCCCCGGTCGACGTGGTGATCGACCTGGTCGGCAACGTCCACGACGACACCGGCACCCGTTCGCTGGACGTCCTCCGCCCCGGCGGGCTGCTGATCAACGTGCCGACGAACAGCTGGACCGGGTTCGAGGAGGCCGCCGCCGCGCGCGGCCTGCGCGCCACCGGCTACAAGGTCTCCCCCGACGGGGACACGCTCGAGTCGATCGGGCGGCTGATGAGCTCGGGGAGCGTCCGACCCTACGTCGACCGCGTCTACCGGCTCGACGAGGCGACCGCCGCCCATGAGCACGTCGAGAGCGGGCACAGCCGCGGCAAGGTCGTCCTCTCGGTCGGCGAGGCCTGATGCCCGGCGCCGTCCGTCGAGGCGTCAGGCCCCCTGGCGGGTCCGCACTCCACGCGTGATGCCGAGGACGGCGTCGGCGATCCGGTCGAACCCGTTCGCCGTGGCGCGATCCGCCGCCGCGCGGGCGTCATACCGGACCTCCCGCAGCTGCACGGTCCAGTCGCCGTCCGGTCCGGCCCCGTCCCTGCTCACCAGCGCGTATCGGGCGGGCGGAGGGGCACCGGGCTTGAGCGCGCGCGGCAGACCGACGCTCCCGGGGTTCACGACCATGCGTCCGTCGGTGAGGCGGAGCACCCTCGGCACATGGCTGTGACCGCACAGCACCAGCCCGCCGCCGCAGCCGTCGAGCACGCGGACGATGCGGTGCTCGTCCGGGACGGCGCCGTCCCTGTCCTGCTCCCCCTCCAACAGATACTCCGTGTCGCTGGCCGGGGTCCCGTGCACGGCGAGCACGCCGGCGGCCGGTTCGGCGGTCACGGGGAGGGCGCCGAGAACGGCGACCATCGACGCCGGGAGCAGCTCCCTGGCGTGGCGGTCCATGGCCGTACCGCCGGTCGCGGCGACGGCCCTGTCGTGGTTCCCTTTCACCGTCAGCCAGTCGCGCTCCATGAGCAGCTCCATGGTGCCGACGGGGTCCATTCCGCCGGAGGCGGAGTCGCCGAGATTGAGCACGGGCGGCGACCCGGCCGCGCGGATGTCCGCCTCGACGGCGCGCAGCGCATCGATGTTGCCGTGGATGTCGGAGACGACTGCGAACCGCACGCCACCATCGTCGCACGCCGCGGCGCCCGGCGCGGACGCCGGCGTACGGCGATGGGCCCCGCAACCGAGGTTGCGGGGCCCATCGTGACCTGCGTCGTCAGGCCGGACGACGGCTGATGCCGTCGACGCAGCCGGTCAGAGGCCGTTGACCTCGAGGGGGATGCCGGGGCCGAAGGTCGTCGAGACGGCGCCCTTCTGCACGTAGCGACCCTTCGCGCTGGACGGCTTGAGGCGGAGAACCTCGTCCAGGGCGACGGTGAGGTTCTCGTTCAGCTGCTCGGCGGTGAAGCCGGCCTTGCCGATGACGAAGTGCACGTTGGAGTGCTTGTCGACGCGGAACTCGATCTTTCCGCCCTTGATGTCGGACACGGCCTGGCCGACGTTCGGGGTCACGGTGCCGGTCTTGGGGTTCGGCATCAGGCCGCGCGGGCCGAGGACCTTACCCAGACGACCGACCTTGCCCATGAGCTCCGGCGTCGAGACAGCCGAGTCGAAGGCGGTCCAGCCGTCGGCGACCTTGGCGATGAGCTCGTCGCCGCCGACTTCGTCCGCACCCGCGGCGATGGCGGCCTCGGCCGCCGCACCCGTGGCGAAGACGATGACGCGAGCGGTCTTGCCCGTGCCGTGGGGGAGGATGACCGTACCGCGGACCATCTGGTCCGCCTTGCGGGGGTCCACGCCGAGCTTCAGCGCGACCTCGACGGTGCTGTTGAACTTGGCCGAGCCGGTCTCCTTGGCGAGGGCGACCGCTTCAGCGGGGGTGTAGAACTTTCCGTCCGAGATCTTCTCGGCCGCGGCCCGGTAGGCCTTTGACTTCTGTGCCATGTGATTCTCCAGTTCGAGATCGTGGTCTATCGCGCCTGGCCGGCGCTGCCACGGAATAAGTGGGGGAAGGTCAGCCCTCGACCGTGATGCCCATGGAACGGGCGGTGCCGGCGATGATCTTCGACGCGGCGTCGACATCGTTGGCGTTGAGGTCGGCCTTCTTGGTCTCGGCGATCTCGCGGACCTGGGCCTGGGTGATCTTCGCGACCTTCACCGTGTGGGGCGTCGACGAGCCCTTGGCGACGCCGGCGGCCTTCTTGATGAGCTCGGCTGCCGGAGGGGTCTTGAGCACGAAGGTGAACGAGCGGTCCTCGTACACGGTGATCTCGACGGGGATGACGTTGCCGCGCTGCGACTCGGTCGCGGCGTTGTACGCCTTGCAGAACTCCATGATGTTGACGCCGTGCTGACCCAGCGCCGGACCGATCGGCGGGGCGGGGTTGGCGGCGCCGGCCTGGATCTGAAGCTTAATCAGACCTGAGACCTTCTTCTTCGGTGCCATGTTTCTTCCTTCTTCTGGGGTTCGAACCGCCGACGGATGACGGCGGCTCTCCCGCGCGTCCAGCCGGACCGCGGTGGCTTGGGGATGTCTAGAGCTTGGTGACCTGGTCGAAGCTCAGCTCGACGGGCGTCTCGCGCTCGAACAGCGACACGAGGACGGTGAGCTTGCCGCTCTCCGGCTTGATCTCGCTGATCGACCCGGGAAGGCCCGCGAACGACCCCTCCTTGATCGTGATGGTCTCGCCGATCTCGAAGTCGACCTCGGCGGTGACCGTACGGGAGACCTGGGGCGCGCCGGAGCCGCCGGCGGACTTGGCCGCCGCCTGCTCCTTGACCTCGACGAGGCTCTTGAGCATGTTGAACGCCTCGGCGAAGCGCAGGGGCGTCGGGTTGTGCGCGTTGCCGACGAAGCCGGTCACCCCGGGGGTGTGGCGGACGACGGACCAGCTGTCCTCGTTGAGGTCCATGCGCACGAGCACGTAGCCGGGAATCCGCACGCGCGTCACCATCTTGCGCTGGCCGTTCTTGATCTCGACGACGTCCTCCATCGGGACCTCGACCTGGTAGATGAAGTCCGCGACGTCGAGCGTGCCCTTGCGCTGCTCGATGTTGGCCTTGACCTTGCGCTCGAAGCCGGCGTAGGAGTGGATGACGTACCACTTGCCCGGCAGGACGCGCAGCTCCGCCTTGAAGGCGTCATACGGGTCGACCTCGGGGGCGTCCTCGGCCTCGATCGCCTGCTCCTCGGCGTCCTCGTCCTCGGTCGCCTCGACGGCGGCCTCCGCCTCGGCGGCGTCGTCGACGTCGAGGGAGTCGTCCACGACGGCGTCAGCCTCGGGGTCACGCGACTCGGCGAGGGCGTCCAGTGCCGCATCGAGGCCGGACTCGGGGTTCTCCTCGGTCACCGCGGCGGACTCCGCCGGCTCAACCGACGCCTCTTCGGCGGCCAGGATGTTGCCCTCCTGGGCCTCGTCGTCCTCGGCGGACTGCTCAGCAGCCGTGGCCCAGTCGACCTCGTCGCGATTGATCTCAGACACCTAGATTCCCATTCCTCACAGTTGATTCCCGTCCGGAGCCGACCCGGCATCCGCCCGCACCCTGCCCTCGCGGGCCGCCGAGCTAGATCGACGGGTTGCCGAAGACGATGATGGCCAGCCAGCCGAACAGCTGATCGAGTCCGTACACCAGCGCCATCATGATCACAACGAACACCAGCACGACGATGGTGTAGTTGACGAGTTCCTTGCGGGTCGGGGTGACGACCTTCTTCAGCTCACCAACGACCTGCTTGAGGAAGAGAATGATCTTCGCAAAGGGGTTGCGCCGTGCTGCACGCTCGCGCTGAGCGGTCGCGACGATGTCCTCGCTGGGTTCGTCGATAACTTTACGGGCCACCTGGATACACCTTTCGTGTGCCGACACGGAATGTCACTGTCGACGCGCAGGGCGGACAGGACTCGAACCTGCAACCTGCGGTTTTGGAGACCGCTGCTCTACCAATTGAGCCACCGCCCTTCAGCCGGAGACCGGCCGAGGGGAGTCCTCCACCCGCGCGGCCGCCGCGATCTTCACAGGGAAAATGGCACGGATCAAGCGTTGCGGATTTCGACTCCTGGGACAGCTTACGTGAAACCGTGCCGGAGAGTAAAGCCGGGCGGCGGGTCGTGGACGTCGCCCCGTCACCGGCGAGGGGGCCGGCCGTACAGCTCCTGCAGCCCGGCGATCAGGCCCTGCGACCACCACGCCCAGTCGTGCCCCCCGGTGACCGGACGGTAGAGCACCTTCGCCCCTCCGGCGAGCAACCGCTCGGCGAGGCCCGCGGCGCCCTCCGCGATCTCCTCCTCGAAGCAGCCGGCGGTCAGCACCAGACGGTACGGCGCGGAGCGGTCGAGAAGAAGCGGCGAGGGGTCGTTGCGCCACAGCGACGGCGACTGCGCGATGGCCGCGCCCACCGTCTCCGGCGCGCGACCGAGAAGCCACAGCGCGGCCAGCCCCCCGAAGCTCTGACCGCTCACCGCCGTCGCCTCGGGCGCAGCGCTCACCGGCAGCTCGCGCCGGAGGAGGGGAAGGAGGGTGTCGAGCACGAAGTCGTTGATCCCGCCGCTGACCCCGAGCTCCGCGGTGCGGCGGTCGGGGTCGACCGAGTCGATCATCGCCACGTGCAGCGGAGGCAGGGCGCCCGCACGGATCGCACGGTCGAGCATCGTCGCCAGAGACGCCCTGGTCGCCCAGACCTGGCCGTCGAACAGCAGGAGCAGGGGCGTGCCCTCCCGGCCGGGTCCGGGGTCCTGGCGGGCCCCGTCGACCGCGACGCCGACCCGCGCAGCCAAGGGCGACGAGGCGGGTGCCGGCGGCCGGTAGACCCACACGCGCCGGTCCAGCCCCGCGACCGCGTCCGGCACGGACCACTCCTCCGGCGCCGGGCCGAACGGCGGCGAGGCGAACGGGTGCTCCGGCGCGTCGGGGACCTCGACGACGGACTGCTCACCCTCCGACATCATCTGCGCCGCACGCAGCGGGTTCCGCGGGTCGGGCCCCCCGGCCATCGCGGCGAGGCGCGCGGCCCTGCGGTCGGTGGCCGCGCGCCAGGGCGCCGGCCCGTCGCCGCTGTGCTCTGTGATCACGTAGCCGGCACGCCACCCGGACGGGACCAGGTAGCTCAGCACCCAGAGGTCCGAGCCGGCGAGCCGCTCGAACTCGCTGAGCCCCGGGTGCGCGTGGTCGAAGAGCGCGTTCGCCGCGAGCACCACGGCCCGAGCGTCGGCGCTGCTCCAGACGAAGGTCACCAGCCATGACCCGTCGGCGTCCTCCTCGAGGATCGGCGTCTCGACACCGCGCAGCCGCTCGACCACCGCGGCCCTGGCGACGTCGCCGAGGAACTCCCACCTCTCCGCGATCGGGGCGGCCACCCGGGGGACGACGGCGTCCCGTGGCGGCGGGTGGACGACACCGCGGCCCGTCACTGCACGGCCTCGGGGATGACGAGGGGCGTCCCCGACACAGGGTCGTCGATGACACGCGCCTTCAGGCCGAAGACCTCGTCCAGGCGCTCCGCGGTGACGATCTCCGCCGGTGCACCGGTCGCCATGACACGGCCGTCCCTCATCATGATGACGTGGTCCGCGTAGCGGAAGGCGAGGTTGAGGTCGTGCAGGACCGCGACGAGCGTGTAGTCGCCGGTCCGGTGCAGCCGACGGCAGAGCTCGAGGACCTCGATCTGGTGCACGATGTCGAGGAAGGTGGTCGGCTCGTCCAACAGGAGGGTCGGGGTGTCCTGCGCCAGCACCATCGAGATCCACACGCGCTGGCGCTGCCCGCCGGAGAGCTCGTCGACGTGCCGGTCGGCGAGCTCCCGCACGCCCGTCGCCTCCAGCGCCCTGGTGACGGCCGCCTCGTCCTCCGGCGACCACTGCCGGAACGCGCCCTGATGCGGGAACCGTCCGCGCGAGACGAGGTCGACGACGGTGATGCCGTCCGGCGCGGTCGCCGACTGCGGCAGCAGCCCGAGCCTGCGGGCCACCTCCTTCGAGGGGAAGCGCGTGATCTCCTGGCCGTCGAGCACGACGTGCCCCGTCTCCGGTTTGATCAGCCGGGCCAGGGCACGCAGCAGCGTCGACTTGCCGCAGGCGTTGGGCCCGATGATCGCGGTGAACGACCGATCGGGGATCTCGACGTCGAGCCCGTCGGACACGGTCCGCCCGTCGTAGCCGAGCCGCAGCCCGCGCCCCGCCAGTCGCGGACCGCCGCGTTCCGCCTCGTGCTGATCCATTCCGGTCCTTCCCTCGTCGTCTCCACCGCGTCGGCGCCGTCGCTGCGGCCGTGTCGTCCTCGTGGTCATGGTCGCCCGTCCCCCACCGTCACACCTGCCTGGTCCTGGTGACAAGCCAGAGCAGGTACAGACCGCCCAGCAGGCCCGTCACCACGCCGATCGGCAGGGGGACGCGGATCGGCGCGTACTGTCCGACGACGTCGGCCGCGACCACGAGCAGCGCCCCGACCAGGGCGGAACTGAGGATCGGCGGCGCCGAGCCCCGCACCAGCCGTGCCGCCAGCTGGGGTGCCGCCAGCGCCACGAAGGCGATCGGACCCGCCGCGGCGACGGCGACGGCCGCCAGCGCGACGGCGGCGACCATGAGCAGCACCCGGCTGCGCTCGACGCGGACGCCGAGCTGTGCCGCGGTGTCGTCGCCCATCTCCATGACGGCGAGCGCCCGCGCCTTCGCCAGCACCACGGGGATGAGGACCGCGAGCCCGACGAGCACGGGAACCGCGTGCGCCCACGTCCTGGCGTTCAGCGACCCGGTGAGCCAGATCTGCGCCGAGATCGCGAGCTCCAGCTGTCCTCTGGCCATGATGACGGTGTTGGCCGCCGCGAGCAGCGCGCCGACGCCGATGCCGATGAGCACGAGCCGGTAGCCGCCGGTCACACCCCCCTTGATGGACAGCAGGTAGACGACGAGCGCGGTCAGCAGGCCGCCCAGGACCGCCGCAAGGGCCGTGGCCACCGGCCCGCCGTCGACGAGGACGATCTGCGCGACCGCTCCGGTCGCCGCCCCGGTCGTGAAGCCGATCACGTCGGGGGACCCGAGCGCGTTGCGGGAGATCGACTGGAACACGCATCCGCTGATGCCCAGGGCCGCTCCGACCGCGACGGCCGTCACCAGCCGGGGCACACGGATGCCGAGCACGATCTTCTCGACGCGGTCCTCTCCTCTGCCGATGAGGGCCCCCGCGACCTCGCCGGGGCTCAGCTGGAGCGTCCCGGTGCCCAGGACGACGATCCCGAGCACCACGATGCCGACCGCCGCGATGAGACAGACGAGCAGCGCACGCGCAGGGATCAGCACGGAGCGCCGGCCGCGCCGGAGCAGCAGGCCGCTCGGCGTGACGCCGGTCACAGCTTCGCCACCCGGCGGCGGCGCACGAGCGCGATGAAGAACGGCGCGCCGATGAGGGCCGTCATGACGCCTGCGCCGATCTCTCCCGGGGCGACGACGACCCGGCCGAGCACGTCGGCGGCGAGCATGACGATCGCGGCCACCAGCACGCTGCACGGCAGGAGCCAGCGGTGTCCCTGCCCGACGAGGAGCCGCGATATGTGCGGCGCCGCAAGCCCCACGAAGCCGATCGGTCCGGCCGCGGCGGTCGCCGTCCCCGCGAGGACGACGACCGCGGCGACGGCGATGATCCAGGTGCGGCGGTGGTTCATCCCGAGCGCGGTGGACAGCTCCGTGCCGAGTGCGGCCTGGTCCAGCGGCCGCGCGATGAGCACCGCCAGCAGCAGGCCGAGGACGGTCGCGACGGCGATCACGGGGAGCACCTCGAAGCCGCGCCCCTGAAGTGAGCCCGTGGCCCAGTTGCGGTAGTCGTCGAAGGCCGTGTCGGTCCCGCTGATGAGCAGGACGCTCGTCACCGATCCGAGGACGACGGTCAGCGCAGCGCCCGCCAGGACGAGCCGGATCGGGTTGGTCCCTGCGTCGTGAGCCCGTCCCAGCAGGTAGACGACGCCGCTGCTCAGCAGCGCCCCGCCGAGCGCGAACCAGACGTAGCCACCGACGGCGGTCACCCCGAACACCGAGATCCCGACGGCCACGGCGACCGCGGCGCCGGCGTTGACGCCGAGCAGGCCGGGGTCGGCGAGCGGGTTCCGGGTGATCGCCTGCATGATGACCCCCGCGACGCCGAGGGCGGCTCCGGTCAGCACCGCCAGGACGGTGCGCGGGACGCGGAGCTCCCAGACGACGAGGTTCTGGTCGTCGGCCGGGTCGCGGTGCAGCAGCGCGTGGACGACGTCGGCGAGGGGGATCTCCCTCGAGCCGACGGCGAGGCTGACCATGACCAGCGCGACCAACAGCAGGCCGCCGGCGACGAAACCCCGCCGGCGCCGCGACCGGGCGCGTCGGCCCGGTCCCGCGCCGGCGGGGGTGGACTCCACCGTGCTAGCCGAGCTGCGCGCGCAGCTGGTCGATGATCTCGAGCGCGGAGTAGTAGTCGATGCGGAACGAGGTCTCGCCGAGGGTGTAGACCTGCGCGTCCGTCACGGCGGGCAGGTTCTGCAGCACCGGCTCGTCGAGGAACTGCGCGACCGTGTCCTCCGTGGAGGAGATCAGGAACACGCTGTCCCCCTCGATCGCCTTCGGCAGGTTCTCGAACGACACGAAGGCGAAGTCGCCGCGCGCCTGCTCGCTGGTGTCGAGTGACGCGTCCGCCTCGACGACGTCGAAGCCGAGGGCGTCGAGCAGGGTGGCGTGGGAACCGCCCTCCTTGGCGATGCCCGCGTCCTGGCCCGCCCCGTTGAAGGACACGATCGACGAGGTCCCCTCCGGCTGGGCGAGCTCCTCCGCCGCGGCGGCCGTGGTCGCGTCGAAGTCCTCGACGAGCGCGGTCGCGTCGGCCTCGTGCCCCGTGCTCTCGCCGAGCTCGGCGGCGAGGTCCTGCCAGTCCTTGCTGGAGTAGTCCACGGCGACGGTCGGGGCGATGTCGCTCAGCGCCTCGTACTGGTCAGCGGTGCTGTCGGCTCCGGCGGTCGAGATGACGATGAGGTCGGGGTCGGCGGCGATCACGGCCTCGAGGTCGAGGGTGAGGTCGGGGTAGAGGACCTCGACACCGCGCTCCTCGGCGACGTCAGACCACTGGGAGAAGAAGCCGACGTCGTCCGTGATGTCGCTCGGCGTGGTCGCGGCGCTGGCCACGACGGGCGCGTCGATGGCCAGGAGCGTTCCCGTCGCCGTGACGGAGGTGGACACGATGCGCTCGGGCTGGGCGTCGAGCGTGGTCTCGCCGAGCTCGTGGGTGATCGTCCGCGGCCAGTCGCCCTCGGCGGCGGCGGACTCCGTTGCGGTGTCGCTCGCGCCAGAGGCGC
Organism: Mycetocola reblochoni REB411; assembly: GCF_900163835.1. GTDB lineage: Bacteria > Actinomycetota > Actinomycetes > Actinomycetales > Microbacteriaceae > Mycetocola_B > Mycetocola_B reblochoni. The sequence goes on along the minus strand of NZ_FUKR01000056.1, from coordinate 29,206 downwards.
ATCCGGTGAGCAGCAGTGCGCTCGCGGCGATCGCGGTGGCGATGAGGCCTCTGCGTCGTGTCATGACCGTTCTCCTTGTTCTCTTCACTTGTTCGCTGTCGCCGCCGCAGCGGCGTCCGGGCACGACGAACGGCGCCGGTGTACGGCGCGACGTGACCTGATCGTGGGGTGACCGCGGGGGCGGACAGCACGAAGTTAGCACAGCCTAAGCACAGCCGGAAGTCGCCGCCGGGCGCACTTGCCGTGGGGGACCCCCCGGCGCCAAACTGATCTGGCCCCACAACGGCTCCACTCTCGGAGTCTCCCCGCGGCTCACCCCGGTCGACGACCACACCGTCCACCGCGCACGGGCCCGGACAGCTCCACCACGCTCCACACGAAAGGGCTTCGTTTGCCCACCAGCTCCATCTCCCCCGTCATCGACTCCGTGTTCGACCAGGCCGTGACGCGGAACCCCGGTCAGCCGGAGTTCCACCAGGCCCTCCGCGAGGTCCTGGACAGCCTCTCCCCCGTGATCGCCGAGCATCCCGAGTACGTCGAGGCGGGAGTCCTCGAACGCCTCGTCGAGCCGGAGCGCCAGATCCTCTTCCGCGTCCCCTGGACCGACGACGAGAACCGCGTCAGGGTGAACCGCGGGTTCCGCATCGAGTTCAACTCCGCGCTCGGGCCGTACAAGGGGGGCCTGCGCTTCCACTCGAGCGTCAACGCCTCGATCGTCAAGTTCCTCGGCTTCGAGCAGATCTTCAAGAACGCGCTCACCGATCAGGGCATCGGCGGCGGCAAGGGCGGAAGCGACTTCGACCCGCACGGGCGCTCCGACGCGGAGGTCATGCGCTTCTGCCAGTCGTTCATGACCGAGCTGTACCGCCACATCGGCGAGCACACCGACGTGCCCGCTGGCGACATCGGCGTGGGCGGCCGCGAGATCGGCTACCTGTTCGGCCAGTACCGCCGCCTGACCAACCGCCACGAGTCCGGCGTGCTCACCGGCAAGGGCATCGGCTGGGGCGGGGCGCAGGTCCGCACGGAGGCGACCGGCTACGGCGCGGTGTACTTCGCGCAGGAGATGCTGAACACCATCGGCACCGACATCTCCGGGCGGAGGGTCGTCGTCTCGGGCTCGGGCAACGTCGCCATCTACGCGATCCAGAAGGCGACCCAGCTGGGCGCGACGGCGATCACGGCCTCCGACTCCGGCGGCTACGTCGTCGATGAGGCGGGCATCGACGTCGAGCTCCTCAAGCAGATCAAGGAGGTCGAGCGCGGCCGCATCTCCGACTACGCCGACCGCCGACCCGGGTCGCGGTACGTCGCCGGTGGCAGCCTCTGGGAGGTTCCCGGCGACATCGTCCTCCCCTGCGCGACGCAGAACGAGCTCGACGGTGCGGCGGCGGCACGGCTCATCGCCGGGGGCGCGATCGCCGTCGCGGAGGGGGCGAACATGCCCTGCACGCCCGAGGCGGTCGCCGCGTTCGGCGAGGCCGGCGTGCTGTTCGGCCCGGGCAAGGCGGCGAACGCCGGCGGGGTCGCCACGAGCGCGCTCGAGATGAGCCAGAACGCCGCCAGGCAGCGCTGGAGCTTCGCCGAGAGCGAGCAGCGCCTGGCGGACATCATGGCGGACATCCACCGCTCCGCCTTCGAGGCCGCGGAGCGCTACGGCGCACCGGGCGACTACGTGCTCGGCGCCAACGCCGCCGGCTTCGTGCGGGTCGCCGACGCGATGCTGGCTCAGGGCGTCGTCTAGCCCTCGCCGGGGCAGCGTTTCCCCCGGGGCCGGTCGAGGTGTCGACCGGCCCCTGCTCGTGTCCGCGGCCCGTGTGACGGGCCCTCGCGGCGCCGGGAACCCGTGAATTGCCTGATCGGCGCGGGCGGGGGCGGCACGGGAAGCGACGGTCCCCTCCCTCGCCCGCGATGACGCGGAAGGACGGCTGGCCTCGTCGCCACGGCCGCCGAGCAGCGCGGGCGTCGACGGCGGCGTCGACGGCCGATTCGGCTTGATAACGGTTTGACAACGAAGAACTGACGCGTAGTGTTGCCGACCGTGTACGCGCGGACTCCCTCTGCCACCCACCGCCCCCGGGGAGCCCGCGTTCTGAATCCCGATTTGCTTCAGCCGGGCGGTGACGTGACAACGACCGGGGACGGTCCGAGCGGCGGCAGGGCGACGGAGTGCATCTTGACAAACACCACCACCACCCCCAGGACCGCCCGCTTCGGACGCGCCGCCCGCCTCGGTCTCGCCGCCACAGGACTCGCCGTCGCGGCGACGGCGGTCACCGTCATGCCCGCCAACGCCGCCGACGAGGGCACCTGGGACGCGCTGGCCCAGTGCGAGTCCGGCGGCAACTGGGGCATCGACACCGGCAACGGTTACTCGGGCGGCCTCCAGTTCTCGCCGTCCACCTGGGCAGCCAACGGCGGAAGCGGCAACGCCGCGGACGCGTCGAAGGCCGAGCAGATCCGGGTCGCCGAGAACGTCCTCGCCAGCCAGGGCTGGGGCGCATGGCCCACCTGCTCCGCCCAGGTCGGCGCATCCGGCTCCGCGAGCCCGAGCTCGACGAGCGTCGACACGAGCACCACCGAGCAGACCCAGCAGGCCCCGGTCGAGCAGCAGACCCAGCAGGCTCCTGTCGAGCAGACCGCCGAGCAGGCCCCCGTGGCCGAGACGGTCGACTACACGCTGCCCGACGTCGAGGGCTCCGGCGAGTTCTATGAGGTCGCCGCGGGCGACAGCCTGGCCAGCATCGCCGAGGACAAGGGCGTCGACCAGGGCTGGCTCGCGCTCTACGCGGTCAACCATGACGGCATCGACTCGCCCGACGTCATCTACGTCGGCCAGAAGCTCGAGCTGCCCGCCAAGTAGCCCGCCCGTCGCCCCGCGACGACCGCGGCATCACCCGCGACGCCCCGCCTCCATCGGAGGCGGGGCGTCGCTCTGTCCGCACCGATGCGGCCGGCCCCGGGACGCAGCACGGACCGGTGCCGTCACTGCGGTTTTCCCGCCGCGGCCGGTCAGCGCCGCTCCCTCAGCCGCGGTTCGTGTGCCCGAGCGACGGGCCGGCATCCGCGTCGGGAGCGGGGCCGGCCGAGGACCGGACGCCGTGGCCGTCGGGGCTGAGCGTCGCCTCGTCAAAGGGGCGTCGCCCGTCGAGCACCTCGCCCATGCGCGCGCGGTCCAGCTGCGACGTCCAGGACCCGATGAGGACCGTCGCCACCGCGTTGCCGGTGAAGTTCGTCAGCGCCCTCGCCTCCGACATGAAGCGGTCGATGCCCACGATGACGCCGACCCCGTCCACGAGCTCCGGTCGGTGCGCCTGCAGGCCTCCGGCGAGGGTGGCCAGCCCCGCCCCGGTCACGCCGGCCGCCCCCTTCGAGGCGATCATCATGAACACGAGCAGCGAGATCTGCTCCCCCAGGCTGAGCGGCGTCCCCATCGCCGAGGCGAGGAACAGCGACGCCATCGTCAGGTAGATGGCCGTCCCGTCGAGGTTGAAGGAGTACCCCGTCGGCACCGTGATCCCGACGACCGGCTTCGAGACGCCGACGTGCTCCATCTTCGCGATCAGCCGCGGCAGCGCCACCTCGCTCGAGGAGGTGGAGACGATGAGCAGGTACTCCCTGCCCAGGTACGCCATGAGCCGGAAGATGCTCACCCGGGCGACGAGCCAGAGCAGCGAGCCCAGGACCACGACGATGAACAGCGCACAGGTGATGTAGAACGCCAGCATCAGCGTGCCCAGGCCGACGATCGCGGCGACGCCGGTCTGGCCGACGACGGCCGCGATCGCGCCGAACGCGCCGACGGGCGCCACCCACATGATCATCGACAGGATCCGGAACACCAGCGCCTGGACGAGCCGCGTCGCCTCGAGGATCGGCGCGCCCCTCTCCCCCATCCGCTGCAGGGCGAAGCCGACCAGGAGCGCGACGAGGAGCACCTGGAGGATGTTGCCGTCCACGAGGGAGGAGACCAGGGACGTCGGGATGATCCCGAGCAGGAACGAGGTCGTCGACGCCTCCTCCGTCTCGCCCGCGTCGTAGCTGGACCCGGCGATGTTGAGCCCCTCGCCCGGGTGGATGAGGTTGCCGACGACCAGCCCGATGGCCAGCGCGAAGGTCGACATGACGATGAAGTAGCCCAGCGCCAGGCCGCCGACCTTGCCGACGGTCGCCGCCTGCGCGATCGAGCCGACGCCGAGGACGAGGGTGCAGAAGATCACCGGGGCGATCATCATCTTGATGAGCAGGACGAAGGCCTCGCCGACGGGCTTGAGCCCCACGGCGAACTCCGGGGCCGCGAGCCCGACGGCGACGCCGCCGAGCACCGCGACGATCACAGCGATGTAGAGGTAGTGGGACGGGTCGATCCTGCGGCGGCGCCGCGTCGTGCTCCGGGGCTGGTGCGCCATTGCTTCCTGCCTTCGCTGTCGGGCGTGCCCGCACCGTCGCGGGCCTGTCCGCACACTCTGCCGACGGCGTTGTCGCCCTGTCCCGTTGTGTTCATACTGGTCACAGCCCCGGCAGCGCCGCCGGGTCGTCGGGCGACGCCGGTGTCGCCCCGGCAGGACGGGAGCCCATGAACACACGGAACGCACGATGGGGGGTGGCCGCACGGCTGCTGGCGATCCAGCTCTGCCTGATGCTGCTCGTCGGGGTGGCCGTGACCGCGTGGTCGGCCGCCGCGGCACGCTCGGACGTGGAACGCGAGGCCGTCGCGCTCAGTCGGAGCACCGCCTGGACGCTCGCGACCGCCCCCTTCGTCGTCGACGCCGTCGGCGCCTCGGCCGACCCGGCAGAGGTGACCGCGCGACTGCAGCCGTACACTCAGCGCGTGCTGGCGGGCGGCCACGTCGACTTCATCACCGTGATGGACACGGACAGGACCCGGTACACCCACCCCGACCCGGAGCGCATCGGCGGCGCCTTCGTCGGCAGCATCGACGCGGCCCTGCGCGGCGATGTCCTCACCGAGACCTTCGATGGGACGCTCGGCCCCTCGGTGCGCGCCGTCGCCCCCGTGCGCGACGCGGAGGACCGCGTCATCGCGCTCGTGGCGGCGGGAACGACGCTCGCCACGACGCAGCAGCTGCTCTCGACCCGGCTCGCCGTCACGATCGGCGTGGCCCTGGCCGTCCTGACGGTCTGCGCCGCGGCGTTGCTCGGCGTCGGCCGCTACCTGCACCAGGTGACGAGGGGCGGTGCGCGCGAGCAGCTCGACCTGCTCTTCGCCGCGCGCCACGGCATCGACTCGAGCAGGGGCGACGGGCTGGTCCTCCAGGCGGACGACGGGCGGCTGCTGCACTGGAACGCGCGCGCGGCGGAGCTGCTCGGCATCGACTCGGCCACGGAGCTCTCCACCGCGGCCGCGGAGCTGCTCGGTCGCAGATCCGGTCACAGCGACGCCGCGCTGATCGCCGGCGGACGCATCCTGCGGACCGACAGGGAGCGCTTCGGCTCGGCCAGCGGCCACCCGCACGGAGGGGCGGGGGCGATCTGGATCACCACCGTGCGCGACGACACCGACGTCGCCGCCCTCAGCGGAGAGGTCGCCACGCTGACGGCCGTGCGCGACGCGCTCCGCTCCCAGAACCACGAGTTCGCCAACCGGCTGCACACCATGATCGCGCTGATCGAGGTCGACCGCGCCGAGGAGGCCGTCGAGCTGGCCCTCGCGCAGAGCCGGGTGGACGCGTCACTGGCCGCTGAGCTGATGGAGGACTCCGCCGAGCCCGTGCTCGCGGCGCTGCTGATCGGGAAGAGCGCCGAGGCGGCGGCCCGAGGCATCGAGCTGACCGTCGAGCTCGACGGCGGGGCGGCGCCCGCGCCCGTGACGGGGCGCGAGCTGATCACGATCGTCGGCAACCTCGTCGACAACGCCCTGGACGCGGCCGCGGCGACGCCGCGCCCCACGGTGCGCGTGCGGGTCGACTCGTCCCCCGAACGGTGGCGCGTCAGGGTCGGTGACTCCGGCCGGGGCCCGCTCGACGGCCCGGCGGTCTTCGAGCTGGGCACCACGGCGAAGGCCGGGGACGGGCACGGCGTCGGCCTAGCGCTCGTGCGGCACAGCGTGCTCAGCGCGGGCGGCACGCTCCGGGTCGACGGCTCGACGTTCGAGGTCGTCCTCCCCCTGGCGCGCGCGGGGAGCGCGACGTGAGCCGGGCGAGTGACGCCGCCACCGGGCAGGGCTCACCGCCCGCCGAGCGGGCGCGGACCGGCACGGCGGTCAGGGTGCTGGTCGTCGACGACGACCCGCTCACCGCCGCCGCGCACGTCGCGATGGTGAACCGCGTCGACGGCTTCCACGCCGGCGAGCCGGTGCACAGCGCGGGGGCGGCGCTCGCGGCACTGCGGGCCACGAGAGGTGCCGAGCGGCCACGGCTGGTCCTGCTCGACCTCACGCTGCCCGACGCGACCGGCCTCGACGTCGCCCGGGCGCTGCGCGGCGCCGGCGACGACGTCGCGATCATCGCCGTGACCGCGGTCAGGGACGCGGCGGCGGTGCGTCAGGCCATCGCGCTCGGGGTCGGGCACTACCTGATCAAGCCGTTCGGCTTCGCCGCCCTCCGCGAGCGCCTGCTCGCCTACCGCGACTACGCCGAACGCAGCCTGCCCGAGGCACGGACGGACCAGTCCTCGGTCGATGCGGCCTTCGCCGCCCTGCACCGGCCCGCGCGCACCGCGCCGCCGAAGGGGCTGAGCGGGGACACGCTGGACGCGGCGGCCCGCGCGCTGCGACGCGCTGGGGCGGAGCCGCGCTCCGCCGCGGCACTCGCGGCCGAGCTCGGGGTGTCGCGGGTGACGGCACGGCGCTATCTCGAGCACCTGGTCGACACCGGAGCGGCCGTGCGCCGCAGCAGGCACGGAGCACCGGGGCGTCCACTCCTGGAGTACGCCGCGGTGGACACGGCCGACATCGACGCACACGCCGACGCCCTTCGAACGGACGCCGACACGGATACCGACGCCGACGCCGATGCGTCCACCACAGCGCACACGCACGCGGGCGATACCGCCGCCTCGACGGATGCCCCGACGCGATAGCCCGAGCGCCACGACGCCGCCCGCCCGCTACCGCGCTGCGGTACCCGGCACGACGAGCGCCGTGCGCAGCTGCGCCAGCTCATCGCCGTTCAGCCCCGCCGCGGCGAGGTAGGCGCTGGCGCCACCGTACGCGGCGTCGAGGTACTCGATCGTCGCCCGCATCGTCGACGCAGGGCTCGACACGATCAGCGCCCGCAGCTCGTCGGTCACCTCGAAGCCGAGCGACTCGACGATCGCCACGACACGACACTCCCACTCCCCCGACAGCATGCCCTCCGACAGCGCGTAGTCCGCGATCACCCGCTCCGCGTCGACGCCGGCGTGCAACAGCAGCACCGCCGTGGCGACACCGGTGCGGTCCTTGCCCGCTGTGCAGTGGATGAGCACGGCACCCGAGCCGGCCGTACGGATAACGATCCGGGCCAGCTCGGCCAGGTGCGCGGTCGCATCGTCCAGGATCGAGCGGTAGAGCACGTCCAGTCCGACACGGTCCAAGGCGCTCTGCTCGATGGATCCGGTGACCAGCGGCAGGCTCCGCCGTTCGACCGCGACCCCGTCCAGCGCGTCCGGCTGCCTCGCCACCTCGGCGTCGTCCCTGAAGTCGACGACGACGCGGACGCCGAGCTCGGCCATCCGCTCCCTCGCGCCGTCGGTGAGCCCGTGCAGCCCGTCCGCCCTGATGAGGACACCGGTCCTGATCGCGCCGTCGCCCGCCGGGACGCCGCCGAGGTCGCGCGAGTTGTACGTCCCCGCCAGGAGCGGGACGCCGCCGTCACCCGTCATCGGGCCTCCCCTCGTCGCTGCCCGTGTGGGACCGTCTCCGCACCGGGCATCACGGCACCCATTCTGCCCGTCGGCTCCGCGTCTGCCCGACGCCCCGCTGGGCCGGGACCATCAGCGGCCACCGGAGAACCCGCCACCGCCGCCGCCACCGGCGAAGCCGCCACCGCCGAAGCCGCTGCCCCCGGACACGCCCCCGCCCGATCCGGAGGACGCGGCGGCGAGGGACGAGGAGCTCTGCGACGACAGCCGCGACACCATCGTGGCCAGCAGCACGGCGTTCACGGTGCCGTCGGAGCCCTGGAACCAGCCCGGCTGACCGACGCTGTCGTAGCGAACGGCGAGCTCGGCCATCCAGCTCTTCTCCTGGCCGAACAGCGCCGCCCACGGCAGCAGGCGCTCGGTCACCCGGAGCATCTGCGCGTCGTCTCCGACATCGACCCTGTCCACCCCTGAGACCGACTGCAGGTAGGCGATGCGGTCCTTCTCCGCCAGCTCGATGAACTCCTCCAGGCCCTCCAGGTACTCCTTCTTCTCCGCACCCGCGCGGGTGAGCCGTGCGGGGGGAAGCTGCAGGACGAGCAGCACGATCAGAACGGCTGCGAGGCCGACGCCGGCGAGCAGGAAGGTGGGGGTGACCGCGCCGAGCACGACGGCCACGACGAGCGCCGCGACGCCGCCGACCGCCAGCAGGGCCGCGAGGGCGAGGATGACGTGGCGCGGACGCCGGTCGGCCGGCTTCGCCCGGAGGCCCAGACGCGTCGCCGCGGAGGTCTCGCTCAGCTCGCTGAGCCGCGTGCCCTGCTTCTGGTCGGACGAGGACATCGTATTGACGTTCCCGGGGGTGCGTGCGGGGAACAGCGCGCCGAGGGTGCGGTCCAGGCTGCGCGCCGCCTCCGTGTCCCCCTCGACATGCGTCTGGAGCAGTTCCAGGTGCATCGACTTCTTCTTCGTCGGCGACTGCACGATCCGGATGACGCCCGACACCGCGAGCGCGAGGATCTCGGCGGTGAGCACCCGCTGCGCGGGAACGGTGACGATCTCGGCGGCGAGGCGGGGCGAGACCTCGGGGTCGGGGACGTACTGGGCCACGACGACGCCCCTGCCGTCCTCGTCCTTCCAGCGTGCCCTGGCGAACAGCCCGACGACAAGCGCCAGCGCGGACGCGCCGAGCAGCCCGATCCAGCCGAAGCGGCCGAGGGTCGTCTCCTCGGGGAAGTGCGGCCGGGTGAAGGTCCCCTCGTTGAAGCCGAGCACGATGCTCCACGCCGTGTCGGGGGCGAGGTCGGTCGCGGCCACGGAGAACACGGTCGCACCGCCGGACTCGCTACGGTCCACGTCGCACCGGCTGTCGTCCCCGTAGGCGCCGATGAAGCAGGTGCTGCGGCCGTCCAGCCCCGGAGCGAGCGCCGAGGGGACCGTCACGGTGCCGCTCGCACGGTCGATGCGCTGCGGGGTCGCGCCGCCGAGGATGTCCCAGTAGAACTCGTCCTCCGTCTGCGTCGACGGGTCGGGGTTGAAGGCGACGTTCTCCATCCGGTAGGAGATGACGTACCGCGTCGCACCGTGCTTGAAGGTGTCGTCGTCGATGGTGAGGACGGTGTACTCCTGCTCGTCCGCGCCCTCCTGGTCGTCGACCTCGAACGGGACCTCGGTGCCCTCCCCGTCGGTGACCTCGATGTCGCTCGTGTTCAGCGGGGCGCCCTTGTAGCTCTGCGGCAGGCCCCTGACGATGCCGCGGTTCTGATCGGTCTCGGGGAACACGGCCGTCCAGTCCTCGACGACCTCGGCCGTCGCCCTGCCGTCGTCGGTCGTGCCGAGCGTGATACCGACGTCCAGGTCGCTGTAGTGGAAGTCCTCCACGTCGGCGGCGGCCGGGGTCGCGCCGACGGAGCCGCCAAGGCCGACCGCGGTCAGGACCACAGCGGGCAGGACGAGCAGGGGCAGTCGACGTCGCTTCGTGGGGCGCATGCTGACAACGGTAGCGACCCGCGCGGACGGCGTCACGGTCGCCGCGGGGTCCAGGCGACGCGGCGACGGGTCTGAGAGACTGGCAGGCATGGCCCACTCCCGTCGTTCGCGCGCGCTCCGCGGCGTCCTGACGGCTGCCGTCGCCTGCTACGTCGCGCTCGCGGCGCACGTCCTCGCCGGAGGGGAACCCCCGCACCCGCTCGGCGTCCTCGTTCCGCTCGTCCTGGCCTCGGCCGCCTGCGTGCCGCTGGCCGGACGGCGGTGGTCCTGGCCGCGGCGGATCGCCGCGGTGTCGGTGTCCCAGCTGCTCTTCCACCAGCTTTTCCTGCTCGGCTCCGTCGGCACGGCGACGGTGCCGGGGTCCGTCGGCTCCGCCACGACGGCGCACGCCGGACACGGGAGCGGGAGCGGCGTGGATCTGGTCCCTGCGCTGAGCACCGTGGCCGCGCCACCCGCGGCTGCGTGCGCGTCGATGGTCGCGCTGCACCTCTCCGCCGCCGTGCTCACGGTGCTGATGCTCGGGGCCGCGGCTGCGGCCGCCACGGCGCTCGGGCGAAGCGGCGGACTCCGCCGGATCGCAGCGCTGTTCCGCGGCACCGTCGTGACGGCACGGCGCTCCGCAGCGACCGCCGTCTCCGGGCGCTCCGCCGCCGTGCCCTCCCCCCGACGCGGACCCCGTGGCTCCCGCGCGCCGCCGCGGACGGCGAACGCGCCCGGCGCCCGGCCCCTCCCGGTGCCGGCCTGAGCGCCAGACGACCCGACATCCCGCGGCGCACCGCCGCCCCACTTCATCACCAAGGAGCACACCCGTGCACACCACACCCCTCCGCCCCGCGCGTCGCGCGGCGGCGACCGTCACCGCCGTCGCCGCGGGCGCACTGCTCGCGCTCGGCCTCGCCGCGCCCGCCCAGGCGCACGACCAGCTGATCGGCAGCGCCCCGTCCGAGGGCGAGGTCCTCGATGCCGCCCCCACCGAGGTCAGCGCCGTCTTTTCCGCCGAACTGCTCGACACCGGCGCCACCCTGATCGTGGCCGACTCCGAGGGCGTCGACAGGGCCATCGGCGAGCCCGAGATCGACGGCGACACCGTCAGCGTCCCCGTCGACGACGAGATGGCCCCCGGGGACGCCGAGATCCGCTGGAGGGTCGTCTCCTCCGACGGCCACCCGATCGAGGGCGTCATCCCGTTCAGCGTCGAGGCGGCGGCAACGGCAAGCGCCACGCCGAGCAGTGCGGCCGAGCCGAGCGCGACGGCCACCGATGAGCCGTCGGCGACGCCCAGCGCGACCGAGAGCGCACCGGCCGCAGTCGACGACGCCTCCGGTGCCGGACCGATGCCCTTCGTCCTCGGCGGCATCGCCCTCGCGGCCGTCGCGGCGATCCTCTTCGCGGTGCTCCGGCGTCGGACGCCTCCGACCGCGCAGGACGACTCCACGGGGAACGACGGCGCCTGACCCTCCGACGACGACGCCCCCGCGAGCCTGCTCGCGGGGGCGTCGTCGTCGGCCGGGAGGTCACTTCCCGTCGAGCGCCTCGCTCAGCTGCGGGACCACGGTCTCGATCGCGTACTCGGTGGAGAGCACGGACCCGGTCGAGAACGCGTTCGCCTGCGTCTGATCGGACATGATCAGGGCCCGCCCGTCCTTCACCGCGGGCAGATCGGTGTAGAGCTTCTGCGAGGTGACCTCGTCCTCGTCCGTGCCGATGAGGAAGGTGACGATCAGGTCGGCGTCGAGCGCGCTGAGGTCCTCGGACGAGATCGGCACGAAGAAGCCGCCGTCCGCGTCCATCCCCGCGATCTCGGGGTTCTGCTCGAAGCCGAGCCGCTCGAGGAACTCCACGCGCGCGTCCCCCTCGACGTACGCGCTCCACCCCTCGGAGGTGTAGACCGCGGCGGTCGCGGTCGCCCCGTCGAACTCGGGGTGCGCGGCACGCTGCGCCTCGAAGGAGGCGTCGAGCTGGGCCAGGAGCTCCTCGCCCGCGGGTGCGGCACCGAGCGCCTCGGCGATGACGGTGAGCTGGTCCTCGGTCGAGGTCAGGTAGTTCTGACCCCCCTCGAGGATGCCGACCGTGGGGGCGATCTCGCTCAGCCGCTCGTAGCGCTGCTCGTCGCCGCTGCTCTTGACGTCGAGGATCACGTCGGGGTCGAGCGCGAGGATCTCCTCGTAGGAGGGCTCGAGCGTGCCGATGATCTCCGGCGCGGTGTCGTAGAGGTCCTCGGCCCACGGCCCCACGCCCTCGCCGCCGAAGGCGAGCCAGTCGGACGCGCCGACCGGCTGCACGCCGAGCGCCAGAGCGGCCTCCGCGTCGCCCCAGCCCAGCGCGACGACGCGCTCGGGACGGTCCGGGATCGTGACCTCGCCGAAGGCCGAGTCGACGGTGACGGGGAAGCCCTCGGCCGACGTGCCCGTGGTCTCCTCCGCGGCGGGCGAGCCGGAGCAGGCGGCGAGCGCGAGAGCGGACACGGCACCGACGACGGCGAGGCTGACGGTGCGGAGCGGGCGTCGAGCGGGAACGGGGTCGATGGTGCGACGGGGAGTCTGACGCATGGCTGCCTTTCCTGGCGGGCGAGGGTGAACACGGGGACGTCCAGGGAAGGCTACCCTTCCTCGTCGCCCCGCGTCATCCCGTCCCCCCCAGTCGCACGGAAGACCCCGGGCGGGCGAGCACCCCGTACCCCGCGCGTCGACGTGCGCCGCCCCGTCCCTCCCGGCGGCGCACGTGGATGTTCCGGTGAGCTAGTACCTGATCTCGGTGTACCAGAAGGGGGCGTCGTTGCCGATCTTGTGGTACTCGCAGTACGTCGCCACACGCGGTTTGTAGCCGTACGACGCGTAATAGGCCACCTTGGCGGGGGTCCCAGCCACGCACGCGATCCGGGACGAGAAGTTACCGCCCCATGCCGCGGCCTGGGCCGGCGCCGCCGATACGAGCAGTCCCGCGGCGAGTCCCACGGTCGCCAGTCCCCCGACCAGCGTTCTTCTGAGTGTCATGGTGTCCCCGATCCCGTGATCTCCAGCGATGTCCTGGCAGCGTATCGGCGTCGCCGACGGAAGAGAAGGGGTGCGTTCGAGGCGTCAGCGCGGCCGCCGTCGCGGACGTGGCCGCGCCGGAACGCGCGAGTGCGTCCCGGCCCGGCCACGGGCGCCACCGGTCAGGAGCCGATGCCGAGGATCCGCAGCAGGCGCGGGTCCGTCAGCGGGGACTCACCGGTCACCGGCCCGAAGACCTCCTCCATCTCGGCACGGACCTCGGCGACGTGGTCGCGGTCGGCCATCCACTCGACGAAGTCGGCCGGATCCGTGTTGGGGTACTCTGACAGCGGCTTCAGCCCCGCGGGCTCGGCGAGGTCGTCCCTCGTCCGCCACCCGGGCTGGACCGACTGGAACTCCGCGCTGGCCACGTAGGCCAGGAACAGCTCCCCCGCCGCGGGGTTGTCGGCCTTGTCGAAGACGGCGGCGCGCTGTGTCCACACGAGGAACGGGTCCTCAGCGGGGATGAACGCGGTGGACGGGTCGCCCTCGGCCGTGGCGTAGGCCGTCAGGTTGCCGATCGCCTTCTGTCCCTCGGCGCCGACCATGGCGGCGGGCGCGGCCGTGCCCCTCACCCACTCCGGGTGCTGGTCCCTCAGCTCGGCGAGGAAGCCGTCGCCGTACGTCTCCCGGATCCTGTCGTAGACGTACAGCACCGCGTCGTCGTCGTGGGGAGGGGTCAGAGCGAGGCGGCCGTCGTACTGCTCGTCGAGGAAGTCCCCGTAGCCGGTCGGCATGGTCTCGACCTCGTCCTGCGCGTAGCTGGGCAGGAAGCCGAGCATCATCGCCGTGAGGTAGGCGCCGTCCTCGTCGGCGTACCCCGGCAGCTGGTGCTCGGCACCGAGTGGGGTGAACTCGCGCAGCTCGCCGCGTTCCTTCCAGTCGTCGAAGTCGAAGGTGGTCTGGAGCATGGCCACGTCCGGTTCGACCCTGCCCTCGGCGAGCTGCTCGTTGATCCGCTCGTCGTGGACCTTCGACAGGTCGACGGTCAGGTCGAGGTCGACGCCGGGGAAGCGCTTCTCGAAGGCGTCGACGAGCGCGTCCTGCTGGTTGGGCGCGTCTCCCCCTGCCCAGACGGTGAGCGTCCCTCCCTCGGCGACGGCCTTCTCGTACAGCTCGGCGAGCTCAGCGGACTCGTCCGCCAGCGCGGTGGCCGCGTCGGGGACCGGCCCGAGCTCGGGCGCGGCCGCGGCGGCGCCCTGCTCGGGCCCGGCGCAGGCGCTGAGCAGCAGGACGGCGCCGAGCGAGACCGCCCCGATCGGGGCGAGGCGGCGGGTACGGGAACGGGAGCGCGGGGTTCCCGCGTGAGAGCCCGTCCGGTGCGACGGGGCGGGCGCGTGCGATGGTCGTGGCATGGCTGCCTCCTGGGGATCGTTGTGAGCGTCGACGCCGGGGGAGGCGGCCATCGGGGACGCGACGTCACCACAACTGCAACACATATTCCTGAACACGCGTTCACACATTCGGCCGGCACCGATCCTGACGGATTCCCCGCTTGGAACCGGGCACCGCCTATGCTCGTACCGTGGCACAGACACCCCGACTCTCAACGAAAATCTCCTCCATCGCCGAGTCCGCGACCCTCAAGGTCGACGCCAAGGCCAAGGCTCTGCAGGCCTCCGGCCGCCCCGTGATCAGCTACGCGGCGGGCGAGCCCGACTTCGCCACGCCGGCGCACATCGTCGAGGCCGCCGAACGCGCCGTCGTCGACCCGAAGAACCACCGGTACACCCCGGCCGCGGGACTGCCCGAGCTCCGCGAGGCGATCGCCGACAAGACCGCGCGCGACTCGGGCCACGCCGCAACCCCCGGCCAGGTGATCGTCACCAACGGCGGCAAGCAGGCGGTGTACCAGTCCTTCCAGGTGTTGCTGAACCCGGGCGACGAGGTGCTCCTCCCCGCCCCGTACTGGACCACCTACCCCGAGGCGATCCGCCTGGCCGACGGTGTTCCGGTCGAGGTGTTCGCCGGGGCCGAGCAGGGCTACCTGGTCACCGTCGAGCAGCTCGAGGCCGCACGGACGGACCGGACGAAGGTGCTGCTGTTCGTCTCCCCGTCGAACCCCACCGGCGCCGTGTACTCCCCCGAGCAGGTGCGCGCCATCGGGGAGTGGGCGCTCGCCCACGGTATCTGGGTCATCAGCGACGAGATCTACCAGAACCTCACCTACACCGAGGACCCCGAGGCCGCCCCGACCTCGGCGACCGGGATCCTCCAGGCGGTCCCCGAACTGGCCGAGCAGACCATCCTCGTCAACGGCGTGGCCAAGACCTATGCCATGACCGGCTGGCGGGTCGGCTGGATGGTCGGGCCGTCGGACGCCATCAAAGCGGCCGCGAACCTGCAATCCCATCTGAGCTCGAACGTCAACAACGTCGCGCAGCGCGCCGCGATCGCCGCCCTGACCGGCCCGCAGGACGCCGTCGAGCAGATGCGCCGCGCCTTCGACCGCCGGCGACGGCTCATCGTCGAGGAGCTGAACCGCATCCCCGGCGTCGTCACGCCCGTCCCCGAGGGTGCGTTCTACGTCTACCCCGACGTCAGCGGGCTGCTCGGCCGCGACTGGAACGGCACAACCGCGCACACCTCGCTCGAGCTCGCCGATCTCGTCCTCGACCAGGCCGAGGTCGCCGCCGTCCCCGGCGAGGCCTTCGGCCCCTCCGGCTACCTCCGACTCAGCTACGCCCTCGGCGACGAGCCGCTGCTCGAGGGGATCCAGCGCCTCCAGCGCCTCTTCGGCTGACCGGCCGCCCCTCCGGCCCCACCGACCCGAACGGGGCGGGTCACCGGTTGTCCCCAGGCGAGCCCTCCGTCCCGGCGCGGAGGGCTCGCGGTGTTCCAGGCTGGGTGCGGCCACATCGGCCCGCCCGCGAGCACACGCCGGCCCCGCGCCCCCGGCGCTCCCCCGTCCCGGCCGTCGCCGGGCCGCAGCGCGATCGGGCGACGGACCGTCGGCGCCCGGACCGCGCGGTCATCGACGGAAGGACACCCATGCTCACCCCACGATCCGCGACGCTGATCGCGGCCACGCTCCCCCTCGTCTCGGAGCACATGGAGCAGATCAGCGCGGACTTCTACCGCCGGCTGTTCTCCGCCCACCCCGCGCTCGAGTCCGACCTGTTCAACAGGGGCAACCAGGCCCGCGGCGACCAGCAGCGCGCGCTCGCGGGTGCGGTTGTCGCCTTCGCCCGGCACCTCACGACGCCGGGCGCTCCGCCCGTGGCCGAGCTCATGGCCAGGATCAGCAACAAGCACGCCTCCCTCGGCATCGTCGAGGACCAGTACCCGGTCGTGCACGAGCACCTCTTCGCCGCGATCGCCGCCGTCCTCGGCGACGCGGTGACGGCCGACGTCGGCGCGGCCTGGAACGAGGTGTACTGGCTGATGGCCGACGAGCTGGTCGCGGCGGAGAGCGCGCTGTACCGTCACGCCCACGTCGGCGACGGCGAGGTGTGGGGCGACCGGCTCGTCATCGACCGGCAGCAGGCCGCGGAGGGGACCGTATCACTGGTCCTGGCCGCGCCCGAGGGGCAGCCCCCGCTGCCGTCCTTCCTCCCCGGACAGTTCATCTCGGTGCAGATGCGACTCCCGGACGGCGCGGAGCAGATCCGGCAGTACAGTCTGTCGTCGTCGCCGGGCATGGACGGGCGCTGGCGGATCACCGTCAGGCGCATCGAGCCGACCCGCGGCTCCCACGCCGCCTACCTGCCCGGCGAGGTGTCGAACGCGATCGTCGACACGGTCCACGAGGGCGACACCATCAGGACCTCCCTGCCCTTCGGCGCCGTCGGCCTGCCCGACGAGGGTGTGCCCCTGGTCATGATCAGCGCGGGCGCGGGGATCACGCCGTTCCTCGGGATCCTGCACTACCTCGCCGACACCGGGGACGCGAGGACGATCCGTGTGCTGCACAGCGACCGGACGCCGGAGCGCCTGGCACACAGGGGCGAGCTGGACGAGCTCCTCGCGCGGCTGCCCGGCGCCGACGCCGTCCTCTGGTTCACCGACGGGCGCGCGCAGGAGGATCGGCACCTGCGCGTCTCCGCGACCGACGTGCCCGACGGGGCTGTCGTCGTCGTCTGCGGCCCCATCCCGTTCATGACCTCGGTACGGGCACAGCTCATCGACGCCGGCGTGGACCCCGGGCTGATCCGCACCGCCGTCTTCGGCCCGGAGCCGGACCCGCTCCGCGACCCGACCGCCCCCGGCACGCGCCGGTCCCGCTCGCGCCACGGACGCCACGCAGGGGAGGCGTCATCGACGGGCGACGGGAAGCCCTAGATCTCGACGCCGAGCGTCACCGGCTCGGGTACCAGGTCGACGCCGAACTCGGCGCGCACGCGCAGCACGACGAAGCGGGCCAGCTCAGCGACCTCGGCGGCGGTTGCACCGTCGTGGTTGGTGAGCGCGAGGGTGTGCTTGCTCGATATCGCGGCCCGCGAGCGCGGCAGTGCGAAGCCGCGGGGGATCCCGGCGTTCTCGATGAGCCATGCCGCGCTGAGCTTCACCCGCGCGGCTCCGTGCCCCGACGGCGCCGGGACCGAGCCGTCGAACCGGTCCAGCGGGATCACCGTGTCCGCCGCCGTGCCGTCCTCGACGGGCCACCGCGGAGCGGAGGCGGGGAGGACGGCAGCGACGGCCGCCGGCACGGTCGGGTTGGTGAAGAAGCTCCCCGCGCTGCGGGTGTCGGGGTCGGCGGCATCGAGCACCATTCCCTTGCTCGCGCGGAGCGCAAGCACGGCCGAGCGCACCTCGGCCGGCGCGACGACCGCGCCCAGCTCGACGCCGAGCGCACGCGCGAGTTGCTCGTAGGCCACCGGCTGCGAACGGCCCCCCGACTCGACCAGCTCGATGTCGACGCTGAGCACGACGGCGTCCCTCACCGGCGGCAGTCCACCGTGCCGTTTGAGCACGGAGGTCCGGTAGCCGAGCGCCAGCTCGGCGGCGTCCAGGTGGACCCGGTCGCCGCTCTCGCGGTCGAGGACGGTGACACCGACGAGGACGCCCGCGACGTCCTGTCCGTAGGCGCCGATGTTCTGGA
The DNA here is from genome assembly GCF_900163835.1 of Mycetocola reblochoni REB411. Lineage (GTDB taxonomy): Bacteria > Actinomycetota > Actinomycetes > Actinomycetales > Microbacteriaceae > Mycetocola_B > Mycetocola_B reblochoni. The sequence goes on along the minus strand of NZ_FUKR01000056.1, from coordinate 11,341 downwards.
TGGGCGCCGCCCCCACCGAGCCGGGGATTCCCGACAGCGCCTCGATGCCGGACCAGCCGGACTCCACGGTCGCCGCGACGAGCGCATCCCAGTTCTCGCCCGCCTGCACGCGCAGCCGCACGCGGCCCTCGTCGGAGTCCAGACGCCGAATCCCCGTCGTCCTGACCAGGACGACGGTGCCGTCGTAGCCGTCGTCACCGACGAGCAGGTTCGATCCCCCGCCGACGACCAGGGGGTCCTCCCCCCTGTCCCAGACGGCGGCGACAGCGGCGACGAGCGATTCCTCCGTCGCCGCCGTGACGATCTCGTCGGCCGGCCCGCCGACCCGAAGAGTGGTGTGCTCGGCCAGAAGCGGCGAGGTCACGGCTCAGTCCAGCCCGACGACGAGCTGCGCGCGGCCGAGCACCGTCTGCCCGCCGAACCGCACCGTGAGGTCGATCCGCGCGGTCGAGGCCTCCGCGTCGATGCGGGCGACGGTCGCCGTCACCTCGACCTCGGCGCCCGCGACAGGGTCGACGACGACGGGACGGGTGAAGCGGACCTGGTAGTCCCTGATGCGGCCGGGGTCGCCGAGCCAGTCGACGACCGGCTGGACGACGGCGCCCATCGTCAGCATGCCGTGGGCGATGACCCCGGGGAGGCCGACCGACGCGGCCACGTCGTCGCGGTAGTGGATCGGGTTGAAGTCGCCGGAGGCGCCCGCGTAGCGGACGAGGCTGTCCCTGCTGAACGCGAGGGTGCGCTCGGCGACGACCTGGCCCTGCTCGAGCTCGGCGAGGACGGGTGCGGGAGTGTTCGCGGTCATTCGTCCCCCCTGACGACGAGAGTGGAGATGGCGGTGACGACGTGCCCGCCGTCGGCGTCGACGACGTCGGTGCTCGCGGTGACCATCGAGTGCCCGCCGAGGCTCTTGACGTCCGCGACGGTGACCGTCGCGGTCAGCTCGTCGCCGGCGACGATGGGCCTGGTGCTGCTGAAACGCTGATCGCCGTGCACGACGCGGGAGAAGTCGATGCCCGCATCCGGCTCGGCGAGGAGCTGCGCGAGGGTGAGCTCCTGCACGACGACCGCGAAGGTCGTCGGCGCCACCACGTCGGCGTACCCGGCCGCGCGTGCCGCCGCGACGTCGTGGTGCGTCGGGTGCTGGGCTCCCACCGCACGGGCGAACTCGCGGACCTTCTCGCGGCCAACCAGGTAGGGTTCCGTCGGCGGGAAGACCCGCCCCTTGATCTCAGGATTCACTGCCACCGGACCAGCCTAGCGGCGAAGCCCCGGCAGCACCTCGACCGCCACCGCGCGCATCATCCGCCGCACCGTCGTGTCCCCGTGCCCGAACGGCAGCGCCAGGATGAGCTCATCGGCCTCGGCGAGCGCAGGGTCAGCCAGCAGCCCGGCGACGATGGCATCCGGGTCACCGGCGTGCACCCGCCCGAACTGCATCGACGGCGGCGCGTCGGAGTGCTCGGCGCGCTGGCGCTCGGCGTCGCGGTCGAGCAGAGGAGCGAGCGCCTCGGCGTCGGAGGCGTCGAGGATCGGCAGGATCATCCGGCTCACGCTGACGTGCCCGGGGACGTCGGTGACCTCTGCGCGCGCCGCCCGGTAGGCCCGAATCTGCGCGAGCTGCCCCGCCTCGAAGCCGCCGTCGTCCCTCCCGGTGCTCAGCGTCGACAGCTGCAGGTGGACGCCCAGTTCCCCCGCCCGGGCGGCCGACGCCAGCCGGCCGGCCCCGTAGGAGACGCGCCCGGCGAGGCCGGGGGCGTCGGGGGTCACGCGCAGCGGCGTCCCCGCCGCGGCGAAGCCGGTGTGCTCGTCCGCCGTGGTGACAGGGGTCCCCTCCACCGCGGCGAGAAAACGCCGCAGCCGATGTTCGGCCTCCGCGGCGAACGGCCGGTCGATGGCACCGTAGACGGGCGCGAAGACGGCCTCGTTCTGGGCGTAGCCGCTGCTGAAGCCCAGATGAAGCCGCCCACCGCTGAGCAGGTCGACGGTCGCCGCGTCCTCGGCCAGCCGGATGGGGTCCTCGTAGCGCAGCGGGATCACCGCGGTTCCCAGCCCGATGCGTTCGCTGCGCTGCGCAGCCGCAGCGAGGAAGGTCAGCGGGGAGGACAGGTAGTCCTCCAGGTGCCTGGCGCGGACGAAGGCCCTGTCGTAGCCGAGGTCCTCGGCCAGCTGGACGAGTGCCAGCCCGTCCTCGAGCGCGCGGGAGCGGGCGCCGGCGGCCCGGCCGTGTTCGACGAAGGCGAGGATGCCCGTGCTCAACGGCCCAGGCGGGCGTTCCGGACCGCCCGTCTCGGTCCCGTCGGAGGACGCGCGGACGACGGCGTCAGCTGCGGAGGCAATGGGAGGCACGGCGGCGGGGGTCACCCGTGAAGCCTATGCCCGCGGGCGATAATGGGGTCGATGACCACCGCAGAAGACGAGCAGGGCGCCCAGCCGTCGGCGTCGCAGGGACGGACAGTCCGCAGGGCGTCGGCCGAGGAGCTCCCGTCCGTCGCCCGGCTGCTGCTCCGTTCGTACGAGGCGGACTACGCGCCGCTCAGCGTTGAGTACCGCCGGCGGCTCGCCCGACCGCAGGACAGGGTCGCCGACGACGACATCTGGTTGGCGTTCGACGGGACGGAGCCCGTCGCGACGATCTCCACCTCGCGTGCCGTGGTGGACGGCTGGGCGCACTGCTCCCTGCTCGCCGTCGCCCCCTCCGCACGCCGTCGCGGCCTCGGCGCCGCGATGATCGGCTTCGCCCTCGAGCGGGCGCGCACGCTCGACGCCGACGGCCTGCGCCTCCACTCCGCCGAGTACATGACGGCCGCCCACCGGCTCTACCGGTCCCTCGGCTTCGAACGGATGCCCGAGCAGGACTTCACCGTCGCCGAGTCCCGGCACGCCACGCTGCAGGTGTGGGGGTTCGGCCGGGAGCTCGGGCCCCGTCCCCCGACGGGGCACCCCCGACTGTCGGGCAGGTGAGCTCGCGGCTGCGCCGTGGCACGAACCTCAGGCGGGGACGGAGCCGTTGACCGCGCGGCGTGTCCCGCTGGACGACGCCGACATCGATCCTGAGCATCAGCCCGCGATAGCCACGCCTGCATACCGGTGCGGTTACGGTTGGCACAGCGATGGGCGGCCGCCTGTCCGCTCCGGATCGACGACCACCGCAGTCGTCACCGATCTAAGCAGGTGCCGATCATGGCCTCCCCCACCGCCGTCCGCGAGTCCACTCTCGGGCCCATCCGCCAAAGCTACGCCACCACCGACACCTTCCCCCCGATGGCGAAGACCTACACCCAGCTGTCGCAGGTCGTCAGGGAGGGCGGGCTGCTCCGCCGCGCCTTCTGGTTCTACGCCTCGACGGCAGCCGTCATCCTCGTGGCGCTCGCGGGCTGCGTCGCCGCGTTCCTCCTGCTCGGCGACAGCTGGCTCCAGCTCATCGTCGCCGGGGGCCTGGGGCTGGTCTTCACCCAGATCGCCTTCCTCTCCCACGAGGCCGCCCATCGCCAGATCCTCTCCACCGGGCCGGCCAACGACCGACTTGCCCGCGTCCTCGCGGGGTCGATCGGCATGAGCTACGCCTGGTGGGACTCCAAGCACAGCCGTCACCACGCCAACCCCAACCGTGTCGGCAAGGACCCGGACATCGCCGTCGACACGATCTCCTTCCTCGACGAGGACGCGGCCAGATCACGCGGCATCGTCCGGCTGATCACCCGCAAACAGGGCTGGCTGTTCTTCCCCCTCCTCACCCTCGAGGGGATCAACCTGCACGTGCAGAGCCTGAAATACCTGCTGACCCCTGGCAAGGTGAAGGGCCGCTGGACCGAGCTCGGCATCATCGCCGCGCGCTTCGTCATCGTCCTCGCGCCCCTGTTCCTGCTCCTCCCGCTCGGCATGGCGTTCGCGTTCCTCGGGGTGCAGCTGGCGGTCTTCGGCGTGTACATGGGTGCGTCCTTCGCGCCCAACCACAAGGGCATGCCCGTCATCGCCAAGGACGCCAGGCTCGACTTCTTCACCAAGCAGGTGCGCACCTCACGGAACATCCGCGGCGGGTGGTGGGCGACGGCGCTCATGGGCGGGCTGAACTACCAGGTCGAACACCACCTGTTCCCGAGCATGGCGCGCCCGCACCTGGCGAAGGCGCGGGTGATCGTGCGCGAGTACTGCCAGACCCACGACGTGCCGTACACCGAGACGTCCCTGCTCGAGTCCTACGGCATCGTCATCGCGTACCTCAACCGCGTCGGCCTGGCCGCACGCGACCCCTTCGACTGCCCGACCGCGTCGCAGCTCCGCCGCCTGAGCTGAGGCCTTTCCCCGCGGGCCGGTCCGGGACACGACGAACCGTCGCGTCCGAGCGGACGATGACGCGCCCCCGTAAACAGGATCAGCCCCGGCCGAGGCCGGGGCTGATCTGGACATCTGTAGCAGGAGCGGGGCTTGAACCCGCGACCTCACGATTATGAGTCGTGCGCTCTCACCAACTGAGCTACCCTGCCGCGTACTCACCCAACGTGGATGTGCAACGAGCCCCGAGCCAGGATTGAACTGGCGACCCCTTCCTTACCATGGAAGTGCTCTACCACTGAGCTATCGGGGCGCGTGCCAGCGATCGTGGCACCAGATGAGAATAGCATCCCGCACGCGTCCATGAGAACTCCGTTCTGTAACCCGCGCGTGTCACAACCGGGCCGCCCGCCTCGACGCCGGCATCGCCCGATCCCGGCACCGCCGGTCCCCAGCCGTCACGGCCGCACGAGGACCTTGATCTCCTCACGCTCGTCCATCAACCGGTACGCCTCAGCGATGTCGTCCAGCGGCAGCTCACGCGTGAAAACCTTGCCGGGAGTGAGCGAGCCGTCCAGCACCTCGGGCAGCAGCTCGGCGACGTAGCCCCGCACCGGCGCGACTCCTCCCCTCACCCCGACGTTCGTGGCGAACATCGTCCGCACCGGCAGCTCCGGTCCGCCGTTGGGCACGCCGACGAAGCCGACCTGTCCACCGGGCCTCGCCGAGCGCAGCGCCTGATCCATCGACTCCTTCGTGCCGACGCACTCGAGGACGCAGTCGGGGCCGATGCCGTCGAACATGTCGGCGAGCCGGTCGATGCCCTCCTGACCGCGCTCCGCGACGACGTCCGTCGCCCCGAACTCGCGGGCGAGCCGCTGCCTGTCCTCGTGCCGCGACATCGCGACGACGCGCGAGGCACCGAGCCGGACGGCGGCGAGCACACCGCTCAGGCCGACCGCGCCATCACCGACCACGGCCACCGTTGCACCGGGGCGCACCCCCGCGGAGACCGCGGCGTGGTGACCGGTGCCGAAGACATCGCTGAGGGTCAGGAGGGAGGGGATCAGCGCGGCGTCGACCGGCCCGGGGACGACCGTCAGCGTGCCCGCGGCGTGCGGGACCCGGACGTACTCGCCCTGGCCGCCGTCGGCGAAGTGGCCGTCCCGGTCGTCCGCACCCCACCAGCCGCCCTCCACGCAGGAGGTGCTGACGCCGTTGCGGCAGTTCACGCAGCTGCCGTCGCAGTGGTAGAAGGGCGCGATGACCGTGTCGCCGACGGCGATTCCGGTGACGTCTCGCCCCTTCTCCTCGACCACGCCCACGAACTCGTGGCCGATCCGCTTGGGCTTCTCGGTCGGCGTGATGCCGCGGTAGGGCCAGAGGTCGGAGCCGCAGACACAGGCGGCGACCACGCGGACGATGGCGTCCGAGGGGACGGCGATCACGGGGTCGGGGACCTCGTCGAGGCGGATGTCGCGGGCGGCGTGCAGGACGGTTGCTCTCATGCACGCCAGCGTACGCCCGGGCCGGGGGACGACGCTCACGGGTCGGCCACCCGGCCCGGTTACACTGAGCGCGTGTCTGAACTCCTCGTTACCGGCGGCGCCGGATTCATCGGATCCAACTTCGTCCACTACGTCCTGGCCAACACCGACCACACGGTGACCGTGCTCGACAAGCTGAGCTACGCGGGCAACCTCGCCTCTCTCGACGGGTTGCCCTCGGACCGATTCCGCTTCGTCAAGGGCGACATCGCCGACGCCGAGCTCGTCGACCCCCTCGTCGAGCGCTCGGACGCGGTCGTCCACTACGCCGCGGAGAGCCACAACGACAACTCCCTGCACGACCCACGGCCGTTCCTCGACACCAACATCATCGGCAGCTACACGCTGCTCGAGGCGGTTCGCCGTCACGGCACCCGCTTCCACCACATCTCCACCGACGAGGTCTACGGCGACCTGGAGCTGGACGACCCGGCGCGCTTCACCGAGTCGACGCCGTACAACCCGTCGAGCCCCTACTCGTCGACGAAGGCCGCCAGCGACCTGCTCGTCCGGGCCTGGGTGCGCTCCTTCGGTGTCGAGGCGACGATCTCGAACTGCTCCAACAACTACGGTCCGTACCAACACGTCGAGAAGTTCATCCCCCGCCAGATCACGAACGTGCTCCGCGGCGAGCGTCCCAAGCTCTACGGCACGGGTGAGAACGTGCGCGACTGGATCCACGCCGACGACCACTCCTCCGCCGTGCTGACGATCCTCGAGAGGGGCGCGATCGGCGAGACGTACCTGATCGGCGCCGACGGCGAGAAGAACAACAGGGACACCGTCGAGCTGATCCTCGAGCTGCTCGGCCAGCCGCGCGACGCGTACGACCACGTCAACGACCGCCCCGGTCACGACATGCGCTACGCGATCGACTCGAGCAAGCTGCGCGACGAGCTCGGCTGGGCGCCGCGCTACGCGGACTTCCGCTCGGGGATGGAGAGCACGATCGCCTGGTACCGCGACAACGAGGGCTGGTGGGCCCCGCAAAAGGACGCGACCGAGGCGCGGTACCGGGAGCAGGGCCAGTAGGTCACGTTTTCCGCGCGTCCGAGGGGCGCCGCAGGGCTCGCTCGACGGGCGCCGCACGCGTCAGAAGGACGTGTCGTCGGCCCCCGCCGCGACGAGCCGCTCGTGCAGCGCTGAGAACAGCCCCTCCTCGGCTGCGAGGAGGAAGTCGCTCGACGCCGGGGCGCCGTTGAGCCCCTCGACCCGCGCGCCGGCCTCGGCGGCGACGAGCGCACCGGCCGCGTGGTCCCAGGGCTGCAGGCCGCGCTCGAAGAAGCCGTCGATCCGGCCCTGCGCCAGGTAGCAGAGGTCGAGGGCGGCGGAGCCGAGACGGCGGATGTCCCTGACCTCGGCAAGCAGTTCCCTGACCAGTCCCGCCTGCCACACGCGGCGGCGCGGGTCGTAGCCGAATCCGGTGCCGATGAGCGCACGATCGACGGGGACCCCGCTGTTCACCCGGAGCGGCACCCCGTCGCGGGTGGCGCCCCCTCCGCGCACCGCGCGGAACACCTCCCCGGTGGCGGCGTTCACGACGACGGCGGCGAGTGCCTCCCAGCGCCGCGGGTCGGGCTCTCCCCTGACCACGGCGATGCTCACCGCGTAGTCGGGGATGCCGTAGAGGTAGTTGACCGTGCCGTCGATCGGGTCGACGACCCAGGTGAGTCCGGAGGTGCCCGTGCCCGAACCGCCCGACTCCTCGCCGAAGAAGCCGTCGGAGGGCCGCTCGGCGAGGATCAGCTCGCGGATGAGGTCCTCCGACTCGCGGTCGACGGCGGTGACGATGTCGACCGGGTTCGACTTGGTCGCGGCGACGCTCACGCCGTCGCGGCGACGCCGGGCGACGAGCTCGGCCGCGCGAACGGCGATGCGCTCGGCGATCCCGGCCAGCCCCTCCGCGTCGACGGCACCGGGAACGGACCGGACGGCGGCTCCGGGACCGTCGACGGGCACGCGCCCTCCGGTCGTGGCGGGCGCGGTGGAGTGGGGCTCAGCGGTCATGGGTCAAGGCTATCCGCGCTCGCGGGCGCCCGGCGCCCGGATGACGCGCGGCGTCCACACCGTCGGGGGCTTCCGAGCACAGAGGCCGGCTGCAGCGCGAGGGGCGGGGCCGCACCGTGCGCGGCCCCGCCCCCTCGATCGTGCTCAGTCCTCCGAGCCGGCCGTCCCGACGACGGGAGCCGACCGGCGGCGCCGCGTGACCACGAGGACACCCGCGGCGAGCAGCAACGCGGCGAGCACCGCGAGCGCGACCGCCGACTCGGCGCCCGTGCTCGGCAGCGGCCCCGGAACGTCCACCGTCACGGTGTCGCCTCCGGTCACGGTCGGGCCGACCGGCGGTGTCGCCGTCACCGTCGCCGTGTTCGCGACCTGCCCGGCATCGACGTCCGCCTGCGTGACCCGGTAGTCCGCCGTCGCCGTGACCGTCTGGCCCGGAGCCAGCGTTCCGGCTTCGCCCGGCCAGACCAGGCGCAGGGCGCCGAGCCCCGGCAGCGGGTCGTCGACGACGACGCCGGTGAGCGTCGTGCCGCCGGTGTTGACCACCGTGATCGTGTACTCGATGGTCGAGTCCAGCGCCGCGGCGCCCCCTCCGACGACCGCAGCCGACTTGGCGACCTCGACACCGCTGACCGGCCGGAGCGGAACGGTCGTCCCGTCCTCCCCTCCGACGGGCGAGCCGCCGGGGGGCGTGCCGGTGACGGTCGCGGTGTTCTCGACGGAGCCGCGGTCGACGTCCGCCTGAGTCAGCGTGTAGTCGGCCGTGGCGAGCACGCTCTGGCCTGGCGCCAGGACGCCGGGCGCGCCCGGCCACTCCGCGACGGTGATCGCGCCGAGGCCCGGAAGCGGATCGGTGATGACGACACCGGAGACGGTCGTGGTCCCCACATTGCTCACCTCGAAGGTGAAGCGCACCACATCCCCCGCGACGGTCGGAGCGGACTCATCGATCGAGCCGCTCTTGACCAGCTGGAGCGCCGAGTCCTGGAGCAGCGGGGTCGTCGTGGACCCCTCGTCCTCGACGGTGTCGCCGCCGGGCGTCGTGCCCGTGCCCGTCGCGGTGTTCTCGACCGAGCCGCGGTCGACGTCGTCCTGGGTGATCGTGTACGACGCGGTCGCCGCGACGAGCTGACCGGGCGCGAGGACGCCGGTCTCGCCCGGCCAGGAGCCGAACTCGATCGCCGACAGGCCGGGAAGCGGGTCGCTGAGCCGGACGTCGTCCACCGTCACGGTCCCGGTGTTGCGCACAAGGAAGTCGTAGCGGATGGTCTCGCCGGCCACCCCGGTGGCGCCGGGTTCGAGGCTCGAGTCCTTGACGACCTCGATGGCGGGCGCGGGCTCGATCTCCACCAGCACCTCGTCGACATCGGTGACCGGGTCACCGCCGTCCGGCGGCGTCCCGCTCGCCGTGGCCGTGTTCGCCACCGAGCCCCGGTCGACGTCCGCCTGGGTGAGCGTGTAGTCCGCGCGGGCCGTGACCGTCTGCCCCGGTGCGAGGACGCCCGACTCGCCGGGCCACTCGGCGACGCTGATCGCGCCGAGGCCGGGCAGCGGGTCGCTGACCGCGACGCCGTGGAGCGTGACGTTGCCCGTGTTGCTCAGCTCGAAGGAGTACTCGACCGTGTCACCGGCGGACGCCGCAGCACCGCCGGGAAGCTCCCCCGACTTGTCCAGCGCGATGGCCGGTGCGGCCGGGATGGGCAGCTCGGTGCCGTCATCGTCGCCCGGGTCCCCGCCATCGGGCGTGTCACCGGTGACGGTCGCCGAGTTCGCGACGCTGCCGCGGTCGACGTCCGCCTGGGTGAGCGTGTACCCCGCGCTGGCGAGCAGCACCTCGCCCGGACGAAGAACGCCCTCGCCCGCAGCCCCCGACCAGTCGTAGGCGATCTCGCCGAGCCCGGGCAGCGGGTCGTCGATGACGACGTCACTCACAGTGGTGTTGCCCGTGTTGGTGACGCGGAACTCGAACCGCACCTCGTCGCCGGCCCGCAGCTCGCCGTCGGGTGCGCTCGCGGTCTTCACCAGCTCGAGCTGGGACTCGCGCGGCACGGGGACGTCCACCGTGTCCTCGTCGGAGACCGGGTCGGCTCCCCTCGGCGGCGTTCCCGTCGCCGTCGCGAGGTTCGTCACGACGCCCGCGTCGATGTCCGCCTGCGTGAGCGCGTAGCTCGCCGTGCCCGTGACCTGCCCGCCGCGGGCGAGAGTGCCGGCCGTCTGCTCGTCGGTCCAGGTCAGCGTGAGGTCGCGCAGACCCTCGAGCTCGTCCGCGAGCGTGACGTCGCCGAGAGTGACGTTGCCGATGTTGGTGAGGGTGAAGGAGTACTCCACCACCGTCCCGGCCTGAGCCGGGCCGTCGCCGGGGGTCAGCACGCCGCTCTTGTCCAGCTGGATCGCCGGCTCGGACGGGATGGTCATCGTCTCGTCGTCGCCGCCGGTGACCGGGTCGCCCGTCGGAGGGGTCCCGCTCGCCGTCGCGGTGTTGAGCACCTCGCCGCGGTCGACGTCCGCCGCGGTCAGCGTGTACGGCGCGGTCGCGGTCACGGATTGTCCCGGAGCGAGCACGCCCGCGTCACCCGGCCAGCCGTCGACGACGATCTCGCCGAGGCCGGGCAGGGGGTCGGCGATGACGACGCCGCTGAGCGTGACGTTCCCGGTGTTCCGGACCTCGAAGCCGTAGCTGACGGTGTCGCCGGGCACCCCGGTGAAGCCCGCGTCGAACAGGCCGGTCTTGACGATCTCGATCGACGGGTCGGCGGGCAGCGGCACGGTCGCGTCGTCGCCGTCGGTGACCGGGTCGCCCGCCGGAGGGGTCCCGCTCGCCGTCGCGCTGTTGAGGATCGTCCCGGCGTCGACGTCGGCCTGGGTGAGCGTGTAGGCCGCCGTGGCGGTGACACGGTCGCCCGGCGTGAGCGTGCCAGGGGTCTGCAGCTCCGTGGCATCCCAGTCGAAGGCCAGACCGGTGATGTCGAGCACGTCGCTGAGGGTGATGCCCGTGAGGGTCACGTTCCCCGTGTTCGCGACGGTGAAGCGGTAGTCCACCCGCTCGCCCGCTCGGGCGTCGGCGGACAGCTCGCCGTCCTTCTCCAGCGTCAGGCCCGGGTCGGCGGGCAGCGGGGTCGTCTCCTCACCCTCACCCGTCACCGGATCACCCGTCGGAGGCGTCCCCGAACCCGTCGCCGTGTTCTCCACGACACCCGCATCCACATCCGCCTGCGTCAACACATACTCCGCCGACGCCGTCACCGAATCACCCGGAACCAGCACCCCAGCACTCTGATCATCACGCCACTGGAACACCACCTCCGCACCATTCAGACGCGGATCATCCAGAGCAACATCACTCAAAGTCACATTCCCCGTGTTGGCCACGTGGAAGGTGTAGTTCAGCACCGCGCCCGCACGCACCTCGGCGTCGGGGTCGAGGGTGCCGATCTTCGTCACGCTCAGGCCCGGGTCGGCGGGCAGCGGGGTCGTCTCCTCACCCTCACCCGTCACCGGATCACCCGTCGGAGGCG
>NZ_FUKR01000078.1 GCF_900163835.1 Mycetocola reblochoni REB411 | reverse complement strand
GTCACCCATCCAGAATCGCGCGTCAATCACGAACCATATGGGAGACACGCCCTAGTCGCCGAGCGCGGGCAGCACGTGGTCGACGATGCCGCCGAGCAGGTGCGCGTTGTACTCGACGCCCAACTGGTTGGGCACGGTCACCAGGATGGTGTCCGCCGCCTGCACGGCCGGGTCGGCGGCGAGCTCGGCGGCGATGACGTCCGGCTCGCCGATGTAGCTGCGGCCGAAGCGCGCGAGCGTGTTGGCGTCGAGGTAGCCGACCTGGTCCTCCGACTCGTGCCCCGCGCCGCCGCGGCCGAAGTAGGCGCGGTCCTCGTCCGTGGTGAGCGGGATGATGCTGCGGCTGATGGACACGCGCGGCGTCCAGTCGTGGCCGGCGGCGGCCCACTCGTCGCGGAAGATCTGGATCTGTTCGGCCTGCAGCTCGCCGAGCGAGACCCCGGTGTCCTCGGTGAGCAGGGTGGAGCTCATCAGGTTCATGCCCTGCTGGGCGGTCCAGGCGGCGGTGGCGCGGGAGCCGGAGCCCCACCAGATGCGGCGGTCGAGGCCGGGGGACTGGGGGAGGATGGGCAGCGCTCCGGACGTTCCGGTCATGCGGGGGTTCGCCGTCGCCACGCCCGCGCCGCTGATCGCCGCGCGGAACAGCGCGGTGTGCGCGTGCGCCAGCTCGGTGTCGCCCTGGCCCTCCGCGGGCCGGTAGCCGAAGCTGGCCGGGCCGTCGAGGGCGGGCTCGGGTGAGCCGCGGCTCACGCCGAGCTGCAGGCGCCCGCCGGAGATCAGGTCGGCGATGGCCGCCTCCTCCGCCATGTAGAGCGGGTTCTCGTAGCGCATGTCGATGACGCCGGTGCCGATCTCGATGCGGCTGGTCCGTGCCGCGACGGCGGAGAGCAGGGGGAAGGGGGCGGCGAACTGCCGGGCGAAGTGGTGGACGCGGAAGAACGCGCCGTCGACGCCGATCTCCTCGGCGGCCTCGGCGAGCTCGACCGCCTGGATGAGGGCGTCGGCCGCGGTGGGGGTGCGCGAGCCGGGCACGCGCTGCCAGTGGCCGAAGGACAGGAAGCCGATCTTTTTCATACATATGTAAGCAAATGTGGCGGTGGCTTTATTCCGGGTGATGCGGCGTGATCCGCCGGCACCCGTCCTGACGCGATGCGGCGGGACGCGGTGTGGCCGCATGAGGCCCGCCCGTGCGGTTCCCCGGCACCGGCGCCTGCGGGCAGCGCCGCGGTTCTCGGCGTCTTCCTAGCTGCGATGGAGGGGTGGGTGAGCCGGCTGCTGGAAGACTGGATCGAACACTTCCGACCATCCGACCGAAGGACCCCCCTGCAGATGAGCACCTTCCGCCGACTCCTCAAGACCGTGACCGACAACCTCGGCGACAGCAGCCGCACCGGCTCGGCCGCCGGGTCCCGGGGCTCCGCCGCCGGCGGCACCGACTGGAAGGCCATCGCCGGAGGGCTGGCCGAGCGCTTCCTCGGCGACGGCTCGACCGGCTCCGCGGACGGCCGGGCCGAGGCGGCGCCACGTCAGTCCGGCGCGCCCGTCCAGGGCTCGGCCGACGGCAGGTCCACGGGAGGCTCTGCCGTGCCCGCCGGCTCAGCGTCCGGGAATGCGGCCGGGCAGGGCCCCGCCGCCACGAGCGAGGACGCCGCGGCGATCGCCCGCTACGACTATCTCGTGCGAACCGCGCCGCCCGAGCAGCTCGAGCGCGTCAACGAGGAGGCCTTCGCCCGGCTCACGCCCGCGCAGCGGGAGCAGCTGCGGGCACGGCTGGACGAGGAGCTGCCTGCGGCCGAGCGTCCTTCCTCCGCCGAGCCCTCGACGCTGGCCCGCAGCGCCACGCGTGGTGAGGTGACCCGGCCGGGGCTCCTCCAGCGGGTGCTCGGCGGCTCCGGCTCCGGTGCGGGCCCGGCCGATGGCTCCGCTCAGGGAGCGGCCTCCGGACGTTCCGGCGGCCCCGGATGGGGCGGCGCCCTCGCCGGAGCGGGCATCGGCGTCGTCGGCGGCGGCCTCCTCGCCGCCGTGGCCGGCGGTGCGGTGCTGAGCGCGGCCGCCGGCCCGCTGCTGGCAGGGGTGAGCGGCCTGGGCGAGCAGCTCGGCGGCGGCCTCGACGGGCTCGGTGAGGGACTCGGCGGTGCCGTCGAGGGCGTCACCGGCGGGCTGGGTGAGAGCATCGGCGCCGCGGGCGAGAGCATCACCGGCGGGCTGAGCGAGGGCCTCGGGCAGGCGGGCGACGGGCTGGGGCAGGTGGCGGACAGCGTCAGCGGCTTCGGCCTCGACGACGTCATCGGCGGCTTCTTCGAGTAGGCCGCCCGCGGGCCCGCATCGCGGGGTTCCGGTCGGCGCCCGCCGGGTCTATGGTGGCCCGAGGAGGCCCCCATGACCCAGACGACAGCGTCCGCCCACACGACCACGCCCGCCCGCCGGTCACGACGATCACCGCTGCGCACCCTCACACGACTGGCGCTCGGCGCCGCCATGGTCGGTGCGGGGATGTCCCACCTGACGGTGGCGCGCACCGAGTTCCAGGCGCAGGTGCCCGAGTGGGTGCCGGCCGACCCGGATGCGGTCGTCGTCGGCTCCGGCTTCGCCGAGATCGCGCTCGGCGGCGGCCTGCTGCTCAGCTGGGGTGCACCGCGGCGTCGCATCGCGCGCCTGCTGGCCGTGTTCTTCATCGCGGTGTTCCCCGGCAACCTGTCCCAGTTCGTCAACCGTCGGGACGGCTTCGGCCTCGACACCGACGCCAAGCGCGGCGTCCGGCTGCTCTTCCAGCCCGTGCTCGTCGCGCTGGCGCTGTACGCGGGCGGTGCCCGGCGGCGGTGAGCCGCCTCGCGTTCGGCGCCGACCCGCCGCCGGTTTTCCGGCTCGTGCCGACCGGCCGCCGGTTTTCCGGCTCGTGCCGACCGGCCGCCGGTTTTCCGGCTCGTGCCGACCCGCCGCCGGTTTTCCGGCTCGTGCCGACCGGCCGCCGGTTTTCCGGCTCGTGCCGACCGGCCGCCGGTTTTCCGGCTCGTGCCGACCCGCCCCGTGTTCGACGACTCGTCCGACGACGCCGGCCCGCCACCTCACTGGTGGCGGGCCGGCGTCGTTGCTGCGCGGTGGTGGTGTTCCGCTCAGGCGGTCGCGGGAGCGCTGATCCTCCGCGCGGACACCACGCGGGAGCGGGCGATCACGACCGTCGTCACCACCAGGGACAGCCCGCCCCAGACGAGGGCGCCGACCGCCGGCAGGAACGGGTTCCCGTCGACGAGGACCAGCCGGAACGCCTCCTCGGCCGGCGCCGTCGGCAGCAGGCCGGCGACGGACTGCAGCAGCTCCGGCGAGGTCGAGATCACCCCGGTGGCGAGCACCACGATGAGCACGATGAGGCTGAGGAACCAGCCGCCCCCGCGGAACACCGCCATGAGCGCCTGCATGACCAGGGCGAACGCGGCACCGGCGATGACCGCGAGCAGAGCGAACAGGAACCAGTCGCCGACCGACAGCTCCATCAGCGGCTGCAGCACGCCCGCGACGAGGACGCCCTGGATCGCCCCGATCAGCGCGGGCAGTGCCGCCGAGCGGGCCGCGAGCGACAGCGCCGACCGCGTCGACGACAGTGCGGCACGCGGCGAGGGGCGCAGCACGACGAAGCTGGCGAGCGCTCCGGCCCACAGGGCGAGGACCGCGAAGAACGGCGCGCCGTCCGAGCCGAACAGGCTCGTGCTGCTCCCCGCGTCGTCCACCTCGACGGGGGTGCTGACCGCCTCGGCGAGCGTGGACCGGTCGTCGCTGCTGTAGTACGGCAGCTCGTCGACCGCCTGGGTGAGCCCGTCGGCGAGCTCGGCCGTCCCGTCGCTGAGCTGCCCGGTGCCCTCGGCGAGCTCGCCCGCGCCGTCGACGTAGGCGCTCACGCCGTCGGAGAGGGTGCTCAGGCCGTCGCTGAGCTGCCCGGTGCCGTCGGCGAGCTGGCTGGCGCCGCCGGAGAGCTCACCGGCCCCGCTGGCGAGTGTCCCTGCGCCGTCGGAGAGCGTGCGCGCTCCGGTGGCCAGCTGGGACGCGCCGTCGGCCGACTGCGCGATGCCGTCGCTGAGGGCGGGCATCCCGTCGGCGAGCTGCTGGGTGCCGTCGGCGAGGCCGTTCACGCCGGCGACGAGTTCGTCGAGCTGGGAGAGGTCCATGTCCCCTGCCCCGGACGTGGCCTTCGTCAGCTCGTCGCCGACGTACGTGCCGGTTGCCCCGGCGACCGCGGAGCAGGCCTCGAGCGTTCCTCCCGCGGCGACGCACTGTCCGATCGCGGTGTTCACGGGCGCGGCCTCACCGGCGCTGAGTGTGGCGAAGACGTTCTTGATCGCGGCCGCCGACTGCGCGGCTGCGGCGGCTGCGGCCTTCTCGATGGCCGGTCCGATCCCCGCCACACCGGCCTTGAGCTGCTGAGCGCCGTCGTTCAGCTGCGACACCTGGGAGGGCAGCTGCGAGGTCTGCGAGCGCAGCTGGCCGAGGCCGTCGCTCAGGGATCCGGCGCCGTCGGCCAGGCCGCTCGCCCCCGAGGCGAGCTCCCGTGAGCCGGACGCCAGCTCGCCCGCCCCTGAGGACAGCTGCGTCGCGCCGGAGTCGAGCTCCGCCGCACCGCTGGCCGAGGTACGTGCGCCCTCGGCCAACTGCTCGCCCTGCTCGGCGAGCTCTCCCGCGCCCTCGTCGAGCTGCGCGGCCCCGTCGGCGAGCTCGGCCGCCCCGTCGGCGGCCTCGCCGATGCTGTCGCCGATCGTGTTGAAGCCGAGGTAGATGTTGTCCAGGTAGCTCCCGGTCAGCTCCGTCCCCATGGTCGCCGCGGCGGTCTCGCTGATGGTGCGGCTGATCGCGTCGTCGACGAGCTTGGAGTTGTCGGAGGTGGCGATGTCGATCGTCGCCGAGCGGGCGTCGTCGGGGTCGCTCACCGAGGTGGCGGCGGCGGAGAATCCCTTCGGGATCGTGATGACGGCCGCGTAGCTGCCGTCGGCGAGGCCCTCCGCGGCGCCGTCGGCGTCGCTGATGACCCAGGTGTAGTTGTCGTCGTCGTCCGCGTCGTCGGGATCGCTCCCGGCCGGCTGCCCGGCGAGCAGGCCCGCGGTCAGCTGGCGTCCGAGCGGCACCAGCTGGCCGTCCAGCTCGACCGGCTCGTCGTTGTTGACGACCGCGGCCGTCACGGTGCCCAGGCGCTCCTGCGGGTTCCATAGCGACCAGACCAGCAGGCCGGCCGCGATCAGGGGGACGAGGATCAGGCCGATGATGCCGAGGACGCCGACGGGGCGCGTGCTCCCGCTGCGCTCGGCTCGGGTGAAGACGCTCATGCGCGGGCCTCCTGGCTGTCGGCGTGGACGGGGGTGCTGGTCGCGGCCGCGGTGATGATCGCCGCAGGGGACAGGATCTCGGCCGCCGTGTCAGCGTGATGCGAACCGGTGACGACGGTGAGTTGGCGCCCGGGGGGTGCGGAGAGCCGGGCGGCGTCCAGCGCCGCCGCGACCGGGGCGCCGAACGGGTCCTCCGCCACCGCGTCGATGCCGTCGATGACGAGGGCGACGGGGTGCTCGGCCGCGGCGGCCCGGATCGCGTCGGGCAGTTCGGCGGGGTCGCCGACCCGGATGTAGGCGGTCCTGGCGCGGATCGCCGCGCTGCGCGGCCCGGAGAGCAGGCCGTCGACCTTGAGGGCGCCCTCGTCGACCGCTGTCCGGCCGGACAGGGCCAGCAGCGCGGCGGTCACGGCGCGGGGCTCGCCCGCCACGGCGAGGACGCCGCCGGGGGCGACTCGCGCCGAGAAACCGCTGAGCAGCGGTCCGCCGCGCACGTCCGAGCCGACGACGACGTCGCGGGCGATCAGCGCGGGGGCGGGCTCGCCCTCGACGGGCTCCGGCCAGTCGGCGAGCTCGATCTCGCGCTGGATCTGCTCCCCCTCCACGTCGAAGGACGGCAGCAGGCGGTCGAGCCAGCGCGGCAGCCACCAGGCGCGGTCGCCGAGCAGCACGAGCACCGCGGGGACGAGCGTCATGCGCACGATGAAGGCGTCGACGAAGATCCCGACGGCCAGGCCGAGCGCGATCGGTTTGATCGAGCTGTCGCCCTCGGGCACGAAGGCGGCGAACACGGCGAACATGATGACCGCGGCGGCGGTGACGACCTTCGCCGACCCGGTGAAGCCGTGCAACACGGCGTCGCGTGCGCTGCGCCCGTGCACGTACTCCTCCCTCATGCGGGAGACGAGGAACACCTCGTAGTCCATGGCCAGGCCGAACAGCACGCCCATGAGGATGATCGGCATGAAGCTGATCACCGGGCCCAGCTGGGCGACGTGCAGCAGGTCCGCGCCGATGCCGAGCTCGAACACCGCCGCCACGGCGCCGAAGGACGCGACGACGCTCAGCAGGTAGCCGAGGGTCGCCTTGATCGGCACCCAGATCGAGCGGAACACCATCATCAGCAGGATGAGGCTCAGCCCGACCACGAACAGCCCGAACGGCAGCAGCGCCTCGCCGAGCAGGGTGGAGATGTCGATGCCGACGGCGGTGAAGCCGGTGACGGCGATCGACACGTTGTACTCGTCGAGGAAGTGCTGCTTGAGCCCGCGGATCTCGGCGACGAGGGCGCTGGTCTGCTCCGTCTTGGGGCCGCTCTCGGGGATCACCTGGATGATCCCGGTGTCGGCGGACTCGTTCGGTGTGGACAGCGGCACGCTGGCGACGCCGTCGAGGCGGGAGATCTCGTCGCCGAGGTCGTCCATGAGGGTGACGGGGTCGGTGCTGCCGACGATCGTCGCCGTCACGATGAGGGGCCCGTTGAACCCCTCACCGAAGTTGTCGGAGACGATCTCGGCGCTCTCCCGTGCCGGGCTGCCCTCGGCCAGGTTGGTGGCGTCGGGGAGGGCGAGGCGCAGCTGGCTGGCGGGGATCGCCGTCAGGCCGAGCCCGACGACGACGACGATGACGGTGAGCAGCGGTCGAGCCGTGACGGCCCTGACCCAGCCGAGGAAGAAGCGGTTCTGCTTCGGCTCGGCCGCCTCGCCGGAGCGGTGGCCGCGTCCGAGCAGGCGCGTCCCGCCGAACGACAGCAGCGCGGGGGTGAGGGTCAGCGCGATGAGCACGGCGACGGCGACGGACACGGCCGCGGCGATGCCCATGGTGGTGAGGAACGGGATCTGCGCGACGCTCAGCCCGATGAGCGCGATGACGACGGTCAGCCCGGCGAACACGACGGCCGAGCCGGCCGTGGCCACGCTGCGGGCGGCCGCCTCCTCCGGTGGCGTGCCCGAGCGCAGCAGGTCCTGGTGCCGGGAGATGATGAACAGCGAGTAGTCGATGCCGACGGCGAGCCCGAGCATGAGCGCCAGCAGCGGCGTGGTCTGCGAGATCGGTGCGAACGCGGTCGCGGCGAAGATCAGGGCGATGGAGATGCCGACGCCGATGATGGCGGTGAGCAGCGGCATGCCCGCGGCCGCGAAGGAGCCGAAGGTGATGATGAGCACGACGAGCGCGATGAGGACGCCGATCGCCTCGGTGACGGTGACGCCGGGGATCTCGATGTTGAACAGCTCGCCGCCGAGTGCGACCTCGGCGTCGGACGGCAGCGCGGCCCTGAGGTCGTCCGCGGCCTGGGTGAGCGCCTCCGTGCTCGCGTCGGTGATGTCGGCGAGTGCTCCGTCCATCTGGATGCTGATGATCGCGGCGCGGTCGTCGTCGGAGACCATCCCGTCGATCATGTCGTCGAAGGGGGAGGTCGCGGCGCTGACCTGGTCCTGGTCGTCGAGCTCCTCGACCGCGTCCTCGATGGCGTCGCGGTAGTCGGCGTCGGTGACGGAGTCGCCGTCGGCGGCCTGGACGACGAGCTGCGCGCTCGCGCCGCTGACCTCGGGGAAGGTGGCGGAGAGGTTGTCGAGCGCGATCTGCGACTCGGTTCCGGGGATGGTGAAGGAGTCGTCGGTGCCCTTGTTGAACAGTCCGGCGGCACCGCCGATCAGTGCGAGCACGATGATCCAGCCGGCGAGGACGGTTCCGCGCCTGCGGAACGCCCAGTGCCCGATCGTGTACAGCAGTGAGGACACAGCGTCTCCCGGAGGTCGGTGGTGTGGGTGGTGAAGCGAGTTTCGATACAACGCTGTATCCGATACACGACTGTATGCTGAGTGCGGGTTGACGGCAACCCGGAGGAGAGGATCGGATGAGCGTCCCAGGAGCGGAGCCCGTCGTCGAGAGCGCGCGGCGCCAGCGCACCAGGGAGCGCCTGCTCGACGCCGCACTCGAGCTGTTCGCGGAGCAGGGGCTCCGTGCGGCGTCCGTCGAGGCGATCGCGGAGCGGGCAGGGTTCACGCGCGGAGCGTTCTACTCGAACTTCGACGGCAAAGAGTCCCTCATGTTCGCGCTCGCCGACCGGGAGCACCGCGTGGCCATGGACGCGCTGCACGAGGCGCTCACCGAGATGCTGCCGCGGATGAAGCAGGAGAGGGACGCGTCGCCGGGCAGCGTCTTCCCCTGGTCGTACGACTCGATCATGGAGCTGCTGGAGCGGATCCTCGACCCGCGCGGCGACGACAGGAACAGCTGCCTGCTGCAGAGCGAGTTCGTCAACAGCGCGCTGAGGGACCCCGCCTTCGCGCCTCGGTTCAGCGACTACGAGTCCCGCGTCATCCGGGAGCTGTCGTCGCTGGTGTCGCAGGCGCTCGCCGAGGTGGGGCTGCGCTTCACCGTGACCCCCGACTACGTGCTGCGCACGCTCGTCGACATCTACGAGGCGGCCGCGCGGATCGACGTCATGCGCGAGGTCGCGGTCGAGCCCGCCGAGCCGGAAAGGCGGGAGGTGACGATCGGCGCGATCGTGGCGGTCGTCGAGGCCTTCATCGAGCCGATCCCCGCCGGTACCGCCGTGGGTGAGACCCCCGACACTCCCGGTACCGCCGCGGACACCGACGGTCGCGCGGGCTGAGACCGCGGCCGACGACCGGCAGGAACGACCGAGAGGGCGGGCGGGACCGGTGTGGTCCCGCCCGCCCTCTCGGCGTGGTGGCGTCAGCCTGTCACGGCGTCGGGGAGCGGCGCGCTCAGCCGGCGTCGACGCGCGAGCGCGTCCGCGCCCGGGTGATGATCCACGCCCCGGCGATCAGGGCCAGCGCGCCGGCGCCGATCCCGATCAGCGGTGCCGCGCCCGTCCGTGCGAGCAGTCCGGAGTCGTCGGCGTCCGTTCCGGTCCCGCCGTCCGCGGAGGCCGTGGCCGTGACGGTCAGGTCGGCCCAGGCCGAGCCCGCGTCCGCGGTGCGCAGCTCGATGCGGTGCGCACCCGCCGGGGTGTCGGAGGGAATGGTCACCGTGGCCTCGGCCGTCCCGTCGGCGGAGGCGGTCAGACCGGCGACCTTCACCGGCGTGGAGTGCAGCCAGACGTCCGCGTCGCTCCCCGCCGACAGGCCGTCGGCGGTGACGGTGAGTGTTCCGCCGGGGGCAACCTCCTCCGTCGAGAGCGTGATGCTCGCCGTGACGCGGGGCTCGTCCGTGCCGGGTTCTTCGGTGCCGGGTTCCTCGGTGCCGGGTTCGTCCGTGCCGGGTTCTTCGGTGCCGGGTTCGTCCGTGCCGGGTTCTTCGGTGCCGCGTTCTTCGGTGCCGGGTTCCTCGGTGCCGGGCTCGTCCGTGCCGGACTCCGCCGGGGTGAAGACCGCCGTGACCGGGTTCGGCTTCTTCGTGGCGTCCAGCCCCGAGCCGCTCGCGTACCACCACGGGCGGACGTCGGGCGCCAGGAAGTCGAGGAACTCGGCGGGGAAGGAGTCGGGGAACACGCGCGGGTCGGCGAGCGAGCCCGTGCTGTAGCTGCGTCCCTCGTACTCGGGTGAGCGCTCGAAGGTGACGGTGCCGTCATCCGCCGTCGACACCTCGCCGGGCGCGAACGTCGCCACGGCGACACGGGCGTAGCCGTTGCTGACCAGCTCCGTCGACACCGTCCAGGCGACGTCCATCACGAGCTCGCCCGAGCCGTCCGCCTCGATGCTCAGCGTCGGGTTGCCGAAGCTCAGCGTGACATCGGGGGCGAGCCCGGGGTAGGGGTGCAGGCGGAACCCGTCCGACCAGCCCAGTTCGGTGCGTCCCGTGCTCGGATCGGTCCAGCCGGTGCCGTCGGTGAAGGAGAACGCCTTGTCGCCGTCCCTGCTCACCGAGCCGAACACGGTGGCCATCCAGCCCTCGGCGTAGTCGGAGACGGACCAGCTCAGCGAGGCGCCGCTCGCGGCGACCGCGCCCGCCGGGGCCTCGGACGGCGCGGGCGCGGCCGGGCCCGTCCACGCGGGGTTCTCCGGGACCTCCGGCTCGGTGTCGTCGTCCTGGCCGGGGGCAGGCGTCAGCTCGGTGACCTCGTCGACGCTGCCGACGCGGTCGACGATGCTCACGCGTGAGGTGCCATAGGGGTGGCTGACGAACAGCCGGGTCCCGCTCGCCGCCGTCGACAGGGCCCACACGTCGGCGCTCGCCGCCCCCGTCCCGCTGGTGACGCCCTCGGCGGAGAAGTCGACCGTGTCGCTGACGCTCCAGCTGTTCGGGCTGACGACGCTCAGCGTGTTCGAGAAGCCGTTGGTCGCGGCGATCTCGTGGGTCACCGGGTTGACGGCCAGCTCGCGGGTCGTGTCGCCCAGCTCGATCGGCGAGCCGAGGTGCCGGCCGGTCGCGGTGTCGATCGTGATCAGGCGGTTGTCCGTCCAGTCGTCGCTGAGGGTGGGGGCGACGGCGGCGTACAGGTGGCCTAGCTCCTCGTCGACGGCGAGGGCGGCCGCGCGGCCGCCGAGCGCCTCCCCGTCGTACTCGAAGGCCCCGACCGGGATGGACAGCGACTCGACCCAGCCGCCGGTGATCGCGCTGTACCCGGTGATCACGCTCGCCCTGCCCTCGGCGATCCACAGCATCTGGTTGCCCTCGTCGAAGACGACGTCCTTGATGAGCGGGTACCGCTCCGTCGTGATCGCGACCTCGTCGCTGATCGTGCCGGCCTCCGGGTCGATCGTGAACACGCCGTTGCCGGTGAGGTAGACCAGGCCGTTGGTGCGATCGGCCGCGAGCGCGGTCGGGTAGGTCGGGCCTCCGGTGATGGTGCGAACGAGCTCGCCGCTGACGGTGTCGATGACGGAGAGCGCCCCGGATCGGTAGTGGCTGACGTAGAGCTCGTGACGGTCGGGGTTGATCGCGAGCTCGGAGGGCTCGGCCGTGTCCAGCTCGATGACCTCGTCCGCGGGCTCGCCCGTCTCGGTGTCGATCCAGGTGACCCCACCGGGAACGTCCCTGCCCCGGTCGACGGGCAGGTACAGTCGTCCGGCCTCGTCGTCGATGGCCTGGCTGCGGGTGAGCGAACCTGCCTCGACCGTGTCGGTGATGCTGTACGCGCGCGGCTCGACGACCGAGATCCGGAAGGTGTCGCTGATGACGGTCGCGATGTCGTTGCTCGTCTTCAGCCGCCAGTCGGCCCGGAGCGTGGTCGCGTCGAGGGTCCGGTAGGCGGTCGCCGAGTGCGTCGTCCCGACGGGGGTGTAGTCCGGCAGCTCCTGGATCGTCGCCTCGGGCAGCCCCGCGGCGGAGGAGGGGTAGCGCGGCTCGGGCGCCGGACCGTCGGCGACGGCCGCGCTGGAGTCCTCCCACCAGTTCGCCCAGCTCGCACCACCGTCGACGCTGTACTGGAACGTCGCGCTGCTCAGTCCCCAGCCGACATAGCTGAAGGCGAAGGTGTCCTCCGGCTTGCCGCTGAGGTCGTCGGAGAGCAGCGTGATCCGCGGCGGGCCGACCAGGGACAGCCCGTAGCGGTGGCTGACCCCGTCGTCGTCGACGAAGACGGCGCGCGTGGTGAAGGTGCGGGAGTCGAAGCCGAGCGACCCGGCGGCGACGCGCGCGCCGGGGACGGAGAAGGTGGTGTGCGCCGCGTCGTCGTCCAGGCCGATGACGTGCAGGGCCCCGTCGGATGCGGTCGTGGCCAGCAGCTCGGTCGTGTTCCGGGCGAAGCCGAGCTCGGTGACGGACGAGCCGACATCGGTCGTGCTGCGGGGGGCCAGCGCGGTCGTGAAGGTGCGGACCGTCCCGGCGGCGTCGCCCACGGCGACGGCGGTGGTTGACCAGGAGTCGACCTCGAGCGCGGTCGGCTCGCCGGGCAGGGCCACGGTCGTGACCGAGCTCGGCGAGTCGAGTGGGAGCCTGCCGAGCTCGCCTCCCCCGGCGACATACAGGGCCGTCGTGCCGTCGAAGGCGAACAGGGGCTCGTCGCCGGTGGTGGGGACGGCCGCGGCCGCGGCGAGCGGTGCGAGGTCCGGCAGCGCGCGGGCGGTGAGCTCGAAACCGTCGCCCTCGGCCGTCACGGTGTAGACGGTGCTCCCGCTGGCACGGACGGCACGAACGTCCTCGTCGGGGAGCACCTCGGTCACGGTGGCGCCGGCGAGGGTGTTCCTGTTGGCGGCCGACACGCGCAGCAGCTGCTCATCGCCGTCGGCGTCGGTGCCGGTGACGAAGGCGTCGTAGCGGGTGTTGTCGGCGGAGGTGCTCGTGATCGCGGTGATCGCGGTCAGGGGGGCCAGGTCGACCGGCGTGCCCTCGTTCTTTCCCTGGTCGTTCACCAGGGTGAGGGTGGCGACGCCCGTGACGCTGTTCGCGCTCGCTTCGACGTTCCAGTGGCCGGAGGCGGCCTGGACGATGGCGGCGCTGTCGGCGCCCGGCGTTCCCGCGGTCGCGAGGGGGAGGGCGACGCGGCTGTATCCGGGCTGGCCGTCGGCCTCGTCCGCGAGTGCGGGCGAGGCGACGCCGAGACCGGTGACTCCCAGTGCGCCGACGGCTAGCGCCGCCGACCACCGGGTCAGGACTCGTTCTCTCACTGTGCTGTTCTCCTGTAGGGGTGCGCGCGGGCACGCCGAAGGGCGGCGTCGGACGCCTGCGCTGTCGGGGGTGATGGAGGGGCCACCAAAGCCCGTCCACTCTGAAGGTTAGCCTAACCTAAGGCTTAAGGGGAGTCCTGCGTGCCCGAGAATGGAGCCGTGACCGAGACCGATCGCCGGGCCAACCGGAACCCCGCCGGGCCGTGGCTGCGCGCCGACCGGACCGCGGGCCTCGGCGCCGACGGGCGCACCGAGCGCGTGGAGGCCCGCGTCGGCGACGTCATCGCGGCGGGCGTCCTCGCGCCGGGCGAGCGCCTCCCCAGCGAGATCGAGCTCGCGCGGCTGCTCGGCGTCGCCCCGGTCACCGTGAGGGCCGCCCTGGACCGGCTTCGCCACCGCGGTCTCGTCGTCACTCGCAGGGGGCGCAGCGGCGGCAGCTTCGTCGCGGACCGTGTCGACGTCGCGGCGATCGCCCGCCACCGGCTCGCGCAGCTGGACGCCCCGGCGCTACGGGACCTCGCCGTCCACTACATCGCCGTGGCGTCGGCGGCGCTCAGCCTGGCCGCGGGCGTCGCCGACCCCGCCGGCGTCGCACCGCTGCGACGCCGGGTCGCCGCGGCCGAGCACGCGGACGGGGCGCAGTGGTCACGGCTGCTCGACGCGGTTCTGCTCGACATGGCCGCCCTCAGCGGCTCCGAGCGGCTCACCGCGGAGCAGGCCAGGCTCCAGCTCGAGTACCTGCCGCTGCTCGACCTGGTTTTCCAGGGCGACCGCGCCGAGCGGGCCGAGCGGGTCAGGGCCGTGCTGCTCATCCTCGACGCCCTGGAGAGGGGCGACGCCCCCGCCACCGTCGAGGCGTTCACCCGGCAGGCGCAGCGCGGGTTCGAGCGTCTCGTCGAGCTCGCGGGCCACACGCCCCCGCCCCCCTCGCCGTCACGCTGACCGCGAACTCCCCGCCCACCTCCGCCTCACCGGTTCCCTCGCCCGCGGCCATCGGGCAGGCTGGGGGTGTGCGCCAGCCGCGCACGCCGTTCCGACACCGAGGAGGACACATGGCTGTACTGGTAGTGAGCACCAACTACGGGGTCGAGCAGGACGAGCTGCTCGGACCGGTCGAGGCGCTCCGCGACGCGGGGATCAACGTCCTCATCGCGGCGGAGAAGGACGAGCCGATCCAGACGCTCGTCTCCGATAAGGACCCGGGCCGTGTCGTCACCCCCGACACGACCATCGATCGCGTCTCCGCCGACGACTACGCGCTGCTGGTCGTCCCCGGCGGCACGATCAACGCCGACGCGCTCCGGCTCAACGCGGACGCCGTTCGCCTGGCCACGGAGTTCGCGGGGGCGGGGAAGACCGTGGCGGCGATCTGCCACGGGCCGTGGCTTCTGGTCGAGGCCGGGGTGCTCGGCGCGCAGACGCTGACCTCCTACCCCAGCCTCGCCACGGACATCCGCAACGCCGGCGGCACCTGGGTCGACGAGGAGCTGGTC
This sequence comes from Mycetocola reblochoni REB411, assembly GCF_900163835.1. Lineage (GTDB taxonomy): Bacteria > Actinomycetota > Actinomycetes > Actinomycetales > Microbacteriaceae > Mycetocola_B > Mycetocola_B reblochoni. The sequence goes on along the minus strand of NZ_FUKR01000078.1, from coordinate 8,540 downwards.
CGCTCGGAGGGCGACGGCTGGACGCTGTTGACCTCCCGCACCCCCGACGACCTCGCGGCATTCGACGCCGCCGTGGTCGACGCCGCGCGCTGAGAACGGCCACGCCGCGGCCGGCTCGCCGTGGAAGGACGGCCAGGGGCCCGTCACCCCACCGGGTGACGGGCCCCTCGTCGTCCTTCGGACCGCGGCGTGCGTGCCGCGGGGATCAGTCGCCGAGCGCGGCGGTGGCGAAGTGTGCGGGGAGCGTGGCCCCGGTGACCCGGCGCAGCTCGTCCACGTCGACGGTGAAGACGCCCTGGACCTGCAGCTGCGACGTGCCGCTCCCGTCGCCGGAGGCATCGGTGACGCCGATCCGCGCGACGGGGTAGCCGCGTCCCTCGCACAGCCCGCGGAACTTGACGTCGTCCTCGCGCGGGACGGACACCAGCACCCGGCCGGTCGACTCCCCGAACAGGGCGGCCGTCAGGTCGACGCCGTCGCGCTCCCGCAGCTCGTCGAGGAACACCCGGGCGCCGACGCCGAAGCGCATGACCCCCTCGGCCAGGCTCTGGGCGAGGCCGCCGTCCGACAGGTCGTGCGCCGAGCTGACGAGCCCCTCGTGCGCCGCGGCGGCGAGCAGGCCGGCGAGGGTCTTCTCCGCCTCCAGGTCGAGGACCGGCGGGAGCCCGCCGAGGTGGTCGTGCACGGTGCCGGCCCAGGCCGAGCCGGACAGCTCGTCGCGGGTGGTGCCGAGCAGGTAGAGGTTCTCGCCCTCGTCCTGCCAGCCGCTCGGGATGCGCCGGGCCACGTCGTCGATCGTGCCCATCACGCCGACGACCGGCGTCGGGAAGATCGGGGTGTCGCCCGTCTGGTTGTAGAAGGACACGTTTCCGCCGGTGACGGGGATGCCCAGCTCCATGCAGCCGTCGGAGAGCCCCTCGACGGTGCGGCCGAACTGCCACATCACCTCGGGGTTCTCGGGGGAGCCGAAGTTGAGGCAGTTCGTCACGGCCGCTGGACGGGCGCCCGTCGCGGCGACGTTGCGGTACGCCTCGGCGAGCGCGAGGCGCACGCCCTGCTGCGGGTCGAGCTGGCAGTAGCGCCCGTTCGCGTCGGTGGCGATGGCGAAGCCGAGGCCGGTCTCCTCGTCGACGCGGATCATCCCCGCGTCGTCGGGGAAGCTCAGGGCCGTGTTGCCGAGCACGTAGTAGTCGTACTGGTCGGTGATCCAGCTCGGGTCGGCCAGGTTGGGGCTGGCCAGCAGCGCCAGGAACTGCTCGCGCAGCTGCTCGGGTGCGCTGGCACGGGGCAGGTCCTCGGCGCGGTCGGCCTGGAGGGCGTCGATCCATGTCGGGTACGCGACGGGCCGGTCGTAGACGGGGCCGTCGACGGCGACCGTGCGAGGGTCGACGTTGACGATCTCCTCGCCGTGCCAGTCGATGACGAGCCGGCCGCTGTCGGTGACCTCGCCGAGCACGCTCGTCTCGACCTCCCACTTGTCGACGACGGCGAGGAAGGCGTCGAGCTTCTCCGGGGTGACGACGGCCATCATGCGCTCCTGCGACTCCGACATGAGGATCTCCTCCGCCGTGAGGCTCGGGTCGCGCAGCAGCACCTTGTCCAGCTCGATGTGCATGCCGCCGTCGCCGTTGCTCGCCAGCTCGCTGGTCGCACAGCTGATGCCGGCGGCGCCGAGGTCCTGGATGCCCTCGACCAGGCCCTCGCGGTACAGCTCGAGGCAGCACTCGATGAGCACTTTCTCGGCGAAGGGGTCGCCGACCTGCACGGCGGGACGCTTGGTGGGTCCGCCGTCGTCGAAGGAGTCGGAGGCGAGGATCGAGGCCCCGCCGATGCCGTCGCCGCCCGTGCGGGCACCGAAGAGCACGACCCTGTTGCCCACGCCCGAGGCGTTGGCCAGGTGCAGGTCCTCGTGGCGGAGCACGCCGGCCGCGAGGGCGTTCACCAGCGGGTTGCCCTGGTAGACGGCGTCGAAGTAGGTCTCGCCGCCGATGTTGGGCAGGCCGAGGCAGTTGCCGTAGAAGCTGATGCCGCCGGTGACGCCGTGCACGACGCGGGCCGTGTCGGCCTCGGCGATGTCGCCGAAGCGCAGCTGGTCCATGATCGCCACCGGCCGGGCGCCCATCGAGATGATGTCGCGGACGATGCCGCCGACGCCGGTCGCCGCGCCCTGGAAGGGCTCGATGTAGCTGGGGTGGTTGTGGCTCTCGACCTTGAAGGTGACGGCCCAGCCCTCGCCGATGTCGACGACGCCGGCGTTCTCGCCCATGCCGACCATGAGGTTCTCGGTCATCTCGGGGGTGACCTTCTGGCCGAACTGGCGCAGGTACCGCTTGCTCGACTTGTAGGAGCAGTGCTCGCTCCACATCACCGAGTACATCGCCAGCTCGCCCGAGGTGGGGCGGCGGCCGAGGATGTCGCGGATCGAGTCGTACTCGTCCGGCTTGAGCCCGAGCGCCGCGTAGGGCTGGACCTTCTCCGGGGTCTCGGCTGCGTGCGCGACCGTGTCGGCTGCAGGGGTGGGGTGGTCGGCTGCGGTCTCGGTCACGGCGGAAGCTGCTCCTCGATGGGGTGGGAACCGGGCGCGCCCAGTCTATCCGTACGGCGATGCCCGACCGCCCCTCCTCGGCCGCACGGCCGACGCGGGGTGGGTCGAGCGGCCGGTGCCGCGTCCGGGCCGTCTTGCCAGAATGGTGGTGACCCGTCGACCCCCGCTCGCGTCGGGCGCGCCCCGCACACCCCGTCATCCTGGAGCAGAACCCGTCCGTGTCCAACCCCATCATCTCTCCCGCCGTCGGCGCCCTGCTGGTCGGCTCGGGTCTCGCCGTCGTGCTCGCCGTTCCGTACGTCGCCGCGCAGTACCGACGCTACGGCCGTCTCGGCTTCTGGCGGCTGGTCGGCAACGTCGCGCTGCTGATCTACGTGATCGCGCTGTTCAGCTACACGCTCATGCCGTTCCCCGAGTCGACGCAGGTCGTCAGGTGCATGCCGGCGCAGCTGGACCCGTTCCGCTTCCTCAGCGACATCGCCGCGGGGCAGGCCGCCGCGGACGGCCGGCTGCTGCGGAACACCGCGTTCCTGCAGGTGGCGTTCAACGTGCTGCTGTTCATGCCGCTCGGGGTGCTGCTGCGCGGGCTGGCGAGGCGGGGTGCGATCGTGGCCACGCTCACCGGCTTTGCGGCGTCGCTGCTCATCGAGCTCACACAGCTGACCGGCCTCTGGGGGGTCTACTCCTGCGCCTACCGGGTGTTTGACGTCGACGACCTGATCGCGAACACGGGCGGGGCCCTGCTGGGCTCGCTCATCGCGCTGCCCGTGTTCGCGTTCTCCGGGCCGGCGTCGGAGCGGGTCGCACGCCCCGTCACCGCGGGGAGGCGGCTCGTCGGGATGGTCGTCGACGTGTTCATCATCGGAGCGGCCGGCTTCGTGCTGACGCTCGGCATCCGGACGCCGGTGTACCTCAGCGGAGGCGAGCTGGACGCGATCCCGTCCGCGCTGAGCGACGCCACCGGCCTCTGGATCCCCCTGGCGCTTCAGCTGCTGTCCGTCCTCGCGACCGGGGCCACGCTCGGCGAGCACGTCGTCGCCCTGCGCGCGGTGACGGGGCCGGTTCCTGCCCCGCTCGCCCGACCGATCCGCTTCCTCGCCGGCATCGGCGGTTACGGGCTGCTCCTGGCCGCCGAGTTCCCTGGCGCGGGCGTCGTCACGGCGCTCCTCGTGCTGGCGTCGATCGTGGCGGTCTTCGTCGGGGACCGGAGGGGGCTGGCCTGCGCGGTCGCGGGGATGAGGGTGGTCGACAACGTCCCTGCACCGGTCTCGGCGGGGTAGCAGGCGGTCACGGATGCGTGGTGGCCGGGCGAGCGCCCCTATCCTGGGAGGAGTTTCGGTCGGACGGTGGGATGCGATGCGCGCGGCAGTGATCAGGGATGTGCGGTGGCCCGCGGGGACCGATCGCCTGGACGTGTGGATCCTCGACGGCCGGATCGCGGCCGTCCTTCCCCACGAGGCGAGCGGGGCGGGGGAGGCGGCGCTCGCCGTTGTGCCTGCCGGGGTCGACGTGCCGGACGACGCGGTCGTCGAGGTCTGGCAGGGCCGGGGGCGGGTCGTCATCCCCGGGCTCTGGGACGAGCACACGCACTTCCGGCAGTGGGCGCTGAGCCGTCGGCGTCTCGACCTGTCCGGTGCGGACTCGGCGCAGGACGCGGCGGCGCGGGTGGCGGCGGCGCTCGGCAGCCGGACCGGACCGGCCGGGGTGCGCTTCGACGGCGCGGGCTTCAGGGATGCGCTCTGGGCGGACGAACCGACCACGGCGATGCTCGACGCCGTCTCGACGGAGACGCCGATCGTGCTCATCAGCGCCGACCTGCACTGCGGGTGGATGAACTCCGCGGGGCTGAGGTCGATGGGCCTGGACGAGGAGGCGACGGGTCCGGTGCGCGAGGACGACTGGATCCCCCATCTCGACCGTCTGGCGCTGGACGATGCCCACACGCTGCCCGCTCTCGCGGAGGCGGCCGCTGCGGCCGCGGCGCGCGGTGTCGTCGGCGTCGTGGACATGGAGACCGACGACAACGTGCGGCTGTGGCCCGAGCGGGTGGAGGCCGGGGTCACCTCGCTACGGGTGGAGGCCGCCGTCTGGGCGCACCAGCTCGACGAGGCGGTCGCCGCCGGTCGCCGGACGGGGCAGCTGCTGGGTGCGTCGGGGCGTCGTCCCGCCGGGGACGAGCCGGACGCTCTCGTGAGCGTCGGGCCCATGAAGGTCATCGTCGACGGGTCGCTGAACACCCGGACGGCGTTCTGCTTCGACCGCTACGCGGGGCTCGCGGACGGCGATCCCGACCCGCACGGGTATCTCGCGGTCACGCCGGAGGAGCTGCTCGAGCTGCTCGGACGCGCGATCGCCGCCGGGTTCGTCCCCGCCGTCCACGCCATCGGCGACAGGGCGAACCGACTGGTGCTCGACGCCTACGAGACCCTCAGGGACGCGGGGACGGCGGTGGCGGGCAGCCGGATCGAGCACGCCCAGCTGCTCGCGGATGAGGACATCCCGCGCTTCGCTGAACTCGGGGTGATCGCCAGCGTCCAGCCCGAGCACGCGATGGACGACCGGGACGTCTCCGATCAGTACTGGCCGGGGCAGGCCGAGCGCAGCATCCCGGTGCGGAGCCTCGTCGACGCCGGCGCGACCGTGCGGTTCGGCTCGGACGCGCCCGTGGCGCCGTTGGACCCGTGGACAGCGATCGCGGCCGCGGTGACCCGCAGCAGGGACGGACGGCCGCCCTGGGGTGCGGACCAGAGGATCGGGCGGAGGGCGGCGATCGCCGCCGCCGCGCGGGGTCGCGAGTCGCTCGAGGCGGGGGCCGTCGCCGACCTCGTGCTGCTCGACGCCGACCCGGTGGAGTGCGACGAGGCGACGCTGCGGGAGATGCCCGTGGCGCTCACCCTGCTGGCGGGGCGGCCCACATGGGCGACGGAGACGAGCAGCACCGTCCCCCCGGCGCGGGCCTGACCGCGTCGACTCCCGACATCGCGGCGGCGGGAGCCGTCGGGACGCGGGTCGGGCGGGGCGGCGGCGCTGCCGCTGGGTTCCGGCCGGAGTGCATCGAGGAGGACGGTCGATGCGGACGGTGCTGCTCGTCGCGGACCGCCCCGTGGGAAGGGCGGTCCGCCGGAGGGGACGACTCTGTGCGACTCGGGCGCGGGCGGTGGATGCCGTGCCGGAGCCTCGGGTGTGGAGCCCGTCGTCCCCTGCCCGACCGGCGGTGCGCTCAACACCGGCGATCGGGGGTCGTGCCGTGCGCGACCCGCGCCGCATCGCGATCGCGAGGAGCGGCCGCGGGTCGTTCGCAGGGTTTATTTGCACAAGACACAGAGTATTAATGCGGGCGTGCGGCGGGGGCCGGACAGAGGATCTGTGGACGAGTGCTGCCCAGCAGGCTGGGGAACCGGCGAGCCGGCGCACGGTTGCCGGCCCGGGGAACGACGAGGGCGGCAGGGAGCGAACGCCCCTGCCGCCCTCGAGCGGTCCGACCGACGGTCCTCAGACCGCCTGCATCGCCTCGATCGCACCGGCGAAGAAGCGCAGGCCGTCCGTGCCGCTGCGCATCGCGGCCGTGGTGTCCGGGCCGAAGCCCGCCTCCACGGCGTGCTCGGGGTGGGGCATGAGGCCGACGACGTTGCCGCGGGCGTTCGTCACGCCGGCGATGTCGCGCAGGGAGCCGTTCGGGTTGACGCCCTCGTAGCGGAACACCACGCGACCCTCGCCCTCGAGCCGATCGAGCTCCTCGTCGGAGGCGATGAACCCGCCCTCGCCGTTCTTCAGCGGGATGACGATCTCCTCGTCGCGCTCGAACAGGTGGGTCCACGCGGTGTCGTTGTTCGTCACGCGCAGAGCCTGGTCGCGGCGGATGAACGTCCCGTTCGCGTTGCGGATCAGGCCGCCGGGCAGCAGGTGCGCCTCGGTGAGCATCTGGAAGCCGTTGCAGATCCCCAGCACGGGCATGCCGCGCTCCGCGGCCTGGACGATCTCGGCCATGATCGGGGCGTGCGAGGCGATCGCTCCCGCGCGCAGGTAGTCGCCGTAGCTGAAGCCCCCGGGGAGGATGATCGCCTGAGCGTCGCCGAGAGAGTGGTCCGCGTGCCAGAGCATGACCGGCTCGGCGCCGGCGAGCCTCACCGCGCGGGCGGCGTCGCGGTCGTCGAGCGAGCCGGGGAAGGTGACGACCCCGATCTTCATGCGTCGACGCCGTCGGCGACGTGGATGCCCACGACGTCCTCGATCACCTGGTTGGAGAGGATCTCCGTCGCGATCGTCCTGACGTCGTCGAGCACGGCATCGGTCACCTCGCCGTCGACGGTGATCTCGAAGCGCTTGCCGACGCGGACGTCGTTGATCGCGGTGTGGCCAAGGCGGGAGAGCGCGCCGACGACGGCCTTCCCCTGGGGGTCAAGAAGCTCTGCCTTGGGCATGACCTCGACGACGATTGTGGACACCAGTAACTCCCGGTCGGTGAGGGGCGGATGACGTGTCCACTCTAGCGGCCGGTCGGCGGCCTCTCATCCCCCGCGGCGGGGGTCCGCGGACGGACGCGGTGTCCCGCCGACGGTGGAGGGGACGTAGTCTCGGTTCTGCGGGCCGTCCGTGGCCGCGTCGGGGAGGCACGATGTCGCGCAGCCGGGTGATGGACGTCATGACGGTGCTGGTCGCGCTGATCGCCGCCGGATCGGTGGTCGCGATCGGCCGGGGGTCCGGGTGGGCTCTGTCCCTGGGGACGCTCGTCGCCGTCGGTCTGTGCGGAGTCCGAGCGCTGCTGGGGCGTCGTCGCCTCCGTGCCGAGCTCCAGCCGGTCGCCGCGGCCGCGGCCGCGGAGGCCGAACTGCTCACGGCACAGCCGCCGCCGCGCTACCAGCCGGATACGGTGGCGCCGTACACGGTCAGCGAGCCGGAGTCGGACGACCCCCTCGCCGCCGAGGCGCGAGCCGTCGTCCGCCCGGCGAACGGCGACGCGCAGACCTAGCCCCTGCCGGGCACGGTCGCGAGGATGCGGTTGCCCCACGGGTCGTCGAAGCTCAGCGTGCGGCCGTCGTCTGCGCGGGGGACGCCGGCGTTGCCGAGTCGTTCGCCGAGCCGGTCCAGCTCGTCGGAGCCCGGCAGGGCGATCTCCACCCTGCCGAGTCCGAGTGCGGGCGCCCGCCGTCCCGCGCCCCTGCTCGACCACACGTTCATCGCCATGTGATGGTGGTACCCGCCGGCGGAGACGAACAGGGCGCTGTCGCCCATCCGGCTGGTCTGGTCGAAGCCGAGCGTGCCGAGGTAGAAGTCCGCCGCGGTGCGCACGTCGCCGACGGAGAGGTGGACGTGCCCGATCCGCGTCGGGCCGAACAGCTCCGCGTCGTCGGGGTGGTCCGCCCCTTGCTCGGTGAGGTGCTCGGCGAGGAAGCGGTTCGGGTCGAGGTACACGGTGTCCATCTCGACCTGCCCGTGGGTCCAGCTCCACGTCGTCCTGTCGCGGTCCCCGTACAGCTCGACGCCGTTTCCCTCGGGGTCCGTGGCGTAGAACGCGGTGCTGACCAGGTGGTCCGCGCTCCCGGTGAAGCTTCCAGGGGCCCGGCGGGCGAGGGAGTTGAGGGCGGCGGCCAGGGCCTGCGGGGTCTCGAAGAGGATCGCGGTGTGGAACAGCCCTGCCGATCCGGCGGGGGCGTGCCGCAGCCCGGGTTCGTGCCGGAGGACGACGGTGGGGACGCTGCCGCGGCCGAGGGTGACGGTGTCGCGACCCTCGTCGAGCACGGTGAGGGTCACCGCGTCCCGGTAGAAGGCCGTCTGGGCGTCGAGGTCGGCGACCAACAGGGTGACGGGGCCCATCGCCGTGTCGGCCGCGAGGCGGTCGGACGGGTCGCGCGGGCCGGCCGGGGGAGGGGTGTTCGTCATGTTCGGCGGAACCCCCGACGGGGCCGGGCTATTCCGGCCCGCGCCTCGTGGCCCATTCTTCGCCGCTCACCCGCGCCGCTCACCCGCGCCGCTCACCCGCGCCGCTCACCCGCGC
>NZ_FUKR01000012.1 GCF_900163835.1 Mycetocola reblochoni REB411 | reverse complement strand
GTGTCGCGGAAGAACAGCGTCAGGGAGAGGCCTTGGTCGACGTGGCGGGTGGCGGCGGCGTAGGTGTCGATGATCTTCTCGTAGCCGATCTCGTAGGCGTCCTCGAAGAATTCGAGGTTGTCGTCGGTCATGTGCGGGGCCGGGTAGTAGACGCGGCCGAGCTTGCCTTCTTTGCGGATCTCGATCTTCGCCGCGATCGGATGGATCGACGCGGTCGCGTTGTTCACGTACGAGATCGATCCGGTCGGCGGGATGGCCTGCAGGTAGGCGTTGTAGATGCCGTGCTGCCGCACCGATTCCCGCAGCTGCGCCCAGTCATCGCGGGTGGGGATCGCCACGCCTGCCTCGGCGAAGAGGGCGCGGACGCGTTCGGTGGCGGGCTGCCACTCGCGCTCGGTGTACTTATCGAAGTACGAGCCGTCGGCGTAGGCGGAAGTCTCGAACCCGGCGAAAGCCGCACCGCGTTCGATGGCGATCCGGTTGGAGGCGCGCAGAGCGTGGTAGGTGACGGCGAGGAAGTAGATGTCGGTGAAGTCGATGCCCTCCTCGCTGCCGTAACGGATGCGCTGCGAGGCGAGGAACCCGTGCAGGTTCATCTGCCCGAGACCGATCGCGTGCGATGCGTCGTTCCCGGCCGCGATCGAGGGCACCGCGTCGATGTCGGTCTGGTCGGACACGCTCGTCAGTGCCCGCACCGCAGTCTCGACGGTCGCCCCGAAGTCGGGGGAGGCGAAGGCCTGGGCGATGTTGAGGGAGCCGAGGTTGCAGGAGATGTCCCGGCCGACCTGCTCGTACCCGATCGCCGCGTTGTATCGGGAGGGAGTGTTCACCTGGAGGATCTCACTGCAGAGGTTGGACATGTTGATCCAGCCCTGCAGCGGGTTCGCGCGGTTGACGGTGTCCTCGAACAGCACGTACGGGTAGCCGGACTCGAACTGCAGCTCGGCGAGGGTCTTGAAGAACTCCCGTGCGCTGATCGTGCTCTTCCGCACCCGCGGGTTCGCGACCAGCTCGTCGTAGTGATCGTTCACCGACAGATCCGACAGCGGCTTCCCGTACTCGCGCTCGACGTCGTAGGGACTGAACAGGTGCATGTCCCGGTTCTCCTTCGCGAGCTGGAAGGTGACGTCGGGGATCACGACGCCGAGGGAGAGCGTCTTGATGCGGATCTTCTCGTCCGCGTTCTCGCGCTTCGTGTCCAGGAACCGCAGGATGTCCGGGTGGTGCGCGTGGAGGTACACGGCTCCGGCTCCTTGCCGGGCACCGAGCTGGTTGGCGTAGCTGAAGCTGTCCTCGAGGATCTTCATCACCGGGACGACGCCGGAGGCCTGGTTCTCGATCTGCTTGATCGGCGCCCCGGTCTCACGCAGGTTCGTCAGCAGTAGCGCGACCCCGCCCCCGCGCTTGGACAGCTGCAACGCGGAGTTCACACTCCGTCCGATGGACTCGAGATTGTCCTCCAGGCGGAGCAGGAAACAGGACACGAGCTCGCCGCGCTGCGCCTTGCCCGCGTTCAGGAACGTCGGGGTCGCAGGCTGGAAACGGCCGGAGAGCATCTCATCCACCAGCCGGGTCGCCAGCGCCTCGTCGCCCCGACCGAGGAAGAGTGCGGTGGCGACCACGCGTTCCTTGAAACCCTCCAGGTACGTGGTGCCATCGAACGTCTTCAGCGCATAGGAAGTGAAGAACTTGAACGCCCCGAGGAAAGTCTGGAAACGGTGTCCTGCCCCGCGGGCGCGCTCGTGCAGGTCGGTGAGGAACTCCCGACGGTACGCGTCAAGGAACGCCCGCTCGTAGTAGTCGTTCGCAACTAACCACTCCAGGCGCTCGGCCACGCTCGGGAAGGTTCTCGTGTTCGGGTGGACGTGCTGGCGCAGGTACTCCTCGGCGGCTTCCCGGTCCTTGTCGAGCTGGATCGACCCGTCCGGGGCGAACAGGTTCAGCTGTGCGTTGAGGGCGTGGTAGTCCTTCCGCGCGCCGATCCCGGTGCGAGCGGGGGCTTCTGGGGAGATGATGGTCATGCGGTCTTCCTCTCGGTGGATGTCAGATTGTCGGAGGCCTGCTCCCAGAAGCGGGTCAGGCCGTTGTTCACGTGTTCGATATCGCGCAGGGTGCCGAGCAGCTCGAAGCGGTACAGCTCCGGCACCCGGCACTTCGCGGAGATGACAGGGCCGGCGAGGCAGTAGTGCTCGCCGAAGTTCGTGTTCCCCGCCGTGATCACACCCCGAATGAGGGCACGGTTCGCCGGGTCGTT
>NZ_FUKR01000051.1 GCF_900163835.1 Mycetocola reblochoni REB411 | reverse complement strand
TCGTGTTCCCCGCCGTGATCACACCCCGAATGAGGGCACGGTTCGCCGGGTCGTTGAGGAACGAGATCACCTGCTTCGGCACCGCCCCGGAGCGCGCCCCACCGCCATAGGTCGGCACCACGAGCACGAAGGGTCGTGCGACCCGGATCAGCCCCTCCACCCGGGGCCGCAACGGAACACGAACCGCGGGCCGGTCCAGCTGGTCGACGAACCGGCGAGTGTTCTCCGACACGCTCGAGAAGAACACGAGATCAGGCGACTGGGCGGCGGCGAACTCGCGCACTGAGAGCGCGGCGCGCCGGGGCTCGTGGGGGGCTGGCATGGCGTTCCTCCTCGCTCTCTGGCTGTGACGCGCCACGCCACCAACCACTACATGTTGTGCCTCACCGATGTTTGGAGCGGCGTATGTAGTAATAACATCGATGTGGTTCACTTGTCTACGCCACGCCCAGGTTGGAAACTACGGTAGGCCGAACAATAGGATGTGTGGCATGGGACGAACGCACGTGGACGAGCGCAATGAGGGTGCGTGGCTGGAGGCCATCACCTTGTTTCAATCCGTGCGAGACGCCGACCATGACGCTGCGGCTCGCCTGTTGCGAACGTCTTCTGACCCCGAAGCGGTGATGCTGAACCTCCTGCGCATGCTCGGCGTGTACCTGCGCGGAGAAGCACCCGACAAGCTCGACCACTTCATCGCCGCATCCCATCGCGCTGGCCCGCCCCCAAGCCCTCCGTTTCCACCACTCACGTGAACTTCCACCCGTATCTCGCCACCCGTTCAGCTAAGGAACCATCCATGCCACGTAACTCCCGCTTCTTCTCCCGCCGTTCCCTGCCGCTGCTGGCAGCGTCCGTGCTCGCGCTGTCTCTTGCTGGATGCGCAACATCTGGCGAGAACGATGCAGGAGCAGACGATGAGCGTCCCGTGGTGCTGACGACGTTCACCGTTCTCGCGGACATCGCCGAGAACGTCGCGGGCGACCATCTGAGGGTGGAGTCGATCACGAAGGTCGGGGCGGAGATCCACGGCTACGAACCCACACCCGGCGACATCCGCAGAGCATCGGAGGCCGACCTCATCCTCGACAACGGGATGAATCTCGAGGCGTGGTTCGGACAGTTCGTCGAAGGCATGGACGTGCCTCACGTCGTCGTCAGCGAGGGAGTCGAGGCCATCGACATCACCGAGGACGCCTACGCAGGGATGCCGAACCCGCACGCGTGGATGAGCCCGGTGAACGTGCAGATCTACGTCGACAACATGGTCGACGCGTTCAGCGACCTCGACCCCGACAACGCGAGCGAATACGAGGCCAACGGCGAGGCGTACAAGGCCGAGCTACAGACCGTGCAGGACGAGCTGGTCGACGAGCTGTCGGTCCTGCCCGATAACCAGCGGGCGCTGGTCACCTGTGAAGGCGCGTTCTCCTACCTCGCCCGGGACGCCGGGCTGACAGAGAAGTACATCTGGGCAGTCAACGCCGAGCAGCAGGCCACCCCCCAGCAGATCACCTCTGCCATCGAGTTCGTACGCGACAACGACGTGCCAGCGGTGTTCTGCGAGTCCACCGTGTCCGACGCCCCGATGCAGCAGGTCGTCGAAGCAACCGATGCCGAGTTCGGCGGCGTGCTGTACGTCGACTCCCTCTCCGAAGCGGACGGCCCGGTCCCGACCTACCTGGAACTAATCCGCCATGACGCGACCACCATCATCGACGCGCTGACGGCACGCAACTGATGACGACAGCGATCTCGGTGCACGACGTCACCGTGCACTATGGCGAGGTCCTCGCCCTCGACCACGCCACCCTCGACATCCAGGCAGGACGCGTGTGCGGACTCGTCGGCATGAACGGATCCGGGAAGTCCACCCTGTTCAAGACCATCATGGGGCTGCTGCGCCCTGACTCCGGCACCGTGCGCGTCAACGGCCAGAACCCGGCCAAGGCACGCAAGTCCGGGATCGTCGGCTATGTGCCGCAGAGCGAGGACGTCGACTGGGCATTCCCGGTGACCGTGCGCGATGTCGTCATGACCGGCCGCTACGGGCACATGGGATTCACCCGCCACGCGAAAAGATCTGACCACGACGCCGTCGATCACGCGCTGGAACGGGTGGAGCTCACCGAGTACGCGAACCGGCAGATCGGGCAGCTCTCCGGCGGCCAGAAGAAACGCGCCTTCGTCGCCCGGGGCATCGCCCAGGGGGCGACCATTCTGCTGTTGGATGAGCCGTTCGCCGGGGTCGACAAACGCTCCGAGGCCACGATCACCCGGCTGCTGCGCGAGCTTGCCGACGACGGGGCCACGATCCTCGTCTCCACCCACGACCTCCACGCCCTGCCAGGCCTTGCTGACGAGGCCGTGCTCCTCATGCGCCGCGTGCTCATGCACGGCGACCCGAACGAGGTGCTCCAGCCCGACAACCTTGCCCTGGCCTTCGGCCTGGACGTCCTGAACCGAGGCGACAACTGATGAACCTGATCGACTTCTTCCTCGAACCCCTCAGCTACGACTTCATGGTGCGCGCCCTCGCGACCACCCTGATCGCCTCGATCGTGTGCGCGGTGCTCTCCTGCTGGCTCGTCCTGATCGGCTGGTCGCTCATGGGCGACGCCGTCTCCCACGCCGTCCTCCCCGGAGTGGTCCTGGCCTACATCGTCGGCGCCCCCTTCGCCCTCGGCGCGGTGATCTTCGGGTTCCTCGCCGTCGCCCTCATCGGCGCGGTCAGAGACACCAGTCGGGTGAAAGAGGACGCCGCGATCGGGATCGTGTTCAGCACCCTGTTCGCTCTGGGGCTCGTGCTGATCTCCGTCACCCCGTCGCAGACCGACCTGAACCACATCATCTTCGGCAACCTGCTCGGCGTGTCCTGGGCCGACCTCACCCAGGTCATCATCCTCGGCGCGATCACCTTCACGATCCTCGTCACCAAACGCCGCGACTTCACCCTCTACGCCTTCGACCCCACCCACGCCCACGCGATCGGACTGAACCCGAAGATCCTCGGTGCAGCGCTCCTCGGCCTCCTCGCCCTCACCGCCGTCGTCGCCCTCCAGGCCGTCGGCGTCATCCTGGTCGTGGCGATGCTCATCATCCCGGGAGCGACCGCATACCTGCTCACGGACCGCTTCGGACGCATGCTCGTCATCGCCCCCGCGATCTCCGCAGCCTGCGCCGTCATCGGCCTGTACTTGAGCTACTACCTCGACACCGCCTCCGGCGGCATGGTCGTCCTCGCCCAGGGAGCCGTGTTCGCCTTCGTTTACCTCTTCAGCCCCCGGCACGGTCTCATCGGAACCCGGGTCATGAGCACACGTCGCCGTCGGGCACTCGCTTCCGCTCAGTAGTGGCATCCCGCATGCGCGGCAAGAGCGACCGGTCAAGGACCAGAGCACGCTATCTCCGTGCGATCTGGTCCCTGACTGAGAACAGTGACGCTCCGGTTACGGTGACGGGCCTTGCCCGTGCGCTGCGGTTCGTGCCGGGGAGCGTGTCCGAACAGGTGAAGCGACTCGTCGATGACGGCCTCGTCGACCACGAACGGTACAAGAGCATCTCCCTCACCCCTTGGGGACACCTCGAAGCGATGCGGGCACTGCGGGCGAACCGGATACTTCGATGCTTCCTCCACGACGTCCTCGACCTGCCCTGGAGTGAACTCGCCACCAATGCCGACGCATTGGAAGCGAGCAGCTCACCGCGCTTCCTCCAACGGATCGAGGCTTCCCTCGACCAGCCCACCCACGACCCCTACGGGCAACCCATCCCCACCCCAGACGGTCACATCGAATCCCGCCGAGATGCCCGTCTGCGGGAACTCGCACGCCCGCGATGGGCTCCCGTGAGGATCACGCGCGTCGCCGACGCGCCACTCGAAACACTGGTCTTCCTCGACGAGCGACACCTTCGCCCCGGCACATGGCTACGCATCCAGGCCTGCACAGCGGAAGTCGACATCATCGAGGTCCGCACGGCGGAATGGCATGGCACGCTGCTCCCTGCCGGAGCAGGCGTGCTCCATGCATCACTCCACGACGAAGCTGCGCGGTGACAGCATCAACTAGCCACGACAGACACATAGAGTGCATCTGTCGCCGAACGCCCCAGTGCTACCGAGGTGTCCGATCCCTTAACTCGCGCGTCCAGTGCGTCCGAGAACGGGGCACCTTCGCCGATCTCCAGCGTTGATCCGATTACGAAACCATGCTCTTCGAAGAACTGCAGGAGCGCCGGGTCCGAGTCCGAAATGCGCTCGACCACCACTCGGTGCCCCGCCCCGACTTCGGTCAGCTGCGTCGCCTCCGGGATATGCACCGTCCCGTCAGCGGATGGGATCGGATCACCATGAGGGTCGCGGGCGGGGAACTCCAAAAACTCGTCAATCCGGTCGATCATGAAATCTGACACCGCATGCTCAAGGTGCTCAGCCTCGTCATGCACCTGATCCCACGAGTACCCCAAGACACTGACGAGGAACGACTCAATCAGCCGGTGCCGACGCACCATCGCCAGCGCGTAGGAGCGCCCCGTCTCCGTCAGCTCCACCGAACCATAAGGAGCATGCTCGACAAGACCCTGCGTAGAGAGCTTACGGACAGCATCCGAGACCGAAGAGAGCTTCAACCCTGTTCGCTCCGCGATCAGCGTCGGCGTCACCGGCACCGACGACCACTCCGTCAGACCCCACACAGCCTTCAAATAGTTCTGGGTGCTCGCGGACAACTCAGAGACGGACATGACCTCAGAATAGCCCCGAACATCCAACTACGACACGGCACCGTTCGAAAGTACGGAGATGAGATGGTGCAAGGTCGTTCGTCGCCAGACCCCCCCCCGACCACGGCTCGGCTACCGGTCCAGCCGTGACTGGACCAGCGGAACATACGACGCATTCTTCTCGAAGCACAGCACGCGATAGCCATCGCTGACCGCTGCTTCCACCGTCGCCCCGGATCCAGCGAATGGCTCCAGCACCACTCCGTGCGGCGGGGCCACCAGCGTGACGAGCCAGCGCATCAACGCCAACGGCTTCACGGTTGTGTGCGATACCCCGAACGCGCGGGGTCGTTCCAATGTGGAGGGCTTGTGGTCGAAGCGGAAGATCGGGAACTTCCGCGACAGCGACTCGCCCTGCCAC
The DNA here is from genome assembly GCF_900163835.1 of Mycetocola reblochoni REB411. GTDB lineage: Bacteria > Actinomycetota > Actinomycetes > Actinomycetales > Microbacteriaceae > Mycetocola_B > Mycetocola_B reblochoni. Next base: position 44,012 of record NZ_FUKR01000051.1, on the reverse strand, counting down.
GTCCCCGTCAACACATCCAACGCATCCGCCTGGCCAGCGTCGAACGCGACGTTCGTCGGCCACCGGCCGTCAGCGAACCTGCCGTCGTCGATGTTGATCCCGCCGACGCCGTGCCGCAGGACGTTGCGGACGAGGTTTCCTTCCGGGGGTTTGCGGGCGATGATGATCGGCTCGAATGCCGGCCGCAACGCCGTACCCCACCCCTCCCACCGCTGCGCGTCCTCGGTCACTGGAGTGCCTTTGGACAGGACCGTGCGGGTCGCGCCGAGCACCCCGTCATGATCAGTGGTCTGCACGACCCGGTCGGTGCGTTGCATGCCCTGGTGCTTGTCGATGGCGTGCGAGAGGTCCATGCTCTTGGGCATTCCGGTGGTGTGTAGCCATGCAATCTGGTCGCGGATCTCGAACCCCGCATTCTCGATCCCGCGCACCATCCGGTGCCAAGTGCGTGCACCACCGAACGCTGCAACATACGCACCCGGCTTCAACGCATGCAATGCTCCTGCAGCCCACGCCGTGCACCACGTCTCGAACACCTCCGGCGCACTCATCTCACTTGTGTCGATGTGCGAAAGGGATTCCCGGAACCCGGATGCGTCATCCCATGCCTGCCCGTTGAAGCTCAACCCGTAGGGCGGGTCCGTGACCAGGGCGTCGATGCTCCCTTCGGGCAGGAGCGGGAGGAGCTCGACCGCGTCACCGAGATAGAGCGTCGCCCGTTCATCGGCGAACACCGGCTTGGGTAGTTCGGTCAGGCGCGCGGCGGGCGTCGGGGTGGAGTCGGGCATGACGGTGGCTCCCTGCTGTTCGGGGCCTGTCCGCGCTCGTGTGCGACGAACAAGCTCATCCGGCAGGTACGAGCCACACCGACGAAGTCGAGCCCACACAGCCCCAGCGTGGACGCCACGCGAGAGTCAGCGCCCACGCGCCAGATCAGAGCTCCACGAGGTGCCTGGGCGTCGCTGATTCCCACTGCCAGATTTCTCCCACACACGATCGGCAATCAACGAGTGGAGGCTCCTGCTGCCGAGGGCCATGGACATGCGCAATTCATAGGATCGGTTCCTGTGGCGAGTTTCGTTCGTGCATTTTGTTGCGTGTAAAGCTCGCATAGGCGCGAGGGGCTGCCCCGTAGCGTTGCTTGAAGGCTCGCGATGCGACGGCAGGGTCGCTCCACCCGACGGCTGTGGCGATTTCGGCCACGCCGAGTTTCGTGGTGGCGAGAAGCTCGGCCATCTGGTCTGCTCGCAGCTGGCGAAGAAGCGCCGCCGGCGACACTCCAATCTGGGCGCGAAACAATCGGGCTAGTTGCGAGCCTGACAACGCGACCTCGCTGGCCAACTCATTGATCCGCCAGTCACGCCCCAGGTCGGCGCGCAGCAGTGCGATCGCCAGAACAACTTCCCGACGCGGAGCTTGCCCCGCGACCATTGATCCCTCGGCAGTCTCCGATGCGATACCGGCCAGACGTCCCACTGCTTCGAATATGTCCGTAGTCATCGACAACATTGCGAAGCTTCCGATCTTGCCCCAGCGTTGACGCGCTATGAGCACCAATGTTGGTGCAAGGTCGCGCATTGCTGAGGCTGCCAATTGCAACTGGTGCAGTTGCGGCAGATCCTCCAGCGCGCGGTGTAGATGCTGCACAAGGGGATGTGTCGCAGACAGCCAGCGCACTTGATCGGCCAGATACTCAGGATGGAAGTAGAACGTCACCGTACGGGCATGACCGTCAGGGAACCCTCGACACTCGACACCTGCCGGGATTGTAAGGATGCTCCCCGGTTCCAAGAGCACCTCTCCCACCGGTGAGTGAACGCGTGCCCACCCAGAGATAGTGAACACAACCTTCACTGAGGCCACCACCACTGGTCCCGAATCGCCGTACGCGGTCTGCTCCCGTACCGATAGCGGGATCCTGTCTGGGGTAAACAGGCACGCTTCAGGAACCAAAGTCACAGTCCCACGCTTCGGTCAACGGCTGCGTGGCTGACAACTGGCTCGCGCAGTACGCAGATCCGTGCAAGATGCTGGACGTGGAAACAACGGTGTCTCCGAAGTTCACACGGCGCTCGCCGGACTCGCTGTTCAACACAATTGATCCGGCGAGCACGACGATCAATTTCACGAAGTCATGTGCGTCTGCGGCGACGGCCGAGCAGACTGTTCCGCTTCGAACCGTCACAGGCTCGAAGCGGAACGTCTGCGCCGTGTCGAAAGCCATGTCGTTTAGGGAGCGTCCATGGGGTGATGCTCCTCACTTTCGCGCATGCGTCCCGCCAGCATCGCGATCACGGCGAGAGCTGGGGGGATGATTCCCGCGATCACGAATATCACGGGAATGGGCACGACCAAGGAAAGTGGCCCCGCGATGACGATCGAGACGGGCATGAACGCGATCGAGACGAAGAAGTCGAGGCTCGCGACTCGACCGATCATGTCGAGCGGCACCAGCCGTTGCAATAGCGTGCCCCAGATGACGACGCCCGCTCCAGTGAGTGCTCCGACCATAAACAGTGCTGCGAGCATCAGGATCAGGTTGTCCGCAACGCCAATGACCACGAGCGGGAGTGTTCCCCCGCCCCAGCAGACGATCATGAACGTGAGATAGCGGCGAGGGAGTTTCAGCGATGAGACCACCAGCGATCCGATCGCCCCGCCGATCCCGTATGCGGCTAGGAGGAAACCGAAGGTGGCTTCGGCGTCCTCGAAGCGGTCGCGGGTGAGGAAGGGCAAGAGCACCTCGATAGGACCTTGAACGATGAGGGCGAGGGAGGAACCGAAGATCAATGTCCAGAGCAGCCACCGCGTGCCAACCACATAGCGCACTCCCGCTCGGAGGTCTCCCCACACGCTCGTGCGCTCCTCCCGCAGCGCGGGCGCGGTCAGCTCCTGGCGTCGGCTGAGGAACAGCGTGATGACGAACGCGGTCGTGTACGAGGCTGCGACGATAGCCGCCCCGATCGCCGGAAAGAACATGCCGACGGTGATTCCTCCGAGGGCTGGCCCGAGGCCCTGACCCATCGATGGGCGGAGAGCTCCTTCGAGCCCGTTCGCGGCCAAGAGTTCCTCAGCAGGAAGTACTTGAGGCAGATACGCACTGTAGGCCGGATAGAAGAACGCGCTCCCTGCGCCCATTGCGAACGAGGCGACGCCGACATGCCACAACTCGATGGACCCGGTGAGCGACAAGACTGCTACCCCGGTCATCGCTGCCGCGGTGCAGCCTTGCACGGTGATGATGATGCGGCGTTTGGAGAAACGGTCCGCGACCACACCGCCCAGGATCGAGAAGGCGAACAGGCCAAGGCTCATTCCAGTTGCTACCGCTGAAAGCGCGAGCGGACTGTCATCGAGCGCAAGCACTTGAAAGACCATGACGATCGTCCACATACCGGTGCCGAAGACTTCAATGCCGACCGCGGCGAACACGAGACGATAGTCGCGTGAGGCCAGGGGACGAAGCGCACGGATCCGATTGAGGTTCTTCTTGCTCATACCAGCACCTCGCCCTGAGTCGTCGCAGTCAGGTGAAGCTGCGGCCAGCCGGCGACGTCGCGGAGGAGTTGCCGGTCGTGGGTGGACAACAGCACGGCCGCTGGGGTTGCTCCGAGCGCCGCCGTGAGTTCGTCGACGAGAGCGATGGAGAGGTGATTGGTGGGTTCGTCCAGGAGTAGTACGTGAGGGCGTGTCGAGAGCACGAGCGCGAGGTCGAGGCGGCGCTGTTGGCCCATCGATAGTTCTCCTACCTGCTTGCCTGCCTCACGGGGTCGTAAGAGACCAAGTTGAGAGAGCCCGACCGCCTCGGATGACTCCAGAACGCCTTCCGAGACGAGCGCGCCGGTATGTGCGGCATAGAGCTCGCTCGCCCGCCGGTCCAAGGGCAGTGCGGTTTCTTGGTGGAGGAATCCGATGCGGGTGCCCCCTGGCAGTCGAGCCGCGCCCGTGTCCGGTGCGAGTTCGCCGCTGACCACGCCCAGCAGCGTCGACTTCCCCGCTCCGTTCGGGCCAGTTACGACAAGTCGACCACGGTGTGACAGCGTGAATGACACCGGCCCGGCCAACCGCCCGGCAACACTGACACGATCGACGCTCAGTAGTGCCGCACCGGTTCGGGTGGGAAGGTCGGAAAAGCGGAAGAGCTGCGGCGGTTCCGGCACGGTCACCGCGTGCGCTTCGAGCGCTTCCTGACGCCGATGCACATTCTGTACCAGTCCGCCCGCCCGGGTGGCCCGGCCGTGCTTGTTGGTGCCTTTCTCCGGACGCCACCCCGACACGAGTCGGTTCTGTGCGGCGCTGAGACTGTCTTGAAGCCGCGCGTGTTCCGCCTGCTGACGCTCGTAGTCCTGTTCCCAACGCTCCCTTTCTGCGAGACGCCCCTCCCGATATCCCGTATAGCCGCTGCCGTAGACACGCGGGCGATCGTCGGGGGTCGGGTCAAGGTCGATGATGGTGTCCGCGACATCGGACAGGAGCGCTCGATCGTGGCTGACGATGACGACGCCACCACTGCGCGCTCGGAGCTGCGCGGTCAAGAACTCGAGTCCGCTGCGGTCGAGGTGGTTGGTGGGCTCATCGAGCAGCAAAAAGTCGTCCTCAGCTCCCAGGAGACAGGCCAACCGCACCCGGTAGCGCTGCCCCACGGAAAGATCAGCGAGTAACCTCGCCATTTCTGTCACTGCGTTGAGCGCGTCGAGTGCGATCTGCACACGGCGCTCGGCATCCCAGGCATCGAGCGCTCCAGCAAGCTCCAACATGGCCGCATACTCCGTTGCGGCCCCATCCTTCCTGTCGGCGAGAGCCTGAGCGGCGACGTCGAGTGCCGCCAGCGCGGCGAGTGGCTCGGCGATCGCTTCGGCAACAGCCTGCCCAACGGTTCGGCTATCGGAAGCGGTCATTTCTTGTTCGGCGAGGCCGAGCGTGCCGATGCGCTGGACCACCCCGCTGTCTGGCAAAAGCGTGCCAGCGAGCACATGAAGGAGGCTTGATTTTCCGCGCCCGTTCTCGCCAACGATCGCGACTCGAGAACGGGCAGTAAGGACGACATCGACGTGGTTGAGAACGGATGTCGCTCCTCGCATGAGGGAAACATCGGAAGCGGTGAGCTGCGCGCGATGGCGCGCCGGATGAACGTGGGTAGGGGTGAGCATTCGAATCCTTCGAAACGACGCACCACAAGCCGAGAGGCAAACGGGTACGCAAATGACGGCGACCCAGCAGGGTCAGAACGAGCAGCCGCCGCGGGCTCGGAGATACTCAACGAGCGCGGTAGGCCTGCCCAGCCGTCACAGGAAGTACAAATGCATACCACCCACCGTACCGGACGACGGCGCGCGCTGCCAGTTGGTTCCATCCATCACCCCCTGTCACGGCCGGACGGTGGACCGCGCGTCACGGCCCTACCTGGGCGCGGATAGTCAGTAGCTGCTGGACTCCGTCGTCATTTGCGACGCCACGTCCACATTGACGGGAGTGTCATGGAAACGGTGGATCTGGGACTGCGTTGACCGAAGGGAAGGCAATGACTCACATTGACTCGTTGGGACTTCGAGCCAGGAACCCCGTCCGCGGTGTAGTCCGGCGGAAGGGACGTCGCGTACCTGTTGGGTGTGACGGTGTCGATCAGGGTGATGACGGCAGGTGACGGGTACCGGTATCTGCTGAGTTCTGTCGTTGCCGGCGATGGCGCCCGCGACGCCCCGGCCGCACTCACGAGGTACTACCTTGAGTCCGGAACACCACCGGGCACCTGGGCAGGATCCGGGCTTGACGGTCTCTCACGCGGTGTGGCCGATGGTGGCCTGGTAAGTGAGGAGCAGTTGCGACGGTTGATGGGGTTCGGGCGGGACCCGAACAGCGGCGAGCCGCTGGGTCGCCCGTACCGGAAGTTCGCGACCGCCGCGGAACGTGTCGATCGTCGCCTCGAGAAACTCCCTGACACGCTCATCGGCGAGGAGCGTGCGACCCAGACCGCGCTGATCGAGGCCGAGGAAGCAGCGAAGCCGATGGGTGCTCCGGTGGCGGGGTTCGATTTGACCTTCTCGGTCCCGAAGTCCGTCTCGACGCTCTGGGCGGTTGCCGACGGGGGCACGCAGGCGCTGATCGCCCGGGCGCACCACGCCGCGATCCAGGACGTGATCGACCTGTTCGAGCGCAATGTCGCGATGACCCGGATCGGCGCGAAAGGGCCGCGGGGCGCAGTCGCTCAAGTCGAGGTACAAGGGGTGATCGCGGCTGCCTATGACCACTACGACTCTCGAGCCTCGGACCCGCAACTGCACACTCATGTCGTGGTCGCGAACCGAGTCCAAGCCGTCCACGACGGGAAGTGGCGCACCCTCGACTCCCGTGCGATCCATGCGGCGGTGACGGGGTTGTCGGAGCATTACAACGCAGTCCTCTCCGACCACCTCACCCAGGTGCTCGGCGTCGGGTGGGAGGCGCGCGAGCGTGGTGCGGGCAGGTCGACGGCGTGGGAGATCACCGGGGTGCCGCAGGAACTGATGGATGAGTTCTCCTCCCGCACGCGCGATATTGAGCAGGTCAAGGACCGCCTCGTCGCCGACTACGTGACCAGGCATGGGAGGCAGCCGTCACCGAAGTTGTTGTGGCAGTTCCGGCAACAAGCCACCTTGGAGACTCGACCCCCGAAGCAGCACCACTCGCTGAGCGACCTCACCACCAGGTGGCGGGAACGCGCCACCGAACTTCTTGGGGAGGATGCTCCGACGTGGGCCACAACGCTCCTGGCCGGAAGCGCCGGGGAGCCGTTGTTGCGCGCCGACGACATCCCCCTCGCCGATCTCGATCAGGTCGCCGAAGTGGTGGTGGCGCGGGTGGGTGATCGGCGAGCGACGTGGAAACGATGGAACCTCCACGCCGAGGCCGTCCGGCAGACGATGGCACTCCGGTTCGCGTCCGCGAACGACCGCGATACGATCACCCAGCAAATCGTCGACGCCGCCGAACGCGTCTCGCTGCAATTGACCCCGCCGGAGTTGGCGTCGAGCCCGCCGTCATTCCGCCGCCCAGACGGGTCCAGCGTGTTCCGCCCGAAAGCCGCGACCGTGTTCTCGTCTGAACGGGTGATCGCGGCGGAGGATCGTCTCCTCGCCGCGTCGAACGACAGGAGCGCGCCGACGGTGCCGCTGGCATGGGTTGAGCAGGCAGCACGCACGAAGAACCGCGACGGGCATGTGTTGTCACCGGATCAGGAGCGGGCGATCGCGAAGATCGGTGTCTCCGCCCGCACCCTCGACGTCCTTGTCGGCCCCGCCGGGACGGGGAAGACCACGACGATGTCCGCGTTGCGGCGAGCGTGGGAGAAACACCACGGTACCGGCTCAGTGATCGGCCTCGCACCGTCTGCTGCCGCAGCGGATGGCCTGGCAGGGGATCTGGGGATCTCGACGGAGAACACGGCGAAGTGGCTCCACGAACACCGCCACGGCAACTGGAACCTCACACCCGGCCAACTCGTCATCATCGACGAAGCCTCACTCGCAGGAACCCTCGCCCTCGACACCATCACCACCCACGCCACCGAGGCCGGCGCGAAGGTACTCCTTGTCGGCGACTGGGCGCAGCTCGCGGCCGTGGATGCGGGTGGGGCGTTCGGAATGGTCGTCCGCGACCGGGACGATGCCCCGGAGCTGACTGATGTGCGCCGGTTCCGCAACGAGTGGGAGAAACACGCCTCCCTTGGCCTGCGGATCGGCGACACCGACGTCATCGACACCTACCTCGACCACGACCGCATCACCCCAGGCGGCTACGAGGACATCCTCGAGCAGGCATATCAGGCGTGGCGTAGCGATCAAGCAGAGGGGAAGTCGTCGGTGTTGATTGCCGAGACCCTCGACACCGTTTCTGAACTCAACACCCGCGCCCGCACCGACCGGATCCTCGCAGGCGACGTCGCCCTCGATGGCGTCCGGCTCCATGACGGGAACGAGACATCCCGTGGCGACCTGGTCATCACCCGCAAGAACGACCGACGTCTCGCGCTGGGCTGCGGGTGGGTGAAGAACGGCGACCGGTGGACCGTTACCCAAGCTCACGACGACGGATCCCTCACCGTCCGCCGCGCACACTCCAAATGGCGCACAACAATCGCACTCCCTGCCGTGTACGTCAGCGAGCATGTCGAACTCGGGTATGCCATCACGGCCCACCGCGCCCAAGGCTCCACCGTCGATACCGCGCACGCGATCGTTCACTCACCCGAGATGACCCGCGAGTCCCTCTACGTCGCCATGACCCGCGGCCGGGAATCCAACCGCGCCTACATCGCGACCGATGAACATCACCTGGAAGAGCACCAGCACCGGGATGACCTGCAGATGACCGCTCGGAGCATCCTCTACGGCATCCTGCAGCAGGTCGGGGCCGAGCAATCCGCAAACGAGACCATCACGACCGAGCAGGACATGTGGGGCTCGCTCGCGCAGCTGGCTGCCGAGTACGACACCATCGCCCAGGACGCGCAGCAGGACCGGTGGGTCACTCTCCTCGAACACGGCGGCCTCACCCCACAGGCGATCGACGAACTTGTCGAGACGGAGTCGTTCGGGATCCTCACCACCGAACTGCGCCGCCTCGAAGCAGACGGGCACGACATCGACGACCTCCTCCCACGCATCATCCGCGCCGGTGGCCTGGACGGGGTGGATGATCTCGGGTCGCTGCTGCGCTACCGGGTCCAGAAAGTCGCGGCCACCTACCGGCCCTCGGCACGTCGGGTGTCGCTGATCGCCGGCCTCCTCCCGCGCGCGACGGGCGTCACCGACCCGGCCATGCAGCAAGTGCTCCAGGAGCGGGAGCAGCTCATGCGGCAACGCCTCGACGCCCTCACCACCACAGCCATTGAACGGCCCGAGCCGTGGATGAGAACCTTCGACGATCTCGACCCGGACGCACGAGTGACCGTGGTGCGAGTGGTTGCCGCGTACCGGGACAGGTGGGGCGTCACCTCGACCAGCCCTCTCGGCCCCGTCCCCGACGATGACGCGCAGAGGATCGACTACGAACGCGCCCGCGGGCTCCTCGCCAGCCATCAGCCTGACCAGCAGGATACGGCGCCTGGAGCACAGCAACGGCGCAGCAGCCGCACCCTGTGAGCGCCAAGGGTCGCCCGGCAAGGGATTGCTCTTCCTTTGCTGCAGGGCCGCCGGTATCCTGGTGGTGGCAGGAGCAACCACACGCCGAGCCCCGGACATCGTTCAGGGGTGACGCAGACCGTTCGAGAAGCATCTCGGGCACTCAACCACTCAGGACCAGCCACACCGCGATAGTCCTGCGTGCGAAAGCGAGGCCCACATCATGCTTCTGAACCGGCTCTGGAACGCCAGCATCCACACCCGCATCTTCCTGCGACGCTGGATGCCTACCAACATCCTCCTCGACCGGCTCCGCACCAGGACCGGACTGAAGTGGGGCATGCCAGCGATGCTCCTCGGCGTCGTCTACATCCTCATCGCCGCCACCTGCACCGGCCTCATCGAGCAGGGCTGGAGCGAATGGCTCTACATTGCTTTCTTCTGGGCACTGTGGAACGGACTGAAGTTCCTCCTCTTCGGGCCGTGGAGCGTGGTGCTGTTAGTGCGCGAGCGACTTCGCGAGCGCCGGGTGCACGGACCAGCCAGTCCTGCCCGAACCTAAGCAGGGCAGTGCCCAAAGGTCTGCGAACAACTAACTGGCTGAATGCCCGGACGCGGGTTCAGGAGCCGCAGTGGTGACACAGACGCGTTCGGAGGTTCTGCGTCGGCGCGCAGACTGAAGGGATGCTCTCTCCACACCATCCTCATTCACCCGGACTGACACCTCCGTGGACCACGACCGATCTACTCCGTAGCATGGGGGAGCGGACCGCTCGTGGCTAGGCCCCGAACCCCGATCGGGACCTTCGGCACTATCACCATCCGGCGCAGCAACGGTGGACGCTACGTCGCTCGCACCCGGTACCGAGACTGGGACGGCAAGAGCCGGCACGTCCAACCACCGGCACCACCCGACCCGCAGCCGAACGTTCCCTGAAGAAGAAGCTCTCCGAGCGTGACCTGTTCCACCCGGGGTTCTCGGGGATGAGCGCTGACAGTTCGTTCCCCGCGCTTGTGTCGTACTGGTTCGAAGACATGGATCTCGAGGACCGTCTCTCGCAGACGACGCGTCTCTTGTATGAGCGGAACATGCGCACCCTCGTCCTCCCGTTCTTCAAAGAAGTCACACTCAGGGAGATCGGGGTGGCGCGCTGCGACTTCTTCCTCAAGCAGCTCGCGAAGAAGAGCTACAACCGGGCACGACAAGCCAGAGTCGTCCTCCGCCTCGCGCTTGGACTCGCGGTGCGGCACGAGATCCTTCCACGCAACCCGATGGATCACGTGTCCCGTCTCCGCCGCCCCGCCCGCACCCCGGACATTTACTCCGCGGATGAACTCAAAGCCATCCGCGCAGGAATCAGCGCGTGGGAGCAGCGACCGATCAAGGCAGGCCCGAAACCCGACGGGCAGCTCGGACAGGTCGTGGAAGTCATGCTCGGCACCTCCGGGCGCATCGGGGAAGTCCTCGCGATCCGCCTTGGCGACCTCGACCTCGACGCGCCGATACCCTCGGCGCGGATCTCGGGAACGATCGTGAGCCGCAAGGGCGAACCCACGCACCGGCAGGACCATCCGAAGACAGCACGCTCGGTCCGCCGCCTCGCGCTGCCAGGGTTTGCGCTCCGAGCGATCCAGGCGCGACTGGAGAAGATCCGTTTCACCCACCCGGACACGTTGCTGTTCTCCACACGCGTCGGGACACCGCACACGACGAACAACATCCGCAGGCAGCTCCGTGACGTGATGCAGGAAGCCGGCGTTCCTGAAGTCACCCCGCACCGGTTCCGCCGCACCGCCGCGACCGCGATCAATGAGGTCGGGGGACTGCAGCTCGCCTCCGAACTCCTCGGACACAGCGACCCCTCGATCACCCGGGATCACTACATCCGCCGCAACGAGACCGTGGACCCGGTCACAGCGGACTTCCTGGAGCAAGCGTTCGGAAGACCAGCGTGATGGTGAGGCAGACCGCGGCCAGGGCGCGAGACGGCGTGTTTCGTCACGCGACCTGGCGGTTTCTGCGGGGGAGAGCACGCCATGCTGAGCAGCATCCCCGTGTCGGTCGGGGGTGTACGACAGAATGGAGACATGCTTGAAACCGCCGCAACTCCTGCTGACACGGCAGAACTGCGCAAGGCTCGCGGCGCGTTCTTCACGCCCGATGCGATAACGCGCTACATGACCGACTGGGCGGTCCGAAGCTCAACGGACACCGTCCTCGAACCCTCCGCTGGTGATGCGGCGTTCCTCGTCCAAGCAGTGCGCCGCCTCCACGAGCACGGCGCTGGCACGCCCGCCGTGGACGGTGTCGAGATCCACGAGCACAGTGCCGCAGTCGCGCACCGTCGGGTTGAGGACGCCGGGGGCAGCCCGAACATCACGGTGAGCGACTTCTTCCTCGTCGAGCCAGAAGCCCGTTACTCCGTCGTAGTCGGCAATCCGCCCTACATCCGCTACCAGGACTTCACCGGCGAGTCTCGAATCAGGTCACGCGCAGCAGCCCTGAAAGCCGGAGTCTCTCTGACCGCGCTGGCATCAAGCTGGGCTGCGTTCACGGTCCACTCCGCTCTCTTCTTGAAGGACGGCGGGCGGATGGGGCTTGTGCTCCCCGCGGAGCTCCTCAGCGTGAACTATGCGGCGGCTGTTCGACAGTTCCTCTTCGACCGATTCCGCAGCGTTGAACTCGTCCTATTCGCCGAACAGGTTTTCCCCGAAGCAGAAGCTGATGTCGTGCTGCTCCTCGCAGATGGGTTCAACGAGGGGCCAACCGATCACGCGACGATCTACCAGGCTCAAGACGCCAATGCTCTCGCATCGATTACCGGTTCGCTTACTTGGAAGCCCGCCGACCCGTCAGCGAAATGGACAGGACTACTGGTAGACCCTGACGCGGTGGAGCCCCTTCGCACGCTCCGAGCAGAAGGCCACTTCACAAGCCTCGACACCTGGGGCGACACCACGCTTGGAATGGTCACCGGGAATAATCGTTACTTCGCCCTCTCACCGGCACGAGTCAAGGAACTCGGTCTGCCTCGCAAAGACCTTGTTCGGCTCTCACCGCCTGGCAGTTCCCATCTCCGAGGACTTGAACTCTCCAGCAGCGCGATGATCAAGCTCGGGCAACAAGGCAAATCCACCTGGCTGTTCCGCCCAGCCGACAGGCCGTCCCCAGCTGCGCAGGCGTACATCGACACCGGACACCTCGCGGGTGTCGACGAAGCATACAAGTGCCGGGTACGGAAGCCATGGTACCGAGTGCCGCTTCTGCCACCCGCCGACTTGATGCTGACATGCATGAACGCCGACACCCCGAGACTCACGACAAACACAGCGGGCGCGCACCACCTCAACTCTGTCCACGGCGTCTACCTCTACGAGCAAAATCGGGAGCTGGGCCGCGACCTTCTGCCCATCGCAAGCCTCAACTCGGTCACTCTTCTCAACGCCGAAATGGTGGGACGCGCGTATGGAGGAGGGATCCTCAAGCTCGAGCCGCGCGAGGCCGATGTCTGGGCAATGCCCTCACCCGCCCATGTACAAGCTTGCGCCGAGCAACTGCGTCTCATCAAACAAGACGTCACGAAGCTCCTCCAACAAGGAGACCTCATCGCAGCAGTCAAGCTCGTCGACGACGTACTGCTCATCGACCCCGAGCTTGTTGCAGAATCCGAACTCGACCATGTGCGAGACGCCCACGCCGCCCTGGCTGGCCGACGCCAAACAAGGGGACGAAGTGGCCGCTGAACCATCGACAAAGTCGAAAGCATGGGCGATCTTTGATCGCATCGTCGCTGATGCCGCCCCCAACGGCGAGCACAGCAACCCTTGGGTTAAAGACGAGAGTGGAGCTCTCTCTTACGAGCCCGACTATGACACGCTCATCAAGCTTCTCGGAGTCCCGCTCTACCTGAAAGCCCCAACCACGACGGGCGTACCCGCTCTCGCGTTGGACGTCTGGCTTTCGTATGAGCTCCGTCGCTCTGGGCTCGACGCCGATGCCGTCTGGCCACGCCCGTCTGCACCGCGGATCTTGCCTGGCCCCATCGTGAGCCTGCTCAACAAGGTCACGGCCAAGGAACGCGATGCGCTCTGGAAGAGACTTCAGGCAAAGACGCCGCCCTCCGGAGCAGCCGCCTCCTCGGCGAACATCCTTGGTAAGAACTACCTCAAACAAGTCGACGTCGTCATGTCGAACTGGGCGGCAGGACCAGAGCTCCTCATCAGCACAAAACGGATGGACTCCAGCTTCGGTAAGAACGCTGCCAACCGGGTCGAGGAATCTTACGGCGATGCGAAGAACCTCCGCCTCCGCCACCCCCTTGCCGCGCTCGGCTTCGTCTACGGGCTCCGATCCACCATCTTTGACGAGTCGCCCGACAAGGCGGAATGGCTCATCGACCTCCTCCAGAAGCTCGGACGCGAAGACGACGCATACCACGCTGTATCGCTCATCGTCATCGAGTATGGCCCCCACCTCGCCGTTGACGAAACCGCGGACGATGAGGGCGACGGCGAGGACCCACTGGTCGAGGCCGGTGTAATCGAAACAGATGAAGCAGACGGGGGCCAAGAGGAGTACATCGAACAGTCGGAGATCGACATCGCGTTGGCCACCCTTCCCGTTGTCGAGCTCCCATGGGAGCGAGTCCCCGTCGACCTTCGACCGGATCGTTTCATCGCAGAAATGATCCGCCGCGTTATCGACGCCACACCAGTCAATCTCCATAAGAACGCAAGAGCCCGGCGCGCAGAGGCCGAGCCTAGGCCGCTGCTGGGCGCTGAATCATAGGTCTGCACCTAAAACCGGGAGTACTGGAATGAGCGACATCGAAGTTGCCAAGGACTCATTCGCTGAGATGCTGGACAGTCTTGTGCGAGGAGACCCCAACGAGTTTCTGCACCTATTGAGCGCGTACGACGTCCCGCTGCGCCTTCAGGACTCGATGGCCACTGTTCGGACTCATTTTGTCTCGGTGGACGCGAACGGTCAGCCGGCGATCGACCTTCTCGCTACTGCAATGGCAAGGGCAGCGATGGATTTCTGTATTCCACGTTCGCGTATCGAGCAAGCCCTCAAGCACCTCCAGGAGACTGGATCCACCAGCCAATTCTCCCGTCTCGAGCAGCAAGCGAGAGAGCTTTTCGTGGACGGAGATGGAACTGGTGAGGGAGGCGAGCTTCTCCTGTTCCTCCTAATGGAGCAGGTGCTCCAGCTCCCACAGCTGTTGGCCAAGATGTCGTTGAAGACGAACAACAACGTTCACGTACACGGGTCGGACGGAGTGCACGCAAAGCTCGGTGAAGACGGTGTGCTCGATCTTTACTGGGGCGAGTCGAAACTCTACAAGTCAAGTTCAGATGCCTTCACCGACTGCTTCGACAGCATCGGTCCGTTCCTCGGCGCCGATGGTGATACTCGTCGTCGCGATCTCCTACTAGTACGCGAAAACCTAAATGTTCAGCAGGACGAGCTGGCCGCGCATCTACTTCAGTACTTCGACGAGACCAACTCGAAGGCGCTCCAGGTGCGTTGGAACGGGGTATGCCTAATCGGGTTTGATTACGCGGCATACCCAGACATGACGAAGCTTGCCGATGCACAAGAAATCGAGATCGCCAAAGCCGTCAAACGATGGCAGACATCCATCCGAGCCAGGCTTGAAAAGAATGTGCTCCTTGAAGTGAATATCGACGTATTCTGCGTTCCTTTCCCGGATGTAGATGCCATGCGGAAAGCCGTCAGAAAGAAACTCGGTGTGGCATGACGGATCTGTCCCAGGTCGTCTTTGACTCGCAGAAGTTTCGCGGCATTCTTCAGTCGATCCGTCTGCGCACACTTCAGGCTGAATTCCCGATGATCGAGATGGACAGACCGCCCACCGAGATCGACTGGAACTACGCGCTGCTGTGCGCGAGTGCGCTATCAGCTGTCCCGACCGAGCGCGCACAGAACACCGTCCTTAGGGTCGCGGCAGCTTGTCTGGCTCTTAGCGACACCGACGACACTCACAAGAGCGCAGCCACGGCCATCCTCGATCGCGTAGGAAACCACAGGTCAGTGGAGCTCGCGGAATCACGAGATCTCGTACAACCAGGCTTGTGGAAACAGTTTCCACCCTTGCTTCGCTTGGAGACGATCAAGAAGCGCCTCCAGCTTTCCATCCCGCTGTCGAGCGGCGAGAACCTCGCGGTGAACTCATTCCAGAGTGAACTGTGGAAGGACGCGGCGGACTTCGACTGGGTGAGCGTGTCCGCACCGACGTCTGCCGGAAAATCTCGAATCGTGCGTGAATGGTTCCTAGAAAAACTCCGTCAGAACGATAGATTCACGGCCGTCTACCTTGCGCCCACCCGAGCCCTCGTCGAAGAAGTATCAGCAGACTTTCGAGAAGCGGCCCCGACAGATACCAGCATCGTTGTGATGCCCTGGGATCCCGAGCTCGACCAGACGCAACGCCGCGTCCTTGTCGTGACGCAAGAGAGACTCCATCTCATTCAGCAGTCACGCCATCCGTTCGATATCGACCTTCTGTTCGTCGACGAGGCTCAAGGACTTGGTAACGCGGAACGCGGTGTGTTGCTTCAGCAAGTGCTAGACCGTGCTGTCGAGGATCGACCAGGCTTGCAAGTCATTTTCGCGAGCCCGCTCAGTGCGAACCCGACGATATTGCTGAGCGACAAGCCAGCTGCGGCTCGTTCGAGGGCAACGACTTCCGAAGCGGTCACTGTCAACCAGAACCTCATCCGGGTCGAGGGCGTGTATCGCGCACCCGCGAAAAGAATCGTATCGCTGGTGGATGAAGGGCAGGTTCTCCAAGTCGCCAGCTTCGAGCTGCAGCAACGTGCCACTCGAGTACCGATGCGAATCGCATATGTCGCACATGCACTCGGAGGTAGCGATGGCGGCAACATCGTCTACGTAAACGGTGCTGATGACGCGGAGAAGGTTGCCAAGAACATCTCCGATCTTCTGTCCGAAGCAGAGGATGACGAAGACATCAGCAATCTCCAAGACCTGGTGCGTACTGCCGTCCACCCGAAGTACAGCCTTGCTGACGCGCTCGCGAAACGTGTGGCGTTCCACTACGGCAACATGCCACTTGCCATCAGGTCTGAAATCGAGCGGCTCTTTGGAGACGGCAAGATTGAGTTCCTCGTCTGCACCTCCACCCTCCTCGAAGGTGTCAACCTCCCATGCCGAACGATCTTCATGCGCAATCCACAAAAAGGACGCGGCCGCCCACTCACTGAAGCCGACTTCTGGAACCTCGCGGGTCGGGCAGGCCGATGGGGCAAAGAGTTCCAGGGCAACATCGTCTGTATCGACACCGACGACGAGAGCCTGTGGCCGAATCTGCCCACGGTTCGACGCCGATCGAATTTGAAGGTTGCCACTCACCACGGGCTCCAAGACGTGGCTCCGCTGATCTCATACATACGCAGCGACTTCGCAGTCGGATCAGATTCAGCTTCCGAAAACCTATTCTCCTATCTGGCGGCGCAGCAGTCGTCAGGGCGAGACATCACTCACCACCTGCAGCGCATCACGGTTCCGGCCGAGCGAACTGAAGTGGAACGCGCTCTCGTGCGCGCCGTCGAAGACGCCCAGTTCCCGCTAGACCTTATCCCTCGACATGCAGGCATATCCCCGATCGCTATGCAACGTCTCCTGGAGCATTTCAGGGCGACCGGCAACGATCCTCATGACTTCACATTGCCGTTGCCCGAGGAGCCGGACTCACGGCAGCGTTACCAGGACGCCCTCGTGCTCATTGGGGCGACGATGACGGCGGCGTTTGGTCTCCCGTCAGGTCCCGGGGAGACTGACAGGCGAAAGTGGCAGCTCGCAAACTTGATCGTCAACTGGATGAAGGGCATGCCCCTTGCCCGACTGATCGAGCAGCGTGCTACCGGAAAGACGCCAATCGCGAAGGCGATCAGGGACGTGATGGCGGACATCGAGACAGTCGCTCGATTCCAAGCGCCGAAATATTTGTCGTGCTACTCGGACGTTCTCGCTGCCTACGCTGCAGAGAGAGGCATCCACGACGTCGGGCACGGCCAGGACATCACCATGCTTCTCGAACTAGGAGTTTCCCGACCGAGCGAGGTCGTCCTGATGGCTTTAGGGCTTTCGCGAACGGCAACTATTGCTCTCTCGCAATACGTCACCGTCGACAACTGGACTTCGTCCGAGAGCCGCGACTGGCTTGCGCGTCAGAATATCGAAGGAATGGACATCCCTGTCCTGATCCAACAGGAGATCATCAACCTCACTAACGCTCAAGCGTTGAGCCATCGCAAAAGTGAATAGGCGGGAATCTTGTTATTCGCCACGACGCCATCACCGCGCCGGACCTCACCACATAGGCACCGTTCATCTCAGGCAGCATCCGAAACGATCGAAAGCTTGAAAAGATCAGCTGGTATCCGCCCAACGTGCGTGCGCCCATCAGTGTCAAGAGCGGGCGCGCATCGTCCAGAGCATTACGAGGAGACGGAGGGAAACCATGGCTCGAAGTGACACACTCCGTTCGGAGCTCGTGCGCCTCCAGAGTCGCAAGGCAACGCTGACAGGCGACATCGCAAAGGCCGAAAAGGACGCCGCCTCTGCACGCGAAAGCGCGCGAAAGAAGCGCGAGCAAGCCGCCCGGTCGAAGAGCGCGTCAACGATTCGGACCTCACTTTCCGCTGCCGAGCGTGAGGATAAGAAGGGCGCAGCAGCGGAGTCCAAGATCGCGAAGGCGCGAAAGGACCTCGCCTCGGTTGACAAGTCGATCGCCACAAAGACCACATCACTCCGGTCTGCTGACAACAGCGAACGTCGCTCAGCAGAGAGCAAGCAGAAGCAGGTCGACTCGCGTCGCCGACAAGAAGAGCGAACCCACGCGCGCGAGATCGCCCGCCTCGCGACCCCTCCCGTGCAGATCCGCTATGTCGAAGTGCGACCACCTGAGCCGGAAAAGCTGCGGGTGCTGTACATCACGGCCAACCCGGAGGCGACGGAGGAGACGATCACCACTCCAGACGGTACCGAGCAACGCTTCGGTACCTGGCTTCGCGTCGACCAGGAAGTTCGCCAAGTGCGACAGGCACTGCGCGGCTCCAAGTACCGTGATCTCGTGCAAGTCGACCATGCGCCAGCCGCGACAGTCAACGACCTCCTCGACGGGCTGAACGACCATCGACCGCACATCGTCCACTTCTCCGGCCATGCGGGCCCGCATGGCCTACTCATGGAGAACGACGCGGGCGATGAAGACGGCGCCGACGTCACCTTCGAACTCCTCGCGCGCGTGCTCGGCGCGACCGATGAGCCGCCGCGCCTGCTCGTGCTGAACGCCTGCGAAAGTCTCGCGGGTGCCGATGACATGCTGCAGACGGTGCCGGCAGTGATCGGAATGTCAGACAGTATCGATGACACATCCGCGATCGTGTTCGCGTCCGCGTTCTACTCGGCCATCGCCTCGGCGCAGTCCCTCGCATCCGCACTCGAGCAGGCGAAGGTTCGGATGCTGGCGGCTGCCCTCGACGGATCGGAGCTGCCCGAACTGCGTGTCCGCGATGACGTAGATCCGGCAACTCTTGTGCTCGTCACGCCGCCTGCCTGATGCATCGAGATACCACCCCTGCGGTCCGCTCAGCCGCCGGCGGACTCGGGCTCAACCCTCGGGAGCCTGAACACGTCGGCCCTTCGGCGCTGGTTCAGAGCCTCTCTGAGCAGTTCCTATTCACCCATTCCAACTGGACGCGTCCGCCGGCGCGACAGGCTAGCTGTCCGTCCCTATCTGTAGGTGCATCAACGTTCGACATAACAGAAAAGCGATCGGGAACGTACGTTATCGTCAGGCGCGCCCGTTTTGGATGAGCCTCTCATAAACCCCGCGTACACCCCTGACGAAGTTGTCGGCGACTAACAAGAGCCGGGACCTAATGCATGCGAACCATGCAATTTCCGGGCGGTCGCCGCCGAGCATCCTTCCGTGAGCGACCTGGCCCGTAGCGACCACTCGGCGACGGTGAGTTCGAGATCGCTGGGTGCAGCCTGTATGACAGCGGCAAGAACCCGTGCAGCGTTGCGTGCGCTCGTCGCCCATACGTCATTGCCTGAGGCGCGAACGCTGCCTGTGGCGGGTCGCAGCATCCGGTACACGGTGCGCAGGATGGTGGATTTGCCGCTGCCGTTCGGACCGACGAGACCAACCACCTCGCCGTGAGCACTGATTGATATGCCCTGGCGCAGGCCGTCGCGGCGGCGCAGGCAGAGGCCGCGAAAGAGAACGAGGAGGCATCGCTCGACGAACTCGACGGACGGACGGCGCGCGGTGACGACGATGACCAGGAGGCTTCGCTTGTGAACGAGGGGGACGACGCCGACGACACCGCCATCGTCATCGCGCTCGCGGCAGGGGGGATGCTCGTCGTCGGCGGAGTGAGCGGGATGACCGCGTGGTACCTGCGCCGCCTGCGTCTGGATGCGCGGGAAGTTCTGGGATCGAGCCCCGATGAATGACCGACGAGGCTCGGACGATGACGAGTTCGGCCTTCTGCTGAGCGACGGCGAGCGAGCCGAGCAGCATCGGTGGCGCACGCCGCCGCGTCGTCGACGGCTCGACGGATGGGTCTGGGTCCCGGCGCTGAGCATCGTCGTCGGCCTCCTCGTCTCCGGTACGGCGGTCGCGGTCGCCGCACTCGCACCACCGGCGGAGACGTCGACGGCACCTGCACCCTCGGCCACCCGTGCTCCGGCCCGCGTGAGACCGTCGAGCCGGTCACGACGCCCGGCACCGCATCTCGCTCGCGCCCGATCAGCGAGCTCCCCGACAGCGATTGGGTGAACGACCTCTCCTCGCGCACGGGGATACCCGAGAGGCCGCTGCGCGCCTATGCTGGGGCGGCGATCAGAGCGTCGGAGGAGAGCCCGAAATGCGGGATCGGCTGGAACACACTCGCGGGCATCGGCTTCGTCGAGTCGGAGCACGGCACGATCCACGGCTCCGAGATCGGGGCGGACGGCATCGCCCGCCCCGACATCATCGGCATCGCGCTGACCGGAGAATCGAGTCTGGCGATCCGCGACACCGACGGCGGAGAACTCGATGGCGACACGATCTGGGACCGCGCAGTCGGACCGATGCAGTTCATCCCCGAGACATGGTCGCAATGGGGCGCCGACGGCAACGGCGACCGGGTGAGCGACCCGCAGAACATCGACGACAGCGCGCTCGCCGCCGCGCGCTACCTGTGCTTCGCCGGCGGCGACCTCACCGACCCGTCCGCCTGGATAGCCGCCGTACACGCCTACAATCCGTCGATCGACTACAACAACCGCGTCGCCGACGTCGCCGGGCACTATGCGGCGGCGACCGCGTCACCATGAAGGGAGAAGGATCCGTGACCGATGACAGCGACGAGTCGCCGCCGGCGGACGAGACAGTCTACGAGCAGCTCGCTGAGTTTCATGATCTGTTCATGGACGATACGTGGGAGCGTCTGCGTCCGACCGTGCGATCGGTGTTCGGCGCTCTAGGCGCCGGAGGGGTGATCGTCGAGCTCGGCGCCGGAAGCGGGGTAGGAACCCGCGTGATCGCCGCGGAGTCGCGGGCTCGGGTCTGGGCGGTCGAGCCCGGACTCGTCGGGCGCGCCGTGCTGCTCGCGCGGGTGAGTGATGACCCGAGCCTGCGAGATCGTGTGACGGTCGTCGCCGGCGCGATCCCCGAGGGGTTGTCGATGCTGCCCGGCGGCATCGACGGCGTGGTGTGCGCCCACATGCTCGGGCATGTGATTCGCGACGACCGGCGCGAGCTCTTTGGGTGGCTGGGCGAGCATCTCACGGCGAGCGGCGGGTGCCTCGTCACGACGCAGGAACGAGTCGATCCCGCTCCGGACGCGCCGCGTGATGTCACCGTCCGCCGACGGGTGGGACAGTATGAATATCGGGCGGTGTACGTCGCCGCCGATGCCGAGGGCGTCTTCCGTTCCCGGTACGAGGTCTGGTCGGGCGGCGTGCGGCTTCGGGCCGAGACATCCGTCGGCCGCTGGGAGAGATTGTCGGCCGACGACATCGCGGAGGAGTTGCGCGGCACGGTCCTGCGGCTCGACGTGCTCGATAGCGGTGTCGCGGTCATCAGGAGAGCAGGCCCGGAAACGGAGTGAGTCGCGCGCGCCCGCGGCTGAGAACGGTTCGCGATTGTATAATCACATTGCAAAGCATTTATATGTGTGATGGGGTGGATACGTGAACGAGGAGCCCGGCCTGGTCGAAGCGGCGGAGCTGTTCAAGGTGCTCAGCAGCGCCTCACGATTGGGGCTGCTGCGACGCATCGAAGAGCAATCCCGCACCGTGAGTGCGCTGGCGGAGGCGATGGGCATGTCCCAGCCGCTGACGTCGCAGCACCTGCGCTCGCTGCGTCAGGCGGGGCTGGTGAAGACGAGCCGCTCCGGCAAGGAGATCGTCTACCACCTCGCCGACCTGCACGTGTCACACGTGGTGGCCGACGCCCTCGCTCACGTCCGTGAACCGCGCGTCGCCGAGCCCGGCGACCTCATCGCAACCGAGGAGCGACCATGACCACCACCGAGATCCACGCCGAGCACTCGATCGCCGAGCACGAGCACGGGGCCGACTGCGGTCACGAGGCCGTCGAGCACGGCGACCACGTCGACTACGTGCACGGCACCCACCACCACGCCGCGCACGGCGACCACTACGACGAGCACGAGTCGGTCGCCGAGCACTCGATCGCCGAGCACGAGCACGGGGCCGATTGCGGTCACGAGCCCGTCGATCACGGCGACCACGTCGACTACGTGCACGACGGTCACAAGCACGCGCCGCACGGCGCGCACTACGACGAGCACTGAGGCGACCGACCGTCCGTTCTCAGGAGTTCGAACCGGAGTCTCGTAACCCGGACGATGGCTGAGACCGGAATCGCGGATGCGTGAACACGAACACCGTGATCGCCGCCATGATCCCGGCGCCGATGATGACGGGCAGAAGGGGCCAGACGCCGTAGAGCGCAGTCGCCGCCGTGGGTGCGACCACGAACGTCAGCCCCGTCGTGGCGCTGATGAGGCCGGCGAGGCCGCCCTGCTCGTCGCGATCGACGAGCAGGGTCGGCCCGGCGGTGAAGCCGGGCATCGCCAGTCCCATGCCGAGGCCGATCAGCAGAATGGACCCGAACAGCAGCACCGCCCCGGCATCGACGATCAGCAGCAGGAACCCGAACACCGCCGTCGCCCCCCCCGACGCGCAGGAGCGTCGCCGGCGACCAGCCGCTAAGCGGCACGATGACCGCCTGGGCGACGATCATCCCCGCCCCTGCGGCGAACAGCGCGCCACCGGTGACGACTCCGGTGAGTGATGCATCGAGGCCGAGGCGGTCCTGCACGATGAAGCCGACGATCACCTGGATGAATCCGAGCGACGTGAACATTCCGAACCCCGCCACCAGGAACGGCCACACGCGCCGGTCTGTCGGGCGCACACGCACCGGCGAGGCGACCAGGTCGTGACGCGGCTCACGGCGAAGCCGGAGGATGAGCAGCAACATGCCGGCCCCGAGGAGTACGGGGATCACGAGCAGGGGCGTGAGCAGACCGAAGGCTGAGAGGACGCCACCGAGCACGGAGCCGCCCACCATCGCCACTCCCTGCACGGCGCCGACTCCGGCCATGCCCTTGACCCTGGATTTCTCATCCGGGGCGTCGTCGGCGATGTAGGCCTGCGCCGTCGGCGGGACCGCGGCGATCGCTGCGCCGAAGCCGATGCCTCGGAGCAGCAGGAAAAGGACGAACAGGGCGGTGCCGGTGATCATGCCTGCCATCCCGGCCCAGGCGACGACGCTGAACAGCAGCATCGTGAGCGTCGCGAGAGCGAAGGCGGACACCAGCACGGGCTTGCGTCCCCGCGACTGCGAGCGACGCCCCCATGCCTGGCTGGTGATCACGACCATCACCGCCGCGGTGCTGATCGTGGCTCCGATCTGCCATTCCGCCAGACCCACCTCGCGCGACAATGGCGCGATGATCGGATTGAGGGTCATCTGCGCGAGGTAGACGAGGAGCACCGAGCCCAGAACGAGCGGGATCTGGGTAGCCTGGATGGTCTGCTGAGCGGCCGGTGACGCTGTCATGTCGACTCCTTCACGGATTCGTGCGCCGCTGCCGGGACGGTCGCTGAGGACGGGTTCACGAGGGAGAGCTGGCGGTCGGCGGCAAGGGCGACCAGATCCTCGTCGTGGCTGATGAGCAGGACCACGGCGCCGTCCGCGGCGACACGCCGGATCTGTTCGGCGATCGACTGGAGATGCCGACGGTCGACGCCGGACGACGGCTCGTCGAACACGACGATTCGCCGGCGTGCGACGCGCACGGCCGCGACGACGAGTCGTTGCTGCTGACCTCCGGACATCGACAGCGGGTGACGATCGGCGAGATGGTCGAGATCGAGCGAAGCGAGAACCGCGTCGGAGTCGGTCACGGGCGAATCGGTGCCCGCAAGGGCGATCTCCGCCGACACGGTTTCCGTGAACAGCTGGCGCTGCACGTCCTGCATGACCACGGCGCTCGATCGCTGTCGCGCGCGCGGGGAGAGCGTGACGCCGTCAAGGCGCACACTCCCGACACTGCGCTGCAGGCCGGTGATGATGCGGGCGAGGGTCGATTTCCCCGCCCCGTTCGTGCCGCGAATGGCCGTCACCTCTCCCGACGCGAATGCGGCGCGGTCGAGGTCGATCACCCTACGGCCGCCGAGCGTGCAGCGGACGCCGTCGAGCACGAGTGCCGCAGGGGGCACCGACGCGGCGGGTGATGCCGCACTCGCTCCTGCCGCGGCGATCTCGGGCAGCGTCGTCGGCCTCACGACGCCGCGCAGACCCTCGGCCGCGAGGGTCTCGTCGGGGATCTCGCGGAACTCATCGGCCGTCCAGACGACGTCGATCTCGCCGCCTCGCATGACGACCACGCGGTCGAGCACGTCCTGCAGGTAGCGCAGGCGATGCTCGGCGACGACGATCGTCATTCCGGCGGCTTTGAGCGCTATGAGCGTCGCGGTGAGCCTCGCGATGGCATCGACCGACAGGTTCGACGACGGTTCGTCGAGGAGCAGTATTCGCGGCTCGTGCGCCGCGGCCGATGCGATCGCGATCTGCTGCTGCTGGCCGCCCGACAGTCGTTGCAGCGACTGCCCGAGTGGGACGTAGAGGGAGAGCTCGGCGAGCGTCGCGTCAACACGCGAGCGGGTGTGTTCGCGCTCGAATCCGAGGTTCTCCATCGCGAACGCCACTTCGTCACGGGCGGAGTCGGTGAAGAACTGCCGGCGCGGGTGCTGCAACACCGTTCCCGTGACGGCGCCGAGCGCGTCGAGTTCGACAGCGGTCGTCACGAGACCCGCGACCGTGACTGCGCCGGTCAACACGCCCTCGTCGTGGAATTGCGGCACGAGACCGTTGAGCAGCCGGAGTGCCGTGGACTTGCCTGAGCCCGAGGCACCGCACAGCACGACGACTTCGCCCTCGCCGATCGACAAGTCGAGGCCTCGCAGCGAAGGCTCATCGGCGTGCGGGTAGGTCCAGGTCACGTCTTCGATGCGGATGATGTCGGTCATCACAGGCCCTTCAGGAGCAGCGTGGCCGTGACAAGGGCGACGACGAGCAGGAGGACGAGCAGGTCACCCGCGCCGAAGCGGGGCGGTACGAGCGGCACCGGCACGCGGTGCGAGCCGAGACCTCGCAGGATCGCCGCGGCCGACAGATCCTCGCTCCCGCGCAGGCTTGCGGCGATCATCGGGACGACGAATCGCTCGACCGCCCGCAGCGGATGCCGCGTGACGCCGCGCGCGCCGACGAGACCGCGCAGTCTCATGGCGTCGAGTACGGCGCGCGCTTCGTTCGCGACGACCGGGAAGAAGCGCAGCATGACGCCGAGCATCACCGCGACGGGCCGGGGCACGTGCCACGCGCGCAGCGCGGCGCTCATGCGCGTCGGCGTCGTCGTGGCGACGAGGTGTGCCGCGACGGCGGCGACGAGGACGAATCTCAGCATGTAGGCCGCGCCGACGCCGAGGGTCGCCGAAACGGGATGCTGCCAGACGACCGGCAGCCAGAACGCGAACGCGGCGAGCACGGCGACGGTCACGAGCTCAGAGACGAGGCGGCGCCACGCCCCCTCCCACATGGTCAGTGCGATGACCAGCACCAGCGCCGCCGGCATCCATCGCACTCCGTCGACCTGCATGATCACCACGCTCGTGGCGACGATGAGCACGATGGCCGCACGCGGGTCGAGGCCGCGTGGGCGAGGTGGCGCCTCGACGCCGACGGCGAGCGCGCTCGCGCGGCGGGTGCCGTCGACGTCGATCGGGGTCACGCCAGGCCGGCCTTGCGGAAGTGCTTGGAGAGCAGCCGCGAGCCGAGGAGTCCGCCGAGGAAGCCGCAGACCACGGTCGACAGCACCATGAGCAGGATCGTCGGCACCGTCACGAGCTCACGGAACGACTGTGCGTACTCCTCGCCATAGGCCTCGAGGCCGTAGCTCGCGATGTATCCGGCAGGGTCCAGGAGGAACGGCACCCACGGGCCGATGAACCACGCGGAGAACACCGTGTAGGTCCAGATCGCAGCCCACGTGCTGCGGTACTTTCCGGCAGCCATGATGGCCTCGCCGATGAGCGAGAGCACGATGATGATGAGCGCCGACTGCCACGGGTGGCCGATCACGAGATCGAGGGCCGCGAGCGCGACACCCATCAGCGCCACCATGCCCGCGTGGCGTACACGGGTGAGGAACAGCATGTAGGGGATGCCGGCGACGATCGGAGTGAGCGGCAACGTCACGATCATCACGAATGGGCTGATGACGCCGAGCATCGCGACGGCGAACACGACGATGAAGTAGATGACGGCGAAGATCGCGACGTTGATGATGTCGCGGGGGCTGAAGCGCAGTGAGCGCTTCGGGGGAGTCGGCGCGGCGGTTGCGGGCGCGGGGGCAGTATCGGACATGGTGGTTCCTCTCGGATTCGGGTGGGGGAGTTCAGGTGGAAGAAGTCAGTCGGTGGAGGAGAGCTGCCAGCCGGCCGCGTCGACGCGCTCGCGCCAGTAGCGGGAGTACGCCCCGCCACTCGCGAGAAGTTCGGCGTGCGTTCCGGATTCGCGGATGCCGCCGTCCCCGTCGAGCATGACGATGCGGTCGGCGGTCATGATGGTCTGCAGTCGGTGCGCGACGACGATGAGGGTGCGATCGGCGCGGATCTGGTCGATCGCGTCGCCGATGGCGATCTCGTTGCCGATGTCGAGCGCCGAGGTCGCCTCATCGAGCAGCACGATCGGCGCGTTCTTCAGCAGTGCGCGGGCGATGGACACCCGCTGGCGCTCTCCGCCGGACAGATTCGACCCGCCTTCGCCGACGCGCGCGTCCCATCCGCCGGGAAGGCGTGCGACGATCTCGTCGACACGTGCGCGGGTGGCCGCCGCGATCACCTCATCCCTGCTGAGGTCGGGGTTGCCGATCCAGACGTTGTTCACAATGGTGTCGTCGAAGAGATAGACGTCTTGGAAGACGGGGGCCACCGCCGCTTCCACGACTGCGGTGCCGAGGTCGGGCACAGGGACTCCACCGATCAGCACCGTTCCCTGCTCGGGGTCGTAGAAGCGCGCGACGAGCTTGGTGATGGTGGTCTTGCCCGAACCCGATGGACCGACGATCGCTGTCATGCCGCCGGATGGAGCAGTGAACGACAGGTCGCGCAGCACGGGGTCGGCGCCGTAGCCGAAGGTCACATCGCGGAACTCGACGGCGAAGCCTGCGGGCTCCGCGGGCTCCGCGGGTTCCGGAAGCCGGGCCGTGCGGGCGAACTCATCGAGACGGTCGATGGTCGTCCGGGCGACGGCGACACCCCCGCCCAGATCGCCGGCTGTGACGAGCGGTTCGTTGAAACGCACACCGAGCACGAGCAGCGCGATGAGGGTCGCGATGTCGACGGTCCCGCCGATCGCGAGGAACGCCCCGACGACGAGCAGCACGGTGAGCGAGAGCTGGACGAGGCCGGCGAACAGAGCGATCGCCGAGCCACCGGTGATCAGCAGACCGCGGTACTCCTGATGCTGGCGATCGAGTGCCTGACTGACGAGCCGGTCGGCGATCGATCCCTCACCGGCCGTGCGCAACGCCGGCTGAGCGCGCGCGAACTCGACGACGCGATTCGACGACTCGGCGACGGCGATCGAATGCGCTCTGTCGCCGCGCCCGATCCCCCGACTGAGCCAGCGATAGCCGAGGGCGATGATGGGAACCATCACCGTCATCGAGAGGGCGAGGCGCCAGTCGAAGGCGTACATGCCGATCAGTACGGTTCCGGGAGCGATGAATCCGGCGAGGATCTGACGCAGAATCGCATACGGCATGGTCGAGACGAACATCGCGCCTTGTGTGGCGAGCCCCGTGATGAGTCCGGTGCGGTCGGTGGAGTACCACGAGACCGGGAGTGAGACGACGCTCTCGCCGAGGCGCTCGAGGAGGGAGTCGAGCACGGACGTCGCCGCCTTCATGCCGATCTGGCTCGCGAACCAGGAGGCGATGACGTATCCGACGGCTGAGGCGAGGACGACGAGCAACCAGCCGGACGCCGCTTCGACCTCACCGGTGAACAGCGACCTCAGCAGAGGGACGAGCAGCAGGAAGGCGATCCCCTGAAGAACGGCCGCGATCACGACGCACGCGAGTTCGGCGATCACGAGACGCCGCGCGCGGGGCGAGCAGTAGTGCAGCAGACGACGGATCACGCGCCGGCTCCTTCCGGGAGAGAGCGGGCATGGTTCCTCTGGTAGTCGGACCACATGGCGGCGAATCGGCCGTCGGAGGCGACCAGCTCTTCGTGAGTGCCACGTTCGACGATGTGACCGTTGTCGAGCACGAGGATCTGATCGGCTCGGACGATCGTGTGCAGGCGGTGGGCGATCACGAGGACCGTGCGTGAGGCGGCGAGCGTACTCAGAGCGCGCTGGATCGAGGCCTCGGAATCGGGATCGGCGAAGGCCGTGGCCTCGTCGAGCACCAGGATGGGCGCGTCAGCCAGCAAGGATCTGGCGATGGTGACCCGCTGCGCTTCGCCGCCGGACAGGTTCGCGTCCTCCCCGACGACGGCGTCGTACCCTCGCGCGAACTGCAGGATCCGGTCATGGATCTGCGCGGCACGGGCGGCGGCCTCGACCTCGGCATCGGTTGCGTCGGGGCGAGTGAGCCGGATGTTGTCGCGCAGGCTCGCCCGCAACAGCTGCACGTCCTGGAACACGAAGCCGACCCGGCGGTACAACTCGTTCGAAGGGATGCGTCGTACGTCCGTCCCGCCGATGGTCATGGATCCCTCGTCGACGTCGTAGAAGCGCGGCACCAGCTTGGCCAGGGTCGACTTGCCCGATCCGGAGGCTCCGACGAGTGCGGTGACGGTGCCCGGCGCGCAGGCGAGGGAGATGTCCTCGAGCACGCGGTGCGAGTCGAGGTACCCGAACGACACGTCGTCGAGCGCGACACTGTGGCCCTCCGGAGTCTCGGGCCGGTCGGGGGCGGACACAGGAGCCAGCCCGAAGAATTCCGAGAGGGACTGCCGCGCCTTCGTCGCGTTGCGCAGGAACTGCCCCGACGCGCCGAGCTTCATCAGCGGAGCGGTGAGGCCGAGGCCGAGAAGGATGCCGGGGAGGATGTCGACCGGGGCAACACCCGCATTCCCGACCAGCCAGACCGCGGCGGCGAGGAGCCAGGCCAGGACCACGATGGGAGAAGCGAGCAGTTCCACGATCGTGAAGCTCACGGCGGTCTCTCGCGTCCATTCCCCGACGAACCGTACGTACTCGCGTGTCGCATCACTGTACCGGCGGTGGCTGCGTCCGACCTGCCCGAAGCGCTTGACCACAGCGATGCCCTGGACGAACTCGACCGTCGCGCCGGACAGCGCCTGCGTGGCCTGGTCGTACTGACGGTACTTCTCGCCCGCTCCCCGCATCATCAACGGGTAGACCAGCAGGATCGCGACGAGCGGGACCAGTGCCGCCAGCGCCATCCGCCACTCGACGATGAAGAGGTACACGAGGCTGATCACAGGAACGGTGATCGCCGTCAAGACGTCCTGGATCGAGTGGGCGACCAGCTGGTGGAGGGCGACCACGTCGTTCTCGACCAGCTTGCGCACGGCGCCGGAGCTGCGTCGATCGAACCATCCCAACGGGAGGCGCTGCAGGTGGCGGATGATCCGCTGACGCAGCGAGTGCTGCATCTCGGCATCGGCGAAGTGACCGACGACGCCGGAGAGGAACGCAGTGCCCACGCTCACGATGAGCGCGGCGATCGCGATCGACACGATCAGCCACACACGGGCTGCGTCCACAGGGGCTCCGTCGATCGCCGGCATCAGCGCTCTCGCGAGCTCGACGATCGCGATGAAAGGCACCACGCTGCCAGCCGCGCCGATCACGCTCAGGACCACGATGCCGGCGAGGCTTCCGCGGACGGATGAGAGCACACCCGCTTCGGGGGACGGTGGTTTCGGTGTCGAACGCGTGAACGGGGCCTGCATTTCGTCTCCTGGATCCGCGGACTGGTTATTGAGAATGATTATCGCACAGGATTAGAACAGTGTTCTAATCCTGTGCAGGATACTAGTTAGGTAAGCCTTACCACAATCGCTTTCGACGGATCGATCGTCGAGACTGGAGATCGCCGAGGGAGGAACGGATGACGAACGACGCACCATTTCACGTGGGGCTCACCCCGGAGCTCGTCGTCGATACCGCGCTCGAGCTCACCGAGCACTCGCACCTCCTCGGCTGGTCGATACGTGACCTTGCGCGGCGTCTCGACGTCACAGCATCCGTCATCTACCACCACGTCGGGGGAAAAGACCTCATCGCCCGGCGCGTGGTCGAGCGAGTGCTCGACGGACTCGGGGCGCCCTCGGCCGACCTGCCGTGGGACGAGTACTTCCGGAACCTGCTCTTCGCGGCGTACCCGATCGTCGCG
The DNA here is from genome assembly GCF_900163835.1 of Mycetocola reblochoni REB411. Classification (GTDB taxonomy): domain Bacteria; phylum Actinomycetota; class Actinomycetes; order Actinomycetales; family Microbacteriaceae; genus Mycetocola_B; species Mycetocola_B reblochoni. Next base: position 13,899 of record NZ_FUKR01000051.1, on the reverse strand, counting down.
GCGCACCCGGGGGTGGCGAAGTGGCTGCTCATGCATGGCCCGACGTTCCCTGCGGCGCTGCCGATCCTCGACCGTGGGATCGCCGCTCTTCTGCGCGCCGGCTTCGGCGATCAGGCGGGTCTCGCATACGCGACGCTGCTGAACACGGCCTTGCTCACGATCACGATCGGCGACGACCGTCTGCTGCACGAAGAGGACGGACCCCGCGACCATGCGTCGATGATGGCCGAGTTCCGTGATGCGTCGGAGGGTAGTCCAGGGCTGCAGCTGCTCACCCGCACCCTCATCGATCCGTTCCTCCGCGGAGGGGATGCGGCTGTCACACAGCGCGAGGCCTACTATCGCTTCGTCGTCGACACCACCATCACCGGGCTCGCTGCGCAGCTGACGGGGTCCGGCCTCCAGGGAGAAGACCGGGGATGAACGAAGCGGGCAGGGCGTCACTGACGACGCCCTGCCCGCTCCCGTGCGAATACCGTCGATCAACCGATCGCGACCGCGAGTTCGTTCGGCGTGTAGTCGAGCTCGACCGAGGCGATGACCTCGCCGGTGGTCAGGTCGACCGCGTGCACGCTGTTCGCGGCGGGCTCGGTCACGTAGGCGATTTCGCCGTCGACCTTGATCGCGGGGTGGGCGTCCTGCCATTCGGCCGGGCCCTTCCACGGGTCGATGACCGGGTACGACTCGGTCAGCTCACCGGTCGCGGGGTCGAGCACGTGGATGTGGCCGTCGGTCGACAGGATGTACGCGAGATCCTCGGGGCCGCGGGCGATGTCGCGGAACGTGTACTGGACCTCGGCGGGGAGCTCCACGACCTCCAGGGTCTCGGCCGCGGTGTCGATCAGCGCCACCGCGTTCAGCAGGTAGCCCTCGGCGTCGGGGTCGTTCTTGTAGTCGCCGACGACGATCGGGCTGGTCTCCGAGACGAACGCGTTGCCCATGCGTCCGTAGGCATCCGGTGCCGCGAGCTTGGTGAACGCCTCGTCCTTGAACAGCAGGGCGCCGTTCTCGCAGCCGAAGATCACGGCCTCGTCGGCTGCCGTGCCCTCGCCGTGGATGCCGGGGCATTCGGCGCTCGCCGCGGCCTCGTCCCAGTGGTCTTCGTGCGGGTGCAGAGCCTTGGCGCCGGTGCGAGCGGTCTCGTCGCCGACGGTGGTGATCAGCGAGCCGTTCTCCAGCACGATAGAGACCCCGTGATGCGGGGCGTCTGCGGTGTAGGTCGTGGTCTCAGGCAGCGCGTCGTAGCCGTCGGCGAAGCCGTCGGTCGGCACGATCGTGGTGGTGCCGGTGCGGTCGTCGAACAGCACCGTGTTCTCGCCGTGGATGACGACGTGACCGGGCGTGGTCCCCTCGAACAGCGCGTCGGTGAGGACGGCTTCGCCGGTGTCGAGCATCTGGAAGCCCTCGGACGTGGTGACGGCGATCGTGCGGCCGTCGCCGAAGGCGTTGAGGCGCGTGAATTCCTCGGTCTCGAACTCGTCGACGACCTCGAGTGTCTCCGGATCGAGCACGGCGATCCCACCGGGGTAGGAGATCGCGACGCGGCCCGTCTCGGTCGCGGCGGCCGGCGACTCCTCATCGGCGGGCGCGGAACTCCCCGCGCCGCCTGCGCAGGCGGTGGCGAGCAGCGAGACGCCCGCCAGTGCCGCCACAGCGGCACTCATTCTCATGTGTCGCTTCATTTTGTTTCCTCTCGTGTCGGGCCCCGGTCGGGGTCCTGTCATGGGGTCAGCCCGTCGGCGATGCGCTCGGTGTTGGCGCGCATCATCGTCAGGTAGGTATCGGCGCCCTCGCCCGGTTCGGTGAGGGACTCGGTGAACAGCTCGACGACGTCGACCTCGATGCCGGCCTCCGATGCCAGCACCTGGATGAGCCGGTCGGGCTGCGACGACTCGGCGAAGATCGTGGGGACCCCCGCCTCGTCGATCGCGTCGGTGAGATCGCGCAGGTCGGCAGCGCTCGGAGCCGCGAGCGTCGTGCCGCCGGGGATGACGGTGCCGACGAGCCGGAAGTCGAAGCGATCTGCGAGGTAGCCGAAGACATGGTGATTCGTCACGAGCGCCCGTCGGTCGGCGGGGATTGCGGCGAAGGACGCGGACATCTCCTCGTCGAGCTCGGCGAGGTCGCCGCGGTAGGCGGCGGAGTTGTCGCGGATCTGCTCGACGTCGATCCCGTCGATGTCAGCCAGGGCGTCTTCGAGAGCATCCACCACGTCGACCATGCGGGAGGGATCCGTCCAGAAGTGCGGGTCGTCGGCGCCGGCGGCATCCTCCGAGGTGTAGGGGAGTACCTCGATCACGTCGCCTGCGATGAGGGTGGGCACACCCGCAGAGGACGTGCGATCGATGTGCTGCTGCAGACCCTCTTCGAGCCCGAGGCCGTTCGTCACGAGCAGGTCGGCGGCGTCCATCCGTGCCGCCTCCTGTGCGGAGATCTCGAACGAGTGCGGATCGGCGTTCGGCTTCATCAGGGTCGTGACCTCGGCGGCGTCGCCGACGACGTTCTCGACCACATCGCCGAGGATGTTCGTCGTGACGACGATCTGCGGTCGATCCGCCTCCGCGGAACCGGTGCATCCGGCGACCCCGACGCCGAGCACGACGGTCGCGGAGAGCAGGGCGCACGTGCGGAGCATCCTCATCGTCCGACCTCCGTGACGAACGTCGGCGCTGTCGGGGTCTCGAGCGATCGAGCGATTCGGGCGCCGTCGGCGTAATCGATCTCGTGCACGAGTCCCGCTCCCGGGTCGCTCACGTAGGCGCGCTGCTCGTCGACGACGAGCGACGAGGCGCTGCCGCCCTCGGCGAGTATCGGCTCAGTGGCGCCGACGAGGGTGCCGCCGTCGGCGAGATACACGACGACGCGACCGTCCACGTCGATCGCGACGACATGACCCTCGGCGTCGTCCACCGCGACCACGCGAGCGAGCGGCCGCTCGGTCGACACCAGTGTCCAGGTGCGCTCGCGGGAGTCGAGCAACCAGAATCCGGTGGTCCCGGCCACGGAAGCGACAGTCGGGCGGCCCTTGCGTCCGTCGAATGAGAGGGCGCGATCGGACGCCTCGGCCGGGTAAGGGATGCGCTCGGTGGCGAGCTCGCCGTTCTGCCAGGTCGCAAGCACCGCGCCGTCGGCGCAGCCGACGACGAGGCCCACCCGGGTCGTGATCGCACCCGCGGGGTCGACGCACTCGACCGGGGTGCCGGCCGGGCTGCCGTCGTCGTCGTGGTAGACGAGCGCGTCGCCCTCGGTCACGAGTGCGCCATCGCCGACCGGGGCGACGAGTCCGGCATCCGCCCCCGTCTCGACGCGGAGCAGTTCCTCTATCCGACCCTCGGAGAGCGCCTTGTTGTCGAGCAGGACGGCTTCGCCGGAGCCGGCGAAGAAGACCCCCGTGGTGCCAGCGGTCGACAGCGCGCCGGACGTGACGGTCACGGGGCCCTCGCCTGCGACGGTGCCGAGAATGCCGGGCTCGGCGAGGTAGTAATGGAAGTGGTCTCCGTGGTCCCAGCTCCACCGGCCCGAGTCGATGACCTCCACACCCTCGGCCGTGGTGACGAAGCCGTAGCGTCCGTCGCTAACGAGGGCCGCGGGTGGTGCGGCGGTGGCGCCGAGGTCGGCGGTCTCGTCGCTGAGCAGATCGAGCACCGCGGCGTTTCCCTCGGCATCGAGCGAGAGCAGGCCGAGCGGCGGCTCGGCGACCTCCGCGGCGCCCGCGATCGCGCCGTGACCGTCTCCGGACTCCGGGGGTGTCGACGGTGCGGCGCCCGGAGCGGGGGTGCAGGCGCTGAGTGCGGCGATCGTCAGAGCCGCGGGGAGGAGCAGCAGGGCGCGGGAGTTCATCGGTTCCTTTCGGGGAGCGCGACGGGACCAGATTTCGGGAAGCCGACGTCGCGGTGGTCGACGGGGTGGCGCCGTCGGGAGGCGCGGGTGAGCACGGAGCGGGTGATCGCTGAGACGGCCGCGAGCAGCACCGCCGCGGCGGCGATCGATGCGCCGGCGGCGGTGGCGAAGTGCCACGACGCGAGCAGACCGACCATCACCGCCGCAGCGCCGAAGACGGCCGCGACGACCATGGTGGTGGGGATGCGGGTCGTCCACGCGCGCGCCGCGACGGCGGGCGCGAGCAGCAGGCCGACGACCAGGAGGGTGCCGACCGCCTGAAACGATGCCACGACGGCGAGCGTCACGAGCGCGACGAGCACCACGTGCGCGAGCTGAGGGCGGAGACCGAGGGTGCGGGCGATGCGCACGTCGAAGGCAGTGGCCACGAACGATCGATGGAAGCCGGCCGAGACGCCGACCGTGACGATCATGGCGATCGCCAGCACCGCGATGTCGTCGGGCCGGATGGCGAGGATGTCGCCGAACAGCAGGGCGGTGGCGTCGGTGGCGAAGCTGCGCGAGTGCGAGACGATTATCACGCCGAGCGCGAGCATGGCGACGAAGAGCAGGCCGATGCTGGTGTCATAGGAGAGTCGGCCGCGGCGCTGCAGCAGACCGATCGCCGCGCTCATGGCGGCGGCGCTCAGCGCCGCCCCGAGCAGCACGGGTGCGCCGAGCACGGTGGCGAGAGCGACGCCGGGCAGCATCCCGTGGCCGATCGCCTCGCCGAGGAACGCCATGCCCCTGATCACGACCCAGGTGCCCACGACGCCGCAGATGACGGCGACGAGCACTCCGCCGCTGAGGGCGCGAACGAAGAACTCGACGGTGAAGGGCTCGAGGAGGGAGGGCACGAGAAGCGACCCTACATGAGAATGAGAATGATTATCAATTGCTACCATGGGGAGATGGCTTCGCTCCCCGCCCTGTCAGCGCGTGACATCTGCTTCGGCTACGCCGACGACGACGTGCTACATTCCGTCGACCTCGAGGTGCAGCCAGGCGAGGTGGTCGCTTTGGCGGGCAGCAACGGCTCCGGCAAGTCGACCCTGATCGAGATCCTCGCCGGGGTGAGGGTGCCTCGACGAGGCGGAGTGCGTCGCGACGGAGATCTCGCGCTCGTCGTACAGCGCCCGGCCGCGCCGGACTCGTTGCCCGTCACGGCATCCGATGTGGTGCGCATGGGCACGTGGAAGCATGGCGCCCGCGCGACCAGAGCCGACGCGCGTCGAGCGACCCAGCGTGCCCTGGAGCGCGTCGGCATGAGCGAACTCGCCGCCCGCCCCCTCGCCGAGCTGTCGGGTGGACAGCGCCAGCGCGTGTTCCTCGCGCAGGGGATCGTGCGCGAACCCGACATCCTGCTCCTGGACGAGGCGGCTGCCGGGCTCGACCGGGAGAGCGCAGCGCGCATGCAACTGATCTTGCGTGAGGAGGCCGCGCGCGGTGTCGCCGTGTGCACCGTCACTCACGACGACGCTGCAGTGGCGCTCGCCGACCGCGTCGTCCGGTTGGAACGCGGCCGCCTGATCTAGCTCGCGGCGTCCGTGTCGCTCACGCGTACGGCGCGGAAGACGACGTCTTGCACGTGATGACCGCTGGAGGCCCCTGCAGGACGATCGCGCGTCTCATGCAGCTCGATCCGCCACACCGGGTCTGCGACCAGCGTCGCCGCGATCTCGTCGATTCCCACGAAGGCTTCGGGGTCGTACATGCGGGTCTGTGCGGCAACATCGACCGTCTCGCGGGTCCAGGTGGGTTCGTGCCCGACCACCAGCAGCGTTCCCCCCACGGCGACGGCCTCCAGCAGGCTGCGAAGCCCGCGCTGCTCGGGCGTGCGCGGGAACGAGCCGTACTGCAGCGACACCAGGTCGTAGCGATCGGTGCCATAGGGTACGAGGTCGTTCGCATCCCGCACGAGAGACCGCACCTCGACGCCGCGCCGCTCAGCCTCGGCGCCCAGACGTGCGAGCGCACGAGCAGAGACGTCGACGGCGGTCACGGTCCAGCCGCGCTCCGCGAACCAGATCGCGTCGCCGCCCTCGCCCGCGCCGACGTCGAGTACGCGACCGGGCGGCATGCCCTCCGCCTCGACCACCAGGGAGCCGTTCGGAGCGCCGCTCCAGATCGGCTCGCCGTCGCCGTAGCGTGCATCCCACTCGACCTGCACGCCGGAGGGGCGGGCCCCCGCCTGGAGGTCCTCGCCGGCGAGGCTGAAGGCGATCTGGGCGCCGATCAGGCTGCCGTTCGCCGCAGCCTGGAGCACCTGCGCGCCGCCATCGCTCACGTTGCCCGCGGCGAAGACGCCATCGACGCTGGTCCGACCGGTGGGGTCGACGACGAGCACCTCGCCGATACCGGCCGGATGCGCTGCCACCTCGAGGCCCAGCGGCTCGAGCGCTTCGAGGCGCGGATGCACCCGCGAGCCGGTGAGGATGGCGTCGGCGGGCAGAGCGGTGCCATCGGCGAGCTCGACGAGCAGCGCGCCGTCGTGATCGATGACCCGCCCGACGGAGCCGTCGATCACGGTCACGCCGGACTCGCGCAGAGCGCGAACCGCCTCAGCATCCACTCCGGGAGCGTTGTGCAGTACAACCGTGAGCTCTTCGCACAGGTGACGCATCAGGGGCGTCGGGTGCAGGCCCATCGCGGAGGTGACTATCTGCACGACCCGCTGGTCGCGCACCTCCCAGCCATGGCAGAACGGGCAGTGGAAGACCTCACGACCCCAGCGCTCGCGCAGGCCGTCGATGGCGGCAGCTCGTCGACAAGGCCCGTGGCCACGAGCACCCGCCGGGCGATCAGCGCATGGCCGCCGGACAGCTCGACGCGGAACCCGGTCTTCTCTCGCTGTACGGAGAGGACCCGGCCGTCCAACACCTCGCCCCCGTATGCGCGTACCTCGTCGCGGCCGACCGCCTGCAGCTCGGCGGGCGCCGCGCCCTCGCGACCGAGGTAGCCGTGCATGTGCGCGGCGGGGGCGTTGCGCGGACTGCCGTCGTCGACCACGATCACCGAGCGCCGCTGGCGGACGAGCAGCAAGGCGCCGGCGAGCCCCGCGGCCGAGCCGCCGATGACGGCGACATCGCAGTGGCGAGTCAGAGAGGGAGGGGTGGCGTGATGGTGGCTCATGGGTCCGAGCGTAGACTGGGCATGCGGATAGCGCCAGAAGCCTTGCAGGATTCGCAAGATAGTGCCACGCTGGAGATGTGCACAGCGACGACGTCGAGCGCGCAGCCCGCAGCCGGCTCCGCAGCATCCGCACCACCCTCGGCTACTCGCTCGACGAGATAGCAGAACTCACCCAGCTCAGCGCCTCGACGATCAGCCGCATCGAGACGGGCAAGCGCGCTCTCAGCATCGATGTGCTCGTACCGCTCGCGAACGCCCTGCGGGTGAGCCTCGATGCGCTCTTCGCCGCCGATGACGACGGCGATGTCGTGATCCGACCGGCGCAGCACCGCTCCGGCACCCGCACGACCTGGCCGCTGAGCCGCAGCGACGGCAGGACTCTGGCCGTGAAGATGCGACTCGAACCTGAACCTGAGCGCGCTCCGCCCGCGCAGCGGGTGCACCCGGGCTTCGATTGGTTCCTCGTACTCGAAGGTCGAGTGCTGCTGTTCCTGGGAGAGCGCCGCATCGAGGTCGCCCGTGGCGAGGCGGCGGAGTTCTCGACCATGACCCCGCACGCCATCAGCGCGATGGGTGGGCAGGCCGAGCTCATCATGATCTTCGACCGGGACGGGCAGCGGGCCCACGTGCACCAGTAGGTGCAGCGTCGTTGACGAGCGGGCAGCGAACACCGTCTCTGCTCGCACGTCGATGCCGTGCGAGCAGAGACGCGGGTCCGGCTACTTCGCTCGCAAGCGCGGTGACGCGGCCAGGCCGACGAGGGCGTCGATGATCACGAAGCCGAGGAGCGTCCAGCCGACCAGAGGCAGCCACCAGCCGATGAGCGCGGCTGCAGCGGCAGTCGCCGCGATGCCCCACCACGGTGCACGCGCAAGCGCCCGGCGAGGGGCGGTGCCCACGATCCTGCTGGTGTCCCGTGTCGGGCGGCGTTTCCACCACATTAGGTAGCCGAGGACAACCATCGCGGCGAGCCCTAGGGCGATGAGGAACAGGACGATCTGGTTGGCGAGTCCGAACATGACTCCCATGTGGATGTTGATGCCCCAGCTGGCGAGTTTCGCGGGTAGGGAGAGTTCTGCGAAGTCGATCCGGTCGATGACTTGCATGGTGGTGCCGTCGATTGCGAGGGAGTCGCCTTCTGTGGGGAAGCTGCTCTTGATCTCTCGGATCGTCCAGGCAGTGCCCGGTTCGGCTGGGGGTTTGATCTCGACCTGTCCGGTATTTACGTTCTCTCGTTGTGCGATGGCGAGGATGGCATCGAAGGTGGCGGGGTTGGCGGCACCGGTCGGTGCGGACTCCGCACCGTGGTGGTGCGCGTGATCGTCGGCTGCTGGTGTTTCGCCTCCGAGGGTGGTGTTGATGGAGGGAGTGCCCCAGTTGAGGGCGGCGCGCATGTTGCTGACGTTGGTGCCGGCGTGCTGTGACCAGGTGATGCCGGTGGCAGAGAGGAAGAGGGCGCCGAGGATCACCCAGATGCCGATGCTGGTGTGCCATCCGAAGAGGCCGCGGTAGCCCTTGTGGGTGCGGTTCGGGCGAACGAAGTCCTTCTTCGCTCGCGCTTTGCGGATGCGGATGATCCAGAGCGCGAGCCCGGCGATGGCGACGATCCCGAGCCAGGAGGCGGCGAGTTCGCTGTAGAGGCGTCCGGCGTCTCCGAGGTGGAGGTTGCGGTGCAGGTTACTGATCCAGGTGCGCAGCGGCGTGGAGCCGCTGGTGCCGTACACGACGAGGTCGCCGCGGATCTCGCCGGTGCCGGGGTCAACGAAAACGGCCCGGGATTCGCTCGGTCCGAGGCCGTCTTCGGCGTACATGATCCGGGTCGTGTCGCCCGGCTCAGGCGCGGGGCGCACAGCGAACAGCCCGGAGGAATCCCCTCGGTAGGCGTCGGCAGCTTCGATCTGCGCTGCCAGGGTGAGCGTCGTTTCCGTCTTGGGTGCGTGGAGCTGCTCGGCGTAGACGGCCTGCTCGAGCTGCGGGGTGAGGGCGTAGAGCGCGCCGCTGATGGCGGCGATGAGGATGAACGGCCCGACGAGGATGCCGGCATAGAAGTGCAGTCGGAGCAGCAGAGGGGCGAACCATCCTCGTCGTCGCGAGGATGGTGGCGAGGGGGGGTCGTGCGGGGTCGTTTCGGATGCCGTGAGAGTCATGTTGGTGCTTTCAGGAGAGGAGGGAGTCGCCGATGAAGCCGTCTTCGGCGCATCCGGGCGGGATCGCGAAGACGGCCGAGCCGATGGGCACGGTCCATTCGTTGAGCAGGTCGAGCTCGTCGAGCCTTCGCTGCATCGGGATGAACTGGCGTTCGATGTCGGCTTGGTAGGAGACGAAGATGAGCCCCGATTCGGAGACCTCTGCGCCCAAGGGGCGTTCGTCATAGTTGTAGGCGCGGCGGAAGATGCGTTCACTGTCATCACCGCGCGCGCGACGGATGTGGGCGAACTGCGGGATCACCGGGAACCCGATGGCGGTCTTCGCCTCTAAGTCCGGCTCGTCGAATTCCTTGGTTCCCGTCAGCGGCGCCCCGTTGGCGATGCTTCGTCCGACGGACGCGTCGCGTCCGCTCCGGTCGAGGCGGTCCCACTTGTCCAGGTCCATCCGGATGCGTCGGATCACGGCCCCAGTGCCGCCGGCGAGCCATCCGTCCTCCGCCCAGACGACCTGGTCGAAGTCCTTCGTCCCCGGTTCCGGGTTGGTCGTCCCGTCGACTTGCCCGAAGAGGTTCCGCATCGTCGTCCCGGGGCGCTCAGTGCCATAGGCGCGCCGGAATCCCTGCTGGGTCCAGCGGATCGTCGCGAATCCGCGTGCATCTTTCAGGAGCATGCGGGCCGCGTGCGCCACCGTGAGAGGGTCGTCTCCGTTGACCTGCAGCAGCAGGTCACCGTCGGAGAACTCCGGCTGCAGCCGGTCGATCCCGAACGCGGGGAGCGGGGCGAGCCACCCCGGCCCCGCGCTGTCGGCTCGGGCGACGAGCCCGGGGCCGAACCCGAAGGTCACGGTCAGGCGAGCGGGAGACAGTGCGAGTTCCGGTTCGGAGTCGGCCAGCGCCGGTGTTCCCTGGGTGAGCCGTGCCGCATCGTCGGTGAGAATCCGCATGAGACGAACCAAGGCTGACGCGTCGACACCGTCGTTCAGATCCAGCCCGACGAAGACCCCGTGTGCTTGTGCGGCGGTGTCGATGCCGGCTTGGTGCGCTCCGAAGAAGGGGACCTTCTCATCGCCGTTCATAGGCGTCGAGGGTGCGGTGTTCTCCTCAGTGTTGGAGCGGTTGAGCGCATAGTCCGCGCCGATCGCTGCGGCCGCGCCGATCCCGGCAACAGCCCCTCCGAGGAGTAACTGTCGCCGGGTCGACCGACCGGGACCGGTGGGCGCGCCCTCAGCGGGCGCGGGCATCAGTGATCCATGCCTTCGTCATCGCTCTCCTCGTAGTTCTCGTTCGCACCCGAGTAGTCCTTCACCGGAGCGGTGAATTCATAGGTTGAGTCGTCGGAGAACGTCAGAGTGAAGGTCGCTTCATCCCCGGCGACGAGCGGGTTTTCGAGGCCCATCAGCATGATGTGGTTCGCACCCGGCTCGAGCGCCAGCTCACCCCCGGCGGGGATGACGAATCCCCCCTCGATCTCACGCATCACCATCTCACCGGCTTCGTTCTCCACCGTCTCGTGCAACTCCATCATCGGGGAGACATTGGATTCGACGGAGACGACCGTCACATCCGCATCACCGGTGTTCTCGAGCATCCCGAACGCTGCGGACATGCCGTCCGGAGCGGACTTCACCCACGCGTCCTCGATCGTCACGACATCGCCGGCGGGCTTCGAGTCGTCGGACGCCGGAGCGGCCGTAGACGCGCAGCCGGTCAGTGCGAGAAGCGAGACAGCGAGCAGTGCCGCGGCGCGAGGGAGGGTCTTGGAAGTGTTCATCGTGTAGTGCCTTTCACAGAGTTTCTGCCGCGTCATCGCCGGACTCCGGCGGTACGGCTGTCGCCTTGGGACGACGAAGGAATCGATAAAGGGCGAAGCCGGCCGCAGCGATCGCTGCGCCGCCCGCCCCGATGAGCAGCACCCGAACGGGGCTGCTCGAGTCGTCTGCGATCTGATCTCCCGCTGTGGTGACTTCGTCACTGTCCGCGGCACCGTCACTGTTCCCGGCCGTGACCATCGGAGCAGCGTCGCCGATCGTGAACGGGATTACGCCTGAGATCGGATGCCCGTCCTCGGAGACGACCTGCCACCGCACCTGATAACCCGCGACAGGCATGCCCGGCTCGAGCTGCGCGGTCATCCTGTTGCCCTGGACGTCGATCTCTCCCGACGCCCAGTCGTGACCGGATGCATCGACGACCATGACGACCGCGCCTGTCATCGATGCGTCGAGGACGATCAGATCGCCGGAGAACGTCATGACGACCTCCGCGGGAGCGGCCGCCAGAACCTCGTCCTCCGCGGGTGTGCTGGAGGTCAGTTGGTCGTGGGCGGACGCCGGTGCCGCGGTCGCCAGGACGGCGATCAGGGCCAACGCCAGCCCCGCACCGATACGGCGCAGTGCAGACATGAGGAAGCCTCTCGTCAGGCGCCGACAGGCGACGCCAACGGTCGTTCACAATGCCCGGAGCGCGCAGATGCACCCGAGCGGGAACACACCGGCGACAGACGGGAGCCGGTGGGGATCAGATCGCGTGAGCCGCAGGCGGAGCCCGGCCCCGAAGCGTCGCCAGCATTCTTGACGCAAGAGGACGGCAGATGTCGACCGTGAATCCGAGGTCTCGAACGTAGAGCAGCGCGGGCGATCCCAACGCAGCATCCACTCGACGACGCACCCAGCGAACAACCTGAATCGCGAGCTCACGCAGGGCAAGCAGCATCCGCTCACCACGATGCGCGACGAGAACCGTGACGATCGCAGCCAGCAAATGTCCGACCCACATCGTGCCGTCCGCCACAACGGCCTCCGTCACACCGGAGCCGCCGGGCAAGACGAGAGGAGCACCGTGCACGTGACCGACCGCGGTCCCCGATGGCTCGATCGTGCCTAGAACGAACAGCACATGGAACAGAAGCTGACTGATGGTAACGGAGATGCTCAATCGGATCACCGAGAGCTTTCGTCCCGCCAGGAGCACGCAGACCATGAACGAGAAGATCCAGGGCACCAGGATGCCCAGCGGTCCCGGCATCTGTCCGCCACCCGCAACGTGACCCGCCAGCGCGGCGAACGTCGCCAGAGATGCCGCCGCGAAGCCGCGCAGAACGGCTGGCCTACGGGACGGGGTCATGCCACCATCCTCCCATCCCTCTGAGGCTCCAGATCGTCACAGCGATCGAGAGTGTGCTGCCGCGTCTCACCAATACGCCGACGAGGCGAAGCGGAATTCCACCCCGGGGTAGCCACGGGCACTCGCCGGCACGTAGCGTGGTTCTCACCTCTCCAGTAGGGCGCCCACAGTGACGTGCGTGTCCATCACATTTGAGCTGAGAGCAGATGCCCGACGATGCGACCACGGTCCGTCCGCCGGGCATCGCCAATTTCTCCACTGACCCGACCGTGCCTGAGCCGAGCAGGACAGAGTTGCCACCGGAAACGATCGTTTACGGCGTCGTTCCAAGGATCACCCGGAATACCTTGCCGCAAACGATTGTCGGAACCTAGTTCTGGCAGACATTTCCGGCGGGTTTGTTTCCAAGCGGGCGTATCTCGCGGATTCTCACCCGGCCCCAGTGCCGCTCGGAACCGCCAGCGCCCTACCGCGGATCGTCTCCGGAACTCAATCAGGTGACGTTACTTAGCTATTGCGCAGAGATTCCAGGTGGCGATGACGGCACGGTGATCGCTGCCTTCGACATAGAAGCTGTCCCAGTGGGTCGGGGTGGCGCCTCTCGCGAAGATATGATCGATCGCCGTGAAAGCGGGAATGGGCTTCTGTTCGGGCCAGGTGGGCCAAGGGATGGCACCTGCGGCTTCGGCGGCGCTGCGCAAATCTGACGCCAACCGTCGAAGCGCCGGGTGCGCGAGCGAGGCGTTGAAGTCGCCCGCGATGATGAGGCGGTCGTCCCGGGTCTGCTGTACCCACGTGGTGATGTCGTCGATACCGGAACGCCAGCCGTTGGGTTGCCACACGGGCGGTGGCGGGTGGACGGCGGCGAGCCGCACAGCGCCGGCCCCTGGCAGGGTGGCAACGGCGCTGACCTGATCGAACTCACTCCCAGGGATGTCCTCTTCCCCCGACAGGGGGTTTGCAGAAAGAAGCACGCTTCCATTCGCCGGTCCGGGGGTGACTTCGCGAGTGCGATAGGGCAGGACGTCAGCGAGTTCCTCTTCGGTGAGCACGGCGTCAACGAGCGTCTCGTCCGCCTCAAGCAACATGACGGCATCAGGCTCAGTCGTACGGATGAGTGCCGCTAGTGCAGCAGGATCAGCACCGGCAAGCTTCGCGTTGAACGACAGCACCGTCACTCGTGCGTCGCTCCCGCAGGCCTCTCCAACGTGAATCGGGGTGAGGGTCGGGACGCCGCTGATCGCGGCGCCGATGATCAACACCAACGCTGCGGCCCACACCCGAAAGATCAACGAGGCGATCGCGAGCAGGAGGAGAAGGAGAGCTCCGAGGGGCACGAGCGCCTGAGCCACGGGAATCGCGGCAACACCGCGAATCTCAAGATAGGGCAGCACCGCGGCGCAGACCGCGATGACCACCGCGACAGATGTCCAGACGATCACCTGCCGTCGTGTTCTCCGCCGTGATATCCGCACGCGCTGGCTCCTCATTGTATTCATCCTGCCAGCTTGGTCTCAGCACCGACTATCAGTCTCGGTGCTCCCGACGTCAGCGGCGTCGTCGGCTAGGGCGTGTCTCCTAATAGGGTCGCCCAGGTGAGGCAGGCGTGGAGGACGGCT
>NZ_FUKR01000016.1 GCF_900163835.1 Mycetocola reblochoni REB411 | reverse complement strand
CATTCAGACGCGGATCATCCAGAGCAACATCACTCAAAGTCACATTCCCCGTGTTCGTAACCACGAAACGGTAATCCACCACGTCACCCGCAGCCGGAGCCCCCTCCCCAGCACGAACACCAGACTTCTCCACACCAATCGACGGCGACGCCGGCAACGGGGTCACGACGGTATCCTCGTCGCCGACCGGGTCGCCCGTCGGCGGGGTCCCCTGGGCAGTGGCCGTGTTCTGCACGCGCCCGGCATCGAGGTCGGCCTGCGTCAACGTGTACGAGGCGGTCGCCGCCACGCTCTGCTGGGGCGCGAGCGTGCCCTCCGCCTCGGCGTCCGACCAGTCGTAGACGAGCGCGCCGAGGCCGGGCAGCTCGTCGGAGACGTCGACCGCGCCGAGCGTGACGTTGCCGATGTTGGTGACGACGAAACGGTAGGCGACCTCGTCGCCCGCGGCCGCCCCCTCGGGCACCGTCGCGGACTTGACGACCTGCAGCGCGGGTCCCGCGGGAATGGTCAGCTCGTCGTCCGCCTCGTCGGTCACGGAGCCCCCCTGAGGGGCATCGCCGGACACGGTGGCGGTGTTCCGCACCACGCCCGCGTCGATGTCGGCCTGCGTGAGCGTGTACTCAGCGGTCGCCGTGACGATCTCGCCGGGGGCGAGCCTGCCCTCCCCCGTGGACGACCAGTCGTAGCTGATGCGCGGGTCGTCGCCCAGTCGCGGGTCCGTGACGGCGACGCCGTCGAGAGTCACGTTGCCCGTGTTCTCGATCGTGAACAGGTACTCGACCGTGTCGCCGGCGGCGTACAGCTCGCGGTCCCCGTCGATGGGGGCGAAGGAGCCGGTCTTGGTCAGCGCGATCCCGGCCTGGGGCGCCAGCTCGACGGTCGCACCGTCCTCGTCGCCCACCGGGTCGCCGCTCGGCGGTGTGCCGGAGACACTGGCGGTGTTGACCACCTCACCCGCGTCCAGCTGCGCCTGCGTGATCGCGTACGACGCGGTCGCGGTGATGGTCTCGCCGGGGGCGAGGGTCCCCTCGCTGGCCGCGCCCGACCAGTCGTAGGAGATCGTCGTCCCCTCGAGCAGCTCGTCGGTCACGGACACGTCGCTGAGGCTGACGGTGCCCGTGTTCTCGATCGTGAAGCGGTAGTCGACGACGGCACCCGCACGGACGGGCGTCGCGTCGGGGTCGGCGAGGGCGCCGTCCTTGACGATGCTGATCGACGGGGCGGAGGGGATGGTCGTCGTGACCGCGTCCTCCGCGTCCACCTCGGCGCCCTGCGGGCCCGTGCCGGTCACGGTCGCCGTGTTCACGACCTGGCCGGCGTCGACGTCGGCCTGGGTCAGCGTCACGGTGGCCGTCGCGGTGACGGTTCCGCCGACCTCGAGTGTGCCGGCCGTCCCCGACGACCAGACGACGTCGCTCAGCTCGCCCGCCCGCTCGTCCACGAGCCGAACGTCGGTGAGGGTCTGGTTGCCGTCGTTGCGGGCCTCCAGCCGGTACTGCACCGTGTCCCCGGCCGCAGTGCCGTCGGGCGCGGTCGCGGGGCCGGTCTTGTCGAGCACGATCGACGGGGAGCCGTCGATCGGGTCGGTGACGGAGTCCTCGCCCGGCTCCGCCGGGTCGCCACCCGGTGCGGTCCCCGTCGCGACGGCGACGTTCGTCACGCCGCCCCGGTCGAGGTCCGCCTGGGTGAGCGTGTAGCTGGCGGTCGCGGTCACGGACGCACCGGGCGCGAGGACGCCCTCGTCGCCGGGCCAGTCGCCGAACACGAGTGCGCTCAGCCCGTCGAGCTCATCGTCGATCGCGACGTCGGAGACGGTGCGCGTCCCCGTGTTCTCCACGAGGAAGGCGTACTCGATCACGTCGCCCACCGCGGCCGGGTCGGAGAGGCCCGCCGTGGAGGTCTTGTCCAGCCGGAGCCGCGCGCTGCCGTCGATCGCGACGGTCTCGCTGTCCTCGGCGCTCACGGACTCACCCGGCGGCGTCGTCCCGCTCGCCGTGGCGGTGTTGTCGACGGAGCCGCGGTCAACGTCGGCCTGGGTGAGCGTGTAGCTGGCGGTCGCGGTCACGGACGTGCCGGGAGCGAGAACGCCCGCGTCGCCCGGCCAGTCGCCGAACACGACGTCGCTCAGCCCCTCGAGCGGGTCGTCCAGGGCGACGCCGCTGAGCGTCACGTCCCCGGTGTTGCTGATCTCGAAGCGGTACTCGACCGTGTCGCCCGGTCGGCCCGTCGCCCCGTCGGCGAGGGCGCCCGACTTGCTCACGGCGATCGACGGCTCGGTGTCGAACTCGGCCGTCGCGGAGCCGGTGTCCGTGACCGGGTCGCCGGTGGGCGATGCGGCGCGCACGGTGCCGGTGTTGCTGACCATGCCGTTGTCCAGGTCGGCCTGCGTGACCGTGTACGGTGCGGAGGCCGTGACGGTCTGGCCGGGCGCGAGCACGCCGGCGGTCCCGCTCGGCCACTCGCCGAAGGTGATCGGGCCGAGCCCGACGAGCGGGTCGGACAGGCGCGTGCCGGACAGAGTGACGTTGCCGGTGTTGGTGACCGCGAAGTCGAAGCGGATCTCATCGCCGACGGCGGGCCTGGCGTCGGCCTCGACGGACTTGGACAGGTGGATCGCCGCGTCCTGGAGGACGCCGACGAGGGCGTCGTCGCTGTCGCTCACCTCGACGTCGCCCGGACCGGTCCCTGTCGCGGTCGCCTCGTTGCCGACGTAGCCGGCGTCGAGGTCGGCCTGCGTCAGCGGGTAGCTCGCGGTTCCGACGGCCTTCTCGCCCGGGGCGAGGACACCGGGGCGGGACGGGTCCGGCCAGGCGATGTCGATCGCGGACAGGCCGCTCTTCGGGTCGGTGATGGTGACGCCGCTGAGCGTGACGTTCCCCGTGTTGGTCGCGGTGAGGGTGTAGTCGACGGGCTGGCCCGGCTCCGCCTCGACGCTGTCGTCGAAGGCCGCCTGCTTGTCCAGCGCGATCGCGGGGGTCTGGGGCACGGGGGCGGTGATCGTGTCGGTGCTGGTCTGCGGGGGACCCGTCGGCGGGTTGCCCGTCGCCGTCACCGCGTTGTCGACCGAGCCACGGTCGACGTCCTGCTGGGTGAGCGTGTAGCTGGCGGTCGCGGTCACGATCTGACCCGGGTCGAGGACGCCCGGCTCCCCCGGCCACTGGTAGTCGTCGACGACGACGCCGTCGAGGGAGTCCTCGAGCGTGACACCGGTGAGGGTGAGGTTTCCGGTGTTCGTCCCGGTGAGGGTGAACGTCATCACCTCGCCAGGGACGCCGAGCGCGCCGCTGGGCAGGCCGCCCGTCTTGGCGGCGTCGATGCCCGGCTCCGGCGGCACGGGAAGCACGAAGTCGGAGGTGTCCGTCAGCGGTGCTCCGCCGGGGCCGGTCCCCGTCGCCGTCGCCGAGTTCGTCACGCGACCGGCGTTGAGGTCGGCCTGGGTGAGCGGGTAGCTGGCGGTCGCGACGGCGTTCTGGCCCGGCGCGAGGACGCCGTCCGCACCCGGCCAGTCGATGGTGACCGGTCCGAGTCCTGCGAGGGCGTCGCTGAGCGCGACGTCGGTGATCGTGGTGTTGCCGGGGTTGCTGATCGTGAAGGTGTAGTCGACGAGGTCGCCCGCGGCCACGTCGCCGGCCGGGTCCGCGAGCACGCCGGACTTGACGACGTCGATGGCCGAGGCCTGCGCGATGGGCAGACGGTTGCTGTCGGCATCGCTCGGCTGCTTGCCGCCGGACTCGCGGCCCGTGACGGTGGCGGTGTTGTCCAGGTAGCCGCGGTCGATGTCGGCCTGGGTGAGCGTGTAGCTCGCCGTGCCCGTGGCGGTCTGACCCGGCTGCAGCCGGTTGGCCGTTCCCGGCCAGGTGTAGCTGATCGGGCCGAGGCCGGCGAGCGGGTCGGTGACCGCCACCTGGTCGAGCGTCACGCTGCCGGTGTTGGTCAGGGCGAAGGTGTAGGTGGCGGTGTCGCCCGCGATCGCGCGGTCGTCGAGGGCCGCCGACTTGTCGATGTCGATGATGGCGGAGTTGACGCGCGTTGTGTCGGTGTCCTGGACCTGCTGCGTCTCGTAGCCGTCGACCGTCCCGACGACGGAGGCGGTGTTCGTGTAGGCGCCCGCGCGGACGGGCGCCGTGCAGGTGTAGCGGTAGCTGTCGTTCTGGCCCAGCACGCCGGGCACGGGCCGGGCGCAGTCGCCGGCGAGCGGGTCGGTGACCGTGAGGTTGCGCAGCGGCACCCCTCCGGTGTTCGTCACCGTGATGGTGAACGTCCCCGCCTCCCCCGGCAGCAGCGTCTGGGTGTCCGCGGTGCCGTTGAAGGACTTGTCGATGACGACACGGCCGGTCGGGACCGAGAACGCCGTGTTCTGCAGCAGGTAGGAGTCCCCCGTGGTGCCGAGGTCGAGGTCGAGCGAGGTGGCGCCGATGCCGCCCATGGCGACGGTGCGCTCGAGCACGTCGACGCTCGCGTTGAAGAAGCGCCCCGTGCCCGTTCCCTGGTAGCGCTGGTTGCCGAGGGCGTGCGAGACGCCGATGTTGTCGGTGGCGCCGCCCGCCCCCGTGTCGCTCGACTGCGAGTTGGGGATGCGCACCGATGTGCTGTTCTTGGAGGTGCGGTACTGCGCGTAGTCGCCGGTGATCGCCCGGTCGCCCTCGTACAGGGTCATGCCGATGCGGGCCTGGTTGGTCAGGGCGGTGAAGCCGGAGAACCGCACCGTGTCGGCCGCCTCGTTGCTCTGCTTGCGGACGTGGCCGTCGTAGAGCAGGACGTTGCGGGCGGTGGTCAGCGGGTTGGCCGCGTCGTAGCTGCCGAAGTCGTAGACGACGGCGAGCGACCAGCCGGCGTAGCAGGCGGCTCCGTTGGCCGCCCAGATGTTGCCGACGCTGATGGGCACGCTGCCGGACACCCCGGCGTTCTCGAACAGCGCGGTCACGTCGGACGACGAGGAGTAGTACTGCGGCTGGCCGGAGGTCAGCTGCGTCGAGAGGTTCTCGGTGTGGGTGCGCGACGCCGTGGTGGGCACGTCCTGGATGGCCCCCGTGCCGATGCGCATCTTCAGCGACCGCGAGGTGTACCCCGCGGTGGTGTCAGGGATGGTCGCCGTGCTGTACGAGTTGGTGCCGCAGCGCGCGCCCGTGTAGCCGGCGACAGCCCCGGTGTTCCCCGACCAGTAGAGGACGGCCTTCTTCACGGTCGACCCGGCGGGCACCGTGATGGTGGCCGTGCTCGAGTTGCTGTACGCCTCGAAGCCGGCGGCCTGCTTGACGTTCGCCATCGCGAAGAAGTCGTTGTAGGCCCCGGCGGTCCCACTGCCGTTGTGCAGGTCGTTGCAGGTCATGCTGCCGCTGAAGGCGGTGCCCGTGCAGCCGAGCACCCCGTTGCCCGCGGTGGTGAAGTCGCCGTTGACGACGCCGTTGTAGCTCGTCGTCATGGGCGTGACGGTGACCGCCTGCGCCTGCTGAGCGGTGGCGGTGAGGCCGACGCTGGCGAGCGCGATCGTGAGGACCGCGGCGACGGCGCGTCGCGCGCGGCGGCCGAGGGTGGGGCGAGGGCTGTGCGACCGGCGGTGGGCGTCGGTTGACCGTGGCATGGAGTGGGGGACCTGTCCGGTATCGGGTGCAATTATGGAGACCCTGTGTTCCGCCTGTGAAGCCGGGCACAGTGGATCGAGCCTAGCCCGACGAGACCTGCCGATCGATACCCCCGAACGGGTGAGTGCCGGGTGAGTGCCGGGTGACGCCGGGGCGACGGCCGCAGCGGACGACGGGCCAGGGGGCTGACCGGCACCATGAGCCGACAGACACCGTCGTCCGTCATCGATGGACCAGGTCGCGAGGTGCTCGGCTACGACCGCGACCCTGTCCCCGAAGCGTCACGGGAACACCATGACCGCCGGCCGAAACAGAACGACCCGTCGAGCGGGAGCTCGACGGGTCATCGCGTGGTGTTCGGTGGCGAGTGAGGGATTCGAACCCCCGAAGGCTGAGCCGTCTGGTATGCGGTACTCACTACTTGTTGCCACCTGGTGCGGAGACTCCGCGTGATTGTGCACATTTTGGCATCATCGGTACTTCCCAGTAGTGGGAAGTAGGGTGCGGGCCATGAATATTTACCGCCACTAAATAGCCACACGGGGTACCACGGTGGCCGCAAGTAGCCCACGTCCTTAACTCTCCGACCTTGAGGTTGCAGGCTTACGGGATGAAGCTCAACCTTCAGATGCCCCTCGTTCTGGTGCCACGTTCGCATCAGTCAGGCTCTCTCGCGCCCGGTAACGTGGAAGCTTCATCTCCCCCAACGCATCAGGAGCATCTTGAACCGCGCACGACTGATCCCCACGGCCCTCATCCTCGCAGCGGGCTTGACGCTCGCGGGGTGCTCATCCACGACAACGGAGCGCAGCGCAGAATCCGCGACATCATCGTCGTCCAGCGCGCAGGCGCCCAACGTTGTAGGAATGGCCGGCGACGAAGCGCGAGATGCAATCGAGGATGCTGGGCTTGAGGTTGAGTGGGACGCCGGCGACGACACTGTGATCATGGCGAGCAACTGGACCGTGGAGTCACAGTCACCCGCCGCGGGTGATGGCGTGAATGACGGCGATACCGTGACCCTGACCGTGTCTAAGCCAGAAGCCGAATCAGCCGAGGATCGGGAAGCGGCGAACAAGCAGTTCGCAGAGACGGTGGAGAAGGAATGGCTAGCGAACGTGGGCCATGACAGCTTTACAGAGCTGCTGACCGATCCTGATTGGCCCGCCGACTCGCTGACTGGCTACATCGCGTCTGTTGAGTCCCCGAGTATTGGAACCGTTGTGGTTACGGTTCAGGTCACCGAGGACGAAGTGACTAAGGAAGAACTCGAGCAGCTAGCTATGCAGGGGCTTAACCTCGTCGGGTATGACAACGAGGACTTGGAGCGCGTCGAGGCTGTTACCGCGGACGGCTTGCTCCGCGGTGTTGCGAATCGCTATGACAGCCCGGTTCTCTCGAAGTAGGGTGCACCCTTAATCCGCCTGTCTTGAGGTTGCAGGCTTACGAGGTGCGGAAGACGCCGGCGCTGTAGGCTGTACTCGCCCCTAAACGCCGATCCCCTCTGGTCAGTATCACGTAGCCCAAAAGGCCTGACCTAAGTCAGGAGTTAGGGGGTGACCAGAGTGAGCAAATGTTGTGATTCTTTTGATGAAACGCGAAAGACCCCCGACGTTGACAAGATCCTTGCACGGGCACTTGTCATCGCGAGAGTCTTCGCTCACGTAGCTTCAATCCTTCGGGACTTTAGCTAGAAGGTTGGGAACCCGGTCGTTGGGTCGGCCGGGTTTTCTAGCTTGATCCCGCCTCTTTAGCTTTGCTTTGTTAGGGGTTGGATGTTGGCTCCTTCAGCTTAACAGGTTCCGTGTTCGCCGTGGAAGGTTGTGCGCCTGTTCGCGGCTAGCCTTGTGGTTATGCGCGTTGAGGTGACGATCGCGCCGGTTGAGGTGCGTGAGGTGACGGTCGAGGCTGGCTCGTATGAGGAGGCTAAGGCATTGGCTGAGTCGCAGATCCCGGATGGGTGGCGCCCGCTGCAGTGGATGGTGGAGCGCGACTGAACGTCAGCCGTCACCGGTAGCGTCACAGGTTGTGGCGCAGCACTGGACCCCCATGAGCTTGCTGACCGAGTTCCCTCCCGGTCAGTGGCTCGTCGCCGACCGCGACCGGCGCATCGCGATCATCCGCACCGTGACCGTGCGGGACCGGAAGCTGTACCGTGCCGTGACCTACGCCGCCCAGTCCGAGGGACGCTCCCTCATCGGCTACTTCCCAGACCTACGCATGGCCGCCGAGGTCACCTGGTCGACGTGGACGCGGCACCAACGACGAAACGCGGGGCACCCACCGAAGTGAGCGCCCCGCGATACGTCTACTTGGCAGGCCAGCCCAGCGAATCGAGATAGGCCTGGTCCATGCTCGCGCCGACACCGTAACCAACAACCTGGCCCGTGGACGCAGAAACGGTCACGCCGAGACCGTTCGCCGTCGCGCTGCCGTACCCGGGCAGAACATGCCTGCCGTAGGCGGTAGGGCGAGCCCAGTCGTCCAGCACGAACATCGCTGTGTCGCCCGTGGTGTTCGCTGGGAATACCCCTGCCGTGCGCTTCACGGACCCCCGGAAACAGACCCGCCCTGCGCGGATGCACACGGCCGGCGAGTCAAAACCTGTGAAGCCGGGGTTGAGCACCAACGCTTGCCACGCGTGGTCGGCCGGGACGACCGAATCGACGTACTGCTTGGTAGCAGCGTCCGTCCCTGACACGGGTGCGCCGATGCCAGGTAGCACGCCGCCTGCGCCGCGCACGGGGACCGTACCGGCCGTGGCTTCCGTGGACAGCGTGACGTCGATACTATCGGCGGCTCCTTGTGCCCGGTCCGCTTCGGCCTTTGCCCTTGATGCTTCTGCTGTTGCGTGCTGGGCCTGCGCGGTGACCGTGTCCACGACTGCTGCAGCGTCCGAGGCCGCGGACCGTGCTTCGTCGCGTGCCTGGCCCGACTGCACCGTGTAGTCAGCCGCAGCTGCGGTCGCCGCGGCGACCGCCCGCTGTTCAACGCCACCTGCAGCGTCCTCGATGTCCGCGACTGCCGCTGAGCCAGCAGCCTGTACACGTGCGACCTGGTTGCGGGCGCGCAGGTACAAGGCGTCCCAGGCCCCCAGCTCGCGGCCCGGGTCGGCAGGCACCCGTGCCACGGTGGTCACATCGACCTCGTCGCCTTCTGCGGTGAAGGCAGGAAGCACGAAGTCGACCGCGACTGTCGCAGCGACGGCTGTCTTGATCGTCGCCCGCCACACCCATTCCGAGTACCCCAATGAAGGGTCTACGGAGGCTGGGAGCATGATGCCGTGGTTGCCCGCGGCGTCCACGATGTAGCCGTCGTCGTCGGTCTCGGCCCAGAACGTCTGCAGGAACACGGAGGTCGGGTCTGACGACATCAATGCTTTGAACCAGGGTGTTGGAAGCTGCGCTTTGAACTCGACCCGCGCCGACGGGATCGCCGCGTATGTGGGGTCGGGTTCAACCTCGGGAGTCGTGTTCGAGGCCCGCAGTACCCGCCCGACTACCTTGCCGTGTGTGATCTCTTCAGTCATTACTCCCCTAAGTCCTGTTGCTTGTCGTGTTCACAGGCCCTGTGGTCGCCTGCGCGAGGCCTCGGAAGTCGTTGCCGAACACCCACGTTTCTTGCGCGTCGGAAACAACGGAGACGCCCGCGCTGACTTCCGTGCCGGCGCCGTGGGTGATGACCTTGTTCGCAGTGACGGATGTTCCCCACGATGTGCTTGTCGATGCGTTGGACGTGATGCGAACGGCACCGAATGCTCCAGCCGGGTACCCGGGGCTGCGGAACGTGTTTCCGGAGATCAACGTTTCGTCTGCCCCCTCCACAATTGCCGCGTACGAGGACGTGCGAACGGTTGTGTTTCCGCTGACCGTGTTGCCGCGCCCGCCGTCACCGATGAACACGCCCGCGGCGCAGTCGGAGATCGTGTTGCCGACGACGGCAACTCCCGTGCTGTTCGTCCCCAGCGACACTCCCTGCGAAACAACGCTGGAGATCTGGTTGCCATTGACGGCGGAATCGTGGCTGTCAACGAGACGGATTCCCTGCGTGTAGCCAGACACTGTGTTCCCGGTTACGGATGACTTCGACCAGTACCAGCCATCAACTGCGCGCCCAGTCCCACCAGTGAATACGCAGTCGGTGATGGTGATTCCTTCGTACTGTTTGCCGCCGTCGCGTGCGTGAGAGCCGACGCCTGTAGGTGCGCCAGGCAGTTCGCCGTATGACGTGAAAGTGCACTTGCGGACGGTGATGTTCTTCGCCATCGTCCCGTCTTTGGCTCCTGAGTCATCGTCGCCATACTGTGCAACGTCGATCTGGATAGCTTCCTTGCCGGGCAGGCCAGCGGTTTCCACGAATCCGGCGAAGGTGCAGTTGTCGATCAGCGCCCCGTCTGTCGAGTTGAGCTCGAGGTCGTGGTATCCGCGGCCTCGTCGGAACGTGCAGTCCCGGAAGGTGATGTTGCGTGCGTGGTTGAAGGTGACCGTGTTACCGGCGTGCTCGATGGTGTCGCCGGCGAAGTCGAACGTGATTCCGTACACGCCAATGTCGGAGTGCCCGTTGTATCCGGTTGTGGTGTAGTCGCCCTCGTCCCAGTTGACGACCATCAGTCCTTCTGTGGGGAGGCCTGCGTACTGTGTGCGCGTGAGGGTTGCACCGTAGCCGTGGAGCTGGGTTACGTTTCGGAGCCTGAGCCGTCCGCCGATTGCATAGTTTCCGGGGGCGAGAATGACTGATTTGCCGGGTCCGGCCGCGTCGATAGCGGCCTGGATTGCAGGTGTGGCGTCGATTCCGCTGTCGGGCTCCGCGCCGAAGTCAGCCGTTGATAGTGCGACCTGCCCTACGCGCCTCGCGAGCTCGCGCCCAGACGCGGAGTCTTCAGCTGCAAGGTAGGCCGCGACAGCCGCATCGTTCTCGACTGCATTGACCCCGGGTAGGCCTCTCGCTCCACGTTTTCCCTGAACGCCGCGCGGGCCCTTCCAGTTGCCCAAGTACTCAACCGCCATCAGCTGACCTTCCTTCGCGCATCCCCGGTGTAGGAGTCCACCCACACCCACCCCACCGGCCACACGGCCGGCTCGACTTCCGAAACGATTACGTGCGCGGGCTGCGACAAGCGCGGGTCGACCATGTCCGCCACCCGTCCACCTGCCGCGCGGAGCATGACCTGGTACACGTCCAGCCCGACGTACTGGCCGGCCTGGTCCAGCCACTCGACACGCACCGTGTAAGGCACCGTTGATTCCCGTGCCCCGATGAGCTCCTCCGACGACACCACGTTCACCGAGAACGACCCGTCCGCCGAGAGCGTCGCCTGCACCGGCTTCGTAGCGATCACCCGCCCTGCCTGTTTCGAGATCCCCGCCGCACTATCGCCGGGGATGAACAGCACGCGCGGGGACGACAAGGCAGCGCTGAAGCCGCAGTCGGTCAGCGTCCCCGTGTACGTCGCCATTCAGTCGCCCTCCACGGGCTCGTCCGCAGGCACAGTCGCCGTCGTGGCGGTGTACTCGGGGGCCTTGTTCACGCCAAGCAGGCCCTGCAGGAACGGCCACCGCTTCGACAAGCCCGCGACGATCGCCCAGTACGTGGCAGTCAGGATCGCCGTCAGCGCGGACACGAGCGACGCTTGCGCCGTCGCGTCCACCTCCACGCCGACAGTGATCAGCCACGCGAACAGTGCGCCCACGACGGACGGCACGAACGTGCGAATCAGGCCAACAAGATAATCACTCACAGAATCCCCCTCTTAAAAGCGGAAGGGCCCGCCGTCATGGCGGACCCTTCAAAGACATTCGGCCGTTACGCACGACCGCAGCGGCTGGCTACCGGAACATCCAGTCCCTCAGCAACGGCGACAAGAACGTCACCGCAAAGCCCAGAATCGTCAGCGCAATACCGACCCACCACTTCACGCCAGTAGCAAGGTCTTCCGCCT
The DNA here is from genome assembly GCF_900163835.1 of Mycetocola reblochoni REB411. Lineage (GTDB taxonomy): Bacteria > Actinomycetota > Actinomycetes > Actinomycetales > Microbacteriaceae > Mycetocola_B > Mycetocola_B reblochoni. The sequence goes on along the minus strand of NZ_FUKR01000016.1, from coordinate 19,701 downwards.
GCTTCACCGCCTCGCGCCGGATGGTCGAGTGCTCCGCATCTGCGTCCGCCTTGAGCGCGTCGTGGTCCTTGCGCAGTGTCGCGTGCTGGGCGTCTAGTCGTTCGACGGTGGCGTTCAGCTCCCCTTTAGTGACGAGCTTGTCGAGGTGCTTCTCGATGCGCTCAAATCCGGCGTTCACGTCCTGTTTCAAGTCCGCGATGCGATCCCCCGCCTCGCCCATCACAGCACCCACTCGAACACCCGGCCGCGGACCTCCTCGATCGTCACGCCCTGCACCGCCACGTCGACCTGCAACCGCAAAAGGTTTCCCTTGCCCACATCGCCCGTGAACGGCACGGACGCATACGAAGCGCCCGACTTGCCATGCACCACGACCGGCCCGAAACCGGCGACGGTCTTGCCGTTCTTGTTCACCACGACCGCGCGCGCGTTGAATGACTGCCCGGCAGCGAGCCCGACCACACGCAACGAGAACTCCCCCGTCACCCGCTTCGCCCCAACGCCCGCCGAAACCAAGTCGTACCGGTTCCCCCGCTTGTCCCTGATCGGTGCCGTCTGCCACACCCCCGGCTTCGCAGTCAGCTTGATCTTCTTGTTCACGCTCGTCCCATGATTCGGCACGTCGTCCCCCTTCTTCCCCCCAGCAGTCGCCGGCGTGACCGGTTCCGGCAGCATTGATGCTGTCTTCACCGTGTGCCCAAGGAACGCGCCCTCACCGGACGCCCACCCCTCGAACTTCAGCCACGACCACGCGGCCTTGAATTGTGCGATCGTGACCACCCCGGCACGCCCCCGCGTAGGCAGGTCGATGGTGTTGATCGTGTCGCCACGGCCCTTGATTGCGATGTGGCCGGCGTCAGACCAGCCGTAGCCCTTCCAGGTGCCCCACACGTTCGACCAGTACAGGACCGCCCCGTCTGGGGCGTCCTCGAGGCGTGTGCCGCGGATTGCTCCCTTGTCGCGTGCGGACCGGTACGCCTCCAACGCGACCCCGTACCCGCCGTACTTGGCGCCGTCCGTCGACACCGGAGACCCGAACGCCTGCCACACCACGTTCAAGCAGGTTCCCGGCGTCACCGACCCAAACTCGGCCAGATGCTTACCGGCTGCCTGCCCACTCAGAACACGAACACTCACCATGCCGCCCTCCCCCTTCTGATTCGGCCAAGTAGACTCACGCCATGCTTGACACTCGGATGTTCTATATCGGCCTCGGTGACGATGAGGTTGCCCCAGGTAAGTTCACGGGCCTGGCGCTGTTCCATGACGACGGTTTCATCAAGCAGAACGGCGAAGGTTGGGTGCCCGTATCGCACCAGATCATTCAGACCGATCACGGGGTTGTGCTGTCTGTGATGTGCAACCGCGAGGTCGCTCTCGGCTCGAACTGATTACCGGTCACGATGATCGTTCCCTGCTCTGTCGCTGAGCCCGTGACCGTTACTGTGCCGCTCTCGGATATGGCCATGCCGCCCTCCGTCCTTTTAAAAGCAGCGCCCAGGCATTAACCTGAGCGCATGAACAAAACGGCCCCCACCGTGACCGCTCTCGCTATCGCCGCGCTCCTCCTCACCGGATGCAGCAGCCAGAGCGCGACAAACGGCAGCACGGCGGCCGCCCCCGAGGCAACCGCGGCCGCGAAAGCAGCCACCGCAACCGATGCAGACGCCGCCACACCGGAGCCCGCTGCCGAGGCATTGAGCGCGGAGGACGCCGAGTTCATCGAGGGCGCGCGACCCCAGCTCGAGCGCTACTCCGACTACGGCGATCTGCCAGACGCGGAAGCGATCGAGCTCGGGCACGAAGCATGCGACCAGCTCGAAGACGGCGTGGCGCGAGACGACGTGAAGTTGCTCGAAGAGTCCCGTGACGCCGAGTCGGGCGTTTATCCCTCTTCAAACGTGCTCCGCGCGTGGGCCACCGAGGTCTACTGCCCCGAGTTCTCTTCGTAGTCGGAGATCAAGTCGAAGTCTCCCCCGTATCGCTCGGCCTTGACTAGCCAGCTGAACGATCGTTTTGGCTCGCCAGAGACAGTGAACCGCCCTGCCGTGATCTTCGTCCAAGACGGGCTGAACCCGTTTCCAGTTACGAACACCGTGCGCCCCTCAGGCTTTGCCAGGGACTCGAAGTAGTCCGGGAGCCGCACTTCATAGACCCCCGAGTCACCGATGACAGCTGAGTCCCAGTACTCGATTCCCGACACCGGAGACTCAGTAGCTCCGTGCCTCAGCACCTTCGTTTGGTCGTCCGGATGCCGCATGACGAAGTTTTTGGGCCCCGTCGTTTCTAGGCCGCCGTTGGCGAAGATCCGGCCGCTCGCAGAGATTCGCTGCGAGACGGCCAAGAACCCATCAACCTGCAGGTTGTCTCCCGCGATCTTCAGCCCCGCCGGCGCCTGAATCTGAGCGAAACCGTTCAAGGTCTGAGGCGTCAGCGTCATTCCCGTTCCGACCTTGATGCGACCGTTTCCAGTCACCGTCAGGTCGTCTTCGAGGGTCGCCTTCCCCTCGATACGTGTATTCGCCCGCAACCTCGTATCCCCAGTCACGTTCAGCTTCCCTGACACGTCCGCGTCACCACTGATCGTGGTCTTACCGCCGAACTCTGCCGTCCCGGTTGCGCTGATGTTCCCGCCAACACTGACCTTGCCATTCAGATTCGCCGGGCCCGTCCAATTCAACGTCCCCGAACCCTTCAGCAGGCCCGTCACGGATGCAGACCCTTCAACGATCAGACCATCCTGCGACAGGATCTCCACCGCGCCGCGAGACACCGACGAGTACCCCAACGGCGACGCATTCTCCAACCGCTTAATGCGCCGCGCCAAATCCGCATACGCCCTCGACGGATCATCAATCATCACCATCTACACAACCTCCACCGTCAACGCCACCGAATCCGTGCTCACAGACCCGGACATGCCAATCACCCGAAACTCACGCCACCCAGACACCAGCCGGCCGGACGGGAAGAACACCCGCAGCACCGTGCCCAAGTACACACTCGACAAACCCGGAGAAGCCGACGCAATCAACGACATAGACCACTGCTCCACACCAGTCCGATACGTTGCCAGCAACGAGTTCGCGCGCTGCTGCAACGCCTTCTGGCGGTCCTGGTCAGTCATCGACTCGATCACGTCCAACCCCATCGATGCAGACCGTGACGCTTCAGCCCACAGCTTCTTACGCTCCTGCCCCGGACCCAGCACATATACCTGCGACGCCAACCGGCCCGCATCGCGCGACCTCTTAATCCCCGTCAGCGCGTGCTGATCGCCCAAATGAAAATCGACTCTGCCATGCGACAAACGAGGGTTACCTGCCCGCAACTCCCACGACAGGACATCCCGGCCCGACAACACCGGCCGCAACTCCACGTCCGGCCCACCCTCCGAATCGGTGAGCTCCTGCATCGCCTCCTCTACAACGACACCGTTGTAGTCCCGGTAGTCACGATCGAACGGGCCCGACTCCGACCTGGTCCCGTATGAGATCCGCAAGTCATACCCGGCCCGTGGCCCCTGCTGGGCGACCCACACCAAGTTATTCGCCAACGACCTGCCCGACTGATCAGTGAACATGAAGTAGTTGTTCGCCTGATGCCCCGTGTACCCGTCGGAGCCGAACGTCGTACGCCGCGACAACATCGTCCGATACGAGTCGTAAGACACCGTGATCTGGTCTGTGTCCATGTCCCAGTCAGTCTTCTTGATCACACCGTCAGCAACCGGGCGACCGTTCCAACACGTCACGATCGTGCGCGACCAGTCCGACACGTTGAACAACGCCCTGTAAGGCACAACGTCCACCGTGCCGCCGAGCTGGAACACTGCCGACCCCGACGCCACCCCGTTCAGCTTCGACTCCCACGACCCCGACACCGGCTCGACATCCATCAGACGCTCGCCCGTGCTCGTGTCATGCACATGCCACGTAAACGGCATCAGACCCCCCCTAAATGAACGTGTCGTATACCGGCACCGTCAACGTCGCCCCCGACGTCACCGTGAAAGTCGGGGTCGTGCCCGGTGCCACCTTCAACAAGTCCGCCGACGTCACCGAACCAAACACTGCGCTGCCATCGACACGCAGCACCCCCGTGGACGTGTTGATCGTGTGGACCTGCGAAGACGTCAACGCCTCCGTCACCCGAAACGTGCGCCCATCAGACGACGACACCGTGTAGCCGCCAGACAACGCCCCGCGGACCTGAATCGTCGGCGAAGCATCGAAGTTGCCACGATGGAACACCTGCACCGACCGGCCCGAGAACACCTTCCGTTCCCCGAACTTCCGAGGATCAGGACACCACAGCTGGACCACGAAATCGCCCTCGCACACGCCACTGCGACGCCCCGTATCCGTGAACTGCGGTTTAGCACCCAACCGGCACCGAGCCCACGACGTACACCCGTTCATCGTGACCTCGACGCTCATCTGCTCACCACGAGCACCGAGCCCAGATAGCTTCGACCGCATCCACCCCAACGTCACCGGGTCAGGAGCCAACGCCTTCCCCGTGACCTGAACCACCCGAGAAGCAAGACGCGGCGCCAGGTCATAAGACCCGTTCGACATGCTGTACTCCACAGCCTGCTGCCGAACATCGACGCCGTCCTCCCACCCGTCCAAGCCTGCCCGGGTGATCAAGAACGCACCTTTACGCCAATCGTCAGGGCGGGTGGCGCCGACAAAATCGACACCACCCACCCGCACCATCAACCCAGCATCAGCAACCATCAGAACCCCGCCTTCCGCAGCTGCGACGCAGCCTGATTGCCAGAGATGCGCCCGACAGCGGCCTCGTCCATGCCCGGCGCAGCGTGCACGTCGACCTGAACAGTCGGACCACCCGCATTCCCCTGTGCGCCGACAGATCCTGAAAGCACACGATCCATGAGCGCGTTCATCTTCCCGGTGTCGACGACCGTTTCCGCCCTGCCAGCCTCCGCAAGCAACGCCACCGTTCCGCCGCGACGAGGTTTCACCGTCGCCCCGTCCGCCAGATGCGGGATGCTCGGAATAGAAATGTCGATACCGAACGCACCACCGACAGCCCCGGCGATGTCGTTGATCCCACCGATCGCCCCGTTGATGAGGTCGATGATGCCGTTCACGACACCCTTCACGATGCCGACAAGTCCTTCCCAGAGGCCGGTGAAGAAGCTCGTGATGCCTTCCCACGCTTTCTCCCAGTCGCCCGTGAATACCCCGACGATGAAGTCGATGAGCCCGGACAGCATGTCGCCAAGCGCGGTGATCGCCGGCCCGAGGACGTCCCCAAGAACGCCTGCCAGCCATTCAAGGATCGGCGACAGAACGTTGATCGCTTCGACGAGCACCGCACCGATCAGTTGGGCCAGGAACGTCAGCACCGGGGTCAGTGCGTCAAAGATTGGCTGCAGCGCCTGCAGCACAGGCGTGAGCACTGCCGCCAGCAAGTCAGCGATCACCTGGATGATCGGCATGAGTGCCGAAAACAGTGAACTGATCACAGGCAACACCGCGGCGAATACCGACGACAGAAGCTGCCCGAGCGCCGTCAGTACAGGCAACAGCACAGGGAGAACCTGACCGGCCAAATTCAGCAGCATCGTGACAAGCTCAGTGAACAGTGGCGCCAACGCGGTAACTGCCTGAACCAGCACACCTCCGAGCAGCTGACCAATCTGCCCCAGCACCGGGGCGAGCTGCTCGAAAATAGGCCCGAGCTGGGAAAGCAGCCCCTGCACGACGGGAGCAAGAGCGGCCCCGACCTGCACCCACGCGTCGGCCATCGGCTTCGCGTATGCGAGCCAAGCCTCGAAGATCCCGCCGCCCGAGCCCTCCCCGCTCATCAAATTCGTGAGGAACTCGATCGCGGGCACCAAGACCGCCGCGACCTTCTCCCCGATCGCGCCAGCCGCCGACTCAAGCGGGCCCATGGCGTTTGTCAGAGACTGGAAGAGCGGCGCCAACTTCGGGAAGAACCCATCCATAAAGTTCGCGCCAACTCGACCCAGCGCGCTTCCGACGTTGGCTAGAGCGCCAGTGAACGTGTCGCCGGATGCCAATGCCGCGCCGCCAAGGTTCTTCTCCATCGCGGCCGCGAAGTCTTCGAAAGAAACCTCGCCCTTAGAGACCATCTTTTGGACTTCATCGGCGTTCTTGCCGTAGTACTCACCCAGATATGTGAGGAGCGGAATTTGACGCTCCATCATCTGCTGGACGATTTCGCCGTCGATCTTCCCCTTCGCGGCGGCTTTGCCCCAGATCTGGCCCATATCTCCTAGATCGGTGCCAGCTTGAGTGGCCGAGTCAGCAACTGATTTCAGAACACCTTGCAGCTGCTCGCCCGGCTTGATCCCCGCCGTAACCATGATTCCTGCGAGGCCAGCAGCGTCACCGAACCCGAACGCCGTTCCCTGAACTGACGTCAGTGCGTCGTCCTTGATGGCGTCGATTTCCTCAAGCGATTTGCCCAATCCTTTGAGCTTCGCTGTGGCCTGATCGATCGCGTTCAGCCGCTGGAAGCCTTTGACCATCGCCGTACCGATCGCGGCAACACCGGCACCCGCCGCAACAAGCGCGCCACCCTTCAGCGTCTTACCGATCGCAGCGCCTAGCCCACCACCAACCTTCTGGCCCGCTGACGAAACATCAATCCCGCCAAGCTGTTTCGAGATCTCCTTAGCTGACCCCCTCAACGTCGGCATCAACGTCAAATACGCAGCAGCAAGCTCCGTCGCCATACATCCCCCTACCCCCGACGGGGCAGGGCAAGACGCCGCTTCACCTCGTCTAGATCCATCGACAAAGCACCAGCCAGACGGCCCCGCTTCTTCTCCCGGTCGCCCGGCCGCTCGATCGGCACGAACTTCCCCAGGCGCTTCTGCGCCTTCTTGCCCAAAACGGCACGCCAAATGAGCTGCAGCATGTCCACCGCGTTTGCCAGCAGGTGCTCCGTCGTGGACCACTGCGCTGCGGGCGACAACACCTGAACTGTGCGCGCCTCAGCCGGCAACTGGGCGACCAACACCGCGACGTGAAGCGGCCTGCACTCCCCCGAGTACAAGCCGTCAAGATTGAGCCCGTAGAACCGCTGCAGATCAGCCCGAACCTCGTCAGGATGATCACGCAACAGCGCTACGAGCGTCAGGAGTTTGGGGCAAGCTCCTTCATGATGTCCATCAGCGCCTGAACCGCGTTCTCCGTTGACGCGCGACCCGTCTCCTCGTCCGTCAACGCGTCTAGCAGGTCAGTGAACTGCTCCCCCACGATCAGCCGCAGCAGGCCGGCCGCGCGGGTCTGCTTGCCTGGCTCGAACTGGATCTGGTCGAGGAGATCTACGACACGGAAGTCGTCCAGAACACCCGGGTCGATGCGGAGCTCCACACCCTGCACCTTGATCGTCTTCAACTTCACATCAGGCATCCGCGCCCCTTTCAAGTCGTACCGCGCCCCTGAGAAAATGGGATGAGGCGGCGGGCGCGGAAACCATCCGCCCCACCCCAGCCCTGCTACTCGCCCGACTCTTCGACCGTCGTCGCGATGTACTCGTACGCGGTCACACCGCTCTCGTCCGGGTACGCCGACAACGTCGGCTGGTACCCGATCGTCTCGCCGTCGACATACGAGATCTCGCCAATCTCGGTGACCTGGCCGTTCGGGATGACGATGCGCTTCACCTTGTTGCCGGTGAGCAGAATCTCGAACACGTACTGAACACGCGGCAGATCCTTCGCCGTGTGCCGAACCTCAAGCACGCCCGTCTCCATGTTGACGATGACGTTTTCCGGCCCGTAGATCTGCTTCAGCACATCAGCGGTCGTCTCGATGAACGTGAACTGGAACGTCTCCGTGTGCGACGTCTTCACCGTCAGAACAGTGTCACCGCCCCACGCAACGATGTTCTCCGTGTCTGCCTCGATACCGTTGACCAGGCCGTCCTCGGACACGTACCCGCCGCCAGTGAACCCGACGAGCTCGCTGAACGGGTCGGTTGGCGTCGTAGCCGTCAACGGCCCGAACCAAATCCCGCCCGCCGCCTGCGGCTTTCCAACAGACACGTTGGCGCTGTTAGGTGCCCCCATGCTTCCCCCTCTTGTTAAATGCGAAAGCCCCGCGCATCGGCGGGGCAATAATTGGTGCGGGCGTTAGTAGTCGGCCCGCGCGATGACCTCGACGGTGAGCTGGTAGCGCGCCTGCTTCGAGTCCGGGTCGGGGAAGTTGTACAGTCCCTCCACGCGGACCCTGGCGAACCCTGGAATGTTGAACACAGACCGGGTGATCGTGTCGCGCACAGTCAGAGCAAGCTCCGACGCTTCGTAACGCGTTCCACCCCACACCTGCACAGCCAGCGACACCTGATCGCGCACGACCGACGACAACGCGCCACCAGTGCGCTCAACCGTCACGAACTGTGCAGGACGGTCAGCCGGCACATCAGTAAACGCTTGAACAACACCCGTGCCGTTCAAATACTGGACAAGGGCAGCCTCAACGTTCACGATCGGCCCCTATCCAGACTCCGCAGCAGCGTGTTGTTCCGGGCGTTGTCCCTGATCGACGCATAGCCACCTGTCCAAACAGCCGCACGCGCACGCTTACGCCCAGGCTCGACCTCCGCCTGATACATCGCATCAGAAGAAGCGCCAGTCAAACCCGAGTTTGCGGCGTCCTGAATCTTTCCCGCGATTGACAGCAACTCCTGCTGAACAGCCGGATCATTGCGCACAGCATTCGCACCCTTGTAGTTGATCCTGACTCGAATGTTCTTACCCATCGACCCTCCCAACCTCAACCGGCATAGACCAACGAGTAGGAGTGTTCGCCGCAATGTAATGGTCCGGGTCGCCAACAACAGCCAACGGCTCCTGCCCGCGAACACGAACCCGTGCACCACGCAACGTCGCCGGGTAGCCCTTCGGGAAATGCAACGTGTAACGCACATCAACACCAGCAGGGCGAACCGACTCAACAACATCAGCCCGAGCACCAGGCGCCACGAGAACGTCATCGACACTCTCGGGCGCCCACTCGAACACCGCGTTGTTGCCAGGGTCCACACCGACCTGCGTGCGCCGTTCGACCACAACTGTCTCGCCCACGATCACGGCAACACCGACAGAGGATCGAAAGGCTCGCGCCCCGCCAGGAGATCTACCTCGAACGCTGCCTGCCGGCCGAAGCCCAACGCTTTGCGCTCCTGTGACGTCAAATAGAAATCACCATGCGGGTTCAACGGCTTATACGTCTGCGAATACGGGCCCGCAGTCATCTGCTGAGACTCCATACCCGCCAGGTCATTACTCTCCGCCTGCATCGCCCGCCGCACGACCGCACACACCACGCGACGCCGCGTTGACGAGCTCACCGATGCCGCGGACGGGCAAACGTCCAGAATGTACTGCGATGCGTCATCGAGCAGAACCGCCGCGTGCCCTTCTCCGCCCAGCGGGAAGTCAGGCCAACGCTCCTTCAACTCATCGACAGTCGCAAACGGAAACGGCTCAACAGCCATCAGAACCCCTATCCGGCAGCTGCGTCCTCGAGCGCCTTGACCCGCGCCTCAAGCGCAGCAACAGCCGCGGCGCCGCCAACATCGACAGGCTTGCCATCTGCCTCAAAGAACGCCACGGGCTCGAAATCCTGGCCCTGCACCGCAGCTGTCGCCGCAACGACACGGACCTGCTTAATCGCCTGACTCATCCTTCTTCTTCCTCCCCCTCGGCGCCTTTCCAAGCGCCGAAATGTCAACCCACTCCGGCCCCAACCGGCGAGCGGTGCCATCATCCACACGGATAACGGCACCGCTCACCGAATTACGGAAACGCCGCAGGCTAGGCACCGGCCTCGATGACTGCGAAGCGGTCCTGGAAGACGTACCAGCCGTAAAGGATCTCGAGGCGCAGAGCGATCTGGTTCTGACGCTTCAGGTCGCCCTGGCCGTCCGGGTCACCGAACTGGATGAGCTCGAGCGGCAGCTCGCGCTGCACGCCCCAACGGATACCGGACTGGAAGTCGCCAACGATGGCCTTCACGCGAGTGTCGGCCGCCTCGGGCTGGCCGGAAACCGTGTTGCCCACCGACGCGGCGATGCCCTCGAAACTGGACACGTTGATGCCCAGGCCCAGCTCGGGGAACTTCTTACGGCCGTCGCTGTAACGCGCGGTCGAGATCTTCCACGCGTACGACGGGTCGATCGCGATGCCGTTGATGTTCTTCTGGTTGCCGATGAGAAGCCCGCCGGCCGCTTCGAGGTCCAGGTCGGGAGTGTCCGACGCCTCAACACGAAGCGTGGTCCCGTTGACATACTCAGTGAACGACTTGATCGCCGCCCCGTCGATCGGGTTGATTCGGTGGTAGACACCCAGATCAAGTGCGCGAGCCAACGCGGTGCGAGCTGCGGCCGAAAGCTCATTCAGAACACCAAGCTGGTAATCCTGGTCAGCCCACTGCACCTCCTGGTTGAAGCGCATCGTGACCTGTGCCTTGCGCGGCTTCGCAGTAACGAAACCGAACGCCCCAGTCGTAGAGCCCTTCTCGGCGCCCTCGCCAACGAACTCCGCACGCGGCACGTCGTTGAACGTGATGATGTCCGTGTTGCCGAACCGCATCGCCTCACGGCCCGAAAGCGCCGCCACAGTCGACGCCGTCTGCACATCACGCACGATGCCATCTGCAATACTCCGGGGAAGGTTCTTCAGATCCCCGCTACCAAAAACAGCCATAGCTGTCCTTCCTCTAGTTAGTTAGAAGCCCCGGAGAACAAGCTCGACAAGAACTCGCTCTCGGGACTGGACTTGTGGTCGGGCTGGTCGCCGGCGTTTTTCACGACCGGGCCTGCCTGACGTGCACTGATCAGCGGCTTCAGCACCTCGGCCGCAGCGGTGAGCTCATCGGCTGACCCGCCTGCGAGGACCGAAACCGCGGCCTCATCAAGGCCGGTCGCGGCCGCAACCTCGCGGACCGTCGCGGCCCGCTGATCCCTCGCCTCAAACTCGGCCAAGCGGGCCTCCGCCGCCTTCAACCGGTCCGCTGCCTTCTCGGCCTCAGACTTCTGCGACTCACGAACAGCCGCCAACTCTTCAGCAGCGTCCTTGTTCGCCTTCGCGCGCGACTCCCACTTACGCGCCTCGGACTTCCAGTCCGTTTCGTTCTGTGCAGAACTCTCAGCCTGGTCGACGCCCTCGGCCGGTGCCTCAACATCACTCATCAGTGCATTCCCTCCCCATGCGGGTAGCCGCTCGCCCATGCGGGACTGCGCGGCAAATTGATATGAAAAAACCGCCCCGGAAGGCGGTGGTCTTGAACAGGCCGGCTAAAGCGCGGCCCGGAATTCGTCTAGCTGGTCACGGTTCTGCTGAATCCATACAGCAACACGCTCACGATGCTGTTCCTGCGCTGACTCGCTCATGTTCGACGTCTTCTGTGACGCCACATAAGCAATCGCCGGCACCTCAGGCGCGTCGCGATCCCAAGACGGGCGAGCGCTGCACGAACAGTTGTCGTGAGACGCGAACATGGCCGTGGACTCCTTGTACACGGCCCCGCGCATCGACAACATCACGCAGAAATCGCACCCTGTAGGCGACGTGAACCGCTGCCACCCCGCAGCACGACGATCCGCGACCGTGTTATCGACGATCGTGTCCCGGCCCCGATCCAAGATGTAACGGCTCATTGCTGCCTGCACCAACGCCAACGTCCCAGCCGCGTTATCCGCCCACAACTGCCCTGCAGCGAACCGAACCGTACCGCTCACCGCTGCAGGTGCCGTCGGTGCAGACAATCGCGCTTGGAACGAACCGCCAACATCGGCCGCGCGGATCTCTTCGTACCACTCAGCCGCAACAGTCGCCGCAACATCGCCATACTGAGACACCAACGCGGGCACAACCGTCAACAGGCCGTCCCGCGCCGCATCAGGCCCGGCAGAACGTACCGACGCAAACCACGCCGCCAAGTCCCGCCGAGCCAACAACGCGACACGATTCGAGGCCGCCCGCAAACGGGCGGTGTCAGCCCGCGGCGACAACGTCCGTCACCTCAGCGGCAGGCTCATCGGCAACAGCGGCCGGCGCCAAGGGTTCCGCAGCCGCTAGAACGCGGTCGAGGATGCCCGAAGCGTTCGCCCGAGTCAGCTCCGTCAGAATCTCATCAATCTCGCCCTGCGACAGCCCCAGGCGGCGCATCATCACCGACGTCTGAGCAAGCTCAGGCATCGCCGCGACCGCCTTCACAACGAAATCAGACGCAGCCTGCGGAGACACCCAACGAGCCGGCGTCCAATTCACATTCGCACGCCACGAATCAGTCGGCACCTGATCCGTACCATCGCGCAACATCACAACGTTCTGCTGCAACCGCAACAACGCCGGACGGAAAACCCGCCACTGATACTCAGCATCCTCCGCAAGTTGAGCCTCAGCAGCCTGCATCGCCTCAGCCGAAGCAGGAGAATCAGTGAACAACCCAACAGCAGACATCGGCAACGAAGTCTCAGCACAGAAGTTCTGCGCCAACTGTCGATACATCGACAGATGTGGCTCCATGCTCATCTGCTGGAACTGCCCAACCTGCGGAAGGTCGCCCTCCTCGTTCGCGGACAAAGCCAACACGCGCCCCGTGATCGCTGTCCACCGCGTTTCATCCTTGAACGCATCTTCATGCGCGCCCAACACATGCCGCTGCGGAGACGCGAAGAACTCCGCACCAGTTTCCGCGCGCATCAACGTCCGAATGGCCGCATCCGTCAGATACCGGACCTCGCGCGTAATCCGAGACCGCCCAAACGGCCGAGACAACTGCGGATCATGCGGCAAAACCTCAACCAAAGTCCGCCCAGTCGGGTTCGGAAGCCGCTCAACCTTCCACACACCCCAAGACCGCTCAAGACGAATGGTGCTACCGCGCAAATACAGCACAGCAGACGTCGGAACGCCGTAATCGTCAGCGTCCGTAATCGTCAGCGCTGCCTCAACCTCACGGCGCCGCTTATCCCACAGGGCAGAAGACCACTCAGCGTCCCTGGCCTGGATAACAACATCCGGCTCCCCAGAATCGCCCGCGGTCGACGTTAGAAGCGAGAACGAATGCTTGTACGTCGACGACAGCGCCTGCAGGAACTCCACATCGAACGAGTTCTCCGCCAGCGTCTCGCCCACATCAAACGGGTCCAGATCGCCTGCCAACGAAAAGCCCTCGAACTGGTGCTTACGCACCAACGCGCGCACAGCCTTCGCAGGCCACCCCAAAGCCGCCCGAACCGAAGCCATCTGCGGCGGAACCGAAATACCGAGATCCCTGAACGGCCTGTGAGCGTCGAAGTACACGCCGAGCAGCGCGTTCTTCTGCCGCTTCGAAGCCCACCGCTCGAGCAGCCTCCCCAGCGTCGCAGCCTCATCCTCAGAAAGCCCAACCGCACGAACGGGCAGCAACCCCTCAACCGCAACACCAGTCACAGAACCACCGCCCCACCCGAACGCCCCGGATTCCGTTTCGTCGTCTTCGCCCCCCAATGGGCAAGCGTCACCGCATCCAACATCGCCACACTCCCCCCATCAGGCGCATCCCAACCGAAACCGCCCGATGTACCGATCTTTCGCTTCAACGCCGCGCGAACTTGATCGTCCAGCTCCGGTTGATCCCCATGCGACAAGAGCCCCATCGTCACCGCCTGCTCGAACATCGAATGCGCCGACAGAATCTGATCCAAAGTCGGCAGCAGAACCAAGCGTTTGTTCCGGACCCCGGCCTCGCGCAAAGCGTTCACCAGATAACCGACACCTGCTTTGCCATCGATCACGATCTGAGCCGCACGCTGGTGCCGCTCCGACAGCCAATCCACAAGCCACTGAGTGCCCTCACCCAAATTCGCCTGCCGAATAGCCTCGACATACACCGGGCCATCCACGGGGCGGCGGGCTGCTGCCAACGCCACCCCCGACCCGTCGACCGTGAATTTCACGCCGAAAACGGTGCGTGCATCAGATACAGGCTGCGACCCCCGAGAATCGTTCCAGGCATCCCAGCTGATAGCCGCGTTGCCAGCGATGCTGTCCCAGCGCCCCAGCCGCTCGCGGCAGAACCCCTCGCCACTCATGGCCTTGAGCTCGTCCTCCACCGTCGTCATCCGCAACCGGAAACCCAACGCAGGATTAGTCAGCGGAGCAAGCTCACGCCAACGCTTCACCGCCTCAGCAACGGTCATTTCGTCCGGTATCGACCACTCATCCCAGGCAAGACGCTTATCGCGCCCCAGCACCCCCTCAGCGCGCACACGAGCAAACACCTCGCCCGCTGCGTTCTCGCCAGGAGGCGTACCCAGAAACACAATCTGCGGGTCCTGCGACGGAGCTGCAGCAATCGTCGGCAACAACGCCTCGAGCTGCTCATCGGTGAGCTCCTGCGCTTCGTCGCAGAACAAGTCGTCAACCGTGTACCCACGCCCAGAACCACGAGACCGCGCAACGAACTCAACCGAAGCACCATTCAGCAGAACGATCGCTTCTTGCCCGTTCGTCCGGCGCACTTCCTTGACCAGCTCCGCAAGCTCTGGGTACTTGCGTTCGTTCTCGAAGAACGACGCCAACCGCTGAAACGCCTTACGAGCAGTCTTCACCTCATGCGCGGTATGCAAGATCCGGCGCCCCTGCATGACCATCTTGTGCAACTGCACAATCTCGACAGAACCGTTCTTGCCATTCTGCCGAGGCACCGCAACACCACAACGGCCAGCCGCCAACGACCCGTCACGCTTCCGGCCCATCCAGCCGCGAAGCACATGCTCCTGCCACGGGTCAGGGACCAAGCCATAATTTGCCGCCAACTCCACGGCCTCAACGGCATCCGCAAAATCCTCCGCGGCCGGGTGCAAACTAACCCGAGGCTGTTGACTTCCTAGCGTCACGTCGCTTCCTGAGCTCATCAAGCGGAGTCCCCCTATCAGCCGGCGCTTCCGCCTTCTCCAACTCCGCGATCTCCGCAGACAACGCACGCCACTGATTCACCAACGGAGCACGACGCTCCGGGTCGCACACCTCAACCGACTCCCACACAATCCGAGCCATCGACTGCAAATCCTCAAGACGAGACACGAGAACCACCGCCAAAGAAAAAGCCCCGGTGAACAAACGTTTCGGGGATGCCGGTCAAAAAAATACCCCACGGGGGGATCTCGCTATACCGCTGGGTGCGAACGTGGAGGGGGCGGGAGGGGCATGCCCCCCCTATGTGTTGCCGCGTCCCGTGCCCCGCGCATGGTGCTTCACCATTCGGATGTGTTTTCGGGTCTGACGGTGCGTGTGTTGCGTCGTGGGCGCGGGGTGCGTGATTGCTTTGCGCCGAGCGATTGGTTGCAGCGCCTACAGATGATGCGCGTGTTGCCGTAGGTGTCTTGTCCGCCTTGTGCGTGCGGGATGATGTGGTCCACCTCAGCACTGTTGGGTTGTTGGCCTTGCTCCCAGTTGAGGGTGGTGTTGCATTCAGGGCAGGTGGTGAGGTGGCGGTCGGTGTGGCGGCGGCGGGTGGTGATGTTCTTCCACCGGGTGGTGCCTGTGCGGGAGGTGGCCATGTCGTTTAGCCACCCCCTGTGGTTATGCCAGGATCGCTGTCCAGATGGCTACGAGGCCCCAGGCGATGAGTGAGCCTATGAGTGCGATGGTTGCCCAGCCGAGGATGGTGCCCGCTGTTCGTGTGGCTTTGTCGCGTCGGATGATGCGGTTGAACTCGCGGTCGTTGGTCATCGTGTTTTCCCTGTTTTGACGTCGTTGTTGGTGTTGCATGGGCAGAGCATCATGGCGGCGATTGAGGGCCAGGTTCGGCCGCAGTCGTCGCATGTGTAGGCGCTCATCGCGGTTCTCCTTAGAGGAATACGGCGTGTGATGTGTGCATGGGGTCGTGGTTGCCGACGAGGTATGCGAGCAGGCCGGAGCGTGCGTGCTGTCCTGTGGTGTCGGTGAGCCATTTGGAGCCGTCGTCGCAGGATGGTGCTTGGTAGACGAATGCTGATCCCATGTCCCATGCGGCGTAGTGGTGTTTGTGCGCGGTTACCCAGACCTGTGTGTTGTAGGCGTCACGGTCGTAGCGCACTTGCCCGCCCAGCCATTTCTCGAACGCTTGTGCACCGGAGCCGGGGATTTTGTGGCCGTGGTTGAAGCCGAGGTTGACGCCGGCTGCTGTGGTGTAGACGTTCATTTGGTCGTGTGGGATGACCCAGTTGATGTTTGGGTAGATGTGGCGGAATTCGCGGCGGAGGCATTCTGCGAGGAATGCGCCGCCGGTGTCGGAGTCGCCTGTGATGGCGTCTTTGCTTCCGCCTTGTCTGCCGAACTGGGTGTGGTTGCAGTGCACGGTGACGAACTGCGCGTCCCTGAAGTTGGGGATGACGGTGTTGAGTGTCCATGCCCAGATGTCGAGGACGGCGTTCATTTGTGCTCTGAGGCCGCCCTTGTGGGTGGTGTGGGGCTGGTTGGCGTAGTTGCCTGCGATGCCTTCGAAGGGGGCGCCGTTGTTGACGATGACGACTTCGTTGATGCCGTATCCGGCTGCGCGTTGTTCTTCGATGTGGTCGAGGAACTTGTGGACGCCGTTCTTGATGCGGGCGATCGTTGCGGCGGGGTCGCCTTTGTGGAGTTGCATGTCGGCGAGGTTGAGGACGGCTGCGACGGGTGTTCCTTCGCGGTGTGCTGTGGTGGGCTGGCGTGCGTTCCAGATGTTCTTGCGGAGTGCGTCCCAGTCGATGAGCTCGGCTGGGACTTCGTGTCCGTTGGCGGGGCGGACGTTGTTGAGTTTGTTCCAGAATCCGCCGGCGGGGTTGGAGGTCCAGCCCCAGGTGAAGGTGACGTTGTCGGGGTCTTGTCCGACTGTGCGGATGAAGTCGCGGTAGTCGTTGTAGCCCCAGGGGCGTTCGCTGTAGCGGACGTATGAGGAGGTTCCGTCTGGGTTGTGTGTTTCTGATTCGCCTGCGCTGGTTGGCGCGTTCGTTGTGGGTGCCTCGAGTGGGATTCCGCGTTCGTTGCGGATGCGGCGGATGGTTGTTTCGCTGGTGCCGAGTTGGTGTGCGAGTTCGGTGTTGTTGGTGCCGTTGGTGAGGAGCTGGTTGAGGTCGTGGCGGTCGCGGATGGACACGTTGGGGTTGCTCCTTCACTGTGGGGCTAGTCGTAGTAGAGGTGGCCGATTGGGGATCGGGGTTGCGGTTCGCGGCTTTGGCGAAGCTCGTGTTGTTCGTGGGCTCGTCGTCGCCGCCTGAGTTTCCTTGCCCAGGCGCCGTGCCCTTTGGGGCTGGTCCAGTAGCGGTGAGTCCAGATTCCGGTGTGTTTGAAGGGCTGGTCCTTGTCAGTTCGAGACATGGCGCTCCTTTGTCCTCAGCCGTGTTTGGCATACCCGGCAGGGTTCGAACCTGCGACGCCCGGTTTTGGAGACCGGTGCTCTGCCATCTGAGCTACGGGCATAGGTGCTTGCCGTGTGCACGTCTGCACCGAAAGCTCTCCGTTAGGAGTCGGATGCCTTTAGTGACGCCCTTTTCAAAGCCCCATCAATCCCGGAGACGATGGGGAGCAATTCCCAGAAACCCAGCTGGAACCAGGGCCGAGCGTGCGATTTCTAGTTGCGACTCGATGTGTCGAGTTGCCGTGCGTGGGGTGGGGTTCGAACCCACACTTGACGGGTTTTGAGTCCGTTGCCTCTGCCTGTTGGGCTACCTACGCTTGTTGGTGCCGGTTTCACCCTCTTATCCGGCCTGTCTGCCCGTCCTCCGTCGTTGGCTCTGTTTGCAGACTTCCTGTGCGCGTTCTCCCTCGCCAGGTGCGCGTTCCTGGCTTACCGAGCTCCCCAAGCTGCGGTAAGTGTGTTGCGGCCCCGACCGTTGCGCGTACTTGCTCACCCCAGGGTCTTCCGCACGCTTGCCAGGACGTTTAGGTCTACTGGGCGGTGTGGGCCGTGGTGGGTGGCGTCTGTGCTGGTTGTTGGTGTCGGTGTGGCCGCAAGTCTTGTTAAATGCCGAACGCCCCGGAGAAGACTGGTGGGTCTTTTCCAGGGCGTTCGGAACTTGGTACGTCTAGCGTACCACATGATTCGGACATCTAGGACATTTTGCTTTGGGTGGTTTTCACCTGCTGGATGTCGGGTAGGTAGACGAGGGTGTCGGTGTAGGTTCCGAGGCGTCTGACTTTGCCGGCGGAGACCCATCTGCGGATTGTGCGTTTGTCTCGTCCTGCGAGTTCGGCGGCTTTGTTCATCGTCACCCAGTTCATTCGGGCTCCTGCCTGTTGGCGATTTTGAGTAGCACGAGGTATCCGATGAGGTCGGTTATGACGTCTTCGCCGGCGTTGTTGCCGCGTTTGAGGCGTGAGAGTTTGTCGTCGATGCGGACCTTGAGCTGTTCTGTTGTGTCCGCGGCGGAGAAGATGCGGACGGGGTTGAGTGCGCTGTCGCCGCATGCCTGGTTCTTGGCGATGAGCGTGTCGCCGAGGCCGTTCATGATTCGCCGGTATTTGTCCACGTGCTCCGGTTGCACCTTCCAGCCCTCGATCAGCTCCTTGTCTGACCAGTCTCGGAACCGGTGACGTTCCTGCTCCCACTCGCACTCTCCGAAGTAATCCACGGCACCGCAGAAGATGGGGTCTCTGGCGCTCTGGCTTGCTCGGATCGCGGCCTGGCTTTCACCACACTGCAAGCAGTCCCGCTCGCTCATGACAGCCCCAGCGCCTTCCTAATGTCGGCTTTTGCGGCATCAAATCTCGGGTCATCGAGAATGTCCGAGTCCGCCTGGTACAGCGCGATGAGGTTGGCGATGCGCTGTTGCTCCGCGAGAGCGAGGGTCGCGTGAACCTGCGCCATCTTCACCTGGCTATCGGCGGCAGCGAACATCTCCGCATCCATCGGGTCCCACACGTCGCCCAACCGCTCAAGCGCTTCCGTCCTGTGGTCGATGTTCTCGGTCATGTTGGTTCTCCTTCGAGGTAGGCGGTCATGGCGTCGTCTTGGGTGTTGTGTGCCCAGGGGCATGACCGGCATTCGTAACTAGTGGGGTCGCCGGGGATTGGTGGTGGTGTGGCGATGATGGTTTTCATGCCGCAGGAGGGGCAGGGGGGTTCGGCGATGTAGGGCTTTTGTGTGCGGGGCCATCGTTCGGTTGCGCGGTGGATGGTCCAGCCGCGGCCGTAGAGGATGGTGTTGATGGTGTCGGCGGCGAAACGGCCGTTGAGGATCGTGTGCGCGTGGTAGATGAGGTATTCGGCCGCCGAGCCGACGTACATGTAGGCGAGTTCCGCACTAGCGCCGGCTGGTACGTGATCGCGCCAACCGTGGTACTCCGTTTCGTCGCCGTGGAACTCCGCCTGGCCGATGACCGTCTGGGTGATTTGGTCGGCGGCGTCTACAGCGTTGAGGTCCAACGGTGCAGGCGCGTGAACGCGACTGGTGGATACTCGTTCGCCGTACTGTGCCGCCTTCATCGGGTCGATGACCGTTCTGAGATGCGCCACCAAATCGGCGACGATCTCGAGCCCCCCGATGAACCGGTCCCAGTCCTGCTGGCACACGAGCACGCCCGGTCTCGCCATCACCGGCAAGCACCCTGCACACTCTGCGGCCCCGGAGAGCACACGGTCACGCAAACACTGCGCCGTGTGCTCCCCCGGGATAGTGCAGCCCCTCACGCAGGTGCGTTCGTTCATGCTGTGTCGCTCCAATCTCCGAAGAGGGACTGCTGGAT
>NZ_FUKR01000017.1 GCF_900163835.1 Mycetocola reblochoni REB411 | reverse complement strand
GTCCGAGCCCGCAGACGACCCGTCGCCCGCCTGGACCGCGTCGCTTCCCGGCGGTGGCGGGACGGTGGTGAACATCGAGTGACAGCGCTACCAAAACGAGCTCGGCAGCGCTAAACTTGAGTCACATCGACTCAAGTTTGGTTCGAGGTGCGCCATCGCCGTTCGAGCCGACACCAATGCAGAGAAGGAGCACACATGGCCAACATGCAAGGCGCTCCGAGCTCCCAGGAGGAGCCCATGAGCGCCCTCGAGCAGTACGGCGTCGACCTCACCGAGATCGCCCGCAGCGGCAAGCTCGACCCCGTCATTGGACGGGACGCCGAGATCCGCCGCGTCTCGCAGGTCCTCACGCGCCGGACCAAGAACAACCCCGTCCTCATCGGGGAGCCGGGCGTCGGCAAGACCGCCGTCGTCGAGGGACTGGCCCAGCGCATCGTCGCCGGCGACGTCGCCGAGTCCCTCAAAGACAAGCGGCTCGTCTCGCTCGACCTCGCCGCGCTCGTCGCCGGGGCGAAGTACCGCGGCGAATTCGAGGAGCGGCTGAAGGCCGTCCTCCAGGAGATCAACGACGCCGAGGGCGAGGTGATCACCTTCATCGACGAGCTGCACACGCTCATGGGTGCCGGGGGTGGCGAGGGCTCCGTCGCGGCCGCCAACATGCTCAAGCCGATGCTCGCGCGCGGCGAGCTCAGGCTCATCGGCGCGACCACGCTCGACGAGTACCGTGAGTACATCGAGAAGGACGCGGCCATGGAGCGCCGCTTCCAGCAGGTGTACGTCGGCGAGCCGAGCGTCGAGGACACGATCGCGATCCTCCGCGGGCTCAAGGAGCGCTACGAGGCCCACCACAAGGTGGCGATCTCCGACTCGGCGCTCGTCGCCGCGGCCGCGCTGTCCAACAGATACATCCCCTCGCGGCAGCTGCCGGACAAGGCGATCGACCTCATCGACGAGGCGGCGAGCCGGCTGCGCATGGAGATCGACTCGGCCCCGGTCGAGATCGACGAGCTCCGGCGCGGGGTCGACCGGCTCAAGCTGGAGGAGCTCGCGCTCAAGAAGGAGAAGGACGACGCCTCCAAGGAACGGCTGGCCACGCTGCGCAGCACCCTCGCCGAGCGCGAAGAGCGACTCGCCGGCCTGCAGCAGCGCTGGGAGCGCGAGCGCTCGCAGCTCAACCGCGTCGGCGAGCTCAAGGGCCGACTCGACCAGCTCCGCGGCGAGGCCGAGCGTGCCCAGCGTGAGGGCAACCTCGAGCGGGCATCGCGGCTTCTCTACGGCGAGATCCCCGTGATCCAGCGGGAGCTCATCGAGGCGGAGAAGGCCGAGAACTCTGAGCCGACCATGGTCAACGACCAGGTGACCAGCGACGACATCGCCGAGGTCATCGCCGCGTGGACGGGCATCCCCGTCGGACGCCTGCTCCAGGGCGAGACGGAGAAGCTCCTCGCCCTCGAGTCCGAGCTGCACCGCCGGCTCATCGGTCAGGACCAGGCCGTCGAGGCGGTCGCGGACGCCGTGCGACGCACCAGGGCGGGCATCAGCGACCCCGACCGGCCGACCGGCTCGTTCCTGTTCCTCGGCCCGACCGGCGTCGGCAAGACCGAGCTGGCGAAGGCCCTCGCCGACTTCCTGTTCGACGACGAGAAGGCCCTCGTGCGCATCGACATGTCGGAGTACGGCGAGAAGCACTCGGTGTCCCGACTGGTCGGCGCCCCTCCCGGGTACGTCGGCTACGAGGCCGGCGGTCAGCTGACGGAGGCGGTTCGCCGGCGCCCATACTCGGTGGTGCTGCTCGACGAGGTCGAGAAGGCCCACCCGGAGGTGTTCGACGTCCTGCTGCAGGTGCTCGACGACGGCCGTCTCACCGACGGGCAGGGCCGCACGGTCGACTTCCGCAACACCATCCTGGTGCTGACCTCCAACCTGGGCTCGCAGTACCTTGTCGACGCCTCG
Organism: Mycetocola reblochoni REB411; assembly: GCF_900163835.1. Taxonomy (GTDB): domain Bacteria; phylum Actinomycetota; class Actinomycetes; order Actinomycetales; family Microbacteriaceae; genus Mycetocola_B; species Mycetocola_B reblochoni. The sequence goes on along the minus strand of NZ_FUKR01000017.1, from coordinate 55,239 downwards.
CTCACTCCGGAGCAGAAGGAGGAGGCGGTGCAGCAGGTCGTCCGCCAGGCGTTCAAGCCCGAGTTCGTGAACCGGCTCGACGACATCGTCGTGTTCAGCGCGCTCAGCCAGGACGACCTCGGCCAAATCGTCGAGCTGTACATCGACCGGCTGCAGCGTCGGCTCTCCGACCGCCGGCTCGAGCTCGCGGTCACGCCCGACGCGAGGGCCTGGCTCGCCGAGCGCGGGTACGACCCGGTGTACGGGGCGCGTCCGCTGCGCCGGCTCATGCAGAAGGAGATCGACGACCGCCTTGCGACCGCGCTGCTCGCCGGGCGCATCACCGACGGTGACACGGTCCGCGTCGACCTCGACGGCGCAGGGGAGTCCCTCACGGTGGGCAGGGTGGCGACCGCGGACCCGGCCGCCGACGGCCTCGGTGGCTGACGCGCGGGGCCTGCGCCCCTCGCCGACCGCTCGGCTGCGGTTCCGCGAGCTCGTCCAGGGAGACCTGGACGAGCTCGCGGCGCTCCTCGGCGACCCGGAGGCGATGGCCTACTACCCGGAGCCGAAGACGCGCGAGCAGACGGCCGACTGGATCGAGCGGACCGCGGTCTCCCAGCGGGAGCACGGGCACACGCTCTGGGCCATCGAGGGGCACGACGGCGAGTTCCTCGGAGACTGCGGCATCACCTGGCAGTCGTACAACGGCATCGCCGTCCGCGAGATCGGCTACCACCTCGTCCGCGCCCGCCAGGGGCAGGGTCTCGCGACCGAAGCCGCACGCTCCTGTCTGGAGCTCGCCCGGCGCGAGTTCCCCGGCGAGACGCTGACGGCGATCATCCACCCGGACAACGTCGCATCGCGTCGGGTCGCGGAGAAGCTTGGGATGATACACATCGCCGACGACCACGCGCATCCGTGGATCACGCGCACCGTGATGGGGCTGGTCCTGCCCTCCCGGTGAGACCGAGCCCCCGACTGGCCCGTGCATTCGGCGCGGGGCGATTCATTCATCCTCCCGTCCGTCCGACCGCCCTCGCGCCCAGAGGAGCCGGCGCCCGGCGTGCCGTGCCGGCGGCCGCGTGGCTCAGGGCTGACAGACGCCGACGGCGGTCGCCACGGCGAGGGGGATGTCGTACGGCGCCCCACCCGCCACCTCAACCGCCGCGAGGGCGGGGTCCGCGACGGGGAGGGCGACCACGCGGCGGACACCGAGGAGACCGGTTGCGTCGCTGCGCCACACCACCTCGACGCGCGTGCCCCGCACGAGACCCCGGTCGTGCAGGTAGGGCAGCAGCTCCGGCTGCCGGTCGCTGACCCTGTCCACGACGCCGCTCTCGCCGACACCGAGGATGCTGAGACGCCGCGGGCGGGGGGCCTCCACGCGCCCGGAGCTGTCGGGGATGGGGTCGCCGTGGGGGTCCCTGTCCGGCTGGCCGAGGACATCCATCATGCGCTCGAGGACGGCCTCGGACACCGCATGCTCGAGGGCGTCGGCCTCCTGGTGAACTTCGTGCCACCCGAGGCCGAGCGCGTCGACGAGGTAGGCCTCGAGGATACGGTGCCGCCGGACGACCTGCACGGCGATGCGGCGGCCGGCGTCGGTCAGCGTCACTGAGCCGTACGGGGCGTAGTCGATGTGGCCGTCGCGGGCGAGCTTCTTCAGCGTCGCGCTGACGGTCGATGGGGTGACGCCGACGGAGGAGGCGAGACCGGCGGTCGTGGTCGTGTCGCCCCATTCCTCGTTCTTCCAGATGCGGGCGAGATAGTCCTCGACGACCCGGCTGGCGCGCAGTGAGCTCATCGCGTCGATTCTACGGTCGGGTTCTGCGGGTCGTCCGATGCGGACCCCGGTCCCGAGTCGATCCTCCGTCCCGAGCCGGTCCCCGGCCCGCGGATCGCCCCCGTCGGCTCCGGCCGTCCCGCCGCCGCCCTCAGGGCGGGGAGGACGCCCGCGCGGCCGCGGACCAGGAGGATCGCCGCGAGCACGAGGTGGATCGCGCTCAGCACATACCTGCCCGCCTCGCCGGTCACGACGAACTGGACGGCGAAGAGACCGAGTAGGCAGATCGCTGCCCACCGGGGGAACCGCAGCGAGAGCAGGATCGCAACGCCGAGCAGGGTCTGGGTAGCGGTCAGGACGAACTCCTCCACCTGCCGCCCGTCCAGGGGGAGCGCGCCGCCGGTGCCGCCGCCGAGCGCGTGGGCGATCGGCAGGGAACCGACCAGGAGGCTCCACTGGTTGATCTTCGACGCGATGAGGGTCACGAGCGCCAGGGCCCCGCGCCCCCTCAAGGCGAAGAGGACCGCGATGATGAACTCCGGCGCCTCCGAGGCCAGTGGCGCAAGCCACTGCACGAGCACGTAGCTGCTGATGCCGAGGGACCCGCCCGATTCGACGAGCGCCTCGGCGAACGGCTCGGCGGAGAGCAGGATGATGGTCGCGGCGACGACGAACAGGCCGGTCACGGTCACGCGCCTGGTACGGCGGTCCAGCCCGGCGATGAGCGCGGCGGCTCCGACGAACTCCTCCTCGTCGTCGTCGCTCTCGGTCCCCGCACGCCACAGGTAGAGGCCGAACACGGCGATGAGGACCACGCCGAACCAGATGGGGATCGACCCCAGGGCGGGGATCACGAAGGCGAGAACCGACAGCAGGGCGAGGAAGCCGATGTCGAGTCGGGCCGAGCGCGGCAGCTCGAGCGCTCTCCCGCGGGGGGCGAGGGGGCGGGCGCGCCGTCCGCCGCGCGGTGAGGTGGCGTCGCCTGTGCCTGTGCCTGTGCCTGTGCCTGTGCCTGTGCTGATGCCCGCACGTCCGCTCGTGACAGCGCCCTCGCGTGCGGCCGATACGGCGGCCGTCGTCCGGCGTCCGCGCTCAGCCGTGACGGCGACGGCGATGGCGATGAGGACGACGAGCGGCCAGCCGAAGCCGAGCAGCAGTCGGTTGGAGCCGGTCATGTTGGCCGCGGCGAACTGCTCGTAGGCGGGATCGCTGCCCGCGCGGAAGGCGTAGAACAGATCGACCGCATATTCCGGCAGGACCGCGATGAGCGCCAGGAGCGCGACCGCCAACGCTCCCGAGATGTCCTTCTGCGCGGCCTCGGCGGCCCAGGCCAGCAGGAACGACGCCGCGACGACGGCGGCGCCGAAGACCAGCATCGCCAGCACCGGGTGGACCGCGGTCCCGCTGAGGCGCAGCGTCAGGGCGGGCGCGGCGACGGCAAGGCAGAGCCCGAACCGGGTGAGCCGGGCGGGGGGCCGGGGCACGATGATCCTTCCGTCGTGCGCGGCCGGAGGGGACTCCGGCCACGCCGCATGGCCGAAGGTCTCGTTCGCCCCGGCGAGCGGGGTGGCGCGCCGGGCGATCTCCGTGATCAGCCAGTGTGTCGACGCCGCCGCTGTGCCGGGTGACCGGCGGAGGAACTACTCCCCTTCGCCGACAACGCTGACAGCAGGGGTGCGGGTGTGTCGACGGACACGGGGATGTGTGACTCGTCACACTGTCGGACGGGTGTCCGGTCGAACGGTGCCGCCAGGGCTCGGTAGGAGCAGATCGTCGAAGCCCGAGCGCCCACTCCCATCGAGCACCTGCTCGGCGCCCGCGGCTGAGCGCGTCGAGGGGCGCCCCCTCGGCCCGACTCGGGCAGACTGGGAGGGTCGGCGTCGACACGCCCGGCCCTCCCACCGTCCACGGTCACGACCCGGGGCCACCCCCGGCACACAGGAGAACTCATGCTCGTCGCCGGAATCGACTCGTCCACCCAGAGCTGCAAGGTCGTCGTGCGCGACGCCGCGACCGGACGCCTGCTCAGGGAGGGGCGCGCGCCCCATCCGGACGGCACCGAGGTCGACCCCGCCCGCTGGTGGGACGCCCTGCAGCACGCCGTCCGTGCCGCGGGGGGTCTCGACGACGTCGCCGCGGTGTCGGTCGCCGCGCAGCAGCACGGCATGGTCGTGCTGGACGAGGGAGGCCGGGTGATCAGGGACGCGCTGCTCTGGAACGACACCAGGAGCGCCGACGCCGCGAGGGACCTGGTGAGGGAGTTCGGCGCGGAGGTGCTCGCCGAGCGGACCGGGCTCGTGCCGGTCGCATCGTTCACGATCACGAAGCTGCGCTGGCTGCGCGACGCGGAGCCGGACAACGCGGCGCGGGTCGCCGCCGTCGCGCTGCCGCACGACTGGCTGAGCTGGCGGCTCAGGGGGTACGGCCCCGAGGGGGAGTCCGCCCGTGGCCCCGTGCTGGAGGAGCTCACCACCGACCGATCGGACGCCTCGGGCACGGGCTACTGGTCCCCGCGCACCGGGCGGTACGACCACGAGCTGCTTATCGCCGCGCTCGGCCACGACGCGGTCCTGCCCACCGTGCTCGGCCCGGACGAGACGGCGGGGAGGACGCCGTCAGGGGCTCGCGTCGGCGCGGGCGCGGGCGACAACGCCGGAGCCGCGCTCGGACTCGACGCCGACACCGGCGACGTGGTCGTCTCGATCGGGACCTCGGGGACGGTGTTCTCCGTCGCCGACGCCCCCGTCATCGACCCGAGCGGCATCGCTGCGGGCCTCGCCGACGCGGCGGGAGGGTTCCTGCCGCTCTCCGCGACACTCAACGCCGCCCGCGTGCTCGATCAGACAGCGCTCGTGCTCGGCGTCGACGTCGCCGACCTCGGCGATCTCGCGCTCGAGGCGGAGCCGGGCGCCAGCGGGCTGGTGCTGCAGCCGTACTTCGACGGCGAGCGCACGCCGAACCTGCCGGAGGCGACGGCCACCCTCTTCGGCATGACGCGCGCCTCCTTCACCCGCCCCGGGCTGGCACGGGCCGCGATCGAGGGCATGCTCTGCGGTCTCGCGGACGCGCTCGACGCGCACAGGGCGCTCGGGGTCGACGCGCGGCGGCTCCTGCTGATCGGTGGTGCGGCACTCAATCCCGCCGTGCGGGAGATCGCCTCCCGCGTGTTCGACATCCCTGTCGTCGTCCCCGCTCCGGGGGAGTACGTCGCCGACGGCGCGGCGCGGCAGGCGGCCTGGGCGTTGACCGGCTCGCGTCCGGGGTGGCCGATCGACACGGTCGCCACCATCGAGCCGAGGCCGTTCCCGGTGATCAGGGAGCAGTACGCCGCCAGGGCGCCGAGCTGAGCACCGGATCGGGCACTCTTCCTCATAAACCGCACGTCGGTCCCGCGGTCGGAGGCGCGCACGCCGTAACCTCGCGTTACGCCGCCTGAACCCCCCCCCGTGCGGTGCGACCGTCCGTCCTCGTGTCGGACCGACCGCGAAGGAGGCCCGTGAGCGGACCAGAGCAGACCCCCGGAACACCTGCCACGCGGGCCGCCCGCGACGGCGGCGCGTCGGCGACGGACGGAGACGAGCAGGCGTCCGCCGTGGACGGGGCGCTCGACACGGCAGCCGCGGTCGAGGACGCCGGCTACCGCAAGGCGCTCGGCCCCCGCCAGATCCAGATGATCGCCATCGGCGGCGCGATCGGCACCGGGCTGTTCATGGGAGCGGGCGGACGGCTCGCCAGCGCGGGCCCGAGCCTGATCATCCTCTACGCCGTCTGCGGGCTATTCGCGTTCTTCATCCTCAGGGCGCTCGGGGAGCTCGTGCTGCACCGGCCCTCGTCCGGGTCCTTCGTCTCCTACGCGCGTGAGTTCTACGGCGAGAAGATGGCGTTCGTCTCCGGCTGGCTGTACTTCGGCAACTGGGCGATGATCGCCATCGTCGACGTCACCGCCGCCGCGCTGTACGTCCGGTTCTGGGCCCCCGCCATCCCCTGGCTGAACGGTGTGCCGCAGTGGTGCATCGCGCTCGCCGCGCTCGTCGTCGTCCTCGTGTTCAACCTCGTCTCCGTCAAGCTGTTCGGCGAGCTGGAGTTCTGGTTCGCGGCGATCAAGGTCGGGGCGCTGCTGGCGTTCCTCGTCGTCGGGGTGTCGTTCCTCATCGCCGTCGGCCGCACGGACGTCGGCGACACCGGGATCCACCTCATCGCCGAGAACGGCGGCATGGCCCCGCTGGGTGCCCTGCCGATCGTGGTCGCCTTCACCGGCGTGGTCTTCGCCTACACCGGCATCGAGCTCGTCGGCACCGCGGCGGGCGAGACGAAGGACCCCAGGCGGCAGATCCCGCGCGCCATCAACACCGTGTTCCTGCGCATCGTGCTGTTCTACGTCGGCTCGGTGGTGCTGCTGTGTCTGCTGCTGCCGTACTGGGCCTACCGTGGTGACGAGTCGCCGTTCGTCACCTTCTTCACCCACATCGGCATCGAGGGGGCCGACGCGGTGTCCAGCTCGGTGATGAACCTCGTCGTGCTCACCGCCGCTCTGTCGAGCCTCAACGCGGGCCTGTACTCGACCGGACGCATCCTCCGCTCCATGGCCCTCAGCGGTGCCGCGCCGACGTTCACCGCCCGGCTCAACCGCAACGGGGTCCCTGCGGGCGGCATCGTCCTCACGGCCGTCGTCGCGCTCGGCGGTGTCGCCATCAACGCGCTCTGGCCGTCCGACGCGTTCAACATCGTGCTGGAGCTGTCCGCGATCGGCATCATCGGTGCGTGGGGCACGATCATCCTCTGCCAGATGAAGCTGCAGCGCTGGGCGGCGGCCGGGCGGCTGCAGCGCCCGGCCTTCCGGCTGTGGGGTGCTCCGGTCACCTCGTGGCTGACGCTCGGGTTCCTCGTGAGCGTGCTCGTCTCGATGGCCTTCTCCGACACGGGGCGCTGGATCCTCGCCTCCCTCCTCGTGATCGTTCCGCTCCTCGTCGGCGGGTGGTTCGGCTGCCGCCGGAGGATCCACGCGATCGCTGCCGCGCGGGACGGCCACACCGGAGCGGTGCCCGTTGTCGCCGAGCGCCCCGGCTGGGCAAGCGAGCGCGGGCGCCCGGAGTAGCGGCGCCGGGGGTCAGTCCGTCCGCGACAGCACATCCGCCAGACGGAGCGGTTCCTCCCCGAGGGCCCCGGCGGCCGCCGGGTCGACGAGCCGCCCGTCGTGGACGGCGATGCCCTGGGCCAGGCCGCCGTCGCGCGCGGCCGCTCCGCGCCAGCCGTGGTCGGCGATGCTCAGCAGCGGCGGAAGCGTCGCGTCGCTCAGCGCCTGTGTGGCCGTCACCGGCACCGCCCCTGGCATGTTGCTCACGCAGGAGAACACGACGCCGTGGCGCAGGTAACTGGGGTCGTCGTGCGTGGTCGGCCGTGACCCCTCGACGCAGCCCCCCTGGTCGACGGCGATGTCGACGACGACCGCTCCGGGGCGCATGGAGGCGACCATCGCGTCGGTGACGAGCTTCGGGGCCCGTGCACCGGGGATCAGCGCTGAGCCGATCAGCAGGTCCGCCCGCCGGACCTGCTCCGCGATCGCACGGCTCGAGGACGCACGCGTCGCGACACGTCCGTCGAATCGGGCGGCCAGCTGCCTCAGCCGGGCGAGGTCCCTGTCCACCACCGTGACGGAGGCGCCGAGCCCGAGCGCCCCGGCGGCGGCCTGCTCCCCGGCGATCCCCCCGCCGATGACGACGACCTCCGCCGCGGCCGTGCCCGCGACCCCGCCCATGAGCACCCCGCGACCGCCGGACGGCGACAGCAGTAGCGAGGCTCCGGTGATCGTGGCCAGCCGGCCGGCCACCGCGCTCATCGGTGCGAGCAAAGGCAGCGAGCCGTCCCCGCCCCTGACCGTCTCGTAGGCGATCGCAGTCGTGCCGCTGCGCTGCAGTGCGGCTGCGAGCTCCGGCTCCGCCGCGAGGTGCAGGTACGCGAACAGGACCAGCCCCGGCCTGAGCCGGCGGTACTCGGCCGGCTGGGGCTCCTTCACTTTGACGACGACGTCCGCTTCGGCCCAGAGCCGGTCCACATCGCTGAGGATCTGCGCGCCCGCGGAACGGTAGTCGTCGTCGCCGAATCCGGCGGCGTCGCCCGCTCCGCTCTGCACGACGACGTGGTGGCCCCGCGTGACGAGCTCCTGCGCTCCGGCAGGTGTGACCCCCACGCGCCCCTCGTTGTTCTTCAGTTCCGTCGGGATGGCGACGATCATGGCGACCTCCTGGGTACGGGAGGGCGCGACGGGCACCGTCGTGTGGCGCCGCGCTGCGCCTCTCGGATGATGGCACCATCCTCGCAGGAGCGGTCCGCCCGCGCACCCCGTCGGGCGCGGGTGGGGACGGCGTGCGGAAACGGCTCCGCCCGGGGGAGTGCGTCCCCCGGGCGGAGCCGGTCATGCAGAGGAGGCATGGCCTCCGGGGATCAGCCGTCCCGTCGCAGCGAGCGCGACCGGAGGGCACCGGCCAGGCCTGCCGCGAGCAGCAGCGCCGCCAGCACCGCGGCGGTCAGCGGCTCGGCGCCGGTCGTCGCGAGCGATCCGGATGCGGACGAGCCCTCGCCGCTGCCGGAGCCGGCGGACGACCCCGCGCCGGCGGGGGCCGGGGAGGCCGTGCCGTCGGCGGAGCCGGAGCCGCTCGCGTCACCGGAGCCGTCGGTCGAGCCGTCGTCCCCATCGGCGTCGGAACCGCCCTCGCTCGGCGGAGTGGTGGGCTCGACCTCCGCGACCGCGACCGTGAAGGCGATCGGCTCGCTCGTCGCCGAGAGGGTGCCGTCCGCCAGCCGCTGCGAGACGGTCAGGGTGTAGTCCCCGTCCGGAGCGGACACCTCCGCGCTGAACGAGCCGTCCTCGGCGTCCGCCTGCACGACGACGGTGGCCTCGCCCGTCTCGGGGTCGACCTCGACGGGGTCGGCCTGCTCGCCCGCCGCCACGGCGGTCGACTGCAGCCCCGACCTCGCCCCGGACTCCTGACCGGAGGGCACGCCGTTGATCACGACGGTCACCTCCGCACCGGGCTCGGCCGTTCCCGTGACGGTGACCGTGCCGTCGTCGAGCGTCTGCCCGTCGGTCGGCGCGGTGACGGTCGGCGCGGCGAGGGCGGCGGTCACGGTGATCGTCACCGTTGCGCTGCGCCCCGCGCCGTCCGTGACGGTGAGCGTCGCACTCCCCGTCGCCGTCGTCAGGGGCAGCACACCGGACAGGCTCACCGAGCCGGACGAGTCCGTCCGGCCGGTCGCAAGGACGGTGCCCTCCGCGTCGGTCAGCGTGGTGTCGCTGTCGGCGGTGAGGTTCGCCGCGAGCACGGTGAACGGTGAGCCCGCGGCGACGTTCTCCCGGTCGGCCGCGGCGGTCGGCTCGGCGACGACGCCCTCGGTGACGGCGGCGAACGCGTTCACCAGGCCCGCGCCGTAGAAGGGCGAGCCGTCCTCATCGGCGCAGGCGGCACCCGCATCCGCCGGGCAGGCGAGCGGCGTGGCCTGCTCCGCGAGGTACTGGCGCAGCGCCTCCGGGCCGGCGTCGGGGTGAACCGATTTCAACAGCGCCGCGACGCCGGCCACGTGGGGCGACGCCATGGACGTTCCGCTCTTCAGGCCGTAGCCGCCGCCGACGACGGTGCTGAGGATGCGCGAGCCGGGGGCGGCGATGTCGATGACGCCCTCACCGTAATTGGAGAACGACGAGCGGCTGATGACGCCCTCGGCGTTCTGCGCCACCGACGCGACCGTCACGACGCCGTCCAGCTCGGTCGGGATGTCGTAGCACCCCTCGCTCACCGGGCGATCCGTGATGAACTCGTCCTCGGGCACGTCGTTCGGGCTGGTGCTGTCCGTGGTCTTGTTGGCCAGGTCGTAGTTGGAGTTGCCGGCGGCGGCGACGTTGAGCACGCCCTCGCCCTCCGAGTACGCGACCGCACGACGGACGGCCTCGAAGCCGGCCGCCTGGGTGTCGTCGGTCTGGCACCAGAACTCCCACGGGTCGACGTAGTAGCTGTTGTTGGTGACGTCGAAGCCGTGCTCCGCCGCCCACATGAAGCCGCAGACCGCGTACTCGGGGTAGATGTAGCCGTCGTCGTTCACGACCTTGACGGAGGCGAGCGTCGTGTCGGGGGCGACCCCGACGATGCCCTCACCGTTCTGCGCGGCGGCGATCGTGCCGGCGACGTGCGTCCCGTGGTCGCTCGCCGTGGGGATCCAGCTCGCGCGCTCGGTGTTGACGACGCCGTTGACGGCACAGCCGGCGGAGAGCGCCGGGTCCACCTGGGTGGCGAGGTCGGGGTGCGTGTCCTCGATGCCGGAGTCGAGAACGCCGACGACGACGTCCCTGCTGCCTGTGCTGACCTCGTGCGCGGCGAGCGCGCCGATCGAGGTCATGTCCCACTGCGCCGTCTCGCCGGGGTCGGCTGCCAGTGCGGTCTCGCTTCCCGGCTGCCCGATCGCGGCCAGCCCTCCGGCGACGACCTCGGCGTCGTTGACCGGCACCGACCGCGTCGGACCGGCGGACTCGACCGCGTCGGCCGCCCTGATCGTCGCGAGGAAGTCCCCGCTCGCCGACTGCGCCACCGTCACACCGATGGCCGGGTGCGCGGTGAGCACCACGCCGCCCGCGGCCGCGACCGCCTCGGCGACCAGGCCGGTGGCCGCCTCGCCGGGTGCGCCGAGGACGACGTAGTTGTACGCGCCCTCGGCGTCGGCGACGGCCAGCTCGGACGCGGTCGCCGCGGCCGGCGTCGTCGTGCCGGCTGTGGTCGTCGTGCCGCCCGCGGTCGGAGTCGCCGCCAGTGCCGTCTGCGGCGCGAACGCCAGTGCACCGACCACGAGTCCGCCGAGGCACACGCCCCACGCCCGTTCGTTTAATCGCTTCATTGCGGAGCCCACTCTCATTCTCTCAATTGTCGAAACATCTCGAAGCCTATGAGGTTGGTGTTGCGTTCATGTGAATTGTTTCGGGGCACGCAAGTCCCCGCTCGGGGGTGATATAACGCGCGCGCATGACCTGTTCGGGGGTGCCGGGGGGCGGGTGCAGGGCACGGGTGGCGCCGCCGAGTGCGCACGGCTGCTCGGGCGCTCAGTCGTCGGGCCGCACGGTTTCGCGGCCACTCGCTCCTCGGTCCCTCGGCCGCCTCCTCCTCGGGCTGCTCGGCCCCTCCGGCCGCTCAGCCCCGGCGGGCGATCGGCGCGAAAACGGCCGAGGTGAGCGCGGCGAGGTCGTCCGCGGCCAGCTCGACGTCCTGGCCGCGACGCCCCGCGGACACGAACACGCTCGGCACCCCGTTGGCGCTGTCGTCGATGACCGTGGGCAGCGGCGTCCGCTGGCCGATCGGGGAGATGCCGCCGCGGACGTAGCCACTGCTCCGCTCGGCTCTGGCCGGGTCGGCGAGCTCCGCGCGCTTGGCGCCCACCGCGTGGGCGAGCGCCTTCAGATCGAGGCTGCCCAGGACGGGCACCACGGCGACGACGAGCGCCCCGTCCGCCGCAGCGATCAGCGTCTTGAACACGAGGGCGGGGTCCACGCCGAGTGCGGCCGCCGCCTCCGCGCCGAAGCTCAGAGCGCTCGCCGGGTCGTGACGGTACTCGTGGACGCGGTGCGGCGTGCCCGCCGCGGTCAGGGCCGCGAGCGCCGGCGTCCCCGTCGGCGTCCGTCGACCCATCCGGCGCGGTCCCGTCCGCTACTCGGAGACGATGATGGTGTCGGCGAGGGGACGGCGCACCCGCGGAGCGACCTCGCGCTCCCGCAGTTGATCGTTCAGCTGGTCCGCCTCGCCGAGGTGGCCGAGCGCGACGACGCTGACCGGGACGAGCGAGTCGGGCAGCCCGAAAGAGTTGGCAGCGGCAGCGGCATCGAAACCGGTCATCTGGTGGACGACGAGCCCCCCTGCGTGCGCCTGGATGCTCAGGTGGGCGACGGCCTGGCCGAGGTCGTACGAGGCGGTCGGGTTGGGACGGCCGTTGTCGTCGACGACCTGGGCGATCGTGAGGACGAGAGCGCCGGCGTTCGCTGCCCAACCCTGGTTGAACTCCGCCAGCGTGCCGAAGATCGTGTCGAAGGTCGCCGTCCCGCGCCGGCCGACGATGAAGCGCCACGGCTGGATGTTGAAGGCGCTCGGCGACCAACGCGCGGCCTCCAGCGCGGCCGAGAGACTGTCCTCGTCGATGACGCGGTCGCCGTCGAGCGCGCGGGGGCTCCAGCGCTCGGCGAGGACAGGGAGGATCTCGTGCGCTGTGGGCGCGGTGCGGTCGACGGTGCTGGTCGAGGACATGGTGCTCTTCTCTGGATGTCGGTGGGGGCCGGTCCTCATTGACCGCAGGGACGATTTTACGTCCTCCACCCCGGCCCGCCCAAGCCCCAGGATGCCGGTGCCGTCGCGGGTGCCTGCGAGAGGGGACCGCGTGCGACGACGGCGAACGGAACTACCCTGGAGTCATGACCGACACCACCGCCCCCGCAGCCCAGACCCGCACCGCACCGACCACAGCGGGCGGACCCGGCACGACCCCGGGGACCGCGTGGCTGACCGTGCTGGCCGCGCTGTCGCTCGTCATCGAGCTGGTCAGGGCGACGGCGGGGCTCAGGGGCCACGGCGGCGGGACACTGACCCCCTACTTCCGCGGCGAGGGGCCGAGCGGGGCGCTCGCCGTCTGGACGGTGCTGCTCATCGCGGTGACGGTCGTCCTGTACGCGATCGTGATCGTGCTGCTGCGCGGGGACGCGCGGCTGGGGCGGCTTCTCGGCGGCGTGCTCGCCGTGCTCGCCGTGCTGGCCGCCATCCCGAGCATCCCCGTGATGGTCGGCGCGGGCGCGATCGTCGGCGTGGTGTTCATCGCCGCGATGATCGTCGTCAACGTGGCGTTCGTCGTCGTCGCCTGGCGCGGCCGCTTCTGCGCGTGACGGCCGCCGCCGTCACGGTCAGGGCAGCAGGTCGCGCAGGGAGAAGCCGGGGATGCCCAGCTGAACGATGAGCGCCAGGGCGAGCCAGAGCACGGTCACGGCCAGCAGCACGAGCAGCGACAGCGTCACCGCCCGGCGCCGGGTATAGAAGAGGCGGAAGCAGAACACGATCCCCGCGGCAGCGAGCAGCGGGGGGATGAGCAGGCCGCCCAGCCAGCCCACGATGACGAGGAACCCGATGCAGTCGCCGCTGATGTCGCAGCCGGCGGTGTTGATCCCGATGAACATCGAGGCGTAGGCGCCCACGCCGGTCACCCCGATGGTCACGAAGATCACCAGCAGCGTCAGGACGACGTCTGTGGTGCGCTGGCCGCGGGTGGTCAGGACGGGGAACTGCATGGAACGGGACTCCTTCGTGGCGGCTCCGCGGGGAATCCGGGGGCGAGACGCCGCAGTCATCTTCCCAGTGGGATACGGCGGGTCACAAGCCGGGGCCGCCGCTCACAGCCGCCGCTAGGCTTGACGGGTGGGCGGAGTTCTGGTCGGTTTCGGGATCATCGCGACGGTGATCGCCGTCGGGTACCTGATCGCCGTGCTCGGGATCGGCGGGCCGAGCGCCGGGTACGTGCTCAACCGCGTCGCCTTCTTCGTCACCAACCCCGCGCTGCTGTTCACGGTGCTCGCGCACGCTGACCTCAGGCAGCTGTTCTCCTCGCACCTGCTGGTCGCCCTGATCAGCGCGGTGGCCATGATCCTCGTGTACCTGCTCCTGGCCCGGTTCGTCTGGCGGATGCCGGTCCCCGAGTCGGTGATCGGGGCGACCGCGAGCGGCTACGTCAACTCGAACAACATCGGCCTGCCCGTCGCCGTCTACGTGCTCGGCGACGCGCAGCTGGTCGCGCCGGTGCTGCTCATCCAGCTGCTGCTGTTCTCGCCGGTCAGCCTGGCCGTGCTCGACACCTCGACCCGCGGCTCCGCCTCGCTGAAGGACATCCTGCTCCAGCCCGTCCGCAACCCGATCATCATCGCGTCTCTCCTCGGCGTGCTCGTCGCGTTCAGCGGTGTGCAGCTGCCGGACGCCGTCTACGCGCCGTTCGAGCTGATCGGCGGCGCCGCGATCCCGATGGTGCTCATGGCGTTCGGGATGTCGCTGCGCGGGCAGCGGCCGTTCGGGGCGGGGAGCGGGCGACCCCAGATCGCGGTGGCCACGGTGCTGAAGGTGGTCGTGATGCCGGCGACCGCGTACCTGATCGCGGCCTACGGCTTCGGGATGACCGGCCACGAGCTGTTCGCCGTGGTCGCCCTTGCCGCCCTGCCGACCGCGCAGAACGTGTTCAACTTCGCCAGCCGCTACGAACGCGGCGAGACACTCGCCCGCGACGTCGTCCTGCTGTCGACCGTCGCCTCGGTCCCCGTGCTTCTGCTGGTGTCGGTGCTGCTGAACTGAGTGAAAACCCGCTGAGCCGTCGGGCTCAGCCGAAGATCATCGGCCGGTCGTCCTCGTCCTCGTCCCCGGCGATATCGACGACGACGGGGACGTGGTCGCTCGGGCCGTCGCCCTTGCGCTCGTCCCTGGCGATCTGGGCGCCCTCGACGAGGCGGGCGAAGGCGTCCGAGCCGAGGATGAAGTCGATGCGCATCCCCTCGTCGCGCGGGAAGCGCAGCTGCGTGTAGTCCCAGAAGGTGTAGCCCTCGGGTACGAGGGGGCGGACCACGTCGCTGAGCCCCGCGCGCGTGAACGCGGCGAAGGCCTCCCGCTCGGGCGCGGACACGTGCGTCGATCCGGGGCCGAAGCTGGGATCGCCCATGTCGGCGTCGGTCGGCGCGACGTTCCAGTCGCCGGTCAGCGCGAGCGGCACCTCCGGGGCATCGGCCAGGCGCTGCTCCGTGTGGGCCCGCAGCGCGTCGAGCCAGGCGAGCTTGTACCGGTAGTGGTCGTGGTCGAGGCTGCGGCCGTTCGGGACGTACAGGCTCCAGATCTCGATCCCGTCGACGGTCGCCCGCATCGCCCTCGCCTCCAGGGGGCGGCCCTCCGGGTCGGCGCCTGCGGGGGCCTTCGCCCCCGGCTCGCCGAAGCCGGGCATGCCGGGGAAGCCGATCGCGGTCTCGTCGATGGGCAGCCGTGAGGCGATCGCGACGCCGTTCCACTGGTTGAGGCCGTGCGTGACGACCTCGTAGCCGGCCGCGGTGAAGCGTTCGTGGGGGAACTGGTCGTCCCTGCACTTGATCTCCTGCATCGCCAGGACGTCGATGTCGTCCCGGACGAGGAAGTCGACGATCCGCTCGACGCGGGCGCGGGCGGAGTTCACGTTCCAGGTGGCGATGCGCATGCGTTTCAGCCTAGCGGCGGGCGTCCGTCGCGCTCTCCACCGCCCGGTCCACCGGGGTCGTCCACCGCGCTGCCCATCGCGCTTCCCATCCGCTATCCGCAACTGCCCATCCCTGTCCACACCGAGCCGACGCGGCGGCCGACGACGGCCCTACTCTCACTCCACGGGAATGCTCAGTCCCGCCCCGATCCGCACCGCACCGCCAGAGACGGCGGTGTTCGTCGCGCCTCGGGGACACCATCACATCCAGGGGGAAACATGTCAGAGAACACCACCAGCCGCGTCCGCCGCGGACGCAGGGCGGTCATCGCCGGAACGATCGCCGCCCTCGCCGTCACCGGTGTCGCGGTCGCGCCCGCGCAGGCCCAGGCAGCCCCGGCCGTCAGTGTGCAGTCGGCGACCTTCGGCGACGGGGAGTGGTCGCCGAGCCACAAGGAGTCCACGCGCGTCATCCCGCTCTGCAAAGGACCGCTCGCGGTCGCCTCGTGGCTGAACGTCAACTTCTCGGACCACGGCCGCGACATCCAGAAGTACATCTCGAAGAACGCGAAGACGCTGGAGCGGCTCGCCACCGGCAAGGACACCCCGCTGACGACGCTGGCGCTGCTGAACAGGGCCATCCTCCAGATCCCCGCCTACGCGATCAGTGACGGCCTGTTCCACCTGCCCGCGACGGCGCTCAGCGTCGTCACCGGCTGCGGCGTCCTGGACAGGGTCGGCGTCAACCCGTTCAGCTCGCGCAGCTGACCCCGCGGTGCCCGCCCCGTCATCGTGACGGGGTGGGCACCTCTTCGTGCCGGTCCCGCCGAGATACGCGGCACCGCCGAGCCTGACGCACCCGTCGCACCCGCAGAGAAGGACCACACATGACCAAGGACCTCAGCCGCCGCACCCTCATCGGTGCGGGGATAGCCGCCGTCGGCACCGCAGCCGTCGTCGGAGTGGAGACGCCGGCGATCGCCGCCGACGTGCTCCCCGGATTCCCGTCGGGGATCACCGTCAGGCGGGAGGTGTACAAGAACTGGGACGGCGTCGTCTCGACCGACCCGCTCTGGACCTGCGTTCCCCGCAACCAGGCGCAGGTGCTCGCGGTCGTCAACTGGGCGCACGCCGCCGGATACACCGTCAGGGCCCGCGGGTACCGGCACTCCTGGTCGCCGGTCACCGTCGAGCCGGGAACGCGGAAGACCGCCAGGGTGATCCTCGTCGACACGACGGCGCACCTGACCGCGATGAGCATCCCCCGCGCGGGCCGGCTGAGGGTGGAGGCCGGGGCGCGCATGGACGCGGTGCTGGGCTACCTGAACGCCAACGGCTACTCGATCGCCGCGACGCCGGCGCCGGGCGACGTCACCGTCGGCGGCGTGCTCGCCGTCAACGCGCACGGGACCGGCGTCCTCGCCGCGGGTGAGAGCCCCGAGGCCAACCAGAACATGGGGACGATGAGCAACCTCGTCGTCACGCTGACGGCCGCGGTGTGGGACGCCGGGCGCGGCGAGTACCGTGCGAAGCGTTTCGAGCGCAACGACCCCGATATCGCGCCGTTCCTCGCCCATCTGGGCCGTGCCTTCGTGCTCGAGGTGACGCTCCAGGTGATGCCCGCCTACTCGCTGCGCTGCCGCAACTACACCGACATCCCCACGCGGGAGCTCTTCGCCTCGCCGCGGGTCGCCGGGGACCGCAGCCTGTCCGCCCTGCTCGACTCCGCCGGCCGGGTCGGCCTGATCTGGTACACCTTCACCGACCACCCCTGGGTGCAGCGGTGGGACGTCACCCCGGACAAGCCCTGGACCTCGCGGCGGACGCGGGGGCCGTACAACTACCTCTTCGCCGACAACCTGCCCGACCCCGTGCCGCAGCTGCTCGGACGACTCGTCTCCGGGCAGGACTGGGTCGCGCCCGCGTTCGGCGCCGCGGTCATCACGGCGACGCGGGCCGGCCTGACCGCGGCCCTCGCGCGTGACATGTGGGGCCCGGCGAAGGACTTCCTCAACTTCGTCAAGCCGACCACGCTGCGGGTCAGCGCCGGGTCGCACGCGATCATCGTCGCCCGTGCGGACGTGCAGGAGGTCGTGCACCGCTTCTCCGAGTGGATGACCGCGGCGCTCGCGCGCTATCGCGATCGGCGCCAGTACCCCCTCAACAGTTGCGTCGAGATCCGCGTGACCGGGGTGGACGACCCGGCGGCGGTCGGCATCAGGGGTGCGGTGGCCCCCTCCCTGTCCGCGGCCGCCCCCGTTGCCGGTCGTCCCGAGCTCGACACCGTGGTGTGGCTCGACGCGCTCACCCTGCCGGGGACGCCGCACGAATACGCCTTCTTCGAGGAGCTGGAGGCGTCGCTCCGCACGGACTACGCGGACCTCGGCGTCGCCCGGCCGGAGTGGGCGAAGCGGTGGGCCACGACGGCGGACGGGTCGTGGACGGACGACGACGTCATCGCCGAAACGCCCGCGCTCTTCCCGGAGTGGGGCTCGGCCGTCCGCACCCTCTCGCGTTATGATCCTGATCGGGTGTTCAGCTCTCCGTTGCTCGACCGGCTCATGCCGGGATGACGCGCCGACGGGGGGTCGTCATCGGGATCGAATGATGGCAACCTGGGGTCGAGGGGGAGCAATGGAAGCTCGGGATGAGCTCAGCGACGGCGTCCTTGCGCAGATGTCGATAGACGGGGACGAGCGGGCCTTCGCCGTGCTGCTGCGGCGGCACGCCGGCTACCTCCGTGCGTACGCCATCCGCCTGACGGGGTCACGGGCGGACGCCGACGACGTGGTGCAGGCCGCGTTCATCACCGCCTGGCGCAGGCTGGACTCCCTGAACGAGCCCGACCGCTTCAAGGCGTGGATGCGGCGGATCGTGTCCAACCGGAGCATCGACCTCATCCGCAGCCGCCGCGTCGAGGACACGCCGATCGACGACCAGGTCCCATCCCCGGAGCGTGACGACCCCGAGCGTCGCGCCATCGCCGGTGAGGGCCTGCAGCGTCTCTCCGCGGCCCTCGAGGCGCTGCCCTCCGCCCAACGAGAGGTGTGGGCGATGCGGGAGCTCGGCGGGCTCAGCTACGAGGAGATCGCCGCCGAGCTCGGCGTCACCGCCGCCGTGGTCCGTGGCCGTCTGGCCAGGGCACGTGCGACCCTGGTACACGAGGTGGAGGTTTGGCGATGAGCGAGGAACGGCCCCTGCGGGACGACGAGGTCGACGTGGAGCGCATCAGCGCCTACCTCGACTCCGGCCGTGCCCCGTACGACGCCACCATCGAGGAGTCCCCCGAGGCGAGCCGGCTGATGCGCGAGATGGCGCACCTGCGCGACCTCGGCGCCCGGCTCATCGCCTCCGAGGCCGATGCGCTGCCCGAGCCCTCGCAGAACTGGTTCGCCGGCGTTCTCAGCCAGATCGCGCTCGAATCGCGATCGGGCAGGGACCTGCCGTTGGACGTCGGCAAGGCCAGGGTCATCACGGAGGGCGCGCTGCGCGGGGCGATCCGTCAGGCCGCAGGCGCGCGGGTGCCGGGGCTCATCGTCGAGCGGTGCGTGTTCGAGGGCGAGCTCGATGCCAGCGACTCACCGGTCACGGTGTCCCTGCGCGTGGCCCTGGTGTGGCCGACCGCTGCACCGGCGGCGACGGCGGCGCTCAGGCGCATCGTCCAGGACACCGTGAGCGAGCACCTCGGCCGGGTCCCTGAGCGGGTCGACATCAGGGTCGACGAGGTGCACGTCGGCGGCAGGTCGGAGCATTCGAGGGAGGACGGCGCATGACTCAGGATCGTGACCCCGCGGAGTTCGCGGGCCTCGCCGCCACGGTTGACGCCGCGGTGGACGGGATCGACGGGGTGAGGACCCGGCCGCGGGGGCGGTCGCTCGGTCGCATCGGGGCAGGGCTGTCCGGACGCGACCCCGTTCCGAACGCGGTCGTGGAGCGGGCGGAGGGCCGCTGGCGGATCGCCGTCGACGTGGCCATCGCGGGGCACAGCGCCCCCGCCGCCGCCGCGCTCGTGGCGGAGGTCGTCGCGGGGCTCCCCGGACTCCGCGGCGGGGAGGACGGCACGCCGGAGGTCACGGTTCGCATCGTCGACGTCGCTGAGGGGCTGTTTTCCGCGGGCTGACCTCTAACATGGTCAATTGTGACCGACTCCCGCCAGCAGCTCATCGACTACATCTCCACCGACGCCGTGTTCCACGGCGACTTCACGCTGACCAGCGGCGCGAAGGCCAGTTACTACGTCGACCTGCGGCGCGTCAGCCTTGACCACCGGGTCGCCCCGCTCATCGGCCAGGTCATGCTCGACCTCATCGCGGACGTCCCCGACGTCGCCGCCGTCGGGGGCCTGACGATGGGCGCCGACCCGATCGCGGCCGCGATCCTGCACCAGGGCGCCGCACGCGGCGCCGGGCTGGACGCCTTCGTCGTGCGCAAGGAGCCGAAGGACCACGGCAGGGGGCGTCAGGTCGAGGGGCCCGACCTCGCGGGCAAGCGCGTCATCGTGGTCGAGGACACCTCGACGACGGGCGGGTCCCCTCTGACGGCGATCGCCGCACTCGAGAAGGTGGGCGCGGAGATCGCGGCCGTCGCGGTCGTCGTCGATCGCAACACCGGCGCGAAGGAGCGTATCGAGGCCGCCGGATACCCGTATCTCGCCGCGATCGGCCTCGCGGACCTGGGGCTGACCGAGTGAACGCGCGACCGGAGGGCCAGGGGGACGAGCCATCCTCGACGGAGTGGCTGCTCGGCCAGCTGGGCGACGAGCCGGACGAGACGGCCGCCCTCCCGGTCGTGGAGGACAGTGCCGACGAGGCGACGCAGGCTCTGCCGGTCGTGCGAGGCGGAGACGATGCCGAGACCCGGGCTCTTCCGGTCGTCGAGGGCGTCGTCGTTGACGAGGCGACGCAGGCTCTGCCGGTGGTCGGTGGCGCGCAGGGGGAGGAGACCCAGGCTCTTCCGGTCGTCGAGGGCGTTGTCGTTGACGAGGCGACGCAGGCTCTGCCGGTGCAGTCGAGTGACGGCGCCGTGGAGGCGAACACCCCGTCCGCAGTCAACGATGCCGGTGCCGATGGTGCTCCCGACGCCGACGCCGATGCCGATGCCGGCGCGGGTGCGGAAGCGCCGGACCACGTGGAGCTGCCGGTCACGGCCGACGCGGAGTCGGTGCCAGGGGCGGCGGATGCCGCTCGGATCGACGCTGTCCGTGCCGCCAGGGCCCCCGCGCCCGGCAGCCATCCCGGGGTCGCGTTCGTCCTGCCCGCGGCCGGGGCCGGTGCCGACGCCGGTGCCGCCGAGGTGGGGACGGGCGTCGATGCGGGTGTGAACGACGGCCTGAACGGCGACGCCGTCCCGGGAGGGCCGGAGGCCGCTGCCGCTCCCTCCGTGCCTGGAGGGCCGGAGGCCGCTGTGGCTCCCTCCGTCCCCGACCAGTCCGACGCGGTGCCGCCCAAGCCCGAGGCCGAGCCGTCCCCGACCGAGCAGGGGGGAGCTGCCGGGATCGAGGAGCGTTCGGCGGCGGCCCCGGCCAGTCCCGCCGGGACCGACGATGCGGCTGATGCTGATGCTGATGCTGATGCTGATGGGGACGGCGCCGCGGCGCAGAGCGCCGCCGACAACCCCTTCGAGGACTCCGCGCGCTTCTTCCCCTGGTCGCTGAGCCCGTCCGCCGCTGCCGGTTCGGGCACCGACACGGACGCTGCGACGGATACGTCTGGCACCGGCTCCCCCGGTCCGACGGCCGGGACCGTGGGTGCAGCCGGGACCGCCGTCGGTGCTGCCGCCGGTGCCCCCGCTCTCTTCAAGCCGCCGCCGGGCGGGGCCGCCCCCGGCCCGGTCGAACCGCTCAGCTGGACGGTCATCGACACCTCAGCCGCGACCGAGCCGACCGAGCCGGGAGCTCCGTCGGCGGCGGACTCCGCTGCCGAGGCAGCAGGGTCCGCAGGGACCGCGGACGTCGACGGCGCCACGGGAACGGAGGCTTCCGCGACCCTCGACGGCGATCCCGCGGTCGTGCCGCCTGCGCCCGTCGCCGGCGATCCGACGACCGATCCGGCGGAGGCCGTGGCGGTCGCGTCGAGCGAGGCGATCGAGCTGAGCGCGGACGATCTCGTCGCCCTCGCAACCCCGCACGACGCTCAGGCCCCGGCCAGCGTCGAGGACGAGGAGCTCGCTGCTCTCACCGCGGCGAACGACGACTCGCTCGCCGCGCTCGCGGCAGCGAACAACGCCGAGAACGGCGGCATCGACGACGAGCTGGACGGCATCGACGATCCCGTTCCCGCGCCGGGCGCGGCCGTGCCCGGCGTCGGTCGTCGGTCGGCATCGGCCCGTGGTCGGGCCGGCGACCGTGACGTGGCAACGGAGCCTGAGCCCGAGCCGGAACTCGACATCGACCCGATCAACGATTCGGCCGTCTTCGGTGAAGCCCTCGTCCAGGGAACGCAGCCGGTCTCCGCGGTCAGGGCCTCGTCGGCCTCCGTCGTGCCGGCCGTCCTGCCCCAGGACGAGGTCACCGCGTCCGAGCCCGACCCGACGACACCCGTCGAGACGGTCGCCGCCCCGCACGGTGGCGGGAGCGGTGGAGGGAGCGGCCGCCGGGCACGACCCTCCGAGGGGGCCGGGGGCACGCGTTTCGTCCTCATCGCGGTCGCCGGACTGATCGTCTTCTTCGTGATCGGCTTGTTCCTTCCGCGCCTGTTCACGGGGGGAACGCCCGCGGCGATCCCGACCCCGACGGCCACCCCGACGGCCACGGCCACCCCGACCGAGGCCCAAGGGCCGGCAGCGCTCGGCGTCCAGCCGTGGACGGCCCTGAACGGGGGCGAGTGCCTGAGCGACTACACCGACCCGTGGCAGGCCGAGTTCACGGTCGTCGACTGCGCGCAGCCGCACCAGGCCCAGCTCGTCGCGGTCGGTGAGATCACCGACGACCCGGCTGCCGCCTACCCGGGCGAGGAGGAGCTCGCCAGCCAGATCGGGCTGTGGTGCGCGGCGCCCGGCACGATCAGGTCCGACGGCGAGGTCCCTGTCTCCGAGCTGCAGGTGCAGGGCAGCTACCCCGTGAACGACGACGAGTGGACGGCCGACGGGGACCGCAGCTACCGCTGCTTCGTCTCCCGCGCGGAGGGCGGGGAGCTCAGCGAAGACCTGGTCGCCGGCTAGGGCCCGTCTATCCGGCCGGGGCCCGCCCGTCCGGCCGGTTCCCCCGTCTGGCCGGTTCGCCCGTTCTGCCGGTTCCCCCGTCTGGCCGGTTCGCCCGTTCTGCCGGTTCGCCCGTTCTGCCGGTTCCCCGGTCCGGCCGGGTGCCCCGGCCGGGCCGCGAGGGTCAGCCCTGCTCGGCGGGAACCTGGTCGGTCTCGATCGGCTCGCGTCGGATCAGCTCGCTGACACCGCTGAGGATCTCATCCGGCCGGAACGGGTAGCGCTCGATCTCCGCCTGGTCGCTGATCCCCGTCAGCACCAGGATAGTGTGCAGACCCGCCTCGATGCCGGCGACGATGTCGGTGTCCATACGGTCACCGATCATGCCGGTGTTCTCGGAGTGGGCGCCGATCTTGTTGAGGGCGGAGCGGAACATCATCGGGTTCGGCTTGCCGACCACGTACGGCTCCCGCCCCGTCGCCTTCGTGATGAGCGCGGCGATCGCGCCGGTCGCCGGAAGCGGGCCCTCGGCGGAGGGGCCGGTGGCGTCAGGGTTGGTGACGATGAAGCGTGACCCGGTGAGGATCGCGCGGATCGCCTTCGTGATCGCCTCGAAGGAGTAGTTGCGGGTCTCGCCGACGACGACGTAATCCGGCGTGGTCTCGGTCATGATGAAGCCGGCCTCGTGCAGGGCCGTGGTGATGCCCGCCTCGCCGATGACGAAGGCGCTGCCGCCGGGGGCCTGCGACTTGAGGAACGCCGCCGTGGCCAGCGCCGAGGTCCAGATGCGCTCCTCGGGGACGTCGAGCCCTGAGGCGCGCAGTCGCGCGCTGAGATCGCGCGGCGTGAAGATCGAGTTGTTCGTCAGGACCAGGTACGGGGTTCCCTCGTCCTTCCACTGCTGCAACAGCGCCGAAGCCCCCGGCAGCGCCTTGTTCTCGTGGACGAGGACGCCGTCCATGTCGGTCAGCCAGCATTCGACGTCGTCGCGTTTGCTCACGGTGCGAACCCTTTCTCCGGTGGACCTCAAGCATATCGGCGCGCGCCGGGGCCCGGCCTGCTCGGCGGGGTCCGGCGCGCGCCGACCGTCGCGACGGGGTCAGTCGGCGGCGTTCTCGTCCGGCTCCGCGGGGGCACCGCCCGATGCGGTGTCCTCCTCGCCGGTCGTGGTGCCGTCCTGGTCCGAGCCGTCCGGAAGCTCGCGGGGGTCGGGGGTGGTGTCGCTCATGGCGCTCCTCGTGTCGTGCGGCCGGCGGCCGTGGCCGCCGCTGGGCTCCCCACGCTACGCCGTGCCGCGCGCCCCGTCAGCCCTCGGCCTCGCCCGGGACGGTTCGCCCCTCCGACGCGGGCTGTTCAGGGACCGGTCGCGGCCCCGTTACCCGGGGCCGACACGCTGAGACCGCCGCCCGGCATCGCCGCGGCCCCCACCATCGAAAGGTCCCCGCACACCCATGTCACGACGACAGAAACGATCGGCCGTCCTGGCCGTCGCCCTCGCCGCCGGATTGCTCGGCTCCACCCCGGCCGCGGCGGCGACCGCGGACACCCCATCCGCCGCCACCGGCGGCGTCCTCATCAGCGAGGTCGTGTCCGGAGGCCCGAGCGGCGCCTCGGACAACTTCATCGAGATCGCCAACTTCGGCAGCGCCGCCACCGACATCGGCGGCTACCGCATCTTCCGCTGCGGCCAGGCCGGTGACGCCTACGGCCCGCAGGCCGTCGTCCCCGAGGGAACGGTCCTCGCGCCGGGCGAGCAGTACCTCGCCGTCCGCGCGGGCAGCCCCCTCGAGGCCTCCGGCGTCGGGGACGCCAGCTACGACACGAGCCTGCACAGCTTCGGCTACGGGGCCTACCTGGAGGCGCCCGACCACACGGTCCTCGACCGGATCGGCTTCTACCACCCCTCCGTCGACAGCCAGTGCAAGAACCCGACGAGCCTGCCCACCACCGCGGCCTGGACGTTCGGCGAGTCCCACCAGCGCGTCGGGACGAGCGGCGACATCGCCAGCGACTGGATCGTCGCCGAGCGCACGCCGGGCGAGGCCAACCGTTCCGAGCCGGCCGACCGTCTCCGCCCCGGCGCGGTGAAGATCAGCGAGTACGCCCCCGGCGGCCCCGGCGCCCGCGACGACTTCATCGAGATCGCCAACTACGGCGACAGCCCCGTCGACCTGTCCGGCTGGTCGCTGCTGCGCTGCGGCGACAACGCGCAGACGTACACCCAGCACGCCGGTCTGCCCTCGGGCACGACGCTCGCGCCGGGTGAGGCGTTCACCTTCGTCAGGACCGACGCGCAGACGATCCCCTCCTCCGTCGCCGACGCGCGGTACTCCACGAGCGTGCACTGGCAGAACTCCGGCGCGATGCTGCTGGACGCCGACACGTCGATCGTCGACAGGATGAGCGTCTACCGCGACCGTCAGAGCCCCTGCACCGACGGCGAGGCCGCGGTCATGGACATCGACACCGGCGACGGGCTGAGCTTCCAGCGGAACTCGGACACGGGCGACAACTCGTCCGACTTCGTCCGTGCCCAGCGCACCCCCGGCGAGGTCGCCGAGCTCGGCACCGTCGCCGAGGGCGAGCGCCGTGCGGACGCCGACAGCCCGGTGCGCATCACCGAGCTGAGCGCCGCGGGACCCGCGGGCGGCAACGACGAGTACGTCGAGCTGCTCAACACCGGTGACGCGCCCGTGTCGCTCTCCGGCTGGTCGCTCTGGCGCTGCGAGGGGACGGGGAAGCGATCGCTCACCCCGCAGATCGCCGACCTGGCGATCACCCTCGCACCGGGGCAGCGCTACATCGCGGCCCCCACCGGGGCGCCGGCCGCCCTGGCGGCCATCGCCGACGGCAGGTACTCGACGGGGCTCAACGACGCCGAGGGCTTCGGCGTCGCCGTGTGGGACGGCTCCGGCGCGGTCGTCGACCGGGTCGCCGTGTGGGACAGCATCGCGTTCAGCCCGTGCGAGCAGGGCGCGTCCATCCAGAACGACGCCAAGAGCGACCAGGGCGAGAGCTACCAGCGCGCCCAGGACACCGGCGACAACATCGCCGACTTCGCCGTCGCGACCCGCACCCCTGAGGGCCACGAGGACCTGCCCGTCGTCGACCCGACCGTCCCGCTCGCCGGTCAGCTCGACCCGGCCGAGGTCGACCGGCTCTTCCGCCCCGGCACGCCCATCGCCGAGACCGGCGAGCAGGACGAGGACGGCGCGGTGAGCACGAGCGTGACCACCACGCACGACGGCGGGGACCGGCTCCAGGTGAGCTTCCGCTCGTCGACCCCCGTCGAGCTCGACGAGGCCACGCAGCGCGTGTTCACCGGCGTGACCGAGCAAGTCCCTCCGGCGGCCCGCGAGCTCGACGGAGAGACCGAGGTCCGCTCGGCCGACGACGCCACCGCGCCGTCCGACGGCACCGGCTTCCCCTACCAGCGCTTCGAGCTGGCCATCGACGAGGTCCCCGACGAGGGCGTCGAGCTCAGCTGGACGGGGACCACGACCGACCGCAACGAGCTCCAGATGTACGGCTGGAACACCGCGTCGGCTCGGTGGGAGCTCGTCGATGCCGCGGTGCCCTCCGCCGACGGCGAGCTGACGCTCGTCGGACGGCTGACCGCCGAGATGGTGGTCGACGGTTCCGCCGCGGTGCTCGTGCTCGACGGTCCGCGCACGGCCGGCGGACTGCTCGACGAGGTCTCCGTCACCGACGGCGCCTTCGTCACGCCGGGCGGCTACGACTTCGCCGTCAACCACATGACCGATACCCAGTTCCTCACCGAGGGCTTCCGCCGCGTCTACACGGACATGGCGGCGTGGGTCGTGGCCAACGCCGAGTCGAGGGACATCGCCTTCAGCGCCCACACCGGTGACGTCATCGAGAACTGGATCAACGGCAACGCCGAGGTGGAGCGCGCCAGACGCGAGTTCCAGGCGGCGTCCGACATCCAGTCCCTGCTCGACGACGCGGGCGTGGCCAACAGCATCCTGCCCGGCAACCACGACAACCTCTGGGGCCGGAACAACGATCTGTTCACCGAGTACTTCCCCGCCTCGCGCTACGAGGGAACCGAGTGGTTCGGCGGCGAGTGGCGCGTCGGCGACCCGAGCGCCCGATTCGACCACTTCAGCGAGCAGGGCGTCCCGTTCATGGTCGTGTCGCTGCCCTACGCGCCGTCCGACGAGCAGATCGACTGGGCGTCGTCGCTGGCCGCGGCCAACCCCGAGTCGAACGTGATCCTCGCCACCCACGCCTACCTGTACACCGACGGCACACGCGACGACCGCGTCGACCGCCGATACACGGCGCGCGGCGTGGAGATGTGGGAGCGCGTCGTCGCACCGAACGACAACGTGTTCCTCGTCATCGGCGGGCACTACCACGGCGTGTCCACGCAGCTCGCCGACCCGGTGACCGGTGAGCAGGTCGACGCGACGGAGATCGCCGCGGGGACGACCGTCATCGACAACGTCGGCGCCGAGGGGCGCCGCGTCGTCGAGATGCTCGCCGACTACCAGGGCTACCGCTCGACCCAGCCGAGCCCGCGCGCCGACACCCTCGACCGCGACACCGGCTTCCAGCGGCTGCTCCAGTTCGACCTGGACGCCGGCGTGATGGCCGTCAACGCGTACTCGCCGAGCCTGGACTCCTTCGACGCGTGGCAGTACGACGAGCCGGACTTCCGCGGCGACGCGGTGCGCTACGACCGGGGCGACGACGAGTTCGTCGTGCAGCTGTCGCTGAAGCGGCCGACGGCGTTCACCCTGTCGTCCTGGACGGTCCAGGGCACGGCGAGCGAGGCCGCCGTGGTCGAGGTCGCGGCGGGCGAGACGGCCACGCACGACTGGTCGGCCGAGCAGGCGGGGATGCAGTGGTATGCCGTCGTGACGGACACCGCCACCGCGTCCGCGAGTGCCGGCGAGGCCGCGGGCCGGGCCGTTCCCGGCGCGCTGCGTGCCGAGTCGCTCGCCCAGCAGGAGGGCCCGACGGCCGAGCAGGACGCGCTCCCCTCCGAGCGGCGTCTCGCGCCGGTCGAGACGGTGCAGGACGCCCCGAGCGACGCCGCGCAGCAGCAGGACGCCCCCGGTGCCGGGGAGCCGACTGAGGGGGCCGCACTGCTTGAGGAGGCCACGGCCGAGGCCGATGCAGTCCCGACGCCCGCCGAGGCCGAGGAGCCCGTCGAGCCGATGGTCGAGCCGGCCGTCGCGGTCGGGAACCGGGTCATCACCGCGCCCCTCGCCCTCGGCGAGGCCGTGGTCACGGAGCCGACCGAGCCGACGGAGCCGACCGAGCCGGTCGACCCGGAGGACCCGACCGGCCCGCTCGAGCCGCTCGAGCCGGTCGACCCGGTCGATCCGGTCGACCCGGGCCAGAACGCCGGTTCGGGTTCCGGCGCCGGCGGCGCGGGCGACGCGTCCGGTCAGGGCGACTCGTCCGATGACGGCGACGCCCTGGAGGGGCGTCCTGCGGCGTCCGGCGCGGACGGATCGCTCGCGAACAGCGGGGCGGAGCAGCTCGGCGTGATCCTGCTGATCGCGCTGCTGCTGGCCACCACCGGTCTCGGCGGCGTGCTCCTGCACCGCCGTTCGCGCCGGAGCGGCGGCGAGGTCTAGCCGCGCGGTCGTGAGGGGCAGGAGGGGCCGGGGAGTCGGGGACGACTGCCCGGCCCCTCCGCATGCGCGCGACCGCCCCGCCCGGCGCGGCCCGATACGCTGATGCCCGCAGCCGTCGGTCCCGCCGGGACGAGGGGACCGGCACGGGGCAGGGGAGGGCACGATGCGGCGCACGGTCGGGATCGGGGTGATCGTCCTCGTGATCGTCGCGGGCGTCGTGTTCCTCGTCGTGAGGCAGGGGACGATCGACGCCGACAGGGAGCGGCACGTCCAGACGCTCGACTGCACGGTCGTCGAGCGGGGGCAGTCCGCCGGCCGCGGGGGACCCAGGGGCAACTGGGTCGACACCGTCGAGTGCGGGCGCCTCGCCGTCGACCGGGTCGATGTTCACCGTATCCAGCCCGGCCTCCTCCACCGTGTCACGGTGTCGGGCGACGGGGCCGCCGGCGCGCTCAGGCACGGCTCCGGCTGGGAGCCGCTCGGCCGCTGAGCACCCGGCCGCCAGACGGCTACCCTTGACCTCATGCCTGCCGACGAGCGCATCACCCCGGAGCGGGTGGCCGACGCGCCGCCCAGCCACGAGCTCAGCACCGCGGGGGTCGGGCCGTGGCCGGGCCCCTGGCCGGACGATCAGCGCTACGACCCCGAGCTGCTCGCCAACGGCGACACCCGGAACGTGATCGACCGGTTCCGGTACTGGCGCATGGAGGCGATCGTCGACGCCCTCGACGCCGAACGCCACCCGTTCCACGTCGCCATCGAGAACTGGCAGCACGACATGAACATCGGCTCCATCGTGCGCAGTGCCAACGCCTTCGGGGCCGAGGCCGTGCACATCGTCGGACGCCGCCGCTGGAACAAGCGCGGGGCCATGGTGACCGACCGCTACCAGCACGTCGACCACCACGAGGACGTCGCGGCGCTCATCCGGTGGGCCGCGGACAGGGGGTTGCCGATCATCGCCGTCGACAACGTCCCCGGCTCGGTCATCATCGAGACCTTCGCCATGCCCCGCCGGTGCGTGCTGCTGTTCGGGCAGGAGGGCCCCGGCCTGAGTCCCGAGGCGATCGACGCGGCCGATGCCGTCGTCGAGATCAGCCAGTTCGGCTCGACCCGCTCGATCAACGCCTCCGCGGCGGCGGCCGTCGCGATGCACGTCTGGGTCACACAGCACGCCGGTCTGGGCTGAGCGCTCCCGTTCGGGGGGCCGCCCGCGCTGGACGCCCGCCCCGGCCCGCGCTTGAATGAGGGCATGGCGAGAGACGATCGGGTCGACGGATCGGGCTCGGGCCTGCCCCGGCTGGTGCTGCTGCCCGAGCTCGGTGACGCGCCGGAGGTGTGGGACGCGGTTCCTCTCGACCGGCGCTTCGACGTCATCGCGGTCGATCTCACCGCCCTCGCCCGCGACGTCGCGGCGGCGGACGCTCGCGCCGATGCCGATGCCGATGCCGATGCCGATGCCGATGCCGATGCCGATGCGTCCCTCGCGGACGGTGTCGTTGCCGCCCTCCCCTCCGTCATCGCCCTGGCATCGGACGAGCTGCGCCCGCGTGACGACTCGGCCGCGCCGCCCATCGTCGTCGGGCACGGCTGGGGCGCCCAGATCGCGCTGGGCTACGCCTCGCGGTTCCCTGTGGCCGCGCTCGTCCTCGTCGACGAGGTGCTCGACCTCGCCTCCCGCCTCGAGGAGCTGGACGGCCTCGACGTTCCCGCCCGCAGGGCCGAGATCCTCCCCGCGGTGTCGGGCGACCTCCCCGAGGCGGTCCGCCTGCACAGGGAGGGGCTGCGGTCACCCGTCGGCGAGCTGCTGGCGGCCGCCCACCCCGTGCTGTTCGGCGACGTCGACGACCTCGTCGCCGCCGAGGACGCCGCCGACCGGCTGTGCCGGATCCCCGGGGACGCCCCCGTGCTCTCCATCCACGGCAGGGACCCGGGGGATGAGTACTCGATGTGGCTGAGGCTCCGGGTGCCGACCGCGGTCATCGAGCTCTGGCCGCACGGAGGGCACGACCCGCAGCTGGGCGAACCCTCGCTGTTCGTGCGCCGGCTCGTCGTGCTGGCACAGGAGCTCGACGCGCGCGGCTGAGCCGGAGCGGGCACGACCGCCGGGCCGCTCCGCGCCACGGCCCGCCCGCGCGGTCCTCCGGTCCGGAGCGGCCGGCCCGCCGGCGGTCAGCCGATGAGGCTCGGCTGCAGGTCGCGCAGCGTGCGCGACCTGGTCATCCGCATGACGCCGATCGCCGAGAGCACCAGGCTGCCCAGCAGCACGCAGGCGAGCACGATGGCGTCCGTCCCTGCCTTCGACAGGTCCCCTCCGTACATCAGCTGTCTCATCCCGTCGACCGCGTACGACATCGGCAGGTAGTGGTGGAGCCAGGCCAGCGGTTGCGGCAGCGTCTGCCAGGGGAACGTCCCTCCCGCGGTCACAAGCTGGACGACCATGAGGATCAGCCCGATGAACTGCCCGACGCTGCCCAGCCACACGTTGAGCGTCATGATGATCGCCGCGAAGGTCATCGACGCGAGCGCCATGAGCCCATAGGTGGCCAGGGGGTTGGACACGCTGAAGCCGAGCGTCCCCGCCACGATGCCGAACAGGGCGAGCATCTGGACCGAGCCGAGCAGGGCGGGGGTCACCCACCCGGCGAGCGTCACACGGATCGGCCGGTTGATCGCCGTGACCGCGCGGGCGGAGAACGGCTTGAGGATGAGGAACAGCGCGTAGATGCCGATCCACGCCGCCAGGCTGACGAAGAACGGGGCGAGCCCCGCACCGTAGGTCCCCGCTGAGGTCACGGCGGTGTTGCTCAGGCCGACGGGGTCCGCGATGGTCGTGGCCTGCTTGGTCCGCAGCTCGGCACTGGAGTCGGGCAGCTGGTCGATGCCGTTCTGCAGACCGTCGCCGAGCGTGACGAGCCCGTCGTGCAGCGTGTCGAGCCCGTCGTGCAGCTCCCCGAGCCCCTCGGTGAGGGTGTCGCCGCCGTCGTGCAGCGTGCCGAGCCCGCTGTGCAGCTCCGTCGCCCCGCTGGCGGCCCGGTCCGCACCGCTGGCGAGGCTGTCGGCCCCGTCGCTCAGCTGGGAGATGCCCGAGGCGAGGGCCGGCGTCGCGTCGGCGAGGCGGCGCGCGCCGTCGGCGACCGACTGGGAGCCGCTCGCGAGGGTGTCCAGCTGCTGGGTCGTCGACTGCACGGTCGAGTCCGCCTCGTCGACGAGCCCCCCGACGGTATCGACGCGCTCCATGATGCGTGCGATCTGGTCGTCGCTCAGTCCCGTCTCGGCCAGCGCGGCGGCGACGTCGTCCCTCGCGCCCGACAGCCGCGAGTGGATCTGGGAGGAGTCGGCGGCGAGCGTGTCCGCCACCTGCGCGATCTTCCCGTTGCCGGCGGCGACCTGCGCGGCGCCGTCGGCGAGCTGCGCGGTCTGGCCCGGCAGCGCCGCGGTCTGGTCCTCGAGGGTGCCGAGGCCGTCGGACAGCGTGTGCGCACCGCTGGCGAGCTGGGAGGTCCCGTCGGCGAGCGTGCCCGCCCCGTCCTCGGCGCTCGCGATGCCGTCGGTCAGCTTCGTCGCGCCGTCCTCGGCGCTCGCCGCGCCCTTCTCGGCGCTGGCCGCTCCGTCGATGAGCTTCACCGTCCCGTCGTGCGCGTCGATCATCTTGGTCCTGATCTCGGCGAGGCCGTCGAGCATCGTCTGCGCCGACTGCCGGTTGACCGTGCGCACGATCTGGGTCTGGATGGTCTTCACCGCCTGCTCACCGATCGTCCCGGCGAGGTAGCTGTTGGCGTCGTTGGTGGTGAGCAGCACCTCGGCCTGGTGGGGGTCGTCGCCCGAGGACGAGTTGAGCGCCTCGGAGAAGTCCTTCGGCAGCGTGACCGAGAAGTCGAAGGTGCCGTCGGCGACGCCGCGAGCCGCTCCGGCTGCGTCCGTTCGAGACCAGTTGAAGGTGCCGTCCGCGATGAGGTCGTCGGCGACGTCCTGGCCGTGGTTGACCGTCTCGCCGTCGTCGCTGACGCCGGCGTCGTCGACGACGAGGGCGACGGGCACCTGGTCGAGCTTGTCGTAGGGGTCCTGGTTGGCCCACAGGTACAGCCCGCCGTAGAGCAGGGGGACGATCATGAGCGCGAGGAAGGCGAGGCGGGACATCGGCGTCGCCCAGAGGCGGGCGAACTCGGCCCTGACGAGGGAGAAGATCTTCATGCGCGCGTGTCCTCTGTGCGTGTCGTGTCGGTCGGTGTGGTGTCGGTGCCCGGGGGGTTCGCGTTCTCGCTGTCGCTGCCGCTGCCGCTGCCGCTGTCGCTGTCCTCGGCGTCGGTGTTGTCATCGCTGCCGTCGCCCGCCGGGTCCTCGGCGTCCGGGGAGGGCGCCTCGTCGTGCTCGGGGTCCGGCTCCGCGGGCGCGAGCTGCTCGTCGGCCTCGACCCCCGTCCCGCTCAGGGCAGCCGGGAGCGGCTCGAGCTCGTCGGTCTCGCCGCGGTGTGCCGGCGTCGGTCCGGCGTCGAGCGCGCTGCGCGCTGCGGCACCGGCGATCACCATGACCGCGAGCCCGCGCGCGGCGAGCTCGAGAGCGACGCCCCACCAGCCCTCCGGCTCGCCGCCGTGCCGGTCGGGGGACACGATGACCATCCCCGCGATGTCCGGGCGCCGTGCCGCCAGCTCGGTGAGCAGCCGGATCCGCAGCACCGGGGCGAGGTCGGCCATGGCCGTGTTCGCCTGCGCGCGGAGCCCGAGCTCGTCAAGCACGCGGTTCACCGCGATCGGGTGGCTCCGCTGTCCGGCGAACGCCAGCTCCTCCGCGGCGACCTCCGCGACGGTGACGTCACCGTGCGGCTCGCTCACGACGGGGGCGTCGACGAGGGCGACCCTGCGCCGGATCCGGCGGCGGTCCTCCTGGCCGTTGAGCGTGAGGGTGCCGGTGTCGGGGCGCATCCGCCCGGACAGGATCAGCCCGAGCACCGTGGGCCGCTGCGCGGTCTCCGCCAGCACCATCCGGGCGCTGCCCGAGGCCATGCTGACGCTGCAGCGCGGGAGGGCGTGGCCGCTCCGGCCCTTGCTGATCCCGATGGCGTCGATCTTCATGCGAGTTCTCCGTTCGAGGAAACGGTCGGGGCCTGGCCGTGCACGGCGCGGAAGCGCTCGAACACGATCTGGGCGTCCGGACGGCTGAGCCCGGCGGCGCCCAGGCCGCTGAGGACGATGAGGGGCAGCGCCTCGTCGGCGGGCACCCGGTCGCGGGCGACCGAGTCGAGGACGCCGAGCGCGGTGCTCTCGACGAGCACGGCGACGGTGTCGGCCGGCAGGTCGTCGGGGAGTCGACCCGAGCGGATGCCCGTGTCGATGATGGCGCGCAGCTGCGCCCGCAGCGGCTCGAGGGTCGTCGCGACGTCGCCGCGGTACGGGTCCTGCAGGGCCAGGGCCGCGTTGACCCTGATGGCGGCGATCTGGTCCCAGATCCGGGCGGCGATGAGCGCGATCGCCAGGAGCGGGTCGCTGTCGTCGATGTGTCCGACGTGGTCGGCGATGCGGGTGGCGCCGCGCTGGATGACGACGCGCATGAGCTCCTCCCTGCTGCGGAAGTGGCCGTACAGTCCGCGCCGGCTGAGCCCCGCCCGCCGGGCGATCTCGTCCAGGCTGGCGGCGGGGTTGTCCCTGAGCACCTCCATGGCGGTGCTGATCAGCTGCTCGCGATTCTGCGCGGCGTCGCGCCTGGTCGCGCGGACGGGGGTGTCGGTCATCCCTCCATCGTAGAACTTGCACACCGATGTGCAAGTTCTATCGCGGCATCCGGTCGTCATCGGCGGGGATTTCGCGGATGACGAACTCGGTCGTGTCCGCTTTACGGTCCACACCCATGGTGACAGGCTCGAATCAGGCCGGAATTCCGGCCCTCCGCGGTGAGAAAGGATCCTGCTCCATGACATCACTCGACTTCGGCCCCCTCGTCCTCGGCGGCAACACCTTCGGCTGGACCTCGGATCGGGACGAGAGCTTCGCCGTCCTCGACGCCTTCATCGCCGGTGGCGGCCGCGCCATCGACACCGCCGACGTCTACTCCGCCTGGGTTCCCGGCAACAGCGGGGGCGAGTCGGAGACGATCCTCGGCGAGTGGCTGGCCTCCCGCGGCACGCGCGACGACGTCGTCATCGGGACCAAGGTGTTCCAGCACCCGCAGCGGCCCGGCCTGCACCCGGACAACGTCAGGGCGGCGGTCGACGACTCGCTGCGGCGGCTGCAGACCGACCGCATCGACCTCTACTACGCCCACCGCGACGACCCCGAGGTCCCCCAGGAGGACTACGTCGCCGTCTTCGACGAGCTCGTCCGCGCGGGCAAGGTCCGCGAGCTCGGCGCGTCCAGCTTCGAGGCGGGCCGCCTGCGCAGCGCCGTCGACATCGCCACCCGCGAGGGGCTGACCCCGTTCACCGTGTCGCAGGACCACTACAACCTCGTCGAGCGCGGGATCGAGCACGACCTCGTGCCGACGCTCCAGGAGCTCGGCATCGTCGAGCTGCCGTACTGGTCGCTCGCGAGCGGATTCCTGACCGGCAAGTACCGGCCGGGCGTCGCTGTCGACTCCCAGCGGGCCGAGGGGGCCGGCGCCTACCTGGACGACCCCCGCAACGTGCACCTGCTCGAGGTCCTCGACGGCATCGCCGCCGACCTCGGCGCGAGCGTGACGTCGATCTCGCTCGCCTGGCTGAGCGCCCAGCCCACCGTC
Organism: Mycetocola reblochoni REB411; assembly: GCF_900163835.1. GTDB lineage: Bacteria > Actinomycetota > Actinomycetes > Actinomycetales > Microbacteriaceae > Mycetocola_B > Mycetocola_B reblochoni. The sequence continues at coordinate 20,802 of NZ_FUKR01000017.1, read as the reverse complement.
GCCGCCCCCATCGCGAGCGCTCGCACCGTCGACCAGCTCGAGCACCTGCTCGAGGTCTCGACCGTCCAGCTGGACGCCGCGCAGCTGTCCGCGCTGGACGAGGCCTCGCGCCGCTGAGCCCGCCACCCCGCCCTGAGGGAGCCCGGACGATCCGTCACAACCGGACCGTTCGGGCTCCTTCGCGGTAGCATGGGCTCCGTGAGCGGAAACAACCTTCTCGGAACCCCAGAGACACGTCTTCCCGCCGAGCCGGAGGTTCAGGCGGCGGTCGCCGCCGCCTCGGACATCACCGAGCTGACCGCGGTCGTCACCGAGCACCCCGCTTCGGCACTGGCCTGGGCCGCATTGGCCCGGGCCTCTTTCGTGCCGGACGAGCCCGTCGTGGCCTACGCCTTCGCCCGGGTCGGGTACCACAGGGGCCTCGACGCCCTGAGGCGCAACGGCTGGAAGGGCGCCGGGCCCGTTCCCTGGTCGCACGAGCCCAATCGCGGCGTCCTGCGGGCCCTGTACGAGCTCCGCCGGGCCGCCGAGGCCATCGGTGAGACCGACGAGGTCGCCCGCCTCACCGACTTCCTGAGCGACGCCGACGAGACCGTCATCGCCCAGATCGAGACCGAGGACCTGCCGCGCGACCCCGCGCCGCCCACCGAGGCCTTCGTCATCCGCGGCCGGGACTAGCCCCGCGCCCCGCCGCCGAACCGCCAACCACCCGCAGCAACCGAAGGGGCATTGAGACATGCCAGGAATCGTGATCGTCGGCGCCCAGTGGGGCGACGAGGGCAAGGGGAAGGCGACCGACCTCCTCGGCAGCCGCATCGACTACGTCGTCAAGTTCAACGGCGGCAACAACGCCGGCCACACCGTCGTCGTCGGCAACGAGAAGTACGCGCTCCACCTGCTGCCCTCCGGCATCCTCACCGAGGGCGTCGTCCCGGTGATCGGGAACGGCGTCGTCATCGACCCCGAGGTGCTGTTCCAGGAGCTGGACGCGCTCAGCGCACGCGGCGTCGACGTCTCGCGGCTGCGCGTCAGCGCCAACGCCCACGTCATCACCCACTACCACCGCACGCTCGACAAGGTGACCGAGCGCTTCCTCGGCAAGCGCCAGATCGGCACGACCGGCCGCGGCATCGGCCCGGCCTACGCCGACAAGATCAACCGCGTCGGGATCCGCATCCAGGACCTGTTCGACGAGAACATCCTGCGGCAGAAGGTCGAGGGCGCCCTCGACCAGAAGAACCACCTGCTGGTGAAGATCTACAACCGCCGCGCGATCGCCGCCGACGAGATCGTCGACGAGCTCCTCGGCTACGCGGAGCGGCTGCGCCCCTACGTCGGGGACACGGCGCTCGAGCTGCACCAGGCGATCACGGAGGGCAAGAACGTCCTCTTCGAGGGCGGCCAGGCCACGATGCTCGACGTCGACCACGGCACCTACCCCTTCGTCACGTCCTCGAACGCCACCTCCGGCGGCGCCGCGACCGGCTCCGGCGTCGCGCCGAACCAGATCCACCGTGTCATCGGCATCGTCAAGGCGTACACGACGCGCGTCGGCTCGGGCCCGTTCCCGACGGAGCTGTTCGACGCGTCCGGCGAGTACCTGCGGGCGACCGGCTTCGAGTTCGGCACCACCACGGGGCGCCCGCGTCGCGTCGGCTGGTACGACGCCCCGATCGCGCGCTACACCGCCCGCATCAACGGCGTCACCGACTTCGTCCTCACCAAGCTCGACGTCCTCGACGAGCTGGAGACGATCCCCGTCTGCGTCGGCTATGAGATCGACGGCGTGCGCGTCGACGAGGTGCCCGTCTCGCAGTCCGACTTCCACCACGCCGTCCCCGTGTACGAGGAGTTCCCCGGCTGGCGGGAGGACATCACCGGTGTCCGCGAGTTCGACGATCTGCCGCAGAACGCCCGTGACTACGTGCTCGCGCTCGAGCGCATGTCGGGTGCACGCATCTCGGCGATCGGTGTCGGCCCCGGCCGGGACGCCATCGTCGTGCGGCACGACCTCATCGACTGACCCCGCGCAGCACGCCCGACGGCGGCCGACCCCACCGGGCCGGCCGCCGTCGCCGTGCGCGGGGCCACGCGTCGTTCACCGTTCGGCAACCTGCGGGTCCCGCCGCCGTCATCGGCGTCTCGTAGCGTCGGGGCACGGCCCCCGCAGATGGGCGTCGCCCGTGTGCGGAGGGGAGCGCGTTGATGACTCTGATCGAGGACCCGGTGGCCACCGCGCCGCCACGCGCCGTTCCGCGGCCGACCGTCGCCGCGCTCAGCTTCCCGGGAGCGCTGGTGGACACCGGCGCCGCGCTCGAGAACGCGATCATGGACGTGTACTACGAGTCGCCGCTCCTGACGGTCTTCGGCAGCCCCGACGAGGTCAAGGCGGTCATCAGGGCCGGCGCGGAGCGGACCTCCCTGTCGCTGATCCGCAGTCTGACGCGGAGCGAGGACCACGCGCGCCGCATCCACGCCGCCGTCGAGCAGGCCTACCGCCGTCGCGTCCTCGCGGCCGCGGCGCGGCCGGGAGCCGTCGCGCTCATCGAGCGGGCGAAAGACGCCGCGCTCAGCGTGGTGCTCACCACCCACCTGAGCAGGGCCAACAGGGAGGCGCTGCTCGACCACCTCGGCTGGCGCGGCCTCGCCGACCTGCTGCTCGGCCCCGACGAGGCCGGTCGGCCGGCCCCCGCCCCCGACCTGGCGCTCACCGCGCTGCTGCGCGCCGGAGGGGCGGACGTCGCCGAGCTCCTCGTCGTCGCGGCCACGCCCGCGGAGGTCGCTGCGGGGGTGCACGCGGGCAGCGCACGGGTGATCGGGGTCTCGGCCGACACGGAGACCGCCGCGCGGCTCGCGCGGGCGGGCGCGCACGCGGTCGTCTCCGACCTCGCGGGGGTTCCCGCGGTCGCGGGCGTCTGACGCGGCGTTCCCGGCGGTCTAGGCTCGGGGAGGCGGCACGGTGCTCGCCGACCGTCCGAAGGAGCCGCATGCCCGCCCGCCCCCGCTCGTCCTGGCTCGTCTACCTGCTGATCGGCATGGCCGCCGGCGTGCTCTCCGGGCTGTTCGGCGTCGGCGGGGGCATCCTCATCGTGCCCGCGCTGCTCGCGTTCGCCGGCTTCGACCAGCGTTTGGCGGCGGGGACCTCGCTCGCCGCGATCATCCCGATGTCTTTGAGCGGTGTCGTCGGCTACGCGCTCGGCGGGCACGTGGACGTCCTCGCCGCCCTCCTGCTCGTGGCGGGCTCGGTCGGCGGTGCGCAGCTCGGCAGCGTCCTGCTGTCGCGGCTGCCCAAGCGGGTGCTGCAGCTGTGCTTCATCGTGTTCATCCTCGTCGTCATCGTCTCGCTGTTCCTCGTCGTGCCCGCACGCGACTCCGACATCGGCATGACCCCGCTGCTGGGTGCCGCCCTCGTCCTGCTCGGTCTGGTCACCGGGGTTCTCTCGGGGATCCTCGGGATCGGCGGCGGGATCATCATCGTCCCGGTCCTGATCATGGTGTTCGGCGCGAGCGACCTCGTCGCGAAGGGCACCTCGCTGCTGATGATGGTGCCGACCGCCCTGTCAGGGACGATCGGCAACGTCGTGCGGCGCACGGTGGACGTGCCCGCCGCGGCGGTCGTGGGCGTCTCGGCCGCGCTGACGACCCAGCTCGGCGTGCTCGGCGCGCAGGCGCTGTCCCCGCGGGCGGCGTCGATCGTGTTCGCCGTGTTCCTCATGGGGATCGCCGTGTTCCAGATCCGGCGATTCCGCCGCGGCTGACGTCGGCGGCCCCGACGGTCGCCCCCCGGCGTGGCACGACGCGCGCTCCTGGGATACTAGGCGGATGAGCGTCTGGGTTGGGTCCGCGGTGCACGGCGGCGAGGGGGACGCGCTCCTCCGGCTCGACGGCGCCGATCGGGACGGCACCCTCACCCCCGTCCTCCCGGGACGGGACGACGTCCTCCGCGGGGTCGTCCCCCATCCGGTGCGCCCGCTCCTTCACCTGGTCTGGCGTCAGCCCGACGGCGGGCTGCTGCTCGAGGCCGTGGGCACCGCCGACGGCCCCCGTCCGCGCCCGGCCGGGCGGCTGGCCCTCGGCGCCGGTGCCGGTCGGCGACCGGCTGCCGCCACCGAGGGAGAGGACGAGGGACCCGTTCGCGGCCTCGTCTCCCGGGCAGGGTCGCTTCTGGTCGCCGCGGGCCACGCCGGGCTGGTCCGCGTCCCGCTCGGCGAGGACGGGCTCTGGCGCGACGGGGTGCGCGCGCGCTCCGCCCCCGAGCCCCGGGACCCGTACGCGGGCCGCGGAACCTCCCTCGCGTGGGCGGAGCGGAACGTGAGGAGCGAGGAGCGCGAGCCGGACATCGACCCCGCCGCGATCGCCGCCGCGCTGGGAGCGGAGCGCTCCCTCGGCGGCGCGGCGCGGCAGCAGGGCGACCTCCTCTCCGGGCTCCTGGACCGGGCGGGCGTCTCCGTCGGCCCGGACGGCAGGCTCGCGGCGGCGACCGCCACGGAGGAGGCCGAAGCCGTCCCCGAGCGCGACAGCGATGTGGCCGACGTCGCCGCGCTCCCGGACGGGCGCGTGCTCAGCACCGACAGGGGCAGGGACACCGTCCGGCTCTGGCTGCCCGTCGGCGACGGGTTCGCCCTCGGCGCGGAGTGCGTCCTCCCCTTCGGCAGCCGCCCGTCCGCGATCGTGCCGCACCCGAGCGGTCACGTGTACGTGGTCGCCGAGGCGGAGTCCCGGCTCGCGGTGCTCGTGCTCCGCGGCGACGAGCTGCGACTGCACGCCCTGGTGCCGCTGCTCAGCGACGGCGCCGAGAGCGGGGACAGGGTGAGCGCCCTCGCCCTCGGCCCCGGCGCGCGGTCGGTGCACGCGGCGGTTGCGGGGAGCGGCCGGCTGTCCTCCCTCGCGATCGGCGGCGACGGCTCCGCTCTCCGGCCGGTCGGCGACGAGGCCGTCGCCGGACGACGACCCCTCGGTCTCACCCTCGACGGTCGTGAGCTCCTGCTCGCCTCCGGCGACGACGGCTCCGTCACCGCTCACGGTGTGGGACGCTCCGGCGCGGCGTCGGCTGAGCTGCGGCGCTGGCCGGTCCCGGCCGCCGAGCTCGTCGTGCCCGCCCCGCCCGGCACTGTGCCATCCTGAGGGTGCGCCACATCAGCCAGCCCCCGGAGGTGCCATGCTCGACCGTCCCGCCGCCGTCCCGTTGATCGGCTCCGCCGTCCGGCTCGACCCCCTCGCCGACGCCGACGCCGAGCCGCTGTTCGCGGCCATCTGCTTCCCCGAGGTCTTCACCGGGGGCTACGCGGGCGGGCCCGGCGCACGGCCGGACACGGTCGACGGCTTCCGGAGCATGATGGACGGCTACCTTCGGCGAGGCGGCGAGAACATCGTCTTCACGGTGCGCCTGATCGGCGGCCCCGACGACGGTGCCGTCGTCGGGACGACGAGCCTCGGCCACATCGACCCGGCCAACGAGCTGTTGCACCTGGGCTGGACCGCCTACGCGCCGGCCGTCTGGGGCACGGTCGTCAACGCCGAGACGAAGCGCCTGCTGATCCGGCACGTCTTCGACGCGGGCTACGGTCGCGTCCACATCCAGGCCGACTCCCGCAACGAGCGCTCCCGTCGGGCGATCGAGCGTCTCGGCGCCCAGTTCGAGGGCGTGCTGCGTCGCCAGCAGCGCCGGGCGGACGGCAGCTGGAGGGACACCGCCGTGTACTCGATCCTCGCCGCCGAGTGGCCGGGCATCGAGCTGCGCCTCGACGAACGGATCGCGGCCGCCGTGCGCCCCGTCGTCCTCGGCGAGGCCAGGGCCTGAGTCGTTCGCGGTGGCTGACGAGGACGGCTCGATGAGCGGGAGCGGGAGCGGGAAGGCGCGGAGGGGGCCCGAGCGCCGCCTCGGCCTCACCCCCGCGCGCATTATCGACGCGGCCAGGGAGCTGTCGCACGGTCGCGGCCTCAACTCGTGGACGATCAGGGACCTCGCCGCCGCCCTCGACGTCGCGCCCTCGGTGATCTACCACCATGTCGGCGGGCGCGATCGCATCGTCCGCGGCGTGGTGGAGCGGCTGCTGGGCGAGCTCCGGCCGCCGTCGGCCGAGCTGCCGTGGCAGGAGTGGTTCCGCACGTTCTTCTACTCGGCGCGGCCGCTGTTCGCGCCGTACCCGGGTGTGGCGAAGTGGCTGGTCATGCACGGGCCCACGTTCCCCGGCATCGAGGCGTTCCTCGACGCGGGGATTTCGACCCTGGACCGTGCGGGGTTTCCGCGGCCTGCGCTGGTCTACGCGATGCTGACCAACTCGGCGATGCTGAGCATCACCAGGAACGATGACCGTCTCGAGGCGGGCGACGACGGGCCGCGCGACCACGCCACGATGCGACGGCTCTTCTCCGGGATCGGCGCGGACAGCCCCGGCATCGGCCGGATGATCACCGAGGTGCTCGGGCCGCTGTCGGACGATCCCGAGGGCGGGGGAGAGGCCATCGACGCGGAGTACTACCGGCTGCTCGTGGAGTCCTTGATCGCCGGTCTGGAGACGCTGCTGCCGACGGAGCGCTAGCGAGCCCCGGCCGTCTGCCGCGCGGCCCGCCGTGCCGGCGGAGCCCGGTCGCCTGCCCGCCTGTGAGCGAGGTCCGTCTCCGTGTGCCCGAGGTGGTGCCCACGGCGTCGCGCGAGTCCGCGGGCGTGCTCGCGTTTTAGGTGAGCCTCACCATAAGATGGCGATTACTAGAATGACGTTCGAGTCCGTGCTCGGACACACCCTCCCTCCTCGAGAAAGGACCGCTGTGCCCGCAGCCCCGCGCCATCGCGCACTCCCCCTGAGCGTCGTTGTTGTCGCCGCCGTCACCGTCCTCACCGGATGCTCGGGCACCGCCGCGAGCAGCCCGGCCACCGCGACGACGGCCGGGACCCGCACGATCGTCAGTGAGTCCGGCACCGCGGAGATCCCGGTCGAGCCGGAGCGTATCGTCGCGCTCGACGAGCCCTCGGCGCTCAACCTGTTGAGCATCGGCATCACCCCGGATGTCGTCTTCGACTCATGGCGCACCGCCGCCCCCCGCGCCGTGCTCGAGGCCGAGGGCATCGAGATCGCCTCGACCACGTCGTTCTACCCGGAGCTGGAAGAGGTCGCCGCGCACGAGCCCGACCTCATCGTGGGCACCGCGGCGGAGGGGTTCACCGCCGGCCCCGACTACGCCAGCATCGCCCCGCTCGTCGGCGGGCTCTACAACGAGGCCGACGGCCAGCAGATCATCACCGCGTACGGCGAGTACTTCGACCGCGCCGACGAGGCCGCCCGCGTCAGCGACGTCCTTGACACGCTCGCACAGCGGGCAGCCGACGAGCAGGACGGCGACGGCACATCGCTGTCGGTCGTCATGTCCTACGCGCAGGAGAACATGCCGCTGCACATGGACGGAGCCAACTCGCTGCACGGCACCATCGCCGATGCGGGCTTCGCCCGTCCCGCCCTCCAGGATGAGGTCCCCGCCGACGGCAGTGCCTTCGGCGGCTGGACGGTGTTCTCGCCCGAGAAGCTCGCCGAGCAGAACGCCGACGTCCTCGCCGTCGCGGTCGCCGCCCAGTACAACCGGGAGGGGATCACCGACATGCCGCTCTACCCCTCGCTCACCGCGGTCGAGGACGGGCGCTCGCTCGCCGTCGACGGGGACCTGTGGTCGGGCGGCGCCGCGTTCTCCACCTACTGGGTCCTCCGGGACCTCGTGAGCATCGCCTCGGGGCAGGACGAGCCGGGGGTGGTCGGCGACGACGGCCAGCGCTGGAACGACTTCGCCACCGCGATCGGCGGCTGACATGGCCGAGCACGCGTCGGCGCCGCGGGACGGAGAGGGGGCGGCACCCGTCACCTTCCGTGAACTGGCCGCGCCCGTGCGCGGACGTGTGCTCCTGGCCGGGGCGCTGTCCGCGCTCGGTGCCGTCGGCGGCGTCCTGCCCGTCCTCTTCGCGATGGACCTCGTTCGCTCGCTCCTCGGGCGGGCGGACGGTGCGGACACGCTCGTGGCGGTCGTCGGCCTCGTCGCCAGCGTCGTCGTGTCGCAGGCGCTGACGGTCACCGGCTACGGGATCAGCCACCTCGCGGACGCCCGCCTCGCCGAGGAGCTGCGGCTGCGTCAGATCGACCAGGCTCTCCGCCTGCGACTGGACTGGTTCGCACGCGCGGGCTCCGGACGGGTCACGAAGGTCATCCAGGCCGACGTGGCCAAGGTCCACCAGCTCATCGCCCACCTCATCCCCGACACGGCCAACGGCCTCGTGCGCCCGCTGGCGAGCGTCGTATTGCTGTTCGTCATCGACTGGCGGATCGGGCTCATCGCGCTGATCCCGCTCGCGCTCGCCATCGCGAGCCTGCCGCTGATGCTCCGGAACATGGCCACGCGCTTCGCGCAGTACAACGCGGCCCTCGCCGACCTGAGCTCCGCCGTGGTCGAGTTCGTCAGGGGCATCGCGCCGATCAAGGTCTTCGAGGTCTCGGAGCGGGGACACGAGCGGTTCAGCCGCAGTGCCAGGAACCACCACCGCATGTATTCCGAGTGGATGGAGTCGACCACGAGGGGCTCGGCGCTGATGATGGCGTTCACCTCCCCCGCCTTCGCGATCGTGGTGTCCGCCGTCGGCGCCTCCCTGCTGATCGTCGCGGGCGCCGACCCTCTGCTGCTGCTGCCCGCCGTGCTGCTCAGCGCCAACATCGCCGGCCCGCTCTACCTGATGATGCAGATGACCCAGTTCCTCAGGGAGGCGCGGGGGGCGGCGGCGAGCATCGTGGACTTCCTCCGGATGCCCGGCCAGCCGGACGGCGACCCGACCGCGCGGCCCGAGGGCTCCGGCGTCGAGCTCGACGCGGTCGAGTTCCGCTACGCGGACGGGCCGACGGCGCTCGACGGGGTGAGCCTGGAGCTGACGGAGGGGACCGTCACCGCGCTGGTCGGTCCCTCGGGATCGGGAAAGTCGACCCTGGCGTCCATCGTCCCCCGGCTGCTCGACCCCGATGAGGGCCGCGTCCGGATCGGGGGTGTCGATACGCGTTCCCTCCCCGCCGCGGAGCTGTACCGCCGGGTCGCCTTCGTGTTCCAGCGGCCGTACCTGCTTCGACTGTCCGTGAGGGACAACATCCGTCTCGCCCGCCCGGACGCCGACGAGGCCCAGGTGGTCGCCGCCGCCCGGTCCGCGCAGATCCACGAGCGGGTGCTGCGGCTTCCGCGTGGCTACGACACGATCGTCGGCGAGGAGGCGACGCTCTCGGGCGGCGAGCAGCAGCGGCTGTCCATCGCGAGGGCGATCCTGATGGACGCCCCCGTCCTCGTGCTCGACGAGGCGACCTCCTTCGCGGATCCAGATTCCGAGGCCGACATCCAGCGTGCGCTCGCGGAGCTCACCCGGGGACGCACCCTGCTTGTGGTCGCCCACCGGCTGCACACCATCGCCTCGGCCGAGCAGATCGCCGTCCTCGAGCGCGGCGAGCTGGCCGAGCGGGGCACGCACGACCAGTTGCTGGAGCGCGACGGCCTCTACGCACGGATGTGGCGCAGCTATCAGATCGCCAGGGACAGGGGCGACGTCCCCGAGGAGGGGGATCGATGATCCGGCGGCTGTACGACATCGCCGACGCCGCGGCCCGACGGAGGCTCGTCGCCTATCTGGCGCTCACCGCGATCGCCATCCTGCTCGTCTCGGCCACGCTGGTGCTGGTCATCCCGCTGGTCCGCGCCCTGTTCTCCGCCGACCCCACCGCGGCCGTGCCCGTCATCGTGGCCATCGCCGGAACCGGGCTCGCCGCGCTCGCGGTCGACATGGTCAGCACCGTGTACGGCGAGCGCTCCGGCGCGGCACTCATCCTGCGCATGCACGAGGTCATCGGTGAGCGCATCATGCGGCTGCCGATCGGCTGGTTCGACGGCGAGCGCATCGGGGCGATCAGCACCCTGACCTCCCGCGGCGTCGCCTTCGCCGCCAACGCGCCCAACTCGTTCCTGCGCCCGGTGTGGCAGGCGACGGCCGTGCCCCTGATCGTCGCCGTCGCCGTCGTGGTCGTCGACCCCGCCGTCGGCGCGGCGATGCTGCTCGGCGGCATCGCGGTCGTGCTCGTGTGGAGCGCGGTGCGGCGGAGGGAGGGCCTGCTCCGTCTCCGCTCGGACGAGATGAACGAGGCGGCGGGTGCACGCGTGCTCGAGTTCGCCTCCGCACAGCCCGCCGTCCGTGCGGCCGGCCCCGACTCGCTGGCCGAGCGTGCCGTGCGTGAGGCCGTCGCTGCCCAGCGGGCGGCCACGGAGAGGGTCCTCTCCGCGAGCAACCGCGGCATGGCCCTCTACGACCTCGTCGCCTACGGCACGATGCTCGTCGTCGTGGGGGTGCTGGTCTGGCGCACCGTTCAGGGCGGCCTCGACGGCCCCACCGCGGTGGCGCTTCTGATCCTTCAGGTGGTCGCGACCTGGTTCGCCTCGCACGGGCTGCCGTTCGGTGAGGGCATCGACACCTCCAACCGCACGCTCGCGCAGATCGACCGGCTGATGACGGCCGAGGTGCTGCCCGAGCCGGACACGCCGGCCGCGCCGCGGGATGCGGGGGTCGCCTTCGCGGACGTGACCTTCGGCTACCTGCCCGAGCAGCCGGTCCTGAACGGAGTCTCGTTCGAGGCCCCCTCCGGCGGCATGACGGCGATCGTCGGGCCGTCCGGCTCGGGCAAGAGCACGATCGCCCGGCTCATCGCGCGCTTCGTCGACGTGCAGGCGGGGTCGGTGCGTATCGGCGGCGTCGACGTGCGCGAGCTCGGCACACGGGCGACCCTCGCCCAGGTGTCGGTCGTGTTCCAGGACGTCTATCTGTTCGAGGACACCCTGCGCGAGAACATCAGGCTCGGCCGTCCGGACGCCGACGACGCGGAGGTCGAGGAGGTCGCGCGGCGCGCCGGCGTGTCGGAGATCGCCGACCGTCTGCCCGACGGCCTGGACACCCGGGTGGGTGAGAGCGGGGGGACGCTCTCCGGTGGCGAGAGGCAGCGGGTCTCCATCGCCCGCGCGCTCCTGAAGGACGCGCCGATCGTGCTTCTCGACGAGGCCACGGCGGCGCTGGACGTCGAGAGCGAGGCGCTCATCCAGCGCGGCCTCGCCGAGCTCGCCGGACGGAAGACGCTCATCGTCATCGCCCACCGGCTGCAGACCATCCGACAGGCCGAACGGATCGTCGTCCTCGACGGCCGGGGCGGGGTCGAGGCGGTCGGCGACCACGCGACGCTCCTGGCGACGAGCCCGAGCTACGCCCGGTTCTGGACGGAGCGGAGCGGCACCCTCGACTGGCGCATCGATGCGGGGTGACGCACCCGGCGCACGGGCGGCGGTGCTTTTGTTCGGTGCCGTGCTGCTCGTGCTGCTGGCCGCGGGCAGCCTGTTCGTCGGTGCGGGCGACGTCGCGCCCGACCGCGTGCTCCCCGCCGCCCTGGGCGGAGGGACGGGCGACACGGCCACGATCGTCCGTGAGATGCGCCTGCCCCGCACACTCAACGCCCTGCTGGTCGGCGCGGCGCTCGGGGTCGCCGGTGCCGTCATGCAGGCGCTGATCGGCAACCCCCTCGCCGATCCGGGACTGCTCGGCGTCAACGCGGGGGCGGGTCTCGCCGTCGTCATCGCCGTCGGCGTCGTCGGACTGAGCAGCGCCGACGCGTACATCGGCTTCGCACTGCTCGGCGCCCTCGTCGTCTCGCTGTTCGTGTACGCGCTCTCGCTCACCGTCGGACGGGGGTCGCCGTTCACGATCGTGCTCGCCGGCGTCGCCGTGACGGCCGTCCTCACCGGGGTGTCCACGGCGCTCGCCGTGCTCGACTCTGCCCGCTTCAACGCACTGCGCGGCTGGATGTCCGGCGACGTGGCCGCGCGCGAGCTCGACGCGATCGGCACGGGCGCGCTGGTGATCGTGCTCGGCGTCGTCGTGGCGTTCGCCGTCGCCCGACCGCTCGGTCAGCTCGCGCTCGGCGACGACGGGGCACGCGGCATCGGCGTCCGAGTCGGGCGGACGCGGCTGGGCGCAGCCATCGCGGTGATGCTGCTGGCGGGAGGGGCGACGGCGCTCGGCGGGCCCATCCTTTTCATCGGGCTCATGGTGCCGCACCTGGCGCGTGCGCTCGTCGGGCACAGGCTCGGCTGGGCGCTGGCGTACAGCGCCGTGGCCGGGGCGGCCCTGCTGCTGCTCGCGGACGTCATCGGCAGGGTGGTCATCCCGCCGGGCGAGGCGCCGGCGGGTCTGATCACGGCGGTCATCGGAGCACCCGCCCTGGTCGCCCTGGCCCGCGGGGCCACCGGTCGCGGCGTGGGGGCCGTGCGATGACGGGTCCATCGCTCGTCGACTTCGGCCGGGCGCGGCGTGTGCTCAGGGTCGGCCCGACGTCGACGGTGGTGAACACCCGGACGGTCGTGCTCGTCGTCGTCACGCTCCTCGGCGGTGCCGCCGCCTTCAAGCTGTCCGTGTCGCTCGGCCGGTACCCCGTCCCCCTCGACCAGGTCGCCGACATCCTCGGCGGCGGCGACCACGGCTTCAGCAACCGCGTGGTGCTCGAGTGGCGGCTGCCCCGCGCGCTGGCCGGGATCGTCTACGGTGCGGGGCTCGGTGTCGCGGGGGCCATCGTCCAGTCGGTCACGCGCAATCCCCTGGGCAGCCCGGACGTGGTCGGCATCGGCGCGGGCGCGTACACGGGCGCGCTGCTGGCCTCGATGACGCTGGGCGGGTCGTGGGCGGTCACGGCCGCCGCGCTCGCCGGGGGCATCGGCACCGCCGTGATCGTCTTCGCGCTGTCCTCGGGCTCCGGCCTGTCCGGGACCCGGTTCATCGTCGTCGGGATCGCCGTCGCCTCCGCCCTCACCGCGGTCAACTCGATACTCGTGCTGCGGATGAGTACGCGCGCCGCCACCACCGTGAGCATCTGGGGGCAGGGCACGCTCGTCGACGTGTCGGCGGCCGAGCTCGTCCCCTCGGCCGCCGCGGTCCTGCTCCTCGCCGTGCTTGCCGGCGTGCGGGGCCCCGCGATGCGTCAGCTGGAGCTCGGGGACGGCGCGGCGGCGTCCACGGGCGTCTCCGTCGGCCGCTCCCGGGTGCTGCTGCTCTCGATCGCGGTGCTGCTCACAGCCGTGATCACCAGCGTGACGGGACCCATCGCCTTCATCGCGCTCGTCGCCCCCCAGCTCGCACGCCTGCTCACCGGCGGAGGGGGGACGGGCCTGCTCGGCTCGGCCGCCGCGGGGGCCCTGCTGCTGGCCGCGTCGGACGTCGCCGCCGCCCACCTCTTCCCGATGTCGTTGCCGGTCGGCGTGGTCACCGCCGTCCTCGGCGGCGGCTATCTGCTCGCGCTCGTCCTCAGGGAGGCCAGACGACCATGATCGAACTGCGCGACGTCACCGTCGGATACGGAGGGACCAGGGTGAGCTCGGGGCTCGACCTCGTCGTCCCCGAGGGCTCGGTGACGATGATCGTCGGGCCCAATGGCGGGGGCAAGTCGACCGCCCTGCGGACGCTCGCGCGCCTGCTGCGACCGAGCAGCGGGGCCGTGCTGCTCGACGGGGCCGACATTCGCGGGATGCGGACGACGGAGCTCGCCACGCGGCTCGGGCTGCTCGCGCAGCAGTCGCCGGTTCCCGAGGGCATCCGCGTCGCCGAGCTCGTTGCCCGTGGGCGCTATCCCCACCAGGGGCCGTTGCGACGATGGAGCCGGGACGACGCCGCAGCCGTCGCCGAGGCGATGGAGATCACCGGGGTCGCGGAGCTGTCGGCCGAGCCCGTCGACCGGCTCTCCGGCGGGCAGAGACAGCGCGTCTGGATCGCAATGGTCCTCGCGCAGCAGACCCCGCTCCTCCTGCTCGACGAGCCGACCACCTTCCTCGACCTCGCCCACCAGCTGGAGGTCCTCGAGCTGTGCCGCGCTCTCGCCGCCGAGCGCGGCCGGACCGTCGTGGCCGTCGTCCACGACCTCGCCCAGGCTGCGCGTTTCGCCACGCATCTCATCGTCATGCGTCAGGGAGCCGTCGTCGCCTCCGGTCCGCCCTCTGAGGTCGTCACTCCCCAGCTGATCCGTGACGTGTTCGGTGTCGAGGCGACCGTGGGCATCGACGCAGACAGCGGTGTGCCGACGGTCGTGGCGCTCCGCACGGTCCGACCGGGACGCCCCGTCGTCCTCGGCGACGACCGGGCCTGAGCGGCGGCTCGTCCGGCGGGAGGACGGTCGCGATCCGCCGGGCCGACGACCGCCGCGGGCGCCGGGACGATCCTTGAGGCATGACCCCTTCGATCCTCACCGCGCACCGTCTGCTCAAGAGCTACGATCGCGCACCAGCCCCCGCCCTCGACGAGGTGAGCATCCAGGTCGCCGCCGGCGAGTCCGTCGCGATCATGGGCCCGTCCGGCTCGGGGAAGACCACTCTCCTGCATGCCCTCGCCGGGATCGTCCCCGTCGACGCGGGGCAGGTCACCTTCCACGGACCCACTGGCGCGGTCGAGGTGTCGTCCCTGTCAGAGTCGCGGCGCTCGGCGCTCCGGCGCGACCACTTCGGCTTCGTGTTCCAGCAGGGGCTCCTCATCCCTGAGCTCACCGCCGTCGAGAACGTCTCCCTCCCGCTGCTGCTCGCCGGATACCGTCGCCAGGACGCCGAGTCGCGCGCCGCGAGCTGGCTGGACGCGCTCGGACTCGCCGGGATGGGCGGGCGCCGCATCGGCGAGCTGTCCGGCGGCCAGGCCCAGCGCGTCGCGATCGCGCGCGCCCAGGTCACGGGCGCATCGATCGTGTTCGCCGACGAGCCGACCGGCGCGCTCGACAGCGCCACCTCCGTCGAGGTCCTCGATGCGCTTCTCGGCTCCACGGTGGGGCAGGGGCGCACGCTCGTCGTCGTCACCCACGACGAGGACGTCGCGGCCAGGTGCGCACGGATCGTGCGGCTGAGGGACGGGCGCATCCGTGACGACTCCGCTCCGCGCGGAGCGGCGGCGACCGGGGGGCCGCGGTTCGCCGGTGCGGGCTGGAGCGCGGACGAGGACGGCTCGCTCTGATGACCGCGACGACCCCCGCACCCTCCGTCCCGGACATCCCCGCCCGCCTGCACCGGGGGCGTCCCCGCATCGCCGCCATCGCGTGGCGGCTGTCCCGCCCCGGCGGGCAGAGCGCCGCGGCCGTGGTCCTGCCCGTCGTCGCGTTCGCGATCACGACGGCCCTGCTGCTCACCGTCCTCGGCGGAACGATGATGTTCGTCCGCACCGGGCTCGGCGACCCCGACCTCGCCGTCTACCCGATCCTCGCGGGCTTCGCCGTGGCACTGCTCGTCGTCCCCCTGGTCTCCCTCGGGGGCTCCGCCGCCCGGCTCAGCGCCAGGCGCAGGGACGACCGGCTCGCCACGCTGCGCCTGATCGGCGCGACGCCGGCCCAGGTCGCCCGCATCACGGTCCTCGAGGCGACCGCTTTCGCGCTCGCCGGAGCGCTCGTCGGCGCCGTGCTATACCTCGCGGCGACCCCTGCGGTCGGGCTCGTCCGATTCTTCGGCGAGCCGATCGGCGCCGGGTCCCTGTGGGTGGGGCTCGGGCCGCTCGGACTCGTCGTCGCGGGCGTCGTCCTCGTCGCGGCCGCCTCCGCCGCCCTGGGACTGCGCAGCGTCGTGATCAGCCCGCTCGGGGTGAGGACGAAGGCGTCGGCACCGCGCATGCACTGGCTGAGGGCCGTCGTCGCCGTCGCCGTGGTGGCGGTCGTGGTCGTCGGGATGCAGAACCTCACGCTGTTCGGGCAGTTCGGCGGGATGCTGATGATGGTCGCCGCGATGCTCGTCGCCTTCGCCGTGGTCCTCGCCGTGCTGGGGCTGCTCGGCCCCTGGCTCATCGGCGTCGTCGCCCGCGCCCAGCTGCGGCGGGCGCGCACGGCCTCCGCGCTGATCGCCGCCCGCACCGTGCTGGAGTCGCCGAAGGCGCTGTGGCGCCAGGTCGGCGGCGTCGCGATGGCCTGCTTCGTCGCGGTGGTGGCTGGCAGCGGACTGGCGCTCGCCGGCGTCGCCGGCGGGGAGATGGAGGCGGAGCTCGTCGAGGACATGCACACGGGCGTGTGGATCACCCTCGTCATGTCGTTCCTCATGGTCGCCTGCTCCGTCGGGGTGAACCAGGCTGCCCAGATCCTCGACCGCCGCGACCTCTACGTCGGGCTGGACCGGCTCGGCACCCCCCGCTCGGTCATGGAGGCCGCCCGCGTGCGCGGCATCGTCGGCCCGCTGCTGACGGTCGTCGTGAGCGCGGTGATCGCGGGAGGGCTGCTGGTGCTCCCGCTCCTCGGCATCGCGATCGTCGTCGCCCCGGCGACGATCCTCACGCTGCTGCTCGTCTTCGCCGTCGGGGTCGGGCTCGTCGTCGCCGGGCTCGTCGCGTCGCGCCCGGTGCTGTCCGCCGTGCTCGCCGCGCCGGAGCGCGTCTAGACGCCGGCCCCGGCGCGGCGTCGTCCGCGTCGGGGGCGCCGCCCAGGCGGCGAGCGGTAGATTTGGGGCATGGCACCCACCTCCGACGCCTCAGCCGAGCTGCTCAGCCTCCGCAAGAGCATCGACAACATCGACGCCGCCCTCATCCATCTGCTCGCCGAGCGGTTCAAGTGCACGCAGACGGTGGGCAGGCTCAAGGCAGCCCACCAGCTGCCGGCGGCGGACCCGGAGCGCGAGCGCAGGCAGATCGATCGGCTTCGCGGCATCGCCGAGGAGTCGGAGCTCGACCCGGCGTTCGCCGAGAAGTGGTTCAATTTCGTCGTCGCCGAGGTCATCCACCACCACGAGCGGATCGCCGGCGAGTCGGAGGGGACCCGCTGATGGCCGCACGTTCCCCCCGCGACATGACGATCGCCGTCACCGGGGCCAACGCGGGCATCGGGTTCTTCTCCGCCGCGCGTTTCGCCGCCGAGGGGGCCAGGGTGGTGCTGCTGTGCCGTGACCTGGGCAGGGCGCAGTCTGCCACGCGCGCGATCCGTGCGCGGGTGCCGGGGGCGCGGCTCGACGTGATCCGGCTGGACACCTCCTCGCACGCCTCCGTCGTCGAGGCGGGCCAGGAGCTGGCGGAGCTGGACGGGCTCGACGTGCTGGTCAACAACGCGGGAGCCGTGCACGCCCCGCGCGAGCGGACCGCCACCGAGGACGGGCACGAGCTGATCCTCTCCACCAACGTGCTCGGGCCCGTGGCGCTGACCGCGCACGCGATGCCGGCACTGCGGCGCAGCCCCGCGGGCCGTGTGGTCTGGCTGGGCAGCCTGTCGACGCTGCTCGCGCCGTTCCGCCTCGACGACCTGGAGCTCGTCGACAACTACTCGGCGTGGCAGGCGTACGCGCAGTCGAAGATCGCGCTGAGCTCCATCGGCTTCGAACTGAACCGGCGCCTCGTCCGCGACGGCTCGTCCGTCCGGTCGCTTGTCGCGCACCCCGGCTATTCGATCGGCGGCCGGACCCCTCGGGTGCCGGGCGTGAACGAGCCGACCAGGATCAAGCGCTTCGGCGACAACCTCATCGCGTGGTTCACGCAGGGCAAGGACGCCGGGTCCGACCCGGTCGTCCGTGCGGCACTCGACGGGTTGGCCCAGCCGGACCTCGACGCGGGAATCCCCGTGTTCTACGGCCCGGACGCGATCACCAAGGGCAGGGCGGTCAGGGCGAGGCCGGCGACCGTGACCACCGATGAGCGCATCGCCGGTCAGCTCTGGAGTGCGCTGGGGCGCCTGACGGAGCTGCCGGAGACGTCCGCGCGCTGAGCGGGGCTGCCGAGGGGGCGATACGCGTCGGCGCCGGCCGCTCGTGTTCCCGCACCGCCGCCGGCGTCCGCATCAGGAGCAGGTGTCGGGTTCGGCCCCCGACTCGACGGCGTCGACCCACGCGTCCAGGTCGTCGAGCAGCGGCGACCCCGGCTCGATGACGCCCATGTGGCTGCGCCCGGGGTACTCGTGGGCCTCGACGGCGCGGTCCTCGGCGCACAGCGAGGCGGCGAGCGCACGCTGGGTGGCGATCGGGACGACCTCGTCGTCGATGCCCTGGCCGAGGAACAGCGGTGCGGGGACGATGCCGTCCGCGACGTTCTGGGCGAGCCGGTCGTGCGTCGGGCCGGTGTCGAGGTCGAGGCGGTACAGCGGCGCGTCCAGGCGGAGCGCCGTCCCGACGAGGACGGACACGAGGGTCGGCGTCTCGATGACGCAGCGGCTCGCGAAGGCACGGACGATGCCGTGCCCCGCCGGGTGCACGGTCGCGTCGAGGGTGACGTCGGGGTACTCCGCGGCGTAGGGCACGAGCACGAGCGAGGTGACGACGGCGCTCAGCGCGCTGCCGCCGCCGCCCGTCACCCGCTGGGCCAGCGTCAGCGGGTCGGCCGCGGCGGAGAGCGCGGCGACGCCGGCGACGGTGAGCTCCGGCGCGTACTCCTCGGCGATCTGGCCGGCCCAGAGCGAGGCATGCCCGCCCTGCGAGTGGCCCCAGAGCCAGGTCCGCGTCGAGGCACCGACGGCGTCGATCCGGTTCACCGCCCTGACGGCGTCGAGGGTGGCCCTGCCCTCGCCCTCGCCGACGAGGTACGGGTAGCGGCCGGCTGTTCCCTGGCCGGGGTAGTCGGTCGCGACGACCGCCCAGCCGCGGGCGATGGCGCGGCCGATGCCGGGGACGGCCTCCTCGGTGAGCGCGTCCGTTCCGACGCTCGGACCGCAGGAGCGTGCGACGCCCGTCGTCCCGTGCTGCCAGGCGAGCACGGGCCGCGGGGCGACGGCGGCGGCCGAGGGATAGGCGACGACGGCGCTGGCGAGGGCGACGGAGCCGTCCGAGCGTGTGGTGACGTACAGGATGCGGTCGGCGACCGCGCCGGACGGGACCTCACCGTCGTAGGGGGCCGTGCGGAGCACCGCCCCCGGCTCGTCGGGGATCGGCTCGTCCCAGTGGTAGAAGTCGTCGACCCGGGCGGTGTCCGCGGTGAGGGCGAGCGATCCTGCGGCCGCCCCGCCGGAGACGAGGAGCGCCACCGAGGCGGCAATGATCCCGAGCGCGGCGCGTCCGCGGCGATGCGGGCGCCTCGGCGCGCCGTCGGGCGTGGCGCCCCTGATCGCCGTCCAGACCGTCCGCACCCCCGCCACAGCGATGCCGATGGCCGTCGCCGCACCGGCCGCGATCGTGGCGACGTCGGGCCAGACGCCGCACAGCACGGCGGCGATCAGGCCGGCTGCCGCCCAGAGCGCGCCGGTCCAGCGCGTCCGGCCCCGTCGGCGCACGGCGGCGACGAGCAGACGGACCGCGTTGGCGACGAGGGCGAGGGCAAGAGCGACGGGGAGCGCGACCGCCGCGCGGGGCAGACCCGCGACGATCCCGACCGCCAGGACGACGAGGACGAGGGCGGCGACGATCCGCACCGGTCGACGCGGACGGCCGGCGACGACGCGGACGGCGATGCCGATCAGCCCCACCGCGAGAAGCACCAGCAGCACGATCACGCTGGTCAGCGGCCGGACGACCAGCAGGACGCCGGTTGTGACGAGCGCGACGCCGATCAGGGCTGTGCAGACGCGGGCCGTCGTGCCGCGCGGCGGTGGGGGAGAGATCACCCGTCAAGGCTATCGGCGGCAGCGAGGCCGATCGCTCAGATGAGGCGGCGGAGCAGCTCCGTGGGACTCGTGCCCTCCGCGCGGGCGCGGGCGAGCAGTCGCTCGTGCTCGCGGGTGTCCAGCTCGAGAACGAGCTCGTGCGTCTGTGCCTCCGGCTCGTCGAAGTCGAACAGTGTGTCGTGGCCCCGGCTGTCCGCGGCCGGTGCCCCGTTCCTCCCGGGGCTATGGCCGGGCGCCCGGTCCTCGGCGGGTGCGGGGCCGTCGGCGTGCGCGGTGGTCGCTCCCGCGGCTGCTCCGGCCGAGAGGGCCGACCCTGCTGCGACGAATCCCGGACCGGTCGGCACCGCGGTTCCCCGTTGGTACGCCTCCGCTGCGGCTCGGGCGCGGACGTCGGCCGCCTCGTTCAGCGGGTGACCCGCGTGCCCCTTGACCCACTCGAAGCGGTAGCGGCGGCCCTGGATCGCGGCGTCGAGCTCCGCGAGCAGCTCACGGTTGAGGACGGGCTTGCCGTCGGCCTTCCTCCACCCCTTGCGCTTCCAGCCGGGCATCCACTTGGTGACGGAGTTGATGACGTACTGGCTGTCGCACAGCACGAGCAGGTCGTCGTCGAGGTGTGCCGTCGCGCGGAACAGCTCGAGGACGGCCTGGAGCTCGCCGATGTTGTTCGTCCCGTGCGGCCATCCGCCGGCCGCCCAGTGCTCGTCGTCGACGTACCAGGCCCAGCCGGCGGGGCCGGGGTTG
The DNA here is from genome assembly GCF_900163835.1 of Mycetocola reblochoni REB411. Taxonomy (GTDB): domain Bacteria; phylum Actinomycetota; class Actinomycetes; order Actinomycetales; family Microbacteriaceae; genus Mycetocola_B; species Mycetocola_B reblochoni. Next base: position 502 of record NZ_FUKR01000017.1, on the reverse strand, counting down.
GAGAGGGCGGATCCGTCGGCTGCTGCGGTGATCGTCACGGAAGCATCGTATCGAAGCGCCTCGCGGTGAGCGGACGTCGCCCGATGGGCTGAGGGGTGAGGGGTGAGAGCTCAGGGCTGAGGGCTGAGGGGTGAGGGCTGAGGGCTCAGGGCTGAGGGCTGAGGGCTGAGAGCTCAGGGTTCAGGGCTGAAGGTTCAGGGCTCAGGGCTCAGGGTTCAGCGCTCGTAGGGTGCAGCGATAGCGTCTGCGGTCGGGCCAGCGCGGGTCGGTCTCGTCCAGTGCGACCACGGCGAAGCCGAGTCGGCGATAGAACCCGACCGCGTCGTCGTCGGTCTCCGCGACGAGCGGGAGATCGGGGGCGAGGGCGCGCACGGCGGCGACGAGGAGCGCGCCGAGTCCCGATCCTGCGCGGGAGCCGTCGACGGCGATGTACTCGAGCACGATCGCCCCGTGCCCGTGCCCGTGCCCGTGCCCGTGCCCGTGCCCGTGCCCGTGCCCGTGC
>NZ_FUKR01000030.1 GCF_900163835.1 Mycetocola reblochoni REB411 | reverse complement strand
GGCCGTTGAGGGCTCGGCCTATCCGCATCGGTATCAGAACTATCTGCCCGTCGCGAAGCGATCCTCACCGCCGCCTGATGGTGCTGGGCGGGTAAGGGCGGTGAGGATCGCTTCGGCGACGGGCTGATAGTTCTGATACCGATCCGGATAGGCCGACACCTCAACGGCCTGAGCTGCTTCGCCTGGGTCGAGCTGCTGCCACCCAGGAATGTCGAGCAGCCCGCGCGGTGAGGGGTAGTTGGGGCCGGCCGGTCCGCCGTAGAACGCACGCGCCTGGTAGTTCGGGTCCATGAGCTCCGCGACGGTGCCCCACCCGGCTTGCGGCCGCATCTGGAACAGGCCGAGAGAATCATGATCGGAGGCATCCCCATCGTTGGGGAAGTTCGCGGATTCGGGGTAGGTGCCGGTGTTGGCGAGCATCCGCAGGTGCGACTCCGTAAGCGCTGCCATCAACGCGATCACCACCCCCGGACGCCCCACCCCATCCGTCTGCCCTCCAACCGTGATGATCGCCGCGGCGTGGGTGAGCTGCTGACGATTCAACGTCACTGTTTCACCGTTCTTCGTGGTCGCAGTGAGTGAGTCCGGGATCGGCCCCACGATCAATGACCCGGGCGCGCAGGCGGCAATAGCGGGGTTGGCGAGGACGGCGACGGAGAGGAGCACAGTCGCAGGACCAAAGCAGACCGCGGCGACGGCGAGGGTAGCGAGGAACTTACGGAGCATGGCCGGTCACCGCAGCGGGTTGTCGAGCAGTGACAACCGCAACAACGAACAGTTCTCGGTCATCGGATCAGCGGGTGGCGGTGCGACGTTGCGATCGGGGGTGCAGGTGAGAAACACGGTGAACGCAACCTCGTGAGTGGTGGTGATGCGGTCGGCGCCCCAGTAGCCGGTGCGGTGGCGGGTACCGGTGATCGTATACGCGACCGCGCCGTCGGGGATCTGCCCCGGCGCGGCCTGGACGACCGCGTCATCCCATGCGGCAGGGGTCTCGATCGTGTCGATGGTGAGCCACTGCCGCGTCTGATGCGTCCGCAGTTGCGCCCACGCCTCCGCTGTCGGCAGATACGCGCGCACATCGGATGCCGCCGCGTCCGCTTCCATGTCGGCGGTGACGTTGGCGAGCATCTGCGCGTAATCGGCAGGCCCATACCCACTGCTGGTATCCCAGGTGAACAGCGCCTCCGCGACCGCGCCTGCGATCTCTTCCGGCCCGCCGAGCGCGACCACAGGCTCCGGTTCTGCCGGGACAAGCGTCGGGCTCGTTGCCGTCGGCCCGTCGGGACGGGCGGGTTCAGCGGGTTCGGTGGTCTGTGGTCCGCGGATGAGCCCGTAGACGCCGACTCCGATGAGGAGGAGCAGGATGAGGCCGCCAGCGATCGCGGCGATGAGCACGGTGCGGCGGCGGCGAGCGGTGGGGTCCATCCTGGTGTCCTTTCCGACGAGATTCGGATCACCAGACAGGTGCACCACAACACTCAGGAACAGGAAGGGTACGGAGGGTCAGGCGGGTTCGCGGCGCACGTTTCGTGCAGTGCGGGCGGTATCCAGGAACGCGACGGTCGCGGTGACGGCGTTCTCAAACATCACCCACTGCTCAACCGACAAGGCCGGGCCGATGGTCTCGGGGTCGTAGCGATCAGTCCAGGTGGAGAGCTCATCCCAGAGGTAGACGAACGACCGCACCGGCAGAAACTCCCGCGGCTGCTCCTCAACCGCACGAAGCCGCGCTGAAGCGAGCTGGGCGGGACGCTTCTTCGTCGCAGACTTCGCACGCTCGACAGCGAGTACCGCGAGACGTTCCAAGTCCGCAGGCCGCGCCGTGTCTTCGAGCTCGCGAAGACGGGCAGCTCCTGCGGCGGCGGTGTTGCGGATGCCTGCCGGTTGTCCAGGGTCGCCCGCGAGGGCGTCGAGTTCCGCAAGGGCTTGCGCGGCGCGGATACGATGCTGCGCTCCAGTGATCGACCCGCCCGCATCGATCCGGTCAAGTTCCTCCCGTGCCCGCCGCTTTACGTCGTCGGGCTGTGCAAGGTCAGCGGCGAGATGCTGCAACTCGTTGATGCGTTCAAGCGAGGTGTACGCGTTGCGGCCGGTGACCATAAGCGCGGCCTGCTCGCGGGTCTTCCCGATACCCCCAGCCGACGGTGGGGCCACCGTGGCCCCACCGTGTGACCTGGGGTTTTCCTGTTTCGAAGTGAACCGTGACGCTTCCTGCCGGCCAGTCGCATCCTCGACCATGAGAGCTTTCAGCTCGGCGTAGAGGGTGGCTTCCTCCGTGCGGGTGAGGGGCTTGTGCAGGAGGTTGTCGTCCTGTTCGGCGAGGAGCTGCCCGAGGGTCGTAGAGATACCGGAGCGCACCCACACGTTCACCGTCTTCCACCCGAGCCGGCGGATCGCGGCCAAACGCCGGGCACCGCAGATCAGCATTCCGTCCGGGGTGATCGTGATCGGCTGCAACAGCCCATCCCGAGCGATCGACTCCACCAGCGAGTCGAGGTCGCCGTAGTCTTCGCGGTGACGGCGGCCGGCCCAGATCGAATCCACGGCACGCTCCAGCTCGATATGCCCCGGCTCGCTCATGACCGGCCCCGCATCACGCCGGGGGCTGCGACTCTGATTGCCGCACCCAAATCCGTGTCGTCCATGAGGTATGCCAAGGACTCACCGATCAGCAGCCGCAGCAACACCCCACGGCCCGCGTTCGTACCGGCCAGGTGTAGGTCGGGGGCGCCGAGGATGATCCGCAGCAGCCGGTACCAGGACGGTGCGGGGATGTCGAGCAGGGCGCGGGCGTGCCGATCGCGCCGTAATGACTCGTACGCTCCCGCACGAGAGACGGACTCTGCGAGGCGTGCGCAGATGCACTCGACCGCCGCTCGCGCGACCTCTGGCTCCCACCCGCACCAGCACAGCAACGCGATCGTGTCCTCGACCGCCGACTCCACCCCCGTCGACCCCGACACCTCCACGCGGTCGCCATCGTCGTCATCATCGTTTGCGAAGGGGTCGGCGCGGAATGCGGGGTGGTAGTCGGTGAGGGGGTTTTCGCGGTCGGAGAAGCGTTCGGCGTCATGGAAACTCGAGTATCTGGGCCTGCGCGCCTGATGCACAGAGCACAGCAGCCCGTTGGCTCGGTTTTCTGCGATGCAGGTGATCTGCACGGCGCGGGTGATGACCGCCCACGGATCGTCTGCCCGTCGCACCGAGGGCGTGCGCATCGCCTCGAATGCCGCGGTCGCGGCCTCCCACGGGTCGAGGCCGTGTTTGCGTGCGAGGGCAGCGTACTTTTGGGCGGCGTGGTGCATCAGTGCCGCCGCCTCGGGGTCATTCCTCCAGGCGTCGGGGCCTTCGGTGTTGAGGCGGGTGAGGAGTTCGCGGAGCCGTTCTGAGTTCTCGAACCCAGACCCGCGAGCGTCACGGCGTGGGGTGTGGGGTTGTGGCATGGTGGCACCTCCTGACAGGCAGGTGCGCACCGGCTCCCCACCGACCCCGTCGCGCCACCGTCTTCTGCGCATGGCGGTTCACCCCAGCCCGATCCCGGACGGCCGCACCCACGACGACGAGCGGGGCCGATCCTGCGGCTCGAACACATCGAACGACTCGAACACCGCCGACTCCGCAGGTGCCGCGCGTTCCGCTCGGCGATCCCGAATGTCGCGCGCATGATTCCGGGTCGCCCGGTAGGCGTGGCCTGGCGCGCGGCGGGCACGGTGCGCGAGTTCGGTCTGGAAGTTGATGCCGCGGCCAGCGATCCTGGCGGTGCTCGACGCGATCAGATCAGTCGGACGTACCCACGCGATCCCGCGTTCCACACGCGAACCAGGGTCAGTAGTAGTTCCTGAGAGTGAGGGGTCGCGGTGCACGGCGAACGCCGACCGCTCCGCCCCCGCACCGTCGCCCCGTTCGGGCAGCGTCTCCGGTAGCTCGGTGCGGCTGGTCTCTGTGTGGTCGTTCACGAGGTCTCCTCCTGCTCTTCGTTGATGGCTGGGGTGAACCAGCGGCCGACGGTGGAGGGGTGCACGCCCAGGTGCCGGGCGATCTGCTTGTTCGACCACCCCTCCACCTCCCGCAACTGCGTCGCTTCCGCCCGCCGCTCACTCACTGACACCACCGGCATCTCCACTGCCTGCGCCTGCTCAGCCTCCGGTACGGCGACCGCCTGCGATGGAGCGGCGGTCTCTGCCGGCACCTCCTCGATCGCGTCTGTATCCGGCGTGGTGGTGGGGCGGGTGAGGATGACGGTGAGGTGCGTGATCGACAGCAGCACCAGCGGCGGGATCGCAGCGACCGACGCTGCAAGAACCGCCGGGACGTCGGTGTCGGCGGCAATGATCGCGTGGATCGCGTTCGCCGTGACCGACACGACGGCGCCGGCGGCGAGGAGCGTCCAGGGGTACCAGGTCGGACGGGATTGGTTGGCGAGGGCGACGACGGCGACGGTTGCGACGACGATGATGCCGTCCACGATCAACGGCCACGCCCACGCCTGGCCCGCATCAATCCCAGACCGCCGCGCAAGATCAGCAAGCGCGGTGAATGACAGCCAGAATGCGCCGGCGGCGATGAACACCGTTCCCGTGATCGCCGTCACCGCAGCCAACCGGCGACCCCGCGGCAAGACAGTCTCGATGGTGCTCATGAGATCACCCGCCCTGGTGATCCGCGCACCACACGCCGCTCATCCGCCACGGGCTCCACGGACGTGCGCGTTGTGGGGTGGGTGGTGCGGTAGGCGGAGCGGATCGTCGCCATGATCTCCCGCGGCCTGAGCCCCGCGTGCTCTGCCGCCGGGCCCAGTGCGTCGAGGGTTACATCGGGAGGGGCTCCTGATTCTGCGAGTCGGCAGGCGGCCCAGAACAGGCCCCGGTTCCGCTCACCCTCACCACGCCCCGCCACCCAGCCGGCGAGCACTTTCGCATCAGACCCCCGCCGCTCAAACCGAGAAGCGCGCGCACGGTCGAGAGGGATCGGGGTGCGAGGGTCTAAGAACTCGCGCAGCCGCGCCGCATCCACCGGAGCCGGAGGACTACCTGCCGCGACGATCAGCCGGTACGGTGCCCGCACCCCGCCAGGGCGCAGCACCTTCGACGGCGGGGCAATGATGTAGCCACCGTCACCCCGGAAATCGACATGCGCCCGCGCTGCCTGCCACGACGACTGCACACGGTCGGAGTCTGCCGGATAGTAGGCGTGGAGCCCGCCGGAGGGGGTGCGCACGAGCGCCGCCCACCCCGCCGCATGGCCTTCACGGTGCGCGGTGCGGAAGGCGGGGAATCCGGTGCCGGTCGCGTGCACGTCGACATCGACGACCTCGACCCCGGATGCGGCACCGGTGGGGATGCCGATGTTCGCGGAAGGCCACCTCGACCACCACGCCGCAACCTGCCCCGGATTAGCGGTCGCGTCATGGAACCCACGGCGCACCAGCGGGCGCTTCTCGCCCGGCGCGCATGGAAACACCGGTACTCCGGCCGCAGCGAACCGCGCCGCCGCCTCCGAGAGCGGCATCCCGCCGACTTCGCTGAGCAGATCGACGGCACCCATCACAGGCTCCTCACCGACGACGCCACGGCGCGGCGCGGCTCCTCCGTCAAGGGATCAGCAGTCGTCTCGACCGCAGGCTCGGGGCGTTTCTTCGCTGGGGTGTCGCGGGTGAGGCCGGGAGGGTCACCGTTGCCGATCTGCACCGTGGGGAGCTGGTCGAGAATGCTGGCTGAGGTTTTGCGGACTCGTTCGCCGGTGGCTTGGACGACTTCGACCGGGGACTTCTCCGGCACCGTCGCCGCCCACCCCGACACATACGGGATCGTGTAGTCGCTGGTGTCCATGCCGTGCGCTGCGGCGACCATCAACGCCACCGAATCAGCCTCCACCTCACCAATCCCTCGATGCCCCGTCGCATCCGGGTTGTCCGGCCCGTGCAGGAGGACGTGGGCGAGCTCGTGGACAAGGGTCTTCACCTGTGCGGCCTCGGGCATGTTCTCCCGCACCGCCACCGTCCGCGCACCGAAATCAGTGAGGCCGTTCGCGCCGTGGATCATGCCCTCATGCGGCACCCGCAACACCGTGAACTCCTCCGCCTCCACGAGCCGTGCGATGCCATCCCAGAGACCGTCGGGTGCTTCACCTTCGAGCAGCCGCGGGGAGGGTGGTGCGGGGATCGGGTCGCCTGCGGTTTGGGAGACATCCCAAACGTAGGCGGGGCGGACACCGACCAGGCGGGAGCGCACCGCCTCACCCGGTTTCGCTTTCTCGAACCGGCCAAGCCTGCGCCACGATTCCGCCACCTTCGGCGTGAACGACGCGAACCTGCCCGTCACCGGGGCGAGGATCATGTACCCCGACTGGCCCTTCTCGACCTGCCGGCCGAGTGCCTGCCACTGCTTGAACCCCGCCACATACGACGGCACCGGCTCCGGCACCCGGCCCGCCTCGAATGCCGCCTGATGCTGCACGAAGATCAGCAGCGTGTTGTTGAATGAACGGGCACGAAACCGGGTCGCGAACGTGAGCGCCTGCTTCCAGTCCTCACCCGACACCAACGACTCCACCGCGCCGGTGAGTTTTTCATGCAGGGCGTCGAGCTTCGCATCCCGCGCAGCCCGTTGTTCCTCGGTGGTTGCCATCGTCGTCCTCCTTCCGCGAGGCTCCGCACACGGCGGGTGACCTCTGCGACCAGAAGGTGCGCGAAGGGACTCAGAGACAACAATCGAGACGGACGACGGACAGATTGTGAGCGACCGCCAGGTGCATCACTGAACCCGACGTGGTCAAACCACCACTACCTCACACGTGGCCAGCCTGGTGATCCGAGCATCGAATCATGGTCGTTTCACCCGGACGCACGCGCGTTCACTCGGGGTACGACGGCAACGGAATCTGCCGGCTGATCCGGCGATACTCACTCGGGGCGACACCGATACTCCGTCGAAACTGCCGGGCGGCGAAGTCAGGATCACCCCAACCGACAGACGCCGCAACGACCGAGATTGGTGATTCCGTGGCTTTCAGCAAGTGCGCCATTCGCTCCGCACGCAGCATCGTCAGATACGCGATCGGGGACTTTCCGAATGCCTGTGTGAAGACGCGCCGCAACTGCGACGGAGACAAGTGGACTGCTCCCGCCAGCTCAGGAACTGACCAACGACGATCCATATCTCTGGCGAGGAGCTCTGCAGCTATCCGAGCTTCGGCCCGCAACGGTCGGAACGCGCGATGCCTCGGTGTTGATGGCACAATCGTGCTCCGCTGTGTCGATGTGACTCGATCGCCAGTGACCGCGAGGTGCGGAACGATGACATCGAGCACAGCGGAGAGCAGCGCCTGCGCCCGGTAGAAGTTGTTCGAGTGCTGACCGTCAGCGCTCAGCGCTGCGAGTTCGTCCAGCCATGGCATCAGTAGCCCCGCGCGGTCCTCCCCAAGCCGGACGACCTGCGCTGGCTCCGCGTAACTTGCTTCGAGGAAGTCGCTTGCATCGAGACGATCCTTGAAACGTGCGGCATGCTGCCAGAACACCTGATCGATCACATAGTCACGATCCAAGTACAGCGTTGTGGTCGTAACCCAGCCCTCAGGCTCAGCACCACAAAGCGTATTCGCAGCGAGAACCACGACATCGGGACTGCTGCACGTTTAGGTGACAGTTTGTAGTCACGCCGCGAGGGCGACGTC
>NZ_FUKR01000019.1 GCF_900163835.1 Mycetocola reblochoni REB411 | reverse complement strand
GTCGTCGCCCTGGGGTCACGCGGTGGCGAACTGGGGGCTCGCCTGCGCGGGGTCGGTGGTGTCGGTCGTGTCGGGGTCGTCGGCCGGGCGGGACAGAGTGAACGAGCGCAGCGTCGCGGTGCCCTCGCCGACGAAGGCGCCGACGCGACCGCTCGCGCGGTCGTAGAGCCGGGTGCTGAGCACGACCTCGTCGTTGACGGTCGCGACGCAGATGTCACCGTCGACGATGACGTCGAGGACGTGGCTGCCCGCGCCGAGCGTGACGGGACGCTCGAGTTCGACGACGAAGGGGACGTCGCCGGAGATCTGCCACTGCTCGGTGCCGGTCTGGCGGCGCGGCCAGCGGTCGAACACGAGGCGGTTGCGCCGTGGCTCGAGCCGCAGGACGTAGGCGTCGTCGCCGTCCGCTCCGGCGCGCAGCAGCACGCCGCACTCCCGCGTGGTCTCGTCGACGTCGAAGCGGGCGACGAGGCGGAACGCTGCGGGCGCCGTCCCGTCGGCGATGAGCTCGGCGTATCCGTCCGGGGCGCTGAGGACCGTGCCGGACGGCAGCAGCTCGGTGCCCTCCCCGTAGGCGTCGCGCTGCTCCGCCGTCGGGTGGAACGCGAGGGTCCCGTCCGGGCGCTGCTCTGCCTCGAGCACGGAGAGCGTGCCCGCCCACTGCCAGGCCCCGTCGTCGACGTCGCCCTCCCTGGTGGAGATCCAGCCGAAGAAGAGGCGGCGCCCGTCGCGGGCGGCGGACTTGGCCGCGTAGAAGGCGCGGCCGTCGAGGCTGTCGTGCTCGGGAACGATCCAGGGGCCGTCGAGGCTGCGCGACATGCGGTAGCGCGTGGTGAAGGCGTCGGTGAACTCGGAGACGACCAGGTACCACCACTCACCCCACTGGAACACCTCGGGGCACTCGTAGGCGAGGGCGCGGTGCGGGGCCCAGAACGCCGGAGCCGGCCGCCAGCTGCGCAGGTCGGTCGAGGTGCACTGCGCGACGACGCCGCGGCGGCGGGAGGGGCCCTCGGTGCTGCCGGTGGTGATCAGCATGCGCCAGAGGCCGGTCTCGGGGTCGCGGAAGACGAAGGGGTCGCGCCAGTCGGCGGCGACGTAGCCCTCGCCCGCCCCGAAGGTGTCCTCGGGGTGGCGCTGCCAGCTGGTCATGCCGTCGGTGCTGGTGGCGTGCATCACGAGCTGGAGCGGCAGGCCGTCGGCGCCGCGGCGCTCGGGGTTCTGCCCGGTGTAGAACATGTGGTGCACGCCGTCGTCGTCGAGCACGATGCTGCCGGTGTAGACGTTGAAGTCGTCGGAGGAGGGGCCGCCGGAGGCCAGCGCGACGCCGTGCTCGGCGAAGGAGACGCCGTCCTCGGTGGTGATGAGGTGCCAGGGCATGCCCTCGGCGGGGCGGCGGCGGGTCTCGTGCAGGTAGAACAGGTGGAACGTGCCGTCCTGCTCGTAGGGGATGACATCCCCGATCCACGCCCCGTCCGGCCGGTAGAAGCCTCGCTGGTTCATCGTCACCTCGTCATTGATGGTTAATCGGTTACGCATGACTGTAACGGGTGCGATCAGGGCTGGTCAAGCGGTTTACCACCCGTTTTTTTCGGGTGTCCCCTGTTCTGACGGAGGGACCCGTGCGGGTGGGGCGGCTCGCGCCGGGACGGCCGTCGCCGGGGCGAGCCGCCGGGGGCTCACTCCGCCGAGGTCCATCCCCTCGGCGTCGTGACGACGAGGCGCTCTCCGACGGTCGACGGATCGGTGACGACCGCGAGGAGCGCACGGGCGGCATCGTCGAACGGCATCGTCGGCAGCCCGGGCACACGGCCGATCTGCTCAAGCGGCTTCACGACGGGACCCGCGGCCAGAGCGGGGGCGGCCTTCAGGTTGACCGGGTAGACGATCGTCCAGTCGAGCCCGGAGGACTCCATCAGCTGATCGGCTGCGGCCTTGTCGGTGAAGAACCGGCGCAGCACCCCGCGGTAGATCAGTCGCGCGAACCCAGACGCCTTCGCGGCCGTGTCGCCGGCTCCGAACGCCGAGACGAGGACGAGACGGGAGACGCCGGCCTGCCTCGCGGCGGCGATGACGTTCGGCAGCGCCCGCTGCATGAACGTGGCGTCGGTCGGGGATCCGGTGATGGAGACCAGGATGGCGTCGACCCCGCGCGCGGCGGCGCCGAGGGCGGCGCTGTCCTCGGCGGTTCCCTCAACGACTCTCACGCCCCGGCGGGGGCTGACGGCCGCAGCCGTCCTGGCGTATGCGACGACGTCGTGGCCCGCCTCCGCCGCCTGGGCGAGGACGCGGGAGCCGACGTTTCCGGTCGCTCCGAGGATCATGATCTTCATGGGGTGTCTCCGATGTGTCGATGGTGCGTGTGGTCGGGGGGGGGCGGGGCGGTGCTGAGCGGGTGTCCGAGGATGCTCTCGAGGGCGGTGGTGCAGAGTCGCAGAAGCTCGGCTCGGGAGACGGCCGGGGACGTCACGGAGGTGCGGGCGGCGTACTCGACGAAGGCGAGCCACGCGCCGAGGGCGAGTCGGTTCGCCGGCGTGTCCTCGGCTCCGGACGCGCTGACCAGTCGATCGAGCTGTACGACGTGGTTGGCTGCGGCGAGCCCCTCCGTCATCGAGGCGCGAGCCGACGACGGGGCGTACAGCTCGCGGACGCCGCCGGAGCTCGAACTGAAGCGCTCGAAGAAGGCCAGGAGAGAGCGTTCCACGTTCTCGCTCTGGCTCAGCGCCGGGTCCGGAGCCGTCGCGAGCAGGACCCGGTCGGCCTCTCGCTCGAGCACGGCCTCGAGAAGCGACTCCTTGCCGGGAAAGTAGTGGTAGACCAGGGCGCGGGTCACTCCAGCCTCGGCGGCGATGGCGCTCATCGAGGCGCCGGCGATGCCGTCGCGGGAGAAGTGCGACGAGGCGATCTCGACGATCTGTGCTCGGCGCTGCGCGGGGGAGAGGCGCGCGCCATCGGTACTGTTTGACACCTGTCTAATATATCGTGTCGTGGGTGTCGTGGGTGTCGTGGGTGTCGTGGGTGTCGTCGCGAGCTCCGCGCCGGCACGGGGTCAGCACAGGCACGGCTTCGCGGCTTCGGCGCCGGGCCGATCGCTCAGAGCGCGCGTCGACCACGCGGTCGTGCGCCCCGGCAGGTCGATTGACGGGCGGCGGCCGCGAACGGCGGTGTGCACCCCCGGGGTCGTCCCGGGCCGCGTCCCGCCCGCGTCCACGCCGCCCGCTATCTGGTGGGCCCGGTGGGGCTCGAACCCACGACCCGCGGATTAAAAGTCCGATGCTCTGCCAACTGAGCTACAGGCCCTACCGTGCCAGCTTACGGCGGCGCGACGGCCGGCTGCCACTCGGCCGGCCGTGGTCGTCCGCGGTGACCGCGTCGTCTGTCGGCGGAGGGGGCCTGCGTCGGAGCGTGAGTGCCGGGCGGAGCTGCAGCCGGACTGCGCGCGTCCGGTCGGTTCGGGCGAGGGGGGGGCAGCGCGCGATGCGGGACCGGTTGTCGGCGGCGGGGCGTATCCTGGTGCGTCGGCCGTGCGTGGCGGCCGGTGAAAGGCGTGTCGGTGACAGCAGACTTCCCCCGCCCGGTTCGGATGCCGGCCTCCCTGATCGACGAGTACGCGGGCGCGCCCGATCCCGCCGAGACGTCCCGCATCGCGCACGAGACGGCGCAGGCGCTCCTCTCCCGGGTGCGTGACGGCGGCGACGAGGGGGTCGTGGACCGTCTGGTGCGCTACACGGACGAGCACGGCATCGACACGCTCGCGCAGTTGTGGTCGGTGGCGCCGTCCCGCAGTCTTCCGGGGGTGCTGTGGCGCCTCAACCTGCTCCGGCTGGTGATCCGTCGGGCGCCGGAGGAGGCGGCGGTCCACTACCGGCGCGGGGTCGACGAGCTGCGGACCATCGACCCGGTCATCGCCGGCGCGGAGTCGCCGACCGGTCCGGAGGAGCTCGGGGCGCTCGCCGACACGATCCTCCGGGGCGCGTACAGCGGTGACTTCGCGATGGCGCTGGAGCGCGCAGCGTCCTACTGCCGCGTCGTGGCGGCTGGTGCGAGTGCTCACGCCGACGAGCAGGAGGCCGTCGTCCCCGCACGCAGCAGCGAGTTGACCACGCGGGCGCTGCGCCATTCCGAGTTCGCCGCCGACTTCGCCTCCGCCGCCCGGCGGTGGCGCCGGGGTGCTCTGGACTGACGGGCTGCGCTGGATGCTCGGGCTGACGGGCCGTGTGGCACTGCTTGGGGGCTGACGGGCCGTGCGGGATTGTGCGGGGCCGACGGGCCGTGAGAATCCCCCGCTGCCTCGTGCGACGACGGTCGTCGTGATCGCTGAACGAGGTGGGGCCCCGACCGTGTGAACGGTCGGGGCCCCACCCGTGTCCGGGCTGTCGGTGATTACGCTCCGGCGCCCTGGCGCCGGCGGGCGATACCGAGCGCGGTGACCGCCAGCACGAGGAGCACGGCGCCGGCGAGCAGCGCACCGTTCGACTCCGCACCGGTCGAGGCCAGCCCGGCGTCGGTCGACGTCGAGGACTGACCGTTCGAGGTCGTCCCCGCCGCGGAGCCGGTCGTGGTCTCGTCGGTGTCGGTCGTCCCGCCATCGGTGGTGGCGGTGCCCTCGTCGTCGACGACGACGGTGAAGGCCTGGTAGCCCAGCACCTCGCCGCTGTCGTCGTAGGCGACGAGGTGGTGCTCGCCCGCGGAGAGCTCCGGCAGTGACGCCGTGGCGACGCCGTTCTCATCGAGCAGGAACCAGCCGAGGAACTGCGGCTCCGAGTGCACGGAGAGGCCGATCCAGCTGCCGGCCGCGGCGGGCGCGGTCACCGTGACGCTGCCGCTGTCGTCGGCGATGTCGAAGTCGACAGGTCCCTCGTGGTCCGCGGTGAAGAGCTCGTCGGTGGCGAGGGTGGGCTCGCCTTCCGGCTTCGTGGGCTCCTCCGTGGGCTCGGTGGTGGGCTCCGTGGTCGGCTCGGTCGTGGGCTCGGTGGTGGGCTCCGTGGTCGGTTCCGTGGTGGGTTCCGTCGTCGGCTCCTCCGTCGGCTCCGTCGTGGGCTCCGTGGTCGGCTCGGTGGTGGGCTCCTCCGTCGGCTCGGTCGTGGGCTCGGTGGTGGGCTCGGTCGTGGGCTCCTCCGTCGGCTCCGTCGTCGGCTCCGTCGTCGGGAACAGGACGGCCTTCTGCTCGTCGCTGAGCTCGACGGGCGAGCTCGAGAGCAAGGTCGCCGTCGTGATGTTGCCGTGCGCCACCCAGACGATCGCGCTGTAGGCGGTGTCGCGGTCGAGGCCAGCAGCGCCGACGGTCAGGGTGCTGGTGAAGGCTCCGTTCGCGAACGCGCCGGTGTACGGGTTCACCCAGTCGGCACCGACGAGGGCGCTGCTCTCGTAGGTGGTGGTGTCGTCCATCGCGTCCAGCAGCGCGGTCTCGATGACGCCCACGTACACGCCCATGGCGGGAGCGCCCGAGGAGTTGGCGGGCTGGGGGAGGGTCGTGTAGCCGCTGCCCGCGAAGGTCAGGCTCAGGCCGCTGCTCGCGTCGACGCCCGCGACCGTCACCTCGGTGCTGCCGCTCGGAGTCGGCTCCGTGGTCGGCTCGGTGGTGGGCTCGGTCGTCGGCTCCTCCGTGGGTTCCGTGGTCGGCTCCTCCGTGGGCTCTGTGGTGGGCTCCTCCGTCGGCTCGGGCTCCGGGGCCGGGAACAGAGCGTCGCGCTGCTCATCGCTCAGCGTGATCGGCTCGCTGTACAGCAGGGCGTCGCCGGTGGCGAAGCCGTGCGCGACCCAGACCACGACCTTGTACGAGGCGTCGGCGTCCAGCTTGGATACCGGCGCCGTGAGCGTCGTCGAGAACGCGCCGTCCGTGATGCTCCGGATGTAGGCGACCGCGGCCGTGTTGGACGTGCTCACCTCGCTGTCGGCGATCGAGGTGTCCACGAGTGCGGCGTACACGCCCGAGGCGGGCTGACCGATCGACGAGTTGGGCAGGTCGAGGTAGTTCGCCCCCGACACGGACACGCTCAGGCCGTCCGCCGCGGAGGCTCCGGTGATCTCGACGGCGGTGCTGCGCTCGGGTGCGGCCACCTCGTAGGCGGCGGTGAACGGCGCCGCCACCTTGCGCGGCTGGATGCTGTTCTCACCACCGGCGGTGCTGTACCAGTACGAGGACTGGCCGGTGGCGACCTGGAACTCCAGGAAGTCGGCGGGGAACGCCCCCGACCAGGCCTGGCCCAGCTCCTGGGCGTTGCGGCCGCCGATGTCCGACGGCACCTCGACCCCGAGGTAGTCGGGGGTCACGGTGATGCCGGCGTCGGTCACCTCGACACCGCTGAGGGTGGCGAGCGTCACGTCCTGCTGTGCGGGGAGGGTCGACCACACGGAGGGGTCGTCCATGTCCGCGCCGTAGCCGGACAGGTCGGCGGTGAGCGTTCCGGTGCCGTCGGCGGCGACGGTCAGCGTCGGGTCGCTCGCCGACCAGTAGGTCATGCCGCCGTAGTACACGACGGTGAAGCTGCCGTCCCAGTCGATGCGCGCGGTGTTGTCCGCGACGTTGACGACGCCCGCGCCGTCCGAAATCTGCACGCGGCTCTTGGTGTAGGAGTTCGCGGCGTTGCTGGCCTTGCCGTTGACGTTCCCGCCCTCGGCGAGAGCGCAACGGTCGGCGAACGCCGGGCTGGTCAGCCCGGTGCCCGCGGCGTCCGGACGAACGATGGTGGTGTTGCCCTCGCTGCTGGCGTAGAGCGAGCCGTTGTCGGCGGCGGTCCACACCCGTGCCGAGCCGGCGTCGCCGGCGACGCCGGCGGAGAGGAAGTTGCAGCCGCCGAAGTAGGAGCCACCGGTGCTCTCGTTGTTGATGGCCCAGTCGAACGTCACATCGCTGACAGGCTGTTCTGCTGCGGATGCCATCTGGGGGGTGAGGGTCAGCGCTCCAAGGGCGAGCGCCGAGGCGGCGACGGCGGCCAGCGCCGTTCGCACGCGTCTGCTGTGCTGATTGCGGATTGTCACGTGGTATCTCCGTGCTCGAGGGGCCGACGGACCCGCGCTCGTGCGGGGCGCCGGAGAGGGTTGACCTGTACAGGCCGGTTAAGCGTAGCCTAAGGTTACTTAGGTGAGCGAGACCTAATTAAGTTCGCCCATCACTGACGTAGAACCCGCGCAACGACAGGCTTTTCGTGACCAGCACCCCCCACCTCGCCGCATCCCCGCGCCGCATCAGCGCCCTCGTCGCCGGAGCGGTCGCCCTGCTTGTGACGGTCAGCGGGTGCACCCCGTCGGCGCAAGGAAGCGCAGCCGGAGCCGGCTGTATCGGTGCCGACACTCCCCTCGCCGAGCTCGACACCGTCGAGAAGCCGCGCGAGTGGGTGGGGGAGTCGACCGCGTGCCTGGCCGTCCAGTCCGTCCCCGCCGTCGACGTCACGACCGGACCCGAACTGCCCGTCACCGTCGTCGACAACCAGGACACCGAGGTGACCGTCACCGACACCAGCCGCATCCTGGCGCTCGACATGTACGGCTCGCTCGCGGCAACGGTCTTCGGACTGGGACTCGGCGACAACCTCGTCGGGCGCGACACCTCGACCGGATTCCCGGAGGCGGCCGATCTGCCCCTGGTCACCCAGAACGGGCACGAGCTCAACGCCGAGGCGATCCTCGAGCTCGAGCCGAGCGTGATCATCACGGACTCCTCGATCGGCCCGTGGGACGTCGTCCTGCAGATGCGCGACTCCGGCATCCCCGTCGTCGTGGTCACGCCGGAGCGCAGCCTGGAGAACACCGACGAGATCGTCTCCGCCGTGGCCGAGGCGCTCGGCGTCCCGGAGCGGGGCGACGCCCTCACCGCGCAGATCGACGCCGAGCTCGCCGACGTCGTGGCCGAGATCGACGAGATCGCGCCGGACGACGTCGCCGACCGGCCGCGCATCCTGTTCCTCTACGTCAGGGGCAACGCCGGCATCTACTACATCTTCGGCGAGGGGTCCGGCACGGACTCGCTCATCACGAGCCTCGGCGGCATCGACGTCGCCAGCGAGATCGGCTGGCAGGGCATGCGCCCGATGACGGCCGAAGCCCTCGTCGACGCCGACCCCGACCTGATCCTCATGATGACCAAGGGGTTGGAATCCGTCGACGGCGTCGACGGACTCCTCGAGCGGATCCCCGCCGTCGCCGAGACCCGTGCCGGCCAGAACCGGCGCATCGTCGACATGAGCGACTACGAGATCCTCAGTTTCGGCCCCCGGAGCCCCGCCGTGCTCGACGCGCTCGCCCGCGCCATCTACGCCCCGGAGCAGAGCGGACCCGCGCAGTGAGCCACGGGGCCGACACCGTGACCCCCGTCCCCGAGCGCGGGACGAGGACCCGGGCAGGGATCGTCACGGCCGTCCTCGTCGTCGCACTGGCGGCCATGATCCTGGTCAGCGCCGGCACCGGTCAGCTGCACATCCCGCCCGGCGAGGTGTTCGGCTCCGTGATGCACCGCATCGGACTCGACATCGGTCCGGTCCCCGCCCACGCGAACGGCGAGTCGGCGCTCTGGAACATCCGCTTCCCTCGCGTGGCGATGGCCGTCGTCATCGGTGCGGCGCTGGCCGTGGCCGGGCTGCTCATGCAGGCGATCTTCGGGAACCCGCTCGCCGAGCCGGGCGTCGTCGGCGTCTCCTCGGGGGCGGCGCTCGGCGCGGCCGCCACGATCGTGTTCGGCTGGGGCTTCCTCGGTGAATGGACCATCGCGCTCGTCGCCTTCGCCTCCGGCCTCGCCGCGACACTCGTGGTGTACGTGATGAGCCGGTCGGGGGGACGGACGGAGATCGTCACCCTCGTGCTGACCGGCATCGCCGTCAACGCCTTCACGGGCGCGGGCCTGGCGCTCATGACGTTCCTCGGGGACCAGCAGGCCAGGGAGCAGATCGTGTTCTGGCAG
The DNA here is from genome assembly GCF_900163835.1 of Mycetocola reblochoni REB411. Lineage (GTDB taxonomy): Bacteria > Actinomycetota > Actinomycetes > Actinomycetales > Microbacteriaceae > Mycetocola_B > Mycetocola_B reblochoni. Next base: position 9,704 of record NZ_FUKR01000019.1, on the reverse strand, counting down.
CTCGGCAGCCTCAACGGCTCGCGCTGGGAGCAGCTCGGAGTCATCGTGCCGCCGATCGTCGCCGCGCTGGTCGTCGCCGTGGTGCTGGCGCGCAGGCTCGACCTGCTCTCGCTCGGGGAGAAGAGCGCCCGCCACCTGGGGGTCAACGTCGAGCTGCTGCGGATCGTCGTCATCGTCGTCACCGCGCTGCTGGTGGGCTGCGCCGTCGCCTTCGCCGGGACCATCGCCTTCGTCGGGCTCGTCGTCCCGCACCTGCTCCGCATGCTCATCGGCCCCGCCCATCGTCCGCTCGCCGTCACGAGCGTGCTCGGCGGCGCCCTGCTCCTCGTGACCGCCGACCTCATCGCCCGCACGGCCGTTCCGATGGCCGACCTGCCTATCGGCATGCTCACCTCGCTCGTGGGCGGGCCGTTCTTCTTCTGGCTGCTGCGCCGCGCACGACGGACCTCGGGGGGCTGGGCATGAGCGCCGCCGAGACCCGAACGGACGTCCCCGCGATCAGCGCGGAGGACATCACCGTCACCATCGCCGGGCGCCAGATCCTCGCAGGCGTCGGCCTGACCCTGAACGACGGGGAGCTCGTCGCCCTCATCGGGCCGAACGGTGCGGGCAAGTCGACGCTGCTCGCCGCACTCACCGGCGACCAGGACGTCAGCGGCGGCAGCATCCTGCTCCGCGGCAGGCCCCTCGAGCAGTGGCGGCTGCGCGAGCGGGCCAGGACCAGGGCCGTGCTGCTCCAGGACAACGCGGTGTTCTTCCCGTTCCCCGTCAGGGACGTCGTCGAGATGGGCAGGGCGCCCTGGCAGCGGACCGGGCGCGAGACCGAGGACGACGCCGTCGTCGACGAGGCCATGCGCGTCACCGAGATCACCCACCTCGCCTCCCGCCGGGTGCCCTCCCTGTCTGGGGGTGAACGCGCCAGGACCGCCTTCGCGCGCATCCTCGCCCAGGAGACGGGCGTGCTGCTGCTGGACGAGCCGACCGCGGCGCTGGACCTCAAGCACCAGGAGGACGTGCTCGGGCTCGCGGCTGACCGCGCCAGGGCCGGCGACGCCGTGATCGTCGTTCTGCACGACCTCAACCTCGCGGCGGCCTACGCCGACCGGATCCTGCTCATGGACGCCGGCCGCGTCGTCGCCGAGGGGGCGCCCTCGTCCGTGCTCACACCCGAGCGGATCGAGCAGGTGTACCACCAGGCCGTCGATATCCTGCCCCACCCCGACGACGGCACCCCCGTGATCGTGCCGCGGCGCGGCCGCCCAGCGCACCACGCCGAGCGGCCCGGCACGCACACCGCGTCCCCTGACGCCATCCCGACCCCGAACGAAAGCGAGAAGCGCCCATGAGTGCGACGACCAGCCAGTCAGGACCCCGCCGCCGCGGAGGGGCGCTCAGGGGACGGGTGGCCGCGCTCGCCGCCGTGGCGCTCGCCGCGCTCCCCGCGGGCGGCATCGTCGGGGGCGTCGGCGCGCAACCCGCCCACGCGGCCGGCTCGGTGTCGGTCACGGTGGAGGGCGACAGCTCGCTCAGCGCGGTCGCCGACCCGGTGTACCAGACGACACTGCGGCTGAACGGCTCGGGGTTCCAGTCGATCAAGAACGGCTTCGGCGGGATCTACGTGCTCTTCGGCTGGGTCGACGGCGACGGCTGGCAGCCGAGCGCGGGCGGGGTCACCGGAACCGACTACCGCTATGTGCCCGACAACGAGACCGACCCGGTCGGCTTCGCCAGCTTCGTCACCTTCCCCGGCAGCTCGACCGCGTACGCCGCCAACGGCGGAGAGCTCGCCGAGGACGGCACCTGGTCGACGACCCTGACGGTCCCCGGTGCGACCTTCACCGCGCTCGACCGCAGCGGGACCCCGAGCGAGGTCGACTGCACCCAGGTCCAGTGCGGCATCATCACGATCGGCGCCCACGGCGTCAAGAACGCCAGCAACGAGTCGTTCACGCCCATCACCTTCCGCGACCTGTACAGCGGCAGCGGCGACGCCACCATCGCGGAGGTGCCGGCGGGTGCCGGGGCCATCGAGCAGATCGAGTCGGTGGGAGAGCCGAGCGCCGCTGCCACCGCCGAGCCCTCGCCTGAGGAGACGCGCTACGTCACCGAGGCCCCCGATCCGGCGCAGGCGGAGGCCGCGGCCCAGTCGTCCGCCGTCGCCGAGCTGATCCCCGTGCTCGTGTGGGTCGTGGTGGGGATCGGCGTGCTCGCCGTGGTCGCGATCGGTGTCCTCGTGTGGGTGGCGGTCAGTTCGCGTCGCCGCCGTGCCGGATCCGCGGGCGGAACCGATGCGTGACGCCAGGACAGTAGCTCCTGGTCGCGTGCCAGCGGGCAGCGCGTCGCGGCGACCGCGCGCGCGTGCCCGTCGTGCGGCTGTCGTCGGGATCGTCTGCGCCGCGCTCACGGCGGGAGCCCTCGTCGCCGCTCCGGCCTCGGCCGCCCCGGCCGTCGCCGCGGCCGAGCAGCAGCACCCCGACGCCGTCGTCACCGAACCGGGGACGATCGCGCTCACGCTGCCGGGAGCCCTCGCCGAGCTCGACGGTGAGGCCGTCGTGCTCGCCGGGCCCGATGGGCTGTCCCTGCTCCCCATCGCCGATGCGGTCACGACGCCGGAGGACGGCCACGCGGCCGCCGGGCCCCGCCTGCTCATCGCGTCGACGACGGACACGGCCGGGACGGCGGAGACGACCGTCGCCGTGACCGAGCTCGACGCGACCTCCGGCTACCGGCTGGCAGTGCTGAGCACGCTCGCACCCGGGGCGAGCGTCGACGACGGCCTGCCCCCCGGCATCGACGCCGACGTCGTCTCTGACGGCGACGGCTCCGAGGCGTGGACCGACGAGCTCGTGCCCGATGCGGCGGCGGCGCTCGCCGCCGGCGGCTCGGCGGGGCTGTCGGTCGCCGCCGAGCCGAGCGGCCGGGTGAGCGCGGATGCGGGGTCCGACGTCGCCTCCGCCGCCGATGCCGCCGCCGATGCCGGAGACGCCGGGACGGACCCCAACGCGGCGTCCGGCCGATCCAGCACGGACGACGGGACAACCGGCACGGACGCGGAGGACCCGGAACCGGGCACCGAGCAGGACGTGAGCACGCAGCTGAGCGTGAGCGACGTCACCTTCGACTGGGGCATCAACAAGGAGTCGAACGGCGGCGCGTACTTCGGCGGCTGCAACTTCCTGTCCGCCGGGGTCTCCGGCGACGCCGGAAGCGCCCGCGTGTGGGGCTCGCCCGACGGCCTCTACTCCGCGCAGGAGGGCAACGTGTCGATCGTCCGCCCCACGGCCGACGGACGTGGGCTGACCACGGCCAGCTGGGCGACGCGCTGCACCACACCGTCGGGGACGAGCGTCAACGGCAAGACGACGAACGCGGCCGACAGCCACACCCAGAGCCGGGTGCGCATCGTCGACGGCGTCGGGACGATCGACCCGGCGAACAACACCGCGCGCATCCGGTGGAGCGGCAGCTTCACGGTCGTCTACTACGGCGGCATGACCTACTGGAGCGCCACCGACCCCGTCCTCAGCGTCGCCTCCGACGGCACGGGGACGCTCTCGGCCGTGCTCTCCGGCGCGCAGGCCGACATGGACGACCCGAGCGTATGGGGGCTGATCGCGCCTCGACAGGTCACCCTGGCCACCTTCACCGGGGTCACCGTCGCCGACGGGAGCCTGCAGCTCACCCCCGACTACGCCGGGGTGAGCATCCCCGACGACGTCGCCGGGCGCAACCCGCAGGCCGCCAAGACCGCGGAGAACGCGTCCTGGTGGGGGGCCTTCCCCGGCCAGTTCCTGACGTTCCAGATGCTGACCGGCCAGTCAAGCTACTGGTACACGACCGACGGAGGCGCGAACACGATCCAGCCGCGCAAGGTGGCCAGCGAGGTCGGGGTCGACATCGGCGAGAGCGTCGCCGTCGCGGGCTATCTGCCGGACACGTTGCGCACGGTCGAGGACGTCGAACGAGCCATCACAGACACAACCGTCCAGGACGTCACCCACAAGGTGAAGGGGATGCCGGAGAAGCCGACGACCGCGACCGCGCTCGATCTCGAGCAGCCGGTCGCGCGCGCGGCGACGCCGCCGGGGCCCGATGCGGAGGACGCAGGTGCTCAGGACGCGGCGTCCGAGGACGCGCACGCGGAGGACGAACTCCCCGTCGAGCTCTGGTACATCGGGGACCGCAGCCTCCTGGCACGCGGAACGGTCACGGGCGACGAGCCGTTCGCCTACACGCTCGCCTCCGGCACCCTCGCCGAGGGCACCGGCTACCTCCTGGCCGCGACACCGCACGGAGTCACCGCTGTGGAGGTCGACGTCGTCGCCGCGCCCCGACCGGACGACGGATCGGGCGGGTCCAGCGGATCAGACGACGGCGGAGCGGGCGGCTCCGGCGGCGGGACCGTGACCGCCAGCGGCGCCGTCTTCGACTGGGGCATCAACAGGGAGAGCACCGGCGGCGCCTACTTCGGCGGCTGCAACTTCCTCTCGGCAGGGGTCGCGGGGGACACCGGCGGCGCGCGCGTGTGGACGTCCGCGGACGGACTGTACCGTTCCACCTCCGGCAACACCCGGATCGTCCGGGCCGGTGCCGACGGCTCCCTCGACCAGCCCGACTGGTCCGAGCGGTGCCTGACCGCGTCCGGAGACAGCGTGAACGGCCGGACGACCAACGCCGCCGACAGCGTCACGGGCGCGCGCGTGCGGATCGAGAACGGAACCGGCAGCTTCGATGCGGAGGCGAACACCGCAACGGTGCGCTGGGACGGCTCGTTCACGGTCGCCTACTACGGCGGAATGAGCTACTGGAGCGCCTCCGACCCGGTCCTCACCGTCGACGCCGACGGCAGCGGTGTGGTCACCGCGACGCTGTCCGGCTATGCGGCGGACATGGACGACCTCTCCCACTGGGGCCGGCTGGCACCGCGGAGCGTCGTCATCGCCACGCTCAGCGACGTCACGGTGACCGCGTCCGGCTTCACCGTCACGCCCGACTACCTGGACGTCGCGATCCCGCGCGACATCGCCGGGCGCAACGCGCAGGCGACCCGGAGCGCGGACAACGCCTCCTGGTGGGGCGCGTTCCCCGCCGAGTTCCTCCGCTTCCAGGTGCTGACGGGCCAGTCCAGCTACTGGTACACCACAGACGGCTCGCGGAACTCGATCCAGCCGCGGAAGGCGGCGCTGCCGATCACCGTCTGCGCGACCGCCGACTGCACGGCCCCTCCTTCCACGGCCGGGGTCTCCGGTGACGACATCCGGCTGGACAACGGTGCGCCGCAGGCACCCGCCCCGGCCGCGGCCGCCGGACGTCTCGCCGCGGCGACCACGGCGACGGCATCCGCGGCGATCGCGGCGGCGGCCCCGCTCGCCGCCTCCGCCCAGGCCGCGGTCACGGAGATCGTGGTGCGCGCGCCGGGACTGGTCGCCGCGCTGGGAGCCGAGTATTTGGTGCTCGCCCTCCTGCTCCTCGTGGCGGCAGGCCTCGGCCTCGTCGTCGTCGCGGCGGCGAGCGGCGGCGTCGTCCTGCTGAGCTCGGCGGCCTCCCGGTCGCCGCGGGGGAGCGCACCCCCGCCGCCGTCCCCGCCGCCGGGCCCGGGGACGTCCGCATCGGACACGGGAGGCACCCCGTGAGCCGCCGCCCGACGACGGAGGCGTCCCCGACCCGCACCGACCGGCGGCTGATCGTCGTCGCCGGGCTGTCCCTCGCCGTCGTGGCGGTCGGTGTCGCGGTCGTCGCGGGGACCACACTCCTCGGCGGCTCCGCGACCGAGGGCGCCGCCGAGCGGAGCGCGCCCCCGTCCGCGACACCGGAGCACACGTCCGAGTCGACGTCGAGCCCGACGGCGAGCGAGACCCCGTCACAGAGCACGTCGGCGACACCGAACGCATCGGAGACGGCATCGTCGAGCGCCGGGACCGCCGCCACGGGCGAGCGCGCCCCCGCGGTGTCGGAGCTGGTCGACGACGGCTGGGTGGACACGGTCTCGGAGCGGGTCGGCATCCCGCGCCGTGCGCTCTCCGCCTACGCGGGCGCCGCGCTCGACCTGGCCGAGCGCATCCCGGGATGCGCGCTCAGCTGGAACACGCTGGCCGGCATCGGCTACGTCGAGAGCCGCCACGGCACCCTCGGCGGCGGCGCGATCGGCGGTGACGGCATCACCAGGCCGACGCTCATCGGTATCGCGCTGGACGGAACCGCGAGCAGGGCCGTGGCGGACACGGATCGCGGACGCCTCGACGGCGATGCGGCGTGGGACCGTGCGATCGGGCCGATGCAGTTCACGCCAGAGAGCTGGGAGCGCTACGGCACCGACGGCTCGGGTGACGGCCTGGCCGACCCCCAGAACATCGACGACGCCGCCGTGAGCGCGGGCGAGTACCTCTGCGCCGCCGGGGGAGAGCTGGGTACGGTGGACAACTGGGTGCGCGCGGTCGCCGCGTACAACGATGCGAGCGACTACAACGCGAAGGTGGTGGCCGCGGCCGATCATTACGCCACCGCGGCGGGGTAGCGACGCAGTCCGCCGTTCGGCCGGGGCATCCGTCTCCGGCGCACGTCCGCGTCGCCCCTCTCCCGGCCGTCGTCCGGCGGTCGTCAACACGCCGGGGATGCGTTCGGGGACGCGGCCGTTAGACTGGAGGGGCCGGGCCGCAGTAACCCCGGGCTCCAAAATTCGCCGCTTCGAGCGGCCTTCCGCCGAGAGGCGTTTCTGCGGCCTGGCCTCGTCTTTTCGGCCGCTCGCTGCGCACGACGCCGCCGGATACGCCGCCGGGCAGGACAACGCCGGGTAGGACGCGGCCGGGTGCGGTGCCGCGGCCCGCACACGGCGCAGGGGCGGCACGATCGCTCGTGCCGCCCCTGTGCCGTGGCGCTCGACCCCTCGTCGCCGGCGAGGGGTGCTGCCGTTATCCGAAGCGGCCGGAGACGTAGTCCTCGGTGGCCTGGACGGAGGGCTGGGTGAAGATCGTCGCCGTCTGGTCGTACTCGATGAGCTTGCCCGGCTTGCCCGTACCGGCGATGTTGAAGAACGCCGTCTTGTCGCTCACGCGCGAGGCCTGCTGCATGTTGTGCGTGACGATGACGATCGTGTACTCCTTCTTGAGGTCCTCGATGAGGTCCTCGATGGCGAGCGTCGAGATCGGGTCCAGCGCCGAGCAGGGCTCGTCCATCAGCAGGATGTCGGGGGAGACGGCGGTGGCGCGCGCGATGCACAGACGCTGCTGCTGGCCGCCGGAGAGACCCGACCCCGGCTTGTCGAGGCGGTCCTTGACCTCGTTCCACAGGTTCGCGCCGCGCAGCGACTTCTCGACCAGCGCATCGGCGTCGCTCTTGGAGATGGAGCGGTTGTTGAGCTTCACCCCCGCGAGGACGTTCTCCTTGATCGACATCGTCGGGAACGGGTTCGGCCGCTGGAACACCATGCCGACCTGGCGGCGGACGAGCACGGGGTCGACGCCGGGGCCGTACAGGTTGTCGCCGTCGATGCGGACCTCCCCCTCGACGCGCGCGCCAGGGATGACCTCGTGCATGCGGTTGAGCGTGCGCAGGAAGGTGGACTTGCCGCAGCCGGAGGGGCCGATGAACGCGGTGACGCTGCGCGGCTCGATCGTCAGCGAGACGTCCTCCACGGCGAGGAAGCTGCCGTAGTACACGTTCAGGTCAGAGACTTCGATTCTCTTCGACACGGGTGGTCCTTACTTTCGGGGTCTAGCGGGCGAGCTTCGGCGAGAACAGCTTGGCGATGAGCCTGCCGACGAGGTTGAGCGCCATGACGATGAGGATGAGGGCGAGCGCGGCGGTCCAGGCACGATCGATGTAGGCCTGGGCGTCGGCGCCCTGCTGCGCGTACTGGGTGTACGCGAACACCGGCAGGGTCATCATCCGGTCGCTGAACAGGTCGTAGTTCATGCTCGTCGTGAAGCCGGCGATGATGAGCAGCGGGGCCGTCTCGCCGATGACGCGGGCGATCGCGATGATCGCTCCGGTCACGATTCCGGCGATCGAGGTGGGCAGGACGACCTTGAGGATGGTGAGGTACTTCGGCACGCCGAGGGCGTAGGACGCCTCCCTCAGCTCGTTCGGCACCAGCTTGAGCATCTCCTCTGTCGAGCGGACGACGACGGGGATCATCAGCACGCTGAGCGCGATCGCGCCGCCGATGCCCATGCGGACGCCCGGCCCGAGGAACAGCGACAGGAGCGCGTAGGCGAACAGGCCGGCGACGATCGAGGGGATGCCGGTCATGACGTCGACGAGGAAGGTGATGGCGGCCTTGAGCTTGCCTGTGCCGTACTCGACGAGGTAGATGGCCGTGAGCATGCCGATCGGGATCGAGATGACCGCCGTGGCGAGGGTGATGAGCACGGTGCCGGTGATCGCGTGGATCGCGCCACCGCCCGCACCGACGACGTTGCGCATCGACGAGCTGAAGAACTCCGCGTCGAAGCGGCCGGCGCCGAGGGTCAGGGCCGTGTAGAACACCGAGATCAGCGGGATGAGGGCGAGCAGGAAGGCGACGCCGACGAGGATCGTGGCGATGCGGTCGGCGGCCTTGCGGCGACCCTCGATGGCGAGCGACAGGGCGTACAGCACGACGCTGAACACGATCGCCGACACGACGAGCACACCGGCGAGGTTCGCCGTGCCCATCAGGGCGAACAGCATCCACACGACGGCGACGGAGCCGACGAGGGTGGCGGCCGGCACCCACCGCGGCAGCTTGCTCGCGGTGAGGGCGCTCTGCATGCCGCCGGTGGAGGAGGGCGCAGGGGTCATGGTCTGGGTCATGATCAGTTCGCTCCCGAGAACTCTTTGCGGCTGTTGATGATGGCGCGGGCGATGAAGTTCACGATGAAGGTGATCACGAACAGGATGAGGCCGGTCGCGATGAGCACGTTCACGCCCACACCGTGCGCCTCGGGGAAGTTGAGGGCGATGTTGGCGGGGATCGTCGTCGGGTTCTTGCTGGTCAACAGGACGAAGTTGACCACCACCGCGGGCGAGAGGACCATGGCGACCGCCATCGTCTCGCCGAGCGCGCGGCCGAGGCCGAGCATGGAGGCCGAGATGACCCCCGGCTTGCCGAAGGGCAGCACCGCGGTGCGGATCATCTCCCAGCGGGTCGCGCCGAGCGCGAGGGCGGCCTCCTCGTGCAGCTTCGGCGTCTGCAGGAAGATCTCGCGCGACAGCGCGGTGATGATCGGGAGGATCATGACGGCGAGCACGATGGCGACGGTGAGGATGGTGCGTCCCGTGCCGGAGACGGGGCCGGCGAACAGCGGGAACCAGCCCATGTTCTCGACCAGCCAGGAGTAGACCGGCTGGACGGCGGGCGCGAGGACGTTGATGCCCCAGAGGCCGAAGACGACCGAGGGGACGGCGGCCAGCAGGTCGATGACGTAGCCGAGCACCTGCGCCAGGCGGCGCGGTGCGTAGTGGGTGATGAACAGTGCCACGCCCATGGAGAGGGGGACGGCGATGAGCAGCGCGAGGGCGGAGGACCACACGGTGCCGAAGACGAGCGGCCCGACGTAGGCCCAGAAGCTCGACGGCTGGCCCTTGATCTCCGCCGGGTCCGCGACGAAGGCCGGCAGCGACTGGGCGATGAGGAAGATCGCGACGGCCGCGAGGGTGATGAGGATGAGGATCCCGGCGAACAGCGTGCTCCGGGAGAAGATTCGGTCGCCGACGCGGACGACGGG
>NZ_FUKR01000037.1 GCF_900163835.1 Mycetocola reblochoni REB411 | reverse complement strand
GGCAGGGTGGCCCCGAACCCCAATATCAGCGGCCCTCAGAAGCGCGAATACTCAGCTGACGTTTGGACGCCAGGAATCCAGGTTCCAGGGGGTCTTGAAGGGCGCGAAATCCCAGTGGCACTGCAGTTGGTTCTTGTATTTCGTGCCCTCGTAGGTCGAACTGACGTAGAGCTTGTACTCCTGCCAGTAGTTGTCGAACGCGGTGATAGTCCAGCTGTTCACGGGGTACACGGCGACCGTCTTCCCCTGCGGGACGGTGTTGATCTTCACCTTCGAGATGTACTTGCCCTTCACGGCCGGATCAGCGACGATCGGATAGGAGTCACCGTCACCGTGGTTGACGATCTGCACGATCTCGTTTCCGGCGATCTCGTAGTGCGTGTCTACCGCTTCGCCGTTCGCGTCGAGCGCCCATGCCGGCTCGATCATCGCCGCAGGCAACCCCGCGGAGTCGAGGATCGCGAAGTAGCCATCTCCCGCGTCGACGAGCTGACCGCCAGCGGGCAAGGTGATGGGATACGCGTACCGTGTCGGAGCCGCAGGGCCGTCGATCACCGTGGTGATCTGCAGGGTACCGTCGGGCTGGGGAATCGGAACGGTGGTGGAGCCGTCGTTGTTGTCGTAGGTTGCGAGACCCAGGTTGCCGTAGTCGGCTTCGTCGGCCTGGTGAGCGTTCGGCAGGCCGATCACGATCTCATCGGCACCATCCTGCTTGAAGGCGATACCGTCCGACGGGTTGACGGGAATGTCGACCTTGACGATGCTGTCCGGGTTGGTCGGGTCAAGCATCGGCTGTTCGACCACGGACCGCCCGAACTCGTCCTCCTGCAGGGCCTTGTCATCTGCGACGACGATGCCCTCGTCTGTCGAGACGGCTTCGAGGGATTCGGGCGCGATGCTTGCGATCACCTCGATTGCGTCGCTTGAACCATCTTCCTCAGCCGCGAAGGACGGTGTCGCTGTCGCGCCCACGAGGAGCAGAGCAGCGCCGACCACGGCAACTCCCCGGATGCCGACCGGCCTCCGAGAGGCTCCATCGTTGATACTCATATCTCAATCTTTCTGCTTCTTCTGATAAACGATTGCTTCATTGTGTTCGTTGTCTGGGCGCGCCACTTTGTGACATCGGATCACGACCTCCCATCCGAGTGGCAATATCTGACCGCTTTATTGACGGCACTACCCTCGCCCGAGGCTTCCAAGCACCGCCGAGGCCCCGGAAGCAGAGCGGATGCCAGCACCCCAGAGCTCTGGTCCACGTTTCTCCGACACTTCTCCCCTGAATGAACGTATGCTACCATGGTAGATACTTCAGTTTCTATACTAGAAACATTCGGAGGCTAAGGCAATGCATGGCGGCGTGATCTTGTTCCGGGGCACCGGGGCCGATGCGCTGCGCTATGTCGAGGCCGACCGCAGCCGCGCCGATGACTACTACCTCAGCGATGGAGCGGGCGTCGAGTACGCCGTGCTCGACGCGAGCGGAACGGCGGTGACGGTTCGGCCGTTGTCGAACGAGGAGTACGCCGGGTGGGTGGACTGGATGCACCCGGATACGGGTGAGCGGATGGGCACGCCGCGTCTTGCCGGGCAGGATCGCTTGGGGTCGCCCAGGTTCGCGGAGATGACGATCAACGGCGCGAAATCACTGTCGATCGCGGCAGTGCTGCACCCCGAGGTGTCTGAGGCGTTGGATCGTGCGCAGCAGGATGCGCTGGCGGAGATTCGGCGGTGGTTGGCGTTGCATTCGGTGACGCGGGTCGGCCCGCGCGGCAAGCAGGAGGTGGTTCCGATCGAGCATATGCAGGTCGTCGGCATCACGCACCGCACCTCCCGGGCCGGTGACCCGCACCGGCACATCCACATGCAGATCGGAACGAGGGTGTGGGCTGCCGGGAAGTGGCGGGCGCTCGATACCGCTGCGGTCTTCCGACAGCAGGGTGCGATCCGCGCGTTGGGCACCGCCGTGATCGCGGCACACCCGGAGCTTGCGGAGGTGCTGGATCGGCACGGCCTCACCCTCGACCCGGTCACCGGCGAAGTAGTCGAGCTGGAACCGTTCAACGCCCTAATGAGCAAACGGGGAGAGCAAGTGCGTCGGAACCTCGAACGCCTCGAAGCAGAATGGAACGCCGCACACCCCGGCGAAACGATGGGGCCGGTCGTGTTCTCTCGGCTCACCGCGCAGGCGTGGGCGCACGAGCGGCCCGCGAAGAAACCCGCAACCCTGCGCGAAGAAGAAGCCTGGCTCACCGAGCTACGAGAAGCCGGCTACGACCCCACGACATTGCGCCGGCCTGCGCGCCCAGCGCCGGTATCACTCGATGAGCTATCGGTGCAGCAGATCGCCTCACGCGCACTTAACCGTTGCGCCGCTGGCGCATCCGTGTGGACGCAACACACCGTGCAGGAGCACGCAACGCAGATCATCACCGAGGCCGGAGTGCGCGCAACCGGTGAGGAGTTGCGCGACCTCATCACCCTTGCAACACGCCTCGCACGGGAAGACTGCTTCTCCGTCCTCGCCCCCGACTCTGCAACACCCGAGCATGTGGCGCATCTCACGAGCCTGCGAGTGGTGCAGGCCGAGACGGAACTGCGCGACCTGATCGCTGCACGAGTGCCGAAGCGTGAGCCGCAGCACCCGAACGTGCGCGAGGAAGCAGGGGCGCGGGGCATTGATGCGGGGCAGGAGCGCGCCGCCGCTGCCGTCGCTGCCGATCCGCTGGTGATCGTGGAGGGCGCAGCAGGCGCAGGGAAGACGACGATGCTGGGGGTGGCAATCGAAGTCGCGGCGCAACACGGGCGCGCGGCGCGGGTTCTTGCGCCGACGCTGCGCGCCGCGCAGGTCGCGCACCAAGAACTCGGCGTACCCACCGCAAGTGTCGCGGCGCTCGTGCATGCGCACGGGTGGCGCTGGAACCGCGACGGCGTATGGTCACGCCTCACCCCCGGCGACACCGACCCGGAGACTGGACGCACCTATCGCGGACCCTCCCAAGACGCTCGGCTCGCCCGCGGTGAGCGGGTGATCGTGGACGAGGCCGGAATGCTCGACCAAGACACCGCAATCGCCCTGCTCACGGTGTGCGCCGAAGCCGGGGCGACGGTCGCGCTGGTCGGAGATCGCGCGCAGCTCGCCGCAGTCGGGCGCGGCGGCGTACTCGATATGGCCGCGCAGCTCCGGGGCCGCACGTTCGACATGGCCGAGGTGCACCGCTTCACCGACCCCGCCTACGCCGACCTCACGTTGCGGATGCGCGACGGGAAGAACCCCGGCGAGGTGTTCGACCAGCTCGCAGCACTGGGGCTGGTGCGCCTCCACGCGAGCAGTGACGAGGCCAGGGAGCAGATCGCCCGGTACCGGCACGATGGCGAAGCGGTCACCGTCAGCACGAACGACGAGGCCCGTACCGTGAACTCGAGTATCCGTGACGAACGAGTCGCGTGCGGTGAGGTCCACGACACAACGACCGTGGACGGCAGCGACGGCCTTCCCATCGGCGCAGGCGACCTCATCCAAACCCGCAAGAACAACACCAGCATTGGCGTCGCGAACCGGCAGCAATGGATCGTGCAGCACGTCGCAGACGACGGGTCGCTGAGCGTGCGCGAGGCGGGCAACGGTCGGAAGCGGCAGCGCACCGTCCGCCTCCCCGCCGACTATGTGACCGAGCACGCCCACCTGTCCTATGCGGCCACCTCCTACGGCGTGCAGGGCACGACCGTCACCGGGTCGCACACGCTCCTCACCGACCAGGCCAGCGCCGCGAGCGTCTACGTCGGCATGACGCGCGGCCGCGAGACGAACCTGCTGCACGCCGTGGCCGAGAACCAAGCCGAAGCGCGGGCACAATTCGTGGCGGCGTTGGAACGCGACCGCGCCGACCGCGGCCTTGAAGACGCCGCCCAGCGCGCCGCCGAAGCAGTCGCAGGCCTCGTGGCGGACGGCCCGGCCCGGCGGGTGCGCACGGCGATCGCACGCCTGACCGAGCGTGCTGAGCAGGCCGAGCAGCGCGCCACCCGGTTCACGGAGTTCGCGGAGCGATTCGACCGACTCAGCACGCAGCACCAGCAGGAACGCGCCGAGGTCGAAGCCACCGCGCAGGCGGCGACCCAGGCTGCTGAGCAGTTGCGCGAGAGCATCCACGGCCCGCTCCGAGCAGCGGCTTTGACGGACGCACAGGGAGTCCTGCGCCTGGCCGACGCGCAGGAGCGGGCCGGGCAGCGCGTGCGGGCAGCGGGGCTGTTCGCGCGGCGGAGCGCCCGGAAAGAACACGCCGCCGCACAGCACCAACTCACTGCCGCCCGCGCCCACCTCACCCGCGAATGGGGAAACCCGAGCACGCTCTACACCGGGAACATCGAGCAGTGGGCAGACGCCGCAGCCACCCGCCGCACGGACATCGATCCGCGCATCACCCAAGCTGACCAGAACGCGACCGCTGCACGTGAACGCCTCCCAGCAGTAGACGCCGAGCAGCGGCGGGTGAGACAGCGGCTCGCCGCGCTCGTCTACGGGGCCGAGCGCGCCAGAACTGACCCCGTGCGCGCTGAACTCAACATGCCCGCCCGTGACGCCACCACCTGGGCGGCGAAAGCGCGGCGCGACCGCGCCGAAGCCGCGAAGCTCACCGCGATGACTCCCACGGAGGCCGGGCAGTACCTCGACGCCCGCGCCGCCGCTGTCAAGGCTGCGAAGGAGGCGCGGGAAGCGCGAGCGCGGCAACTGCGTGACACGACACGCGCCCACGACCCCGCGACCCCTCACCGGCCGGGGCCAGGGCTCAGCCTGTAGGTCTGCGCTGCGAACAGCAGGCTTTCGCACGTGGAACGGCTGCGGGCGCGTTCCCTCATCTGCCGAGGCTCGGGCCGCGCCGGTCGACACCGTGACGCTCGCCCGTCGTCGGTTGTCCGAGGTTGCGGGGTGGCCTCGGCGGGAACGTGCCGGGTGGGAGGCGATGTTCCAGATTGAGCTGGCGGCGCTGATGCTCGTGGAGCAGGAACTCCGGTGCCATCGCCCGGCCGGAGAGGATACGGAGCATCTGTGCCGCGTCGTCTTGCAGGCGAGCATATGTCGGGGCGGTCTGCGTGCCGAGGTAGCCCGGTCTGCGTTTCGCTCGCGTGTAGACGGCTGAGTAGTCCTTCAACCACTGAGCGGCCGTGCCGGGTGGCAGCGGGCGCTGCTGCTCGTGCCGGAGGGTGTGCGCGGCGACCGGCTCCTTTTCCCATTCCCCGGCGGCATCCCGTTGGTTGTCGAAAAGCTGGGCTTCGCGGGAGAACACCCGCACTCGCGCGATGTGCGGGAGCGCTTCAAGAGCGGAGAGCACCCCGGCCGACCCGGCGAGGGCGGTTTCGTGTGCTTCGGGCGGTGTCCAGCGGCCGGGCTCGTTCGGGCCGTCGCCGAGAGATCGCATCTCGGCCGACAGTCGCGACACCGGAGCCGGGGTCGCGACGGCGACGACTTCGACCCGGTATCCGGCTTCCGCGAACCGTGTCGCGGTGCCGGTGACCATGGCCGGGGCGCGGAAGGTGCCTTCCAACAGCACCGAGTAGCGATGCGAGAGTGCGTGATCCAGGGCGAGCTTCACGAGCCCGCCGGAGACGGGAGCGGTCGCCGCGGGCATCTCGAACGGGGCCCGCAAGGAGAGCCGCCGGAACTCGGGGTGGTACTCGCGGAGGTCGTCTCCCGTGATCTCGACCAGATCATCCGCGGCGTGCTCGGCGAGGATCGCGTGCTGGGCGCGCGTCTTGCCCGCTGCGGGCTGCCCGCCCAGGAGCACGAGCACCGGCTGCTCTTGCGGGGCGTGACCTGTGAACAGGTCATCCCGGGCCTCCTCCTCGAAGACCCGGCGCAACCAGGCACTGCTGCCGACCGTTTCGGTCATGCAGTGGCGGGGAGGGCGAGGTTTTCGAGTCGCCACACCTCGTTCTGCGCGATGATCTCGGCCCGATCCTCCGGATTCAGCACGCGCGCCTGCTGCTTCACGAGGCGACGCCTGGCAACCCAGTGGCCGCGGTCCTCATCGTCCTTGGCGTTGCGGGCCAGGTTCAGCAGTCCTGCGGACAGTACCGAGGCGTTGTGGCGGGCGATGTCGTAGAGCATGGCATCGGAGATTCCCGTGTAGTCCGGCCGGGCCTGCGGGGCAGGGGCGGTCAGGATGGTCTGGCTCATCGGCTGTTCCTCCGTTCCTGAACTCTCAGTCTACCGCCGCACCCTGACCATGCCCAGGGCACGGCGGTGCCGAATCGGCACACCCGCACCCGGGGCGTTCAAGACTCGCGGCCAGGTGTGTCATCGGCGAACAGGGCGAGGAACTTCTCGCGCGGGATCACGACACGACGTCCCAGCCTCACCGACGGGATCGTACCCTCGTTGATGCTCGTGGTGATCGTGCGCGGATCGACGCCGAGCGCTTCGGCGGCTTCCTTGCGGGTGATGACGAGACTGCGCCGCTTGCGCAGGTCTTCCAGATCGAGAGTGC
Source organism: Mycetocola reblochoni REB411 (assembly GCF_900163835.1). Taxonomy (GTDB): domain Bacteria; phylum Actinomycetota; class Actinomycetes; order Actinomycetales; family Microbacteriaceae; genus Mycetocola_B; species Mycetocola_B reblochoni. The sequence goes on along the minus strand of NZ_FUKR01000037.1, from coordinate 36,742 downwards.
TCTGCCGCATCATCACACCATCCGTTCCAATCCACGCGCGAGAAGGTGCCCACCAGAATAGATCCACGGGTCTTGCGCTGTCAAGTATCGCAGTGTAGATTTCTTGTATGGAAACAGAACGGGTGCGGGGCAACCCCGCAGGAATCACGAACACCCACGTCGCGAACAACATCCGCGCCGCCCGGCAAGCAATCGGGATGGACTTGCGCACGCTCTCCGACGGGATCGCCGTCGCGGGCCGCAAGCTCTCCCCGTCGGGGATCAGCAAACTGGAGGCCGGGGATCGCCGGGTAGACGTGGACGACCTCACTGTCATCGCGTACCTGCTGCGCACCACCCCCGCAGCCCTCCTCACACCACCCGAGGGGCAGACGACGCTCACCGGGGTGCCCGAGGAGTTCGAGCCGGAGGAGATCGACCGGTGGATGCGCGGAGAACTCGTGCTCACCGACGAGGGCCTGTTCAACTACTGGCAGCAGGAATGGGTGATCTGCACCGACCGCATCCACCACCTCGAAACCACCCTCGCGAGCATGACCGCCCCGAACAAGGATGACCCGGAGAGGCCGAGCGCGCACCCGAAGACCATCGCCGCCTACCAGGAGCGCCTGGACGCGGCGCGAGCCCGTGCGCGGGTGATCCGGGAGCGGGGTGTGCAACTCGACCCGGAGGGGCGCGTGTTCAACGCCGCCGACTACATCGACAACTACGCCGACACCCACCAGCCCGGCACGACAACAGCAAGGAGCAGCCTGTCATGACCGTCAAGAAACCATCCGCCCCCGAGCAGAACGGCGGAGGTGAGAAGCAGCAGCGTCGTTCGCGTTCCCGGCATCCCGGCTCGATCCAGGAGTACCAGACGGACAATGGCAAGCGGTGGCGGTTCCAGATCTACGTGCTCAAAGACCCCGAGTATCCCGAGATGGGATCGCGCCGTCTCACCCGTTCCGGGTTCACCAGCACCGACGAGGCGAACGATGCCTTGCAGGAGGCGTTGAAGCAGCGCAAGCAGAACGAGAAGTTCGGGAACAAGGTGCCAACCGTGGGTGTATACGCCGATGAGTGGGCGGCCGGGTTGAAGCTCGCAGCGTCCACGATCAAGGGATACAAGAAGATCATCCGCAACCACATCAAGCCCCAGCTCGGCACTCTCCGGCTCGACAAGCTCACCGCCACGAGGATCGCCCGTCACTACCGCGACCTCGAAGACCACGGCCGCAAGGACGAGTACGGCAAAGGCAAGCCGCTGTCCGCGAACTCGGTTCACAAGGTGCATGTCGTGCTCGGTGCGATCCTCGATGCCGCGATCGACGACGGACACCTGACGGTGAACCCGGCGAAGAAGAAGCGCACCGTCAAGGCCCCGACCACGAGCGAGGTGCGGGCACAGAAACCCGAGATCGTTACGTGGACGGCCGAGCAGTTGCAGACGTTCCTCACCTGGAACCGCGACGAGCGTGAAGACGAGCTGTTCCCGCTATGGCGCCTCATCGCCTACACGGGCATGCGCAGAAGCGAAGCCCTCGCCCTGAAATGGAGCGACCTCAACATCAAGACGATGCGGGTCAGCATCCGCCGCGCGGTCGATACCGACGACTGGACAAAGACCAAGACCACGAAGACCGGCAACGCGCGCGTGATCGACGTGGACGAAGACACCCTGAAAGTGCTCGCGTCCTACAAGGTCGCACGCGCGGAACTCTCGTTCACCCTTGCCAAGGCCGACGCCTACGTATTCGGCGACGACGACGGCAAGCTCCGCTCACCCGACGCGATGACCAGCCGCTGGGATCGCCGCATGAACTGGCTCACCAAGAAGTACGACACCATGAACCGCGTCACCATCAAAGGGCTCCGTCACACCCACGCGACCCTGCTGCTCGAACTCGGCGAGCACTCCAAGGTCGTGCAAGAGCGCTTGGGCCACTCAACGATCACCACGACGATGAACATCTACTCCCACGTCACCCCGACCATGCAGAGGTCGGCCGTCGACCGCTTCGCCAACCATCTCCGAGGAACGTGACCCCAGAGCTACCGGAGCGGTTTCGTTAGATAGACGAACTCAAGATCGTCGTTGATCCTCTCGCGGCGAGACTCGACATACCCCTCACGCTGGTAGAGACGGATGTTCCCCTCGCTCAGATGCCCGGTGAACAGTTCCGCAGTCCTCGCACCGGCCTCACGCTCAGCAAGGTTCAGCAGCCGGGTGCCCCACCCCTGACGTTGCTGGTCGGGCGCGACGATCAACCGGCCGATACGCACGACATCGCTGTCGACCACCCACCGCACAGACGCCACAATCCGACCGCTCGCAACCCCGACCAGTCCATCACTGCTCGTGAGTTCGTCTCGAAGCTCTTCAAGCGACTGGACAAGTGGAGGCAGAAACGGGTCGCCGTACAACTGCGCCTCGGTCGCGTAAGCGGCCCGTTGCAGAGTCAACACTTCACCTGCATCGGCCATCTCGATCGCTCGGGTTGCTGCCTCGGTCATGCCCCTATCTTCTCAGGCCGCGCCGGGCAGCCGACAGTCATCCCCGGAGGTTGCAAGGCCCGCACGGGGCACATCATCCAGAGGCTTAGCACTTTTTCTAGCACTTCCAACGAAAATGGCCCCCGATCCGGAGTTCAAAACTCCTGATCAGAGACCATTTCCCATTCGTGCGCGAGGGGGGACTTGAACCCCCACGCCCTTGCGGGCACTGGCACCTGAAGCCAGCGCGTCTACCTATTCCGCCACTCGCGCGAGTATCGTCGCCTCCATGGAGGCAACCCGTCGAGAATAGCACGCGGCGCGCGCGCACCGCCATTCGGCTCGACCCGGTGCGTCGCATCTTCAGTCGCTCCCGCTACGATGGCCCTTGCTACGCCTCAGCCACCACCAGAACACAAGGAGTGACGTGGGCCTCTTGGACAGTTTCGAGCGCGGTCTCGAGCGTGCCGTCAACGGCGCGTTCGCGAAGACCTTCCGCTCCGGTGTCCAGCCGGTCGAGATCGCCGCCGCCGTGCGCAGCGAGCTCGACACCCGCGCAGCGGTCGTCAGCCGCGATCGCATCCTCGCCCCGCACAACCTCACCGTCTGGCTGTCCCGCGGCGACGCCGAGCGCCTCATCGGGATCGGCGACGCCCTGCTCGAGGAGCTGCTGACGGACGCCGCCCGCCATGCCAGGGCACAGGGGTACACCTTCACCGGTCCGCTCACGATCTCGCTGGAGGCGGACGACGACCTCAGCGACGGCATGCTCCGCATCGACGCGGGCCAGGTGACGCGCCGCAACGTCAGCTGGAAGCCGGTCCTCGAGATCAACGGCGTGCAGCACCCGATCACCCGGAGCAGGACGGTCGTCGGACGCGGAAGCGACGCCGACATCACCGTCCAGGACTCCGGGACGAGCAGGCGCCACGTCGAGATCCTCTGGGACGGCTCGAACGCCCAGGTGCACGACCTGGGGTCCACCAACGGCTCGACACTCGACGGCCAGCGCATCTCCCAGGCCGCGCTCGAGCCGGGCGGCGTCATCGTCATCGGCAGGACCCGCATCGTTTTCCGACTCCTCGCCGACGACGGCGACCTCGCACGAACGGGAGGCCGCGCGTGAGCACACTCACCCTGCTGGTCATGAAGATCGGCTTCCTCGTCCTGCTGTGGTTCTTCGTCTTCGCGATCGTCTACTCGCTCCGGACCGAGCTCTTCGGGCTCAAGGCCCGCAAGGGCCAGCAGGCGACGGCCGCCGCCCCGGCACCGGCCCCCGCAGCCAAGCGGAAGCCCTCCACCGCTCCGCAGCCGCCGGAGGGCTCGGCCACCTCGGCCACGGCGTCGACCCTGGTCATCGTCGCCGGCACGAGGGCGGGCGAACGCATCCCGCTCGGGCGTGAGCCGATCACGATCGGGCGCTCCTCAGACTCCACACTCGTGCTCAAAGACGACTACACCTCGACGCACCACGCGCGGCTGGTCCTGTGGAACGACGGCTGGATGATCCAGGACCTCGACTCGACGAACGGCACCTTCCTCAACGGCAAGCGCATCAGCTCGCCCACGCCCGTTCCACTCGGTGTCCCCGTGAAGGTCGGCGCGACGAGTTTCGAGCTGCGGCACTGATCGATGGCCCATTTCTCCAGCAGCGCAGCCGTGTCCCATGTGGGGCGCGTCCGTGCGAACAACCAGGACTCCGGCTACGCGGGGCACCACCTGTTCGTCGTCGCCGACGGCATGGGGGGCCACGCCGGCGGTGACGTGGCGTCCGCGATCGCGCTGAAGCGCATCATCGAGGCCGACGTCGAGTACTCCAGCGCCGAGGAGGCGGAGATCGCGCTCCAGACCGCGATCATCGCGGCCAACACACGGCTGGCGGACACCGTCGTCGACCACCCGGAGCTCATGGGCATGGGCACGACCGTCGACGCGATCGCTGTCGTCGGCGACCGGGTCGCGATCGCGCACATCGGCGACTCGCGCATCTACCTCTACCGCGACGGCGAGATCAGCCAGATCACCACCGACCACACCTTCGTGCAGAAGCTCGTCGACGCCGGAAGGATCACGCCGGAGGAGGCGCTCGTGCACCCGCGCCGCTCCGTGCTCATGCGCGTCCTCGGCGACGTCGACGCCCACCCGGAGATCGACACGCTCATCCTCGGCACCAAGCCGGGCGACCGCTGGCTGCTCTGCTCGGACGGCCTCTCCGGCGTCGTGACCGACCAGACCATGCTGCGCGCGCTCGCGTCCGACGAGCCGGCGGCGCGTGTCGGGGACCGGCTGCTCAAGGACGCGCTCGACCACGGCGCTCCCGACAACGTCACCATCGTCATCTACGACGTCGGTGAGGAGGAGCCCGACCAGGCCCCCATCGGCTCCGTCGTCGGCTCCGCCGCGCGTCCGATCGCCTTCGAGGCGGAGAAGGCCCCCGCAGCACGAACGGGGCTTCTCCCCGCGTTCCGCCTGCGCTCGGCGAAGACCGCCGCCCTCGGGCCCAGCCACTTCGAGCCGGAGAACGACGGCTACTACGACGAGCTCATCGAGGAGGACGCCCGCCGCGTCAAGCGCAGGCGGATCACCTGGGCCGTCGGCGGCGTCGTCGCCGTCCTCGCGATCGTGCTCGTCGCCCTGCTCGGCTACGCGTGGACCCAGTCCCGCTACTTCGTGACGGCCGACCCCTCCGAGCAGACGGTGATGATCTACCGCGGGATCCAGCAGGACCTCGGTCCCGTCACCCTCTCCAGCGAGTACCAGGACACCGAGGTCCCGCTCGCCGACCTGTCCACGTACGATCGGCAGCAGGTGGTCTCGTCGATCAGCGTCGGCTCGCTCGCCGAGGCACAGGACGTGGTCTCCCGACTGCGCATGACCGCCGGAGGTGAGGAGTGATGAGCGTCGACACCCCCGCGCGCCCCGGCGACGAGGCGAGCCCGGAGTTCCGCGTCGAGACGGGCGTCCTCGCGACCATGCGGCGCATCCAGAGGCCCAGCCGCCTGCGCAACCGTGAGCTCCTCCTGCTGCTGTTCGCCTTCGTGGTCAACGGTGCGGCGATGGTGCTCGTCCAGCTCGGCGCGATCGGCGAGGTCCAGCCGGGGCCGCTCGTGGCGGTCGCCGGGCTGGCGGTCCTCGTGCTCGTGCTGCACGGCGGGCTCCGGGTGTGGGCGCCGAACGCCGACCCCGTGCTCCTGCCCGTCGCGGTGGCGCTGAACGGGATCGGCATCGCCGAGATCTACCGCATCGACATCGCCGAGAAGCTGACGGGGTGGGGCGCCGCGTCGACCCGCCAGATCGTGTGGAGCGCGATCGCGATGGTCGCCGCCGTCCTCGTCGTCGCCCTGCTGAAGAACTACCGCGTGCTGCACCGCTACACCTATGTGTTCGGCTTCATCGCCGTCGTCATGCTGCTGCTGCCGCTCATCCCCGGGCTGGGTCTCAACGTCAACGGGGCCCGCGTGTGGATCAGCATCGGCGGCGTGCTCAGCTTCCAGCCCGGCGAGGTGGCGAAGATCGCCCTGGCCATCTTCTTCGCCGGCTACCTGGTGCGCACCAGGGAGAGCCTGTCGATGGTGGGCAAGACCTTCCTCGGCATGCGCTTCCCCCGGCTGCGCGACCTCGGGCCGATCCTCGTGATCTGGCTGCTGTCCATGGCCGTCATCGTGTTCCAGCGCGACCTCGGCACCGCGCTGCTCTACTTCGGCATGTTCGTGATCATGCTCTACATGGCCACGGGACGCACCAGCTGGGTCCTGATCGGCATGACCCTCTTCGTCGGGGGCGCCGTCGTGGCCAGCCAGACGCTGAGCTACGTGAACGGCCGGTTCCGCAACTGGCTCGACGCCTTCAACCCCGACCAGTACGAGGCCTGGGGCGGGAGTCACCAGCTCGTCCAGGGCATCTTCGGCCTCGCGCACGGCGGGCTCGTGGGCACGGGCCTCGGACAGGGCCAGCCGGCGATCACGCCCCTCGCCGAGAGCGACTACATCTTCGCCAGTCTCGGCGAGGAGCTCGGCCTCGCCGGCGTCATGGCGCTGCTCGGTCTCTACCTGATCATCGTCGCCCGTGGCCTGAGCATCGGCTTCACGGCGCAGGACGACTTCATGAAGCTGCTCGCCGTGGGGCTCTCCTTCACCATCGCGCTTCAGGTGTTCATCATGGTCGGCGGTGTCACGCGCGTCATCCCGCTCACCGGTCTGACCACGCCGTTCCTGGCGGCCGGCGGGTCCTCGCTCGTGGCGAACTGGATCATCGTCGCCCTGCTGCTCCGCCTGAGTGACAGCGTCCGCAAACCGGGACCGATGGTGGGGGCCGCATCATGAACACCCAGTTGAAGCGGATCAGCATCGTCGTCCTGGCGATGTTCACCGCGCTCATGGTCTCGACGACCCTCATCCAGGTGTTCCAGGCGGATCAGCTTGCCGCGGACGGCCGCAACACCCGCACCCTCTATGACAGCTACGGCGTGGAGCGCGGGCCGATCCTGGCCGGGGACACCGTCATCGCCGAGTCCGTGCCGAGCGACGACCAGTACGAGTTCGCGCGCAGCTACCCCGAGGGCGAGCTCTACTCCCCGATCACGGGCTACTTCAACCAGACGCAGGGCTCGAGCGGCCTCGAGCAGTCGATGAACGACTACCTCTCCGGGACGTCGAACACCCAGTTCCTCGACTCCCTCAACCGCATCGTCACGGATCAGGCCCCCGCCGGCGCGGCCGTCGAGACGAGCATCGACCCCGACGTCCAGCAGGCGGCCTCGGACGCGCTCGGCGATCTGCAGGGCGCGATCGTCGCGGTCGAGCCGTCGAGCGGCCGCATCCTCGCGATGACGACGAGCCCCGGCTACGACCCGAACCGTCTGGCGAGCCACAACTCGGAGGACGTGATCGCGGCCTACGACGAGCTGATCAACGACCCCTCGCAACCGCTCATCAACCGAGCCACCGGCGGAAACCTCAATCCTCCCGGCTCGTCATTCAAGGTCGTCGTCGCGGCCGCGGCGTTCGACACCGGCGAGTACACGCCCGACTCGACCCTGCCGAACCCGGTGTCGCTCACGCTTCCCGGCAGCTCCGCGACGGTCTACAACTGGACGAGGACGAGCTGCGGAAGCGGCGACACGGTCACCATCAGGGAGGCCATCCGCCAGAGCTGCAACGTCCCGCTCGCCGAGCTGGGCATGCGGCTGGGCGACGACACGATCAAGGCCATGGCCGAGAAGCTCGGCTTCAACCAGGCCTTCGACATCCCCACCGAGACCACCGCGTCCAGCTACCCGAACACGAACAGCGACGCCGAGACCGGGCTGAGCTCCTTCGGCCAGATGAACGTGAGGACCACCCCCCTGCAGATGGCGCTCGTCTCCGCGGCCGTCGCCGCCGACGGGAAGGTCATGTCCCCGACGCTTGTCGACCGTGTGACCGGCAGCAACCTGCAGGCGCTGGAGACCACGCAGCCGAGCGAGTTCTCGACCGCGTTCTCGCCCGAGGTGGCCGACATGCTGACCGAGGTCATGGTCAACGGTGTGGCGAACGGTCAGTCAAGTAATGCCAAGATAGAGGGTGTCGATGTGGCCGGGAAGACGGGCACGGCGCAGAACGGTGATGACGATCCGTACACGCTGTGGTTCACCGGATTCGCGCCCGCGGAGAACCCTGAGGTCGCTGTGGCGGTGGTGATCGAGAATGATGCGAACCTGGGCCATCACAGCTCGGGCAACATCGTTGCCGCGCCGATTGCGAAGAAAGTGATAGAGGCGGTGCTGAACAAATGAGACCCACGGCAGGACTCACCTTCGGGGGACGCTACGAGCTGGAATCCCGCATCGCCATCGGCGGTATGGGCGAGGTGTGGAAGGCGACCGACCTGGTCATCGGGCGCACCGTCGCGCTCAAGATCCTCAAGGACGAATACCTCGGCGACCCCGGCTTCCTCGAGCGCTTCCGCGCCGAGGCGCGTCACGCGGCCCTGGTCAACCACGAGGGCATCGCGAACGTGTTCGACTACGGCGAGGAGGACGGCAGCGCCTTCCTCGTGATGGAGCTCGTCCCCGGCGAGCCGTTGTCGACGATCCTCGAGCGCGAGCACGTGCTGCCGACCGACAAGGTGCTCGACATCGTGGCGCAGACGGCGGCCGCGCTGCAGGCCGCGCACTCGGCCGGGCTGGTCCACCGCGACATCAAGCCGGGCAACCTCCTGATCACGCCGGAGGGTCGCGTCAAGATCACCGACTTCGGCATCGCGCGGATCGCCGACCAGGTGCCGCTCACGGCGACCGGCCAGGTGATGGGCACCGTGCAGTACCTCTCGCCCGAGCAGGCCTCCGGCCACCCCGCCTCCCCCACGACGGACATCTACTCGCTCGGGATCGTCGCCTACGAGGCGCTCGCGGGCAAGCGACCGTTCACGGGCGAGAGCCAGGTCGCCATCGCGATGGCCCAGATCAACGACGCCCCGCCGCCCCTGCCGGTGACGGTGAGCGAGCCGGTGCGCAACTTCGTCATCTCGATGATCGCGAAGAAGCCCTCCGACCGTCCCTCCTCGGCCGCCCACGTGGCGCGTGCCGCTCAGGCGCTGCGCCGCGGCGACGTCGAGGCCGCGACCGTCGCCGTGCCCGCGATCGGTGCCGGACTGGCGACCGGGGCCGCGACGACGCTCATGCCCACGGGCAACGACGACGCGACCCGGCTGCTGACCGCAGGCAACGGCGTCACGGCCACCGCCTCCCAGGACCTCGTCGACGGCGAGGACGGCGAGGAGGAGGGCGAGGAGACCAAGAAGAAGCGCAGTCCGTGGACGTGGCCTCTCATCGCTCTCGTCGCGATCCTGCTGCTGGTGCTCGGCGGCACGCTGTTCACGCTGTTCGGCAATCGCACGCCGGAGCCGGCACCGACGACGACAAGCGCAACGCCGAGCTCGACGCCCACCCCGACGGAGACGGAGGAGCCCGAGCCGGAGCCGAGCCCGACCGCCGACGACACCCCGATGCTCAACGCGGACGAGTTCATCGGCCAGCCGTTCGACAGCGTCAGGGACACGCTCCAGGCGGCGCCATACAACCTGTCGGTCAATCGCGAGGTCGGCTCGGCCGCGCAGAACAGCGACCAGGTCAACACGGTGATCGACATCAACCCCGTCGGCCGGCTCTCGGCGGGCACCACGGTCACGGTCACGGTGTACGGCGACATGCCGACGGTCGACGCACCGACCGAGACGCCGACCGTCTCGCCGACGGTCGACGGTGGTGTCGAGGCGGGAAGCAGCGTGACGATCGCGTGGTCCCCGTATGCGGGCTGCCCGAGCGGGACGAGCGTCGCCGGCTACCGCCTGAACCTGTCGGGGGCGACAAGCGACGTGCCCAACAACCTGATCACATCGAACACCTCGCAGTTCACCGCGACGGTGGCGGACTCGGGCACGCTGCAGTTCAGCTACGTCGTCACCTGCGCGTCGTCGGGGACGAACGCCGAGTACGACACCCCGAGCTCGCCGACCCTGACCGCGAACATCGTTCCGGCGGCGTCGGACGACGCCGAGGGCTGATGAGCACCGACCCCGGCCGCGCCGTCGCGGCCGGGGTCTCTCAGATAGCGCCCGCTAAGCTGAACGTCGGAGTTATCGCAGAAGTGAGGGGTGAGGGTGGCTGAGGAACAGCGCCTGATCGCCGGCCGCTACCGGCTCGGTGATCTGATCGGCCGGGGTGGCATGGCCGAGGTCTACCGCGGGACCGACACGCGGCTCGGCCGCACCGTCGCCGTCAAGCTGCTCAAGCCGGAGCTCGCCTCCGACGCCACCTTCCGCGGACGCTTCCGTCAGGAGGCGCAGGCGGCCTCGCGCATGTCGCACCCCACCATCGTGCGGGTCTTCGACGCGGGCGAGGACGAGCTCACCGCCGACGGCGGCCAGACCAGGATTCAGCCTTACATCGTCATGGAGTACGTCGAGGGCAACCCGCTCGACGTCCTCATCGCGGCCGGCCCCCTCGCACCCGAGCGCGCCGTCGAGATCACCAGCGGAATCCTCACCGCCCTGGAATACTCGCACCGCGCCGGGATCGTGCACCGCGACATCAAGCCGGCGAACGTCATGATCGGCAAGAACGGCTCGGTCAAGGTCATGGACTTCGGCATCGCGCGCGCCGTGTCCGACACCTCCTCGTCGCTCGCGCAGACGACCGCGATCCTCGGCACTGCGGCGTACTTCTCCCCCGAGCAGGCCAAGGGCGAGACCGTCGATGCCCGCACCGACCTCTACTCGACGGGCATCGTGCTCTTCGAGATGCTCACCGGTCGGGTGCCCTTCCGCGGCGACACCGCCGTCGCCGTCGCCTACCAGCACGTGAGTGAGCCCCCGGCGGACCCCTCGACCCTCAACCCCGCGGTCTCCCCTGCACTGGACCTCGTCGTCACGCACGCGCTGTCGAAGAACCGCTATGACCGCTACCAGACCGTGTCCGAGTTCCGCGCGGACCTCGAGCTCGCCGGCGAGGGCAAGGTTCCCGTGCGGTCCTCGGGCGAGGACGCGGCGACCGCTCTGTTCGGCCCGGCACCGACGGTCCAGTCCAGCACCGAGCAGGCGCTTCGCCAGCTCACGACCGACACCGGCGCCGTGCGGACGCAGTCCCGGCCCCCGGTGGCCTGGATCTGGCCCGGCGTCTCCGTCGTGGCGGTCGTCCTCGTCGCGGTGCTGATCTGGGTGGTCTCGCTGCCGAGCTCCCCCGGGCCGGCCGTGTCCTCCCGCGTCGTCCCCGACGTCACCGGCCTCACCCTCGACGAGGCCACCGCGGCCCTCGCCGAGCAGGACCTCGTCGCCGAACCGACGGAGGAGGAGTCGAACGACGTCGAGGAGGGCCTGGTCATCCGGTCGTTCCCCGCCGCGGGGCTGCGCACGGACCCGAACGAGACCGTCCAGGTCTACGTCTCGAGCGGAACCGCGAAGGTCTCGGTCCCCGACGTGACGGAGATGAGCATCGACGATGCCACCGCCGAGCTGGAGGACGCCGGCCTGGAGGTCGGATCGACGGACGCCAGCAACTCGGCGACGATCCCCGAGGGAACGGTGACCGGCACGAGCCCCGCGCAGGGCAAGGCTGTCGAGCCGGGCTCGACGGTGGACCTGACCGTGTCCAACGGCAAGGTCGCGCTCCCCGACATGACCGGCCAGACCCTGGGCGCCGCGACCGACTCGCTTCAGGGCACGTCGATGGGCCTCACCGTGGTGCCCGTGCCCGACCAGAGCTGCGCAGCGGAGCCGAACTCCCCCGTGACGGGTCAGTCGATTCCCCCGGGCGACATCGATCAGGGCAGCGAGGTCGAGCTGTACTACTGCGCCGGTGGCGGCAGCACCCCGGCGCCGGACGACGACGAGGGCTGACCGGCAACGACCGACCGGATCAACCGACGGACCGAACCGAACCGACCGACGGAGCGGCTCAGCGAGCCGCTCAGCCGATGAGCGGGCTGAGGGTCGCACCGCGGGCGGCGGCGCCCTCCTGGCCGACGAGCTCGAGCCAGTTCCCGATCATCCGGTAGCCGCCCTCGGTGAGGACGCTCTCCGGGTGGAACTGCACGCCGAAGAGCGGCAGCTCACGGTGCCGCAGTCCCATGATGACCCCGCCCGGTGTCCTGCTGGTCACCACGAGCTCGTCCGGGACGGTCCCGTCGACGACCGCGAGCGAGTGGTAGCGGGTCGCGGTGAACTCGTCGTCGAGCCCGGCGTAGAAGGGGCTGCCGTCGTGGCGCACGCGCGACGTCTTGCCGTGCATGAGCTCCTCGGCGTTGGTGACCGTCGCACCGTAGGCCTCGGCGAGCGCCTGATGCCCGAGGCACACCCCCAGAAGCGGGGTTCCCGCCGCCGCAGCGGCGCGGATCGCATCGATCGAGACGCCGGCGTCGGACGGCTTTCCCGGCCCGGGCGAGACCAGGACGGCGTCGTAGCCGGCGATCGTCGCCGGGACGTCCTCCGGCGCGATCGCGTCGTTGCGGACGACCGTGGTCTCCGCGCCGAGCTCCTGCAGGTAGCCGTTCAGCGTGTAGACGAAGCTGTCGTAGTTGTCGATGACGAGAACCCTGCTCATGTTGTCCCTCCCACGGTGACGTCCTGGGTGTCCACCAGCTCCTGCACCCACGGGAACACCCAGGTGAACAGCGCCGCGACGACTGCCGCGACGATGATGAGGACGAGGATCACCCTCACCCAGGCCGGGCCGGGGAGCGAACGCCAGAGCGCACCGTACATGTCTATCCTTCCACGCCGTCGGTCAGTGCGGCCGGCGGCCCGTCCGCGCGGGGAGTCCACGACTCGAGCACGCCGTACGAGATGATCCGCTCCGCCGTCGACATGAACGGGTTGCAGCTGGTCAGGGTGATGACCGAGTCGACGGGGTCCTCGTCGGGGTGGCCGGGAACGGCCGCGATCACGTCGACCTGGCTGGGCTGGACGTACTCGGTGTTCCGGTAGCGGTAGGTGAACCAGCCGTCCTTCGTCTCGACGACGATGGCGTCGCCCGGCTGCAGCTCGGCGACCTTGTTGAGGGGAGCACCGTGGGTGTTGCGGTGGCCGGCGATGGCGAAGTTGCCGTCCTCGCCCGGCATCTGCGTGTCCGGGTAGTGGCCGAGCCCGATGGGGTCGAGCGTGACCGCCTTGCTCACACCTCCGGCGATCTGGGACACGTAGTCCTCGCCGAAGCGCGGCACGCGCAGCTGAGCGAACACCTCACCGTCGTCCGGCTGCTCGGGGATGATGGGGTCGTCGTGCCCGGCGTCGCTCGCCTGGTCGTCCCACTCGCGGCTGATCTGGGAGCCGCGATCGTTCTGTTCGCCCCTGACGACCCAGTCGTTCCAGAACAGCTGCCAGAACAGGAACAGGAAGACGAGGACACCGGCCGTCAGGAGCAGCTCGCCGAGCACCCCGAGCACGCTGACCCGCGGTCGGGGGCGACGACGCGACGCGCGATTCGTGCGGCGTGTCGGGGACTCGATCATGATCCCCGATCATAGCGCCAGGGTATTCGCTCCGGCGTCGCTGGCCGGGCCTCCACTCCGGCTAGACTGGGGGCCATGGCCCGCACGAAGAGACAGAAGCCCGCCGACGTCGACACCCCGAGTTCCGGCGAACAGGCACCCAACGCCGTCTGGTTCAAGCCGGTGATGTTCGGTTTCCTGCTGCTCGGCCTCGTGTGGATCATCGTCTACTACATCAGTGCGGGCACCCTGCCGATCCCCGCGATCGACGTCTGGAACCTGGCGATCGGCTTCGGCATCGCGTTCATCGGCTTCATCATGGCGACGCGCTGGCGCTGACCTCCCCGCGTGATCGTCTCGACGCCCGTCCCTCCAGGGGCGGGCGTCGTCGTTGTCAGGCGAACGACCGTTCGAGCTCGATCAGTCGCGACTTCGCCTGCTCACCTCCGACGTAGCCGCCCAGCCGGCCGTCGGAGCGGATCACCCGGTGGCAGGGAACCACGATGGGCAGCGGGTTCGTGGCGCAGGCGGTGCCGACGGCTCGGACGGCTCGGGGGTTGCCGACGGTCGCCGCGAGCCTCCCGTAGGAGACGGTTGTCCCGTAGGGGAGCTCTGGCAGCGCGACCTGCACGGTCCTGCGGAACCCGGTGGACAGCCGCCGGTCCAGCCCGAGGGAGAACTCGCGCCGACGACCGGTGAAGTACTGGTCCAGCTGTCGGGAGGTCTCTTCGAAGCTCCCCGGGGCGAACAGGATTCTGGCGCCGATGCGCGCGGCCAGCGTCTCGAGCACCTGCTCCGTGCCCTCCGTGTCGAAGGCCACGCGGACCAGTCCCCGCTCCGTCGCCGCCACGAGCACGCCGCCGAGGGGGGTGTCGAGCATCCGGTAGAGCACGTCCGTCAGCCCCTCCGCCCTGGCGGCGGTGACGAGGCGTCGTCCCAACGCATCGAGGTGGTCCGCATCACCGTTCGCGACCGCGGCGGCTGCTGGTTGCGCGGCTGCTGGTTGCGCGGCTGCTGGTTGCGCGGCCGCTGGTTGCGCGGCCGCTGGTTGCGCGGCCGGCGGCGTGCTGGTGATCCGCGGCGTGTGCGTTGTCGCACTCCGCAACGCGTGCGTTCGCGGCGGGGTGTGGGTAGGCGGGGTGTGCAGCGTGTGCGTGGACGTGGGCAGCAACGTCGCGCGCAGCTCGCCTCCCGACCGTTCGTGCATCGTCATCTCTGATCTCCTGTCGCGGGGTCTTCCGCTTCTTCGTCCGCCTCGCTCGAACCGGTACGCGCCGTCGGGAACCGTCCGGGCCGGGCGGACCGGTCTTCCATGACCCGTGTGACCGCGTCTCCATCGCCACGATTACTGTCACCGTCACTGTCACCGTCACTGTCACTGTCACCGTCACCGACACCGACCGCATTCGGCACGGCCAGCCCGCTGTCCCGAACCCCCGGGCCCGCGGCGCCCGAATCCCACTCGTATCGGGACAGTCGCCGATCGGACCTCAACGAGCGCAGACCGTCCGCGGCGGCACGGCGGACGGCTGCCGCGTTCGAGTCGACGATGATCGCGATCTGGGCGTATGGCAACCCGATGAGGTGGTGGTACGCGACCGCGTCACGCTGACGTGGCGGCAGCTCGTCCACCGCGAGCCACAGCTCGAAGCGGTCAGGGTCCAGTGCCGCCTTCTCCGGAACCTCCGGGAGTTCCCCGACCGGAGTGGCTCCGGCAGCACGACGTCGGATGATGTCGATCGACTTCCGCTTCGCCACCCGGACGAGCCACGCCTGGACATTGGTGGACTCGGGCAGCTCCGGCCAGGAGCGCAGGGCCGCGAGGAAGGTCTCCGACCACGCGTCGTCCGCGTCTGCGTGCCGGCCCAGGACGGACCGACAGATGCGGAGCACGACGTCTCCGTGTTCCCGCACTGCGCGGTCGAAGGGTTGCTGCACCTCGGGCCTCTCCTCATTCGCGGTCAACGCTCCGGATCAGTCTCCTCCTCACCCGGCAGACGTGACCGCCCATTCCGGCGTCGTCCGCCTCACTGAGTAGACGCCCGTGACCGCCCAAACGTGAGGTCGTCGCCGTCGAAGGATCCCGACGCTCACCAGGCACCCGGTCTCTCACAGCCATCCAGCACAGTCAGCACGTCCATCGCTCGGGACGCCGCGGACGGCTCGTGCGGCCGCCACATCGCACAACCGCCACTACACCGTGCCCGCGGGAATCACACCGATGTAACTATCCCCACAGTTATCCACAGCTGTGGAAAGTGGCCCTTCCGATCCCCGCGATGTCGGGCTTCGCTCCGATAACTACATCGGTGTAATTATCCCCAGTCCTGTCCACAAGCTGTGGAGAGCGGTCGACCACCGAGAGGGACCTCCGGGCGTCAGGCCGTGGCGAAGAGCAGGTTCCAGAGGCTCAGCAGCACCAGCACCGCGGCCAGAACGCCGAGAAGCAGTCGCTGTTTGGTGGCGTCGGAACGCTGGCGGGTCGACGCGTAGATGGCGCCGACGGCCGCACCGCCGATCAGACCGCCGAGGTGCGCCTGCCACGAGACGTTTCCCGACCCGAGGAAGCCGATGGCGAAGTTGACGGCCACCAGCACGATCAAGCCCGACGTGTTCCCGCCGATCCGCCGCTGAATGACGATGAGCGCACCGAGAAGGCCGAAGACCGCCCCCGACGCCCCGACGGTCGCCGTCAGCGGATCGGTGAGGAACATGACACCGAGCGAGCCGGAGAAGCCCGCGAACAGATACAGGACGAGGAACCGACCCCGACCGATCGCCGGCTCCAGCATCGATCCGAGCACCCACAGCATGTACATGTTCAGACCGATGTGCAGCAAACCGTAGAAGCCGTTGGTCGAGTGGGTGAGAAGCACCGTGAGCATGCGCCACGGCTCGAAGTATCCGGGATGGCTGTACACGCCGGCGTACAGCAGGGAGTCGGTCACGACCCCGCCGATTCCGGGGAGGATCTGCAGCACCCAGACGAACGCGGTGACGGCGATGATGATGGTCGTGACCATCGGCCTGTCCGAGCGGGACAGGCGGGTGAGGACGTTCGGTCGGCGGGGGGCGTTCTGCTTCTGCTCACGCATGCACTCCGGACAGATCACGCCGACCGCAGCGGGGGTCTGGCAGTCGCCGCAGATCGTGCGTCCGCAACGCTGGCAGAGCACGAAGCTCTGCCGATCAGGGTGCCGGTAACAGAAGTTGTCTCGCGCTGAACCGCCGACCGAACTCATCACCGATGCCGGTCTTAGACCGGGGTGACGTCGATGCCGGTGATCACGACGTCGTCGAGCGGACGGTCGCGCCCGTCGGTGGGCACGGCGCCCATCTTGTCGACGACCTTGCGGCTGGCGTCGTCGGCGACCTCGCCGAAGACGGTGTGCTTGCCGTGCAGCC
Organism: Mycetocola reblochoni REB411; assembly: GCF_900163835.1. Lineage (GTDB taxonomy): Bacteria > Actinomycetota > Actinomycetes > Actinomycetales > Microbacteriaceae > Mycetocola_B > Mycetocola_B reblochoni. The sequence goes on along the minus strand of NZ_FUKR01000037.1, from coordinate 19,901 downwards.
AGGTGGTCGGGCCGACGGTGATGAAGAACTGCGAACCGTTCGTCCCCCGACCGGCGATCTTGCCGGCGTTCGCCATGGCGAGAACGTACGGCTCAGCGAAGCCGAGCTCGGGGTGGATCTCGTCGTCGAACTGGTAGCCGGGGCCACCGGTGCCGGTTCCGGTTCGGTCGCCGCCCTGAATCATGAATCCGGGAATGATCCGGTGGAAGATCACTCCGTCGTAGAAGTTGCCTTCTCCCGGCTTGCCCGTGGTGGGGTCGATCCAGTCCGTGGTTCCGGTGGCGAGGCCGATGAAGTTGGCGACAGTCTTGGGGGCGTGGTCACCGAAAAGGTTGACCGTGATGTCGCCGTAGTTGGTGTGGAGGGTTGCGACGGCGGTGTGCTTTGACATGCGTCAATTCTTGCACAAACGCTGTATGTCCCCGCTGTTCCTCAGCGCCCAAGTGGCAAGATGGATTGACTCGACACAAACCAGATCTTTTGGAGGTCCCCCGGTGAGCCTGTCACGTAAGCGCAAGAAGGAGCTCAAGCGGCTGAAGAAGCAGGCCAACAAGCTCTGGAACTCCCAGCAGGAGCTCCTCAGCCGGGCTGGCGATGTCGCACAGGATGCGACCACTCAGCTCAGCAACTACTCACGCGAGCACCTCGTGCCCGCCGTGGTGAGCACGTACGAGCACCGCATCCAGCCGAAGGTCGACTCGGGTGCTCGCGCGGTGAACGCCGCTCGTCACCGGCTCGAGCGAGGCGTCTCCCCGTACGTCAAGCAGGTCGCCAACGACCGCAGGGTCAAGGAGGCCGTGCGTCGCGTCAGCAAGGCCGCCCCGGTCAAGAAGAAGACCGGTCCCTCCGCGGGATCTGTTATCGCGATTGGCGCCGGTGTGCTCGCGGCCGCCGGCATCGCGTACGCGGTGTGGCAGACGTTCCGCGCGGACGACGAGCTCTGGGTCGCCGACGACGATTCGCTGTTCCCCAACACCTGATTCGTCACTCAGCTGCGCGAGAGGGCCCCTGCAGAGATCTGTCGATCTCAGCGGGGGCCCTCTCGTCGTTCAGACGAGTTCCGCTGCGCGGCGTGAGCGCTAGTTCCGCGGACCGCCATCGGACGAGGACGGCACGTTCTCCACCGGTGACGGCGTTTCTTGCCTCACGGCCCCGGCGTCACGGGTCCCCGTCCCGGTGTCGTCCGGCGCTCCGTCGACGCTCGTGGACGGCTGCTCCCCGGATGAGCTCGCACCCCCCGCGTCACGGACGACGTCGGTGCTCTCGTTCGTTTCGGCCTCTGCACGGTCTTCGCCCTGCGGTTCAACCCGGGAACTCGCATCCGAACCGAGTTCGGACTCCGTGAACTCGCGAGCCGTCTTCGCAGCCGCGTCTCGGGCTCCTGCCGTGGCATCGCAGACCTCTACGGGCTCAGGCCTGTCGACCTGCACCCTGGCGAATCGAATCGTCTGCTCGCCGGTGGCCGAACCCGACTGATAGCCGCCGAGACCGATGAGCCCCTCAGATCCGGCGGCCGCCGCGGAATCGGTGAACGCGAGGGGCCCCTCCTCCGGCTCGTCATCGCCGATCCAGGCACGGGCCGCGATCGTCGTGTTCCCGGTCCCTCCGATGGTGGCCCGAAGGTTCATGGCCTGCCCCGCCCCGGGACGAAGTCCCGCGACACTCGCGCGCGCGACGACCGTGGACCCCCGGAGCACCTGCAACTGGACATCGTCGTTCGGCCTGACCCATGCCCTGACCGTGTACGAACCCGATGACGACTCCCTGAGGATCAGAGTCGGGTACACGCCCGCCCCGCTCGGCGCGTCACTCAAGGTGACGGAAGTACTGAGCGACGCGTCACCGGAGACCACGTCACCCAGCACCGCTGACCGCGATGCGCCGGGCGCGAGCCGAACCTGCGCTCCGCCCTCGAGGTCGACGGCGTAATCGGCCCTCGCACCGCGGGTCGCCCACGCCCCTCCGACGTCGGCGATCCCCCACCCGGACGCCGTGTCTCGGTCGAACTCGTCGACGGCGAGGACGTGATCAGCGGCGACGGTGACGCGTTCGCTCGTTTCGGCCGTCGCTCCCGCATCGTCCGTGACCGTGAGGGTGACGTCGTAGCTCCCGGCTCGGGTGTACTCGTGCGTGATGTAGCTTCCGATTGCCGATGCTCCATCCCCGAGATCCCAGGTGTACGAGACGATTTCTCCGTCGCCGTCGGACGACTCCCCCGCGTCGGCGTTGAGCGTCAGACCGTCGGCGGAGAGCGTCATCCCCGCTTTCGGGGGCACATTGGGCTTCACCGCTCCGAGCCGATAGTGCTCTCCGATGATCCGGTCGGATATCGCTGTCGCGTAGTTCGCGACGTTGTCGATGTCAGCCTCGACGACGGAAGCGATTCCGCTGACCGTTTCCCCGCCGATACGCATGGAGCCGCTGGTTCCGCTGCCTGCGCCGGCTGGTGCGGAGTCGGCCAGCTCGCCGTCGACGAAGAGGACGGCCGTTCCGTCTCTGCTTCCGGCGACGACGTGATGCCACTCACCGTCGTTGACAGCGACCGACGACGCGAGATCTGAACCGGCGGACGTGACTTTCGACCCGCCGAAGCGGACCCGCCCGTCAGTCCCGAGTGAGACGAGGCGGTCGAACGCCTCCCGCTTGTTCCAGAACGAGCCCGTCGTCGACACCGACGCCGCGAGTACCCCGCCCTCATCAGACTCCGTGCGAACCCAGAGTTCCGTCATCGCGATCTGGCTCGCTGATTCCTTGAGCGTTGCTGTGCCGGTCCCCGTGGAGGTCGTTCCCGCCCCAAAGCGCGTCGCCCGCCCCTCACCACTGACCTCGGACCCCGCGACGTGCCGCACAACTCGATCGCCCAGCGCGATTGGGTTCGTGCCCCGTGCCCAGTTCGCCGCGGTGGTCCCGCGCGCTTCGCTCAGCGACCAGTAGTCCTTCGGCTGGGCGTTGAGCACTGCCGCGTCGTAGCTTGTCAGCGTCGTCTCGCCCGCCGTGGTCGTCGTGAAACTCCTGCTGTCGCTCATGGTGGCGTTCCCCGCGCCGTCGACGGTGCGGATCTGGTATTCGTAAGTCGTGCGGGGCGAGGCCGACGGGTCGACGGCGGTGAGCATCGGGCGGTTCCAGAGGTGTGATCGACCCGAGACCTCGGCCACAGGGTTATCGACGTCGCCGTCGCGGATCACCTGGTATCGCAGGCTCTCGTCGTCCCTGTCCCAGTTCGCCCGCCAGGAAAGCGAAACGACCGATCCGGCGACCTCGGTCACGCTCGGGGCCATGTCCGTACCCGACAGCTCGGGTCCGACCCTCTTGCCCGATGCCGGATCGGTGCTGAAGCGGACGAGCCCTTGCTGCCCCTTCCCGTTGACCTGACGGAACTCACCCGCGTAGAGAACGTAGTCGCCGGCCACTGTGACGTCCCACGGCCCCTGATTCATACCGGTGAACGTGCCCGTGTTCATCTTCGGCAACCACTCGCGGAGCGACGGCGACGGCTGTCCCTGGAAGTTGGCGTAGGTCCCGGTGCCAACACTGTTCCTGGCGAGCACGCCGGTCGGCTCCGTTGTCATCGCCGTCGCACGGTAGTACTTGTCGGGCTGCTGGTAGTCGCTCATTCCCCCACCGGAGAGGTTGCCGCAGTAGTGCGCGTGGCTCGCCACGTAGACGGTGTCTCCTGCCGGCGCGATCGAGTAGCTGTCTCCGTGGCAGTCGCTGAGCCAGAGCAGGCTCCCGTCCGACCAGCTGGCGCGGAAGGTTCCCTCAAGGTTGCCGTCACGCGACGCCGAGTTCTCATAGCCCGATCCGTAGACGGAGTTCTCGTCTGCTCCGAGCGAGGTGATCGATGCGCGTGAGCCGCCGTTCTTGACCACCGAGCTCGCCTTCCACTCCAGGCTCGAGCCCACGTCGGAATCGACCGCGGCCATCCCCCTGGTCGCGCCGATCGACCTCCCTGTCGCACTGACACCGGAGTTCACCGAGGTGAAGTTGCCGCCGATCACGAGCTTGTCGCCGTCGGGCGAGAGCACCATCGTCGACACTGTGCCACCGGCCACGACCGGCGCCCAGTCGCGGATGACGCCGGTACGTGCGTCCACCGCAGCAGCACGGGTCCGGGGCTGCAGCTGGAACTTGCTGAACACCCCGCCCACGTAGACGGTGTCCGCCGTCGCGACGATCGAGTTCACCGTCGCATCCGCGGTCGGCCGCCAGGAGGTGAGCCGTGACGTCGCCACGTCGATGGCGGCGATCCGGTAGCGGTTGGATCCGTCGACGGAGGTGAACTGTCCACCGAGGTAGAGGGTCGTCCCGTCGGGTGAGGCCGCGAGCGTCTTGACCTGGCCGTTCAATTCGGGAGCGAAGCTCTCGATCAGCTTCCCGCTGCTCAGCGAGTACGCCAGCAGATTCGTCCGACGTGTCTCGTCCGTGCCTGCGCGGGCACCGGCCGGCCTGGCGGTCGTGAAGCTGCCGCCGGCGTAGACGGTGTCCCCGATGACGACCTGGTCCCAGACGACACCGTCGATCTGCGGGGCAGGGAGCGCATCGGCTGTCACGGCGCCCGTGCTAGTGGAGCCATCAGCTCGGTCGCTCGACGTTGACGTCGCCACTCCTGCCGCACGAGCGTTCGCCGCTTCCGGGTCGGCCGAGGCCGGCGCCGCTCCCGAGAAGCTGACGGCGATCCCGAGGATGCCGGCGACAGCGATGGTGACGGCTCTCCGCGTCGCGCGGACAGCCGTCCCCGCGGAGCACCGACCGTTCAGCCCAATGGGCTGGCCGTCCAGCCCGTCGATACTGCGTTCGCTCTCGTCACGTGTGATTCGCATGGGTTCCACTCGTCGTCGCCGCATGATGCAGCGAGGGGTCAGTTCGGGTGCGAGCTCAAATGGGGGGAGCTGATAAATTGTGAGTCATGCTCACAGAATCTCTACTGTAACCGCGTCCCCGAGAAACGCCCCATCCCCCGTTCGGGAGTGGTCAACGAGGAGGCAGGAGCGCCTGTGCAGGGTCCACGGGTACGGTTTCGCCATCCCTGACCCGGCGTGTACTTATATTCGAATATAGCCATATATCTGCGTTTCTGTTCCGGGTCTATGAGGTCCGACGGGAAAAGAGCGGCACACGCTCGTCGAGCGCATAAACACGGCGGGCCACGGAGCCATTGGGGCCGTGGCCGTTCCGTATCGACGCCGGCCCACGCCGAGCGAACGTCGAACGCCCGCGCACGAGCGACACGAAAGGCGAAGCGCGGTGGGAATGAGTCGATCCTCTGCCGTCAGCCTCATGGAGGCGATAAACCGTCAGCTTCATCGACGCGACAACCGACGGACAGGGCAGGCAGCGGACAGAACAGGGGAAGACACCACGGCCGGCAGACGACACCGCCCGACGACGACGGTGCGCAGCCAAGCGGTCGTCCAGCCCCATGGCGGCAGACGTCGGGGACTGCCACAGCCGCCCCGGACGCCGTCCCGGGCGGCGACGGAGCACGACTGACCACTGGACCCTAACGGTGCGCCTTGTCGGTCAGCGGGTCCCAGGCCGGGAAGTCACACGCGCGATCGCACTCGTGACCCGGGGCGCGCATTCCGGTCGTGGCGACAAGCCGCCCACGCGACGCTGCGCAGCGACCCCTCGGAGCCTCTCCTCCGGCACAGAGCCGTTCAGACTCCCGGGGGACCGTCAGAAGCGAGAACAGCCGTACAACACTGAATCGGTGGTCACAACCACTCGTGAAGCACGGACGCACTCGTTAAACACAGAACCGGCCCCCAAAGGAGCCGGCCGATGTGGAGACGAGGGGAATCGAACCCCTAACCCCCTGCTTGCAAAGCAGGTGCTCTGCCAATTGAGCTACGTCCCCTCGAGAAGTACTCGAGTGGGGCTACCAGGACTTGAACCTGGGACCTCTTCGTTATCAGCGAAGCGCTCTAACCGCCTGAGCTATAGCCCCGTTAGGGCACGAATGACATTACCGGAAATGCTCCGGCGTCCCAAATCGACACCCTCCGCCTGTCGGCGGCCAACCGCTACTGGTTGGTGAAGCCGACCAGCAGGCCACCACTGATCTTCACGGCGAGGTTGTACAGTCCAGCCGAGATCGCACCGAGTACCGTCACGACGATGAGGTTCAGGATTGCCACGACGACGGCGAAACCCATCACCCGACCGATGTTGAAGATGCCGGCCAGGTCCTGGTTCGACCCCGCGACCTCGCTGTACAGACTGTTGACGCTGTCGAACACGCCGACCGCCTCGAGAACGGTGAACACCAGGAAGAAGAACACGACCGTCACGATGGCGATCGCGACCGCAGCCAAGAACGACATCTTCACCGCCGACCAAAAGTCGACGTAGACCAGCTTGAGCCTGACCTGCTTGGTCGAGGACTTCTTGGAGGACTTCTTCGCGAGCTTCTCGGCGACGCTACTCATTTAGTTGGTTCCTTCCCGGGAGGACTCCGAAGACGGGGTGGTGGGGTCGTCGTCACGCGCATCCTCGGCGGTAGCCTCAGCCACCTCGTCCGCGACGGCGCGCTCGCTGTTGCGGGCGACGGTCAGGATCTTGTCCTTGTCGGGGAAGCGAGCGAACACAACCCCCATGGTGTCGCGGCCCTTGGCCGGAACCTCGGACACGGCAGACCTTACCACCTTGCCACTGGCGAGAACGACGAGCACCTCGTCGTCCGATCCGACGATCAGGGACCCGGCGAGCTCGCCCCGGTCGTCGTTGAGCTTCGCGACCTTGATGCCGAGCCCCGCGCGATTCTGCGTGCGGTACTGGTCGACCGCGGTCCGCTTCGCGTAACCGCCCTCCGTGACGGCGAACACGTACCAGCCGTGGGCCTCGTCGTCGTCGTGGGGGATCACGGAGGCGGACAGCAGCTCGTCACCGTCGCGGAAGCTCATGCCCCTGACGCCTGACGTCGAACGGCCGAGCGGCCGCAGCGCGTCGTTCCTGGCCTGGAAGCGCAACGACATGCCCTGACGCGAGACCAGGAAGATGTCCGAGTCCTCCTCGACGAGCAACGCGTTGACGAGCTCGTCGCCGTTGCGCAGGTTGATGGCGATGATGCCGCCGGAGCGGTTGGTGTCGTACTCGCTGAGCGCGGTCTTCTTGATGAGGCCCTTGCGGGTGGCCAACGCGAGGTAGGTGGCCGCCTGATAGTCCTTGATGTCCAGGATCGCGGCGATCTGCTCGTCCGGCTGCATGGCGAGCAGGTTGGCGACGTGCTGACCCTTCGCGTCGCGGCCGGCCTCCTGCACCTCGTAGGCCTTGGCCCGGTACACCCGTCCCTGGTCGGTGAAGAACAGGAGCCAGTGGTGCGTCGTCGTGACGAAGAAGTGGTCGACGATGTCGTCGGCGCGCAGTTGCGCACCGCGCACTCCGCGGCCGCCGCGGTGCTGGGAACGGTAGTTGTCACTCCGGGTCCGCTTGATGTAGCCGCCCCTCGTGACGGTGACGACCATCTCCTCCTCGGGGATCAGGTCCTCCATGTTCATGTCGCCGTCGTAGCCGTACATGATCTCGGTGCGCCGGTCGTCGCCGTACTTGTCGACGATCGCGGTGAGCTCATCGCCGACGATCGTGCGCTGACGCGCCGGTGTGGCGAGGATGTCCTTCAGGTCGAGGATCTGCGCCTCGATCTGGTCGTGCTCGTCGATGATCTTCTGACGCTCCAGCGCGGCGAGGCGGCGCAGCTGCATCTCCAGGATCGCGTTGGCCTGCAGCTCGTCGACGGCGAGCAGCTCCATCAGACCGGTCCGCGCCTGCTCGACGTTCGGCGAGCGACGGATGAGCGCGATGACCTCGTCGAGAGCATCGAGCGCCTTCAGGTAGCCGCGCAGGATGTGCGCCCTGGCCTCCTTCTCGGCCAGGCGGTACTGGGTGCGCCGGACGATGACCTCGATCTGGTGCGCCACCCATGCGGTGATGAAGCCGTCGAGCGCGAGGGTCCGCGGCACGCCATCAACGATCGCGAGCATGTTGGCGCCGAAGTTCTCCTGCAGCGAGGTGTGCTTGTACAGGTTGTTGAGCACGACCTTCGCGACGGCATCGCGCTTGAGCACGAGCACGAGCCGCTGACCCGTACGACCGCTCGTCTCGTCCCTAATGTCGGCGATGCCGTTGAGCCGGCCCTCCTTCACCATGTCAGCGATCTTGATGGCGAGGTTATCGGGGTTGACCTGGTACGGCAGCTCCGTCACGACGAGGCAGGTGCGTCCGGCGATCTCCTCGACGTTGACGACGGCACGCATCGTGATGGAGCCACGGCCCGTGCGGTAGGCGTCCTGGATGCCCTTGACGCCGAGGATCTGCGCCCCGGTCGGGAAGTCCGGTCCCTTGATCCTCTGGATCAGCGCCTCGAGCAGGTCCTCTCGGCTCGCGTCGGGGTTGGCCAGATGCCACAGTGCGCCGTCCGCGACCTCGCGCAGGTTGTGCGGCGGGATGTTGGTGGCCATGCCGACCGCGATACCGACCGAACCGTTGACGAGCAGGTTCGGGAAGCGGCTCGGCAGGACCGACGGCTCCTGGGTGCGGCCGTCGTAGTTGTCCTGGAAGTCGACGGTGTCCTCGTCGATGTCCCGAACCATCTCGAGCGCGAGCGGGGCCATCTTCGTCTCGGTGTACCGGGGTGCCGCGGCGCCGTCATTGCCCGGAGACCCGAAGTTGCCCTGGCCGAGCGCGAGCGGGTAGCGCAGGCTCCACGGCTGCACCAGGCGGACGAGCGCATCGTAGATCGCGCTGTCACCGTGCGGGTGGAACTGTCCCATGACGTCTCCGACGACACGGGCGCACTTGGAGAACGCCTTGTCCGGACGGTAGCCACCGTCGTACATCGCGTAGATGACGCGTCGGTGCACCGGCTTCAAACCGTCGCGGACCTCGGGGAGCGCACGCCCGACGATCACGCTCATCGCGTAGTCGAGGTAGCTGCGCTGCATCTCCAGCTGGAGATCGACCTGGTCGATCTTGCCGTGGTGCGACGAGGTTTCAGTGTTCTCGCCTGTGGTGTCGTCTGCCATGTCTTCTTATCCCTGTCTGTCGGTCGCTCGTCTCTGTCCGTGGATCAGATGTCGAGGAACCGCACGTCCTTCGCGTTCTGCTGGATGAAGGTCCTGCGCGCGTCGACGTCCTCGCCCATGAGGGTGGCGAAGATCTCGTCCGCGATCGCGGCGTCGTCCAGGGTGACCTGCAGGAGCGTGCGCGTCTGCGGGTCCATCGTGGTCTCCCAGAGCTCCTTGTAGTCCATCTCGCCGAGACCCTTGTACCGCTGGATGCCGTTGTCCTTCGGGATGCGCTTGCCCGCGGCGAGGCCGTCGGTGAGGTAGGCATCCCGCTCAGCGTCGCTGTAGACGTAGTCGTGCTCGGCGTTGGACCACTTGATGCGGTAGAGCGGCGGCTGGGCGAGGTAAACGTAGCCGAGCTCGATCATCGGCCGCATGTAGCGGAACAGCAGCGTGAGCAGCAGCGTCGTGATGTGCTGGCCGTCGACGTCGGCGTCGGCCATGAGCACGATCTTGTGGTACCTGGCCTTCTCGTGGTTGAAGTCCTCGCCGATGCCCGCTCCGAAGGCGGTGATCATCGCCTGGACCTCGGCGTTGCCCATCGCCCTGTCGAGCCGGGCCTTCTCGACGTTGAGGATCTTTCCGCGCAGCGGCAGGATCGCCTGGGTCTCCGGGTTGCGCCCCTGCACGGCCGAGCCGCCGGCCGAGTCGCCCTCGACGATGAAGATCTCGGAGATCGACGGGTCCTTGGACTGGCAGTCCTTCAGCTTGCCCGGCATTCCGCCGCCCTCGAGCAGCCCCTTGCGGCGCGCCGTCTCCCGGGCCTTGCGTGCGGCGAGCCGTGCCGTGGCGGCGCCGATCGCCTTCATGATGATCGACTTCGCCTGCAGCGGGTTGCGCTCCAGCCAGTCGCCGAGCTGGTCGCCGACGATCTTCTGGACGAAGGCCTTCGCCTCGGTGTTGCCCAGCTTGGTCTTGGTCTGACCCTCGAACTGCGGTTCGCCGAGCTTCACGGAGATGACCGCGGTGAGACCCTCGCGGACGTCGTCGCCGGAGAGGTTGTCGTCGCGGTCCTTGAGCAGGTTCTTCGCGCGCGCGTAACGGTTGATGAGCGTCGTCAGTGCCGCGCGGAAGCCCTCCTCGTGGGTGCCGCCCTCATGGGTGTTGATGGTGTTCGCGTAGGTGTGGACGCTCTCGCTGTAGGCGGTCGTCCACTGCATGGCGACCTCGAGTGCGATCTTGCGTTCCGTGTCCTCCGACTCGAAGGAGATGATCTCGTCGTTGACGATCTCGGCACGCTTGGCACTGTTGAGGTACTCGACGTAATCGACCAGACCCCGCTCGTAGAAGAACACGTCGTGCCGTGCCCTGGCGGTCTCGTCCTGGGACGAGCCGTCGGCGACGGCATCGACGACGGCATCCCCGTCCACGGCGGTCGGCTCGGCGTTCTCCCGCTCGTCGGTCAGTGTGATCCGCAGTCCCTTGTTGAGGAACGCCATCTGCTGGAACCGGGTCCGCAGCGTCGTGTAGTCGAAGTCGACGGTCTCGAAGATAGTGTCGTCGGGCCAGAAGGTGATCGTGGTGCCGGTCTCGTCCGACTCCTCGCCCTTCTGCAGGGGGCCCTCCGGGATCCCGCCCGTGCTGAACTGCTGGCGCCACACGAAGCCCTGGCGCCGGACCTCGACCTCGAGCCGACGGGAGAGCGCGTTGACCACGGAGCTGCCGACGCCGTGCAGGCCGCCGGAGACCGCGTATCCACCGCCGCCGAACTTTCCTCCCGCGTGCAGGATCGTCAGCACGACCTCGACCGTCGACTTCTGCTCGATCGGGTGGATGTCAACGGGGATCCCTCGCCCGTTGTCGACGACGCGAACCGCGCCGTCCGGCAGGATCGTCACGACGATGTTGTCGGCGTAGCCGGCCAGCGCCTCGTCGACGGAGTTGTCGACGATCTCGTACACCAGGTGGTGAAGTCCGCGCGGACCGGTCGACCCGATGTACATTCCCGGTCGCTTCCGCACCGCTTCAAGGCCCTCGAGAACCTGAATCTGATCGGCACCGTAGTCGCCGCTTCCCTGACCGATCTTCGGTTCTTCTGACATATGTTGTGAGGCTCCAAACCGTCTACGGATAGACACTTCAGCCTACCAAGCGATCGACGGTTTCCCCGCGCTGAGCGGCCGTTTGCCGGGCTTTTTCTTGCCGTTCGACCTGATTTGCCGAGTCAACCGTAGGTATCGCGCACTCCACGGCCCTGAACCGATCTGGGGCCACGTTTGAACGAAGGGACGTTGGGTCCCAAAAAGCGGATCGTGGTGACCTGTGCTTCGGGGAACCGCGTGGTGATCTGCGTCTGGAGTTCGACGCGCATGAGTCTCAGCTGGGTGGCCCAGGCTGTCGATTCGCACTGGACCGTGAGGACTCCCGCGCTGATGTCCACGGGAGTCGAATGCGCTGCGGTCTGCTCGCCGGCCACGTCGGCCCAGCGGGCGACCAGGTCGCTCTTGGCCAGCTGGGTCTCCCAGCCGAGGGAGTTGGTGAGCGAGCCGAGCACGTCGCTGATGCCGTGCGGGTCCCGGCCGGGGGCGAACGGAGCGCTCCCCGGACGCGGCGTCCTCTGCTCGCGGCGACGACCGGGCTTGATCCCCCCGAAGACCAGCTTCATGTGCTCGTACACCCGCGAGCACTCCTCATTCACCGCCTCGATGTCAGACATCGACAGCGTCCTCGTCGACCACGCGACCGGCGCGGATGAAGATCGGAGCGGCGCGGAGCTCCTCCGGGATGTCCTCGCGAACGGCGGCCGTGATCAGCACCTGCTCGAACCCCGTGACCGCCTCGGCCAGCCGTCGCCGTCGCTGACGGTCCAGTTCCGCGAACACGTCGTCGAGGATGAGGACCGGGTCCCCGAGATCGGAGTCCCTGCGCAACAGCTCCGCCGTCGCCAGCTTGAGCGCCAGGACGAACGACCACGACTCACCGTGACTGGCGTATCCCTTGACCGGCAGCCGGTTGAGTCCGAACAGCAGATCGTCCCTGTGCGGTCCGACCAGGGTGAGCCCCCGCTCGCGTTCCGCGCGTCGGCGGCGCTCCATGGCCGCCCGGAAGCCCGCCTCGATCCGTGCCGAGTCCGGAACCGCGCTGTTCGCGGCCCGGTCCGCGGTGTCATCCGCATCGACGTCGTACCCGTCGATGCTCAGGCTCAAATCGATCGTCGGTTCGTGATCGTCGTCAACGACGGCCGCATAGGCGCGCCGCAGCGGGTCGCGGATCTGTTCGACCAGAACGGCCCGTCGGGCGATGATCTCGGTACCGAGGGAGATGAGCTTCTCGTCCCAGATCGTGAGTGTCTGCTCCTGCGCGGCGCTCAGCCCGCCCCTCAGGGATTTGAGCAGAGTGTTCCGTTGCTTGAGCACGCGTTCGTAGTCGGCCAGGACCGCGCTGAACCGTGGTGCGAGGATCATCGAGAGTTGGTCGATGAATCGACGTCGGCCAGAAGGTTCGCCCCGAACCAGGGCGAGGTCCTCCGGAGCGAAGAGGACCGTTCGGACGTACCAGGGCAGGTCCCGCGGCCGGATTGCCGAGCGGTTGATCTGGGCACGGTTCGTCCCCGAGCGGTTGATCTGCACTTCGGCGAGGAGCTCGCGGTCGCCGTGGGTGAACGTCGTCCGCACGATGGCGGCCTCGCATCCGGCGCGGACCATCGCTTGGTCACCGCTTACGCGGTGCGAACTGAGCGTGCTGAGAAAGACGAGCGACTCGACCAGGTTCGTCTTTCCCTGACCGTTCCGTCCGATGAAGAGGTTGGTACCGCCGTGCAGCTCAAGCTCGGCCTCCGCGTAGTTGCGGAAGTCCCTGAGGCTGAGGTGCGTGACGATCATCGCGGTCTCCGTTCGGGGTGGTGCGGCACCACCCCGAACGGTGGAGCCGTCTACTCGGCTGACTTGACGGCGTGGCCGCCGAACTGGTTTCGCAGTGCCGCGACGGCCTTCATCGCCGGGGAGTCTTCCTGCCGCGAGACGAAGCGGGCGAAGATCGACGCCGAGATGGTCGGGACGGGAACGGCGTTGTCGATGGCCTCTTCGATGGTCCACCGTCCCTCGCCCGAGTCCTCGACGTAGCCTTCGATGTTGGCCAGAGTCGGGTCGTGCTGGAGCGCGAGGACGAGGAGCTCGAGCAGCCAGGACCGCACGACGGTGCCGCGCTGCCATGCTCCGAAGATCCCCGGAACGTCGTTGACGATGTCACTGCGCTTCTCGAGGAGCTCGTAACCCTCGGCGTACGCCTGCATCATCGCGTACTCGATGCCGTTGTGCACCATCTTGGCGTAGTGACCGGCACCGACGCCGCCGGCGTGGACGAAGCCCTCTGCCCGCGGTCCCTCGGGTCGGAGGGCATCGAACACGGGCATCACTCGCTCGACCTGCGCCTCGGGTCCGCCGACCATGAGGCCGTAGCCGTTGGTGACGCCCCAGACGCCGCCAGACACACCGGCGTCGATGTAGTCGATGCCCTTCGCGGACAGCAGCTCGTTGTGCTTGATGTCCTCGGTGAAGCGGCTGTTCCCGCCCTCGATGATCAGGTCGCCGGCGTCGAGGACGTCGCTGAGTTCGGTGATGACGGCGTCGGTGATGGCTCCGGCCGGGACCATCACCCAGACCGTCCGCGGTGCGGGAAGTGCCTCGGCGAGCTCGACGAGGTTGGCAACGTCGCTGACGTCGGGGTTGCGGTCGTAACCGGTGACCTCGATGCCGTTGTTGCGCAGACGAGTGCGCATGTTGTTGCCCATTTTGCCGAGTCCGATAAGACCGATGTGCATGTGTTCTCCCAGTTGTGCGGTGTGTGCGGGGGTGTGCTCAGCGAAGAAGAAGGTTCGGCTGGAGCAGGTATTTGAAGCTGTCCGCCCCCGGCTGGTCCTTCGAGGACTGACTCGTGATGAGGACGGGGCCGGGCTTGTTGCTGTTCTCCGAGGTGGTGAACGAGAAACGGACGAACTCGCTGCGCACCGCGTTGAGCGCATCGATGAGGAACTGGGGCTTCAGCGACAGGACGATGTCGTTGCCGGTGAGCAGAGCATCGACCGTTTCTGACGCCTGGGCGTTCTCGGAGCCGGCGGCGTCCATGGTGAGCCCATCGATGGTGAAGCTGAACCGCAGGGCTGCCTCACGCTCGAGGACGAGGGAGACGCGGCGGACCGAATCGATCACGTCAGCGGTGTTCATGACCGCGTAGTTGCTGACATCGCTGGGGAACAGCCGTCTGACCGGGGGGAACGTTCCCTTGATCAGCAGGGACGTGACCGTCTTGCGGTCGGCCGAGAACGCGATGAGTTCGCGATCGTCGCTGTTGGTGAACGCGACCGAGATCGTGCTGGAGTGGCCGAAGGTCTTGCCGACCTCCTGGATCGTGCGAGCAGGGATGAGAGCGCTGATCGGTTCACCCGAGCCGGCACCGTTGTCCCACTCGATGTCACGGACGGCGACGCGGTAACGGTCGGTGGCCACGAGGCTGAGCGTGTTGTCGGCGACCTCAAGCTGCACGCCCGTGATCACAGGGGTGACGTCGTCCTTCGAGGCGGCGACCGCGACCTGCGACACCGCGGTCGAGAAGTCCTCGGCCTTGACCAACCCGCTCTCACCGTCTACGTGCGGAACCGTCGGATACTCCTCGACTGGCATCGAGAGGAGCGTGAACGATGCGGGGCCGCAGCTGACACTGATCTTGTTGTCGTCGGTGCTGAACTGGACGGGCGCGTTGGGCAGCCGGTTCGCGATTTCTGCGAGAAGACGTCCCGAGACGAGGACCGTTCCCTGCTCCTCGACGTCGGCATCGATTTCGGTCTGAGCAGACACCTCGTAGTCGAAGCTCGAGAGCTTCAGTCCGCTCTCGGTGGTTGACAGCAGCACACCACTCAGGATCGGGAGGGTCGTCCGCTGCGGAAGCAGCTTGACGGTGAACGAGACTGCGTCGCTGAAGACGTCGCGATTCACGCTGAAGCGCACGGTGATCCCCTGACTGTCGGAGGTGGGCTCGGGATGACAACAATGCTAGCCCGTGCCGAAGTTCGTGTAGTTCCTCGAGCGTGGCCCCCCAAGGTTGCCTCGCGGGATTTTTCTTAGAAGATCTGTAATGGTCTTAACAGTTGTGGAGAGTGTGGATAACTCCGACGACGTCAGGAATCACAAGGGAACTACATTCCTGTCACTTGTGGGAAGCGTGTGAGCCGAGTTGAGTGAACATGCCGCGTCATGACGCCGATCGTGGCTTCGACTCCACAAGAATCTCGCGCTCATCAACACGTTCGGGCGGCGCGTTCCACAGCTTTCCACAACTTGTCCACACCTGTGTACTTGTTAATAAGAGGAGCGGCGTCGGTGGACAACCCCTCGGGCATGGACGTCGCGCTGGGGTGCGAACACGGCGGCGCGATCGGTTCGATCACCGGTTGAAGCGGTGTCCCTGCTTGATGCGGCTCGTCAGCTCGGTCACCTGGTTGTAGATCGAGCGACGCTCCTGCATGAGGTCGCCGATCTTCTTGTTGGCGTACATGACGGTCGTGTGGTCGCGATTGCCGAACAGCTGGCCGATCTTCGGCAGCGAGAGGTTCGTCAACTCACGACACAGGTACATGGCGATCTGCCGCGACGTCGCGATGGCCTGCGAGCGCGACGAACCGTAGAGGTCGTCGACGGACAGTTTGAAGTAGGCGGCCGTGGTGTTGATGATGTCGACCGGCGAGATCACGTTGTCCTCGTCGAGGGTGATGAGGTCCTTGAGCACCGTCTGAGCGAGCGACATATCGATCGGCGTGCGTCCCAGGCTCGCGAAGGCGGTGACGCGGATGAGCGTGCCCTCCAGTTCGCGGATGTTCGAGGACACCTTGGAGGCGATGAACTCGAGCACCTCGTCCGGGATGGAGAGCTTCTCGCTCTGCGCCTTCTTGCGGAGAATCGCGATGCGGGTCTCGAGGTCGGGGACCTGGACGTCGGTGATGAGCCCCCACTCGAAGCGTGATCGCATCCGGTCCTCGAAGCCAGTGAGGGCCTTGGGAGGCAGGTCGCTGGTGATCACGACCTGCTTGTTGTGGTCGTGCAGGTTGTTGAAGGTGTGGAAGAACGCCTCCTGCGTCTCCGCCTTGCCCTGCAGGAACTGGATGTCGTCGATGAGGAGAATGTCGACGTCGCGGTAGCGGGCCTGGAACTCTGCGCCCCTGTTGTTCGCGATCGAGTTGATGAAGTCGTTGGTGAACTCCTCGCTGGAGACGTATCGAACGCGGACTCCGGGGAAGAGGCTGATCGCGTAGTGACCGATCGCGTGCAGCAGGTGAGTCTTGCCGAGACCCGAGTCGCCGTAGATGAACAGCGGGTTGTAGGCCTTGGCGGGGGCCTCAGCGACGGCGACGGCAGCGGCGTGCGAGAAGCGGTTGGACTGCCCGATCACGAAGTTGTCGAAGGAGTACTTGTTGTTGAGCCGCGGGTCGTTCTCGCGCGACGGCAGTGGAGCGGGTGACGGCGAGGAAGGCTCGGCTGCGACGACGGGCGTCGACGCGGTCTGTCCGGCTGCCGGCGTACTGGCCGGTGTGGGGAGGACAGGCGCCGTGTCCTCCTCGATGATCTCCGGGTTGACGACGACGGCGTAGTTCGTGGCCTCGATCTGCTCGCTCATGGTGCCGATCGCCTCGATCAGGGAGGCGCGCATCCTGGCGTTGAGCTGACCCGCCGTGAACTCGTTCGGCACCTCGAGGTAGAGGGTTCCCCCCATGATGCCTTTGGGGACGACGAGGTTCAGGAACCCTCGAAGCGGAGGTGTGATCCGGTCGTCGGTGCCGAGAACGCCGACGATGTCCTGCCAGATGGTCTCGATGTGGTCTTGCCCGTTGCTCATAGCTCCCCAATGTTTACTCACAAGGTTATCCACCGACCAAGGCGCGAATGTGGGAAACGCGGTTGCGGGTAGGGATCGGCTTGGGGATAACCAGCCGTGCCACGCTAACGATCTGTTCGCCTAGCCGCAAGATCGCAGGCGAGGAGGGGGACGGTGCGGCGAAGAGGCACGGAGCAGGTCCTGTGGATAAACCTGAGTGGTCGCCTCGTGGGTTTGCTTGTTCGCTGCTGCCGTCGTAGATTTAGTCAGTTGACGTATGCCTTTTGGCACCCAGTTGTCCCCACCGACTGTCGGTGGTGGAGCCTCACCCGTGGAGTAATCATGAGCAAGCGAACCTTCCAGCCGAACAACCGTCGTCGTGCCAAGGTGCACGGCTTCCGTCTCCGTATGCGCACCCGCGCCGGCCGCGCCATCCTGGCGAACCGCCGCCGCAAGGGCCGCACCGAGCTCTCCGCGTAGTCGTCGACTCGTCGTGCTCGACGCAGCCCACAAGCTGACGCGAGCCGACGAGTACCGTCGGGTCGTTCGCCGAGGGCGGCGACTCGTCGGTGCTGTGACGGTCTCGCACATCGTGATGAACCCGAACCCTGTCCACGCACGGTTCGGGTTCATCGCTGCGAAATCCGTCGGCGGTGCGGTCGTTCGCAACCGTGTCCGGCGCCGTCTGAAAGCAGCCACCCACTCGGTTCTCGATTCCGTCCCGGAAGGAACAGAGATCGTCGTGCGCGCCCAACCCGCGGCCGCGGCCGCGAGCTACGACGTCCTGTTGGCGGACGTCACCGCTGCCGCTGCGCGCGCGCGGACGCTGGCCTCACGATCATGAGTACGCTGCTGCTTCTGCCCCGCAACGCCGTCGTTGCGTTCCTCGTGGCCTACCGTCGGATCATCTCGCCGCTCTACGGTGACGTGTGCCGGTACCACCCGAGCTGCTCGGCGTACGCACTGCAATCGGTTCAGCTGCACGGTGTCCTCGTCGGTTCCTGGTGGACGGCGCGCCGACTGCTTCGATGCCACCCCTGGGCGACCGGTGGAATCGACGATGTCCGTCCCCGCCGACGCTTCCGCTACCTCATCACCCCGGCCGGCTTCGTCGTCGCCGGTCATCAGAAGGGCTAACCCGCACAATGGATATCTTCTCCATCATCCTCTGGCCCTTGAAATGGGTCGTCGAGCTACTCCTTGTCGGGTGGCACTGGCTGCTGTCTGCCGCGGGGATGGATCCCGCGAGCGGGCTCACCTGGGTGCTGTCGATCGTCGGACTCGTCATCGTGGTGCGTGCGGCTCTGATCCCGCTGTTCGTCAAGCAGATCAAGAACCAGCGTCGGATGATGGAGGTCGCGCCACGGCTGAAGAAGGTCCAGGACAAGTACCGCGGCAAGCGTGATCAGCTGTCCCAGGAGGCGATGCGCCGCGAGACCATGGCGATCTACTCCGAGACCGGAACCAACCCGATGGCGTCGTGCCTGCCCCTCTTGGTGCAGATGCCGATCTTCTTCTCGCTGTTCCAGGTTCTGAACGCCGCTCAGGCCGGTAAAGCGGGCGTCGGGCCTCTGAACTCACAGCTTGCGGAGCAGTTCGGCAATGCGGCGTTGTTCGGTGGTTTCGCCCCGCTGCACACGAGCTTCCAGAAGGCCATGGAGGCCACTCCCCCGCAGGTCGGCGTCATGATCGTCGCTGCGGTGATGGTCGTGCTCATGACCGCATCGCAGTTCATCACGCAGCTGCAGATCATGTCGAAGAACATGTCGGAGGAGGCCAAGGCCAGCCCGATGTTCAAGCAGCAGCGGATCATGCTGTACATCCTCCCGTTCATCTTCCTGTTCTCGGGATTCGCCTTCCCCCTCGGTGTGATGTTCTACTGGCTGACCAGCAACATCTGGACGATGGTGCAGCAGTTCATCGTCATCAGGAACATGCCGACGCCGGGCAGCGAGGCGGCGAAGAAGCGCGAGGAGCGCCTGGCACGAAAGGGCAAGCTCGTGGTCGACGAGGGGACGGCCCAGGAGACCGTCGTGGTCGTCGAGAAGCAGCAGCGGCAGCAGCCGATGAGCAAGTCCAGGGCGAAGAAGTCCGGCACGAAGCCGAACTCCGGCGGAAACAGTAGCGAGAGGAAGTAGTCGATATGTCAGATCCCACGATCGATGGAACGTCGACCCCTTCGGTTGACGAGGGCGATATCGCGGCGGACTTCATCGAGGAGTTCCTCGACATCGCTGATTTGGACGGCGACCTCGAGATTTCCGTGACCAACGGTCGTTCCTACATCTCGGTGACCGCGGAGGGTGAGAGCAACCTGGCCGTGCTCTCGGCCCCGGAGACCGTGAACGCGTTGCAGGAGCTCACCAGGCTCGCGGTGCAGTCGAAGACCGGTGAGTTTTCACGCCTGATCCTTGACGTCGATGGCTCCCGGCAGCAGCGGCTTCGTGAGCTCGAAAGACTTGTGGACAGCGCGATCGCTCAGCTCGACAGCGGCGCGGAGACCGCGGAGCTGCCGGCGATGTCGAGTTACGAGCGAAAGCTCGTTCACGATGTTGTCGCGGATCGCGGGTTCGTCTCGCACTCCTTCGGTGAGGGCCGTGATCGCCACACGGTGGTGACTCGCAGCTAGACCCGCGAAGGAGTCGGGACACCAGCTCGTCCGGCGTACACCCGAGGGTATGTGCCGGACGGCGTCGTTTAGGCCCGGGCGGACGGGGACTGTCCGGGTTCTGACCGTGCATCGATGCCGACGTTCGGGCGTGGGGCGAAGGCCGGACCTGTGCTTGTGCGTTTCGTCGTGGGCGGGTCGGCAGCTCGGTTTCAGCTGTCCAATTATGGTATGAACCGGTGATCCTCCGGGCTGTCGTCCGTCGTCGCCCGAGCTCTGCTTGTTCGGATTTCGATTTAGGTGGAGTGTGTCCCGATCGATGCACGTTGTGTTGTGCGGGAGACAGACCGGTTGTTCGCAGCGCTGGGCGCCGGGTGACGTCCCGCTGAGTGGTGGAGTTTCCTCAACACCGTGCGGGTCAGTGCTTT
>NZ_FUKR01000014.1 GCF_900163835.1 Mycetocola reblochoni REB411 | reverse complement strand
TCGATGCAGGCACGGTCCTTGACGTCGACGCACGGCAACGCGATCACATAGGTCACGGGAGGGAGGGTCCTTTCCTCGACACGGTCCCCCCAGTCTAGGAGCCAGCGCCGGACCGGGCCGACGTCCGCGCGGCGGAGGTCGACGACGCGGCGGGCACACGCGGCCAGACCGCCACGATCGCGGTCAGCAGCGTCGGTCCGATGACCCACACCTGCCCGGCCACGCCCGCGGGGATGAGCACGGACCCGCCCGCGCTCTCCACGCTGAACAGTCCGATCGTGCCGATCACGCCCGCCGCGAGAAGAACCGACGGCAGCCGTCCCTGGAGCAGCAGCCGGCACGCGAGCGCCACGGCGGCGACCGCCGCGAGCGAGATGAACAGGCCGATGTACACGGTGATCCCCCACACGGACACCGTGATCTGATGGGCGACGGTTCCGACCGCCGCGAAGACCACGCCGAGCACGGCCGCCACGACGGCGGCCAGAACGCGGGAGCGGGCGGAGGGACGCTCGGCTGGGGAGGGGGGTGTCACCGTTCCAGGGTACCCGTCGGCCGGGTCGTGCCGCGCGAACGTGGATCTGGACGACGGGCGCTGCGTGGGTCTACTCTCTAAACGCCTGCAAAGCAGAGCCTAACCTTAGGGGACCACCTCGGCGGCCCTCGAACGACCCCGCCCCGAAAGCTGTCCCATGTTCGCGAACTTCCTCATCGGCCTGCGCGAAGGCCTCGAGGCCGCCCTCGTCGTCGGCATCCTCATCGCCTATCTCGTCAAGCTGGAGCGACGCGACCTCATCCCCCGCATCTGGATCGGCGTGGGCATCGCCGTCGTGGCGAGCCTCGGCATCGGCGCCGCCCTGACCTGGGGACCGAGCACGCTGACCTTCCAGGCGCAGGAGGCCATCGGCGGGGGGCTCTCACTGATCGCCGTCGGCTTCGTCACCTGGATGATCTTCTGGATGGGGCGGCAGGCCGGATCGATGTCCACCGCGCTTCGCGGCGGCATCGACAGGGCCATCAGCGGCTCCGGCTGGGGGCTGGTGCTGCTGGCCCTGCTCAGCGTCGGCCGCGAGGGCATGGAGACGGCGCTGTTCGTGTGGTCGACGATCGGGCCGTCGGCGAGCGCCGAGCACGCGACGCAGGCGTTCATCGGTGCCGTGCTGGGCATCCTCGTGGCCGTGGTCATCGAGATCGTCATCTACCGCGGGCTCATCGCCATCCGCCTGGACCGCTTCTTCACCTGGACCGGCTATGCGCTCATCGTCGTCGCTGCCGGGGTGCTGTCGTACGGCATCGGCGACCTACAGGAGGCGGGACTGCTCCCCGGCTGGGGCGCGGTCGCGTGGAGCCTCGGCGCGGTCATCCCGCCCGGCAGCTGGTGGGGGGCGCTGCTCGGCGGCATCCTCAACCTCTCCCCCGAGCCGACGTGGCTGCAGGTCGCCGCGTGGCTCTGCTACATCGCCGTCGCCATCCCCCTCTTCGCCCGGATCGTCCGGGCGGGTCACCGTGCCCCCGCCGCCCCGGCGAGGACCCTCACAACCGGAGTACACGAATGAAGAAGCTGACCGCCCTGACCGGCACCGCCTCCGCGGCCGCCCTCGCCCTCGCCCTCAGCGGCTGCGTGGCGAACAACCCGGCCGGAGGGGACGCACTCGAGGTCACGATCACCGATGACGGCTGCGCGGTGTCCGCGGCGACCGCGAGCGCCGGTCCGATCACCTTCGCGCTGAGCAACGAGGGCACCCAGCTCAACGAGTTCGAGATCCTCGCCGACGACAAGCTGCGCATCGTCGGAGAGAAGGAGAACATCGCGCCGGGCCAGAGCGTGAGCTACATCGCCTCGCTCCCGGCGGGCGACTACTTCACCGAGTGCAAGCTGAACATGGTCGGCGAGGGCATCGGCACCGCGGCGTTCACCGTCAGCGGCGAGGGCGGTGGCGTCTCCGCCGCCGATCAGGAGGCGAGCGACCAGGCCGTCGCCAACTACGTCTCCTACATCAAGGACCAGGTCGGCGAGCTCGTCCCCGCCGTCGCCGAGTTCACCTCCGCCTACCGCGAGGGCGACGACGACAGGGCCAGGGAGCTGTTCGCCACCGCCCGCACCCACTACGAGCGGATCGAGCCGACGGCGGAGGCCTTCGGCGACCTGGACCCGAAGATCGACTTCCGCGAGCCGATGGCATCCGAGGACGGGATCGCGTTCACCGGCTTCCACCGCATCGAGAAGGACCTGTGGGCACCGGACGGCTTCACGCCGAGCGACGACGCCGGTCGTGCAGAGCTGGCCGACGGACTGGACGCCAACGTCCAGGAGCTCTACGACCTCGTGTACGCGGACGACTTCACCGTCTCGCTCGCGGACATCTCCAACGGTGCGATCGGGCTGCTCGATGAGGTCGCGACCTCGAAGATCACGGGCGAGGAGGACGAGTTCAGCCACACGGACCTGTGGGACTTCCAGGCCAACGTGGAGGGAGCGTCCGTCGCCTACGGCAACGTCAAGGACATCGCGATCGCCAGCGGGGCGGAGGGCGAGGAGCTGACGGCGGAGATCGACGAGCGCTTCGAGCAGCTGAACGCCCTCCTCGCGCAGTACGGCTCGCTCGAGGACGGCTTCGTGCTGTACACCGATCTGAGCACGGAGCAGGTGAAGGAGCTCTCCGACGGCATCAACGCCCTCGCCGAGCCGCTGTCGCAGCTGACGCACACCGTGCTCGGCGTGCCGGCCGACGGCGAGTAGGACGGCGGTGGCACGCAGGGAACGCCGGGGACTCGGCCGCTCCCGCCCGGCGCGGACGGGCGGGGTCACCGGGGCGCCACTCGGAGACGCGGCGACCGACGGCGACTCGGCGACCGGAGGCGACGCGGCGACCGGAGGCGACTCGGCGACCGGCCCCGTCGCGCCGGGTGACGGTTCCTCCCCCGGACGGCGCGGGCTCAGCAGGCGCGGGCTCTTCGCGGCCGCGGCCGGTGCCGCGGGCGCCGCCGCCGTCGGCACGGGCGGTTTCGCCGCCGGCCGCGCATCGGCGGGCGGCGGCAGCTCGCCCGCCGTGTTCTTCGGGGAGCACCAGGCCGGCATCGTCACGCCCGCACAGGACCGGCTGCACTTCGCCGCCTTCGACGTCTCCTCCAGCGCCAGCAGGGAGAACCTCATCGAGCTGCTGCAGGACTGGACGGACGCCGCGGCCCGGCTGGTCAGGGGGCTCGACGTCACTGAGGAGGGAGCCGTCGGCGGCCCCGCACTCAAGCCCCCTGACGACACCGGGGAGGCGCTCGGGCTCGGCGCCTCCGGCCTGACGCTCACCTTCGGCCTCGGGCCCACCCTGTTCCGGGACCGCGACGGGACCGACCGCTTCGGCCTGGCCGACCGCAAGCCCGAGCTGCTGGCCGAGCTCCCCCACTTCTCCGGCGATCAGCTGGACGCGGCGCTGTCGGGTGGCGACCTCTGCATCCAGGCGTGCGCCGACGATCCCCAGGTCGCCGTCCACGCGATCCGCAACCTGTCACGGATCGCGTTCGGCCGGGCGTCGCTGCGCTGGTCCCAGCTCGGCTTCGGCCGCACCTCGTCGACGTCGACCGCGCAGCAGACCCCGCGCAACCTGTTCGGCTTCAAGGACGGCACGGCCAACATCAAGGCCGAGGAAACCGGCACCGTCGACGCACAGGTGTGGGTCGGCGAGGACGACGGGCCCGACTGGTTGGTCGGCGGCAGCTACCTGGTGACGCGCAAGATCCGGATGACGATCGAGATCTGGGACCGGCAGTCCCTCGACGAGCAGGAGCGCGTCATCGGCAGGGACAAGGGCGAGGGCGCACCGCTGAGCGGTGGAGGGGAGATCACCGAGCCGGCGTTCTCGGCCCTCGGGCCGGACGGCAGGGGCATCGACGTCGACGCCCACGTGCGTCTCGCGCACCCGACGAGCAACGACGGGGCGAAGCTGCTCCGCCGCGGGTACAACTACGTCGACGGCAACGACGCCCTCGGGACCCTCGACGCCGGACTGTTCTTCATCGCGTACCAGCGCGACCCGGTCGCCCAGTTCACGGCGATGCAGCGGCGGCTGGCCGGATCGGACCTGCTCAACGAGTACATCACGCACGTGTCGTCCGGCGTGTTCGCGATCGCCCCCGGCATCCGCGAGGGCCAGCACATCGCCCAGGCGCTCTTCGAGGACTGATCGTCTCGACCGACGACGAACGCGGCCGCCCCACCGGGGACAGCCGCGTTCGTCAGGAGCCGGTCGGCTCAGCCCTGGCGCTTGAGGCGCGCGGTGTTCCGGGCGCGGGCCTGGGCGTCGAGCTCGACCTTGCGGATGCGGACGTGCTCGGGGGTGACCTCGACGCACTCGTCCTCGCGGGCGAACTCGAGGCACTCCTCGAGGGTCAGCTGACGGGACGGGGTCATCGACTCGAAGGTATCGGAGGTGGACTGGCGCATGTTCGTCAGTTTCTTCTCCTTCGTGATGTTCACGTCCATGTCGTCGGCGCGCGAGTTCTCGCCGATGACCATGCCCTCGTAGACCTCCTCGGTCGGGTTGACGAAGAACGTCATCCGCTCCTGGAGGGCGATGATGGCGAAGGGCGTGACCACGCCGGAGCGGTCCGCGACGATGGAGCCGTTGTTGCGGGTGACGATCGACCCGGCCCACTCCTCGTAGCCGTGCGAGATGGCGTTCGCGATGCCCGTGCCGCGGGTGATGGTGAGGAACTCGGTGCGGAAGCCGATCAGGCCGCGCGAGGGGACGATGAACTCCATCCGGACCCAGCCGGTGCCGTGGTTGCTCATGCCGTCCATGCGCCCCTTGCGGGCTGCGAGCAGCTGCGTGACGGCGCCGAGGTACTCCTCGGGCACGTCGATGGTCAGGTGCTCGTACGGCTCGTGCGTCTTGCCGTCGACCTGCTTGGTGACCACCTGGGGCTTGCCGACCGTGAGCTCGAAGCCCTCACGGCGCATCTGCTCGACGAGGATCGCCAGCGCGAGCTCGCCGCGGCCCTGGACCTCCCAGGCGTCGGGCTTGCCGATGTCGACGACCTTGAGCGACACGTTTCCGATCAGCTCGCGGTCGAGGCGGTCCTTCACCATGCGGGCGGTCAGCTTGTGACCCTTGACCTTGCCGACCAGGGGCGAGGTGTTGGTCCCGATCGTCATCGAGATCGCCGGGTCGTCGACCGTGATGGCCGGGAGCGGGCGGATGTCCTCGGGGTCGGCGATGGTCTCGCCGATGGTGATGTTCTCGATGCCGGCGATGGCGACGATGTCACCGGGTCCGGCCGACTCGGCCGGGTAGCGGTCCAGCGCCTTCGTCACCAGCAGTTCGGTGATGCGGGCGTTCGAGTGCGTGCCGTCGTGGTGCACCCAGGCGACGGTCTGGCCCTTGCGGATGGTGCCGGCGAAGATGCGGAGAAGCGCGAGGCGGCCGAGGAACGGCGAGGCGTCGAGGTTGGTCACCCAGGCCTGCAGCGGCGCCTCGTCGTCGTAGGTGGGTGCGGGGATGTGGGTGAGGATCGCGTCGAACAGCGGCTCGAGGTCCTCGCTGTCCGGCAGTGCGCCGTTGGCGGGCTTCACCTGCGAGGCGCGCCCCGCCTTGCCGGAGGCGTACACGACGGGGACGTTGAGGATCGCGTCGAGGTCCAGGTCGGGGTGCTCGTCGGCCATGTCGCTGGCGAGGCCGAGGAGGAGGTCCTGGCTCTCGGCGACGACCTCGTCGATGCGCGCGTCGGGACGGTCGGTCTTGTTGACCGCGAGGATCACCGGCAGCTTCGCCTCGAGCGCCTTGCGCAGCACGAAGCGCGTCTGCGGCAGCGGGCCCTCGGAGGAGTCGACGAGGAGCACGACGCCGTCGACCATGGACAGTCCGCGCTCCACCTCGCCGCCGAAGTCGGCGTGGCCGGGGGTGTCGATGACGTTGATCGTGATCGGGCCGTCGGTGGCGTGGACGCCGTTGTACGAGATCGCCGTGTTCTTGGCGAGGATCGTGATGCCCTTCTCACGCTCGAGCTCGTTCGAGTCCATGGCCCGGTCGTCGACGTGCGCGTGGGCGTCGAAGGAGTTCGTCTGCTTGAGCATGGCGTCGACCAGGGTGGTCTTGCCGTGG
This sequence comes from Mycetocola reblochoni REB411, assembly GCF_900163835.1. GTDB lineage: Bacteria > Actinomycetota > Actinomycetes > Actinomycetales > Microbacteriaceae > Mycetocola_B > Mycetocola_B reblochoni. The sequence goes on along the minus strand of NZ_FUKR01000014.1, from coordinate 32,080 downwards.
TCGACGTGGGCGACGATAGCCACGTTGCGGAGGTCTGTGCGCGTGGCAAGAGCCATAAAAGTTTTCCTTGATCTAGTTTCCGGGCGAGCTGCCCGCGACGGGTGTTGAGGGGCCTGAGATCGGCGCGGATGGTGCCACCACCCCACACTTAACGAATACAGCTTACCGCTCGCGGGTGCCGGCCGCGATGCGAACCCCGCGAGCGCGGCGATAATGGGGGCATGCCGTCCCCCCGCGATGTCCTCACCGTCCGTCCGCGCCTCGCCGGTTGGGCGTGGATCGTGATGATCGCCGTCGTCGGCTGTTACACCGCCGCCGACGCCGCGCTGCGCGGCTATCCGCTCCTGGCCGGCACCGTGCTCGCCTGGTGCGCCGTCGTGGCGTGGTTCATCGCCGGGGTGCTGCTGCGCCCGCGGCTGCACGCCTCGGACAGTGGCGTCGTCGTGCAGAACCCGTGGGTCACCCACGAGCTGCCCTGGGCGGCCCTGCGCTCCGCGGAGCCGGGACTGCAGCTGACGCTGATCGCCGAGGACGGCGCCCAGATCAGGGTGTGGTCCGTGCCGAGCAGCGGGATCGCTCTGCGCACGCACAGCATCAGGGAGGCGGCCGCGCACGACGGCCGCGTCGTGACCGATGCGACACGCGGCCCGGCCGTCGCCGACGCCCTCGAGTCGATGCGCGACCGGTTCCTCGCCGCGGGCGATGCCCCCTCGGGTCCACGGCGGCGGAGCGTCGACACCCCGTCGCTCGTCGTCGGCGGCGCACTTCTCGCCCTCGCCGTGGGCCTGACCCTCTCCGCCGCGCTGTAGAACCGGAACGAGGGCGGGCCCGTGCCGATGCACGAGCCCGCCCTCGTTCCGTTTGAACCGCGAGAGGAGCTAGAGGCGACCGAACTCGAAGTTGCCCCCGGGGATGGCCTCGAGCAGTTCCCTCGTGTAGTCCTGCTTCGGGCTGTCGAAGACCTCGTCGGTCGTCGCCTGCTCGACGATGCGGCCCTGACGCATCACGCAGACGTTGTCCGCCACGAGGCGCACCACGGCCAGGTCGTGGGTGATGAACAGGTAGGTCAGCCCCAGCTCGGTCTGCAGCTTGGTGAGAAGGTCGAGGACCTGCCCCTGCACGAGCACGTCGAGCGCGGAGACGGCCTCGTCGAGCACGATGACCTCGGGGTTCAGCGCGAGGGCGCGCGCGACCGCGACACGCTGGCGCTGGCCGCCGGAGAGCTCGTTCGGGTAGCGCAGCTCCGTTGAGCTCGGCAGTGACACCTGCTCGAGCAGCTCGCGCACCGTCGCCCGGCGGGACTTCGCGTCCCCGATGCCGTGGATCAGCAGCGGCTCGGCGATGGTCGAGCCGATCGAGCGCAGCGGGTCGAGCGAGCCGTACGGGTCCTGGAAAACGGGCTGCACCCGGCGACGGAACGACAGCAGCTCACTCCGCGGCAGCGTGCCGACGTCCTTGCCGTCGAAGGTGATCGAGCCGGAGGTGATGTCCTCGAGCTTGAGGACCATCTTCGCCACGGTCGACTTGCCGGAGCCGGACTCCCCCACGAGCGCCGTCGTGGTCCCCTTCGGGATGGAGAAGCTCACGTCGTCGACGGCGGTGAAGTCGGTCTTGCGGAAGCCGCCCTGACGGATCTGGTACACCTTCGTCAGGTTCTTCACCTCGATGAGGTCGCCCGCGGCACTGGCCTCACGCGCCTCCGCCCGCTCCACGATCGAGATGTCGCGGGTGACGGGTGCGAGCGCCCCCGACTCCTCCTCGTCGTTGCGCACGGCCTGGATGCGCCGCGACGCCAGGCTCGGCGCCGCCGCGACGAGCCGCTTGGTGTACGGGTGCTGCGGGTCGGCGAGGATCTCCTGCGAGCTGCCGTACTCGACGATCTTGCCCTTGTACATCACGACGAGCTTCTCGGCCCGCTCGGCCGCGAGGCCCAGGTCGTGGGTGATGAACAGCACCGAGGTGCCATAGTCGCGGGTCAGGGTGCCGAGGTGGTCGAGGATGCGGCGCTGCACGGTCACGTCGAGCGCGCTGGTCGGCTCGTCCGCGATGAGCAGCTTGGGCCGCGCGGACAGCCCGATCCCGATGAGGACGCGCTGGCGCATCCCTCCGGAGAACTGGTTCGGGTACTGGCGCAGACGCGAGCCCGGATCACTGAGCCCGGCCTCCTCGAGGACCTCGATGACGCGCTTCTTGGCGTCCTGTCCTCGCAGCTGCGTGTTCGCCTCGATCGTCTCCCTCACCTGGAAGCCGATGTTCCAGACCGGGTTGAGGTTCGACATGGGGTCCTGCGGGACGTAGCCGATCTGGCTGCCGCGGACCCGCTGGATGCCCGACGCGTTGAGCGTGGTCAGGTCCGTGCCGTCGAACAGGATCGACCCGCCGGTGACCTTTCCCGTACCGGGGAGCAGATCGATGATGGCCTGCGCCGTCGTCGACTTGCCCGATCCGGACTCGCCGACGATGGCCAGGTTCTCCCCCGGCATGATGGAGAAGCTGACCCCGCGGACGGCGGGGACGACGCCCGACTGGGTGGTGAAGCCGACCTCGAGATCGGTGATCTGGAGGAGCGGCGTGGTGGCGGTGGCTGCGTTCTCGCTCATCGGCGGGCCCTCGCTTTCGGGTCGAGCGCGTCGCGGACGATGTCACCGAGCAGCAGGAAGGCAAGCACGGTGATGGCGAGCGCGGTCGCGGGGAAGAAGATCAGCTCGGGTGCCTGACGGATCGAGCCCTGCGCGGTCGAGATGTCGCCGCCCCAGGACGGAATGCTCGGCGGCAGGCCGATGCCGAGGAACGACAGCGAGGCCTCCGCGACGATGTACGTTCCGAGGCTGACCGTGGCGATGACGATGACCGGCGCCAGCGCGTTCGGGATCACGTGCCCGAGCAGGATCTTGCTCCTGCTCAGGCCGAGGGCGACCGAGGCCATGACGTAGTCGGAGTTCTTCGCGGTGAGCACCGCTCCGCGCATGATGCGGGCGATGATCGGCCAGCCAAACACCGCGAGCACGATGGAGAGGGTGATCGCGTTGCGGTCCCAGGGCATCACCTGCATGACGATGATGGCGCCGAGGATCGTCGGGATGGCGAAGAAGATGTCGCCGAGGCGGGACACGAGCGAGTCGAGGAACCCGCCGTAGAAACCGGCGAGGGCGCCGATGATGCCGCCGATGAGCGTGGCGAGCAGAGTCGCGAGCAGACCGACGGTCACGGACGAGCGCGTTCCGTAGAGGATGCGCGAGAACACGTCACAGCCCTGCTTGTCGAAGCCGAGCGGGTGGCCGGCCGAGGCCGGGTCGAGGCTCTGACCGATCTTGCACGCGCCTCCGGTCGGCAGCGACGCCGTGAACCACTGCGGGAACAGCGCGACGACGACGATGACGGCGATGAGCGCCGCGCAGAGCCAGAACAGCCAGCGCTTGCGCATCGCCTGCCAGGCGTCGCCCCAGACGGACTGGGCCTTCTGGCTCTCGTCGACCGCGTCGACCGCGACGACGGGGGTTTCCTCGATCGGGGCGACGTACCGGCCGCCGCCCTGTCCTGGCGTATTACTTGACATAGCGGATCCTCGGGTCGAGAACGGCGTAGAGCAGGTCGACGAGCAGGTTGGCCAGCATGAAGATGATGACCATCACGGAGACGAAGGCGACGACGGTGGGGCCCTCTCCTCGCTTCACCGCGTCGAAGACGGTGCCACCGACGCCCTTGATGTTGAAGATGCCCTCGGTGATGACGGCGCCGACCATGAGCGTTCCCAGGTCGGTGCCGAGGTAGGTGACCACGGGGATGAGGGAGTTGCGCAGCACGTGGACGCGCACCACCCTGCCCCTGCTGAGCCCCTTGGCCTTCGCCGTGCGCACGTAGTCGGCGCCGGCGTTCTCGGCGACGCTCGCACGGGTCAGGCGGAGCACCTGGGCGATGGACACGCTCGCCAGCACGAGGGCCGGGACAATGAGCTCGAGCCAGGTGGCCGCGGACGACACCGAGGGGTTGATCCAGCCGAGTTTGACGCCGAAGACGTACTGCACGACGAAGCCGATGACGAAGGTCGGCACCGAGATGAAGATGAGGCTGACGACGAGCGAGACCGTGTCGAAGGGCTTGCCCTTGCGCAGGCCGGCGAACAGACCGGCAGTGACGCCGATGACGGCCTCGAACAGCAGCGCGAGGAGCGCGAGACGGGCGGTGATCGGGAAGGCGTGCACCATGACGTCGATGACGGCCCGCCCGGAGTAGGTGGTCCCGAAGTCGCCGGTGAAGATACCGCCGATCCAGAGCAGGTACTGCACGATGAACGGCTTGTCGAGGTTGTACTCGGCCCTCACCTGCTCGATGACCGACTCGGCCGGGGGACGGTCCCCGTACAGGGCGGCGATCGGGTCGCCCGGCATCGCGAAGACGAGGAAGTAGATGAGGAACGTTGCCCCGAAGAAGACGGGAAGCAACTGGAGTAGGCGCCGTCCGATGTACCAAAGCATCAGTCGATCACCGCCATGTTGTCGTACATGTGGTCACAATCGGTATGTCTATGAGGGGTGGTAGACGCACGATGACGTCCGGGACGGGTTCGCCCCGGACGTCACCGTCAAGGAATCAACCTCGGGTCAGATTAGCCCTTGGTGATGGCGTAGTACAGCGGGACCGAGTTCCAGCCGTACTGGACGTTGCTCACGGTGTCAGCCCAGACGCCGTTGACGTTCGAGTACCACAGCGGCACGACGGGCAGGTCCTTCAGCAGAACCTCCTGCGCCTGCTCGTACTTGGCGGTCGCGTCCTCGATCGAGGCGGCCTGGCCGCCCTCCTTGAGCAGGTTGTCGAACTCGTCCGAGCTGTAGCGGCCGTAGTTCGAGCCGGCACCGGTCTGGTAGAGCGGCTGGAGGAAGTTGACCATCGACGGGTAGTCCGCCTGCCATCCGGAACGGAAGGCGCCGGTCATCTTGTCGTTGTCCTCGTCGTCGAGCAGCTCGGAGAACGTGGCGTACGCCTGCGGCTCGGCCGTGATGTCGAGCGAGTCGGCGATCGAGTTCGTCGCGGCGGTCACCCATGCCTCGTGGTCGCCGTCGGCGTTGTAGGCGATGGTGAACGTGTCGTCGTACTCGGAGATCGCGTCGGCCTTGTCCCACAGCTCCTTGGCCTTCGCCGGGTCGTAGCTGAGCACGTCGGCGCCCTCGAGCGAGTCGCTCCAGCCGTCGATCACGGGCGAGGTGAAGTCCTTCGCCGCGGTCCGGGTTCCGTCGAAGATCGCGTCGATGATGCTGTCGCGGTCGACGGAGAGCGAGATGGCCTGGCGGCGCAGGTTGCCCTCCTCGTCGTTGCCGAAGTGCTCGAGGTACTGCGGGATGGTGAACGACTGGAAGATCGCGGCCGCCTGGTTGACGGAGCGGTCACCGAACTCGTCCTCGTAGCTGGCGAAGGTGCTGGAGGGCACCTGGTCGAGGACGTCGAGGTTGCCCGACTGCGTGTCCGAGTAGGCGGTGTCCTGCGAGGTGTAGAAGGTGATGTCCACGCCGCCGTTGACCGGGGTGCGCGGGCCGTCGTAGTCCTCGTTGGTGACGAGCTTGATGCCCTCGTCGTGCGACCAGGCGTCCTCGCTGGCGAGCTTGTACGGACCGTTGCCGATGGGCGACTCGCCGAAGGCGTCGATGTCGTCGTACGCCGACTCGGGCAGCGGCATGTAGGCGGAGTAGCCCAGGCGGATCGGGAAGTCGGCCTCGGCGTTGGTCAGCGAGACGGTGAAGGTGAGGTCGTCGGTCTTCTCGAGGCCGGTGAGCTCGCTGTCTTCGTCGTAGCTGAAGCCCTGGATGTTGTCGAAGAAGTAGGAGCTCGACTGGGCGTTGCTCAGCAGCGCGCCGTAGTTCCACGCCTTGATGTACGAGTCGGCGGTGACCTTGTCGCCGTTGGTGAAGGTCAGGCCGTCCTTGAGCTTCACGGTCCAGACCGTGTTGTCGTCATTGGGCTCGATCGACTCGGCGTTGTCCATCTCGATGCCGCCGTTGGCGTCGTAGCTGACCAGGCCGGCGAAGACGAGGTCGATGATCTTTCCGCCGCCCACCTCGGTGGTGTTCGTCGGGATCAGCGGGTTCTGGGGCTCGGTGCCGTTGGTCGAGATGACGGCCGTGGCGTCTCCCGTGCTCTCGGATCCGCCCTCGTCGGAGCTGGCGGAGCAGCCCGCGAGAACGAGGGAAGCGATACCGAACGTCGCGACTGCGGCGATCCCTCTGCGCTTGTTAATCAATGTTTCCTCCTGTGCAAGAGAATCAGGTCGGGAGTGGGATACACGCCCGAGCATGCTTGCTTTGACTTTAGGCGCGGCCCAAGTTGACGGCCAAGTCGAGCCGCAATCCGTTACATGCTGGTGACACGGGCACCGGGCGTCGGCGCATCCGCGCAGCACCCCGACCCTGCAGTGCGCGGATGAGCAGACCGTCGCGGGGCCGGGTCTACGATGAGGCGGTGACCGAGCCGCATCGACCCCCCTCCTCCCCCACGCTCGATACGGCGCCGGCCGCGGTGAGGCGCCGGCTGGGGACGGAGACACTCATCGTGCTGACCCTCAGCCTGCTCGGGTCCTCCGCGTACGCGGTCCTGTCCCTCATCGACAAGCTCAGCTCCGGCACTCCGCTCGGCTCGCAGTCGGCGAGCATCAACCAGTCCACCGCGGAGCGCCCGTGGCTCGACGTGGCGCAGCAGCTGGTCGGCCTGACGGTCGCGCTCGCGCCCGTCGCGCTCGCGCTCTACCTGCTGACGCTCAGCTCACGGCGGCGCGGCTGGCAGGTCATCGGCCTGGACGCTCGCGGCGGGAGGCGGGACACGGCCAGAGCACTGCTTCTGCTCGCCGCCATCGGCGTTCCAGGGATCGCGTTCTATCTGCTCGGCCGCGCGATCGGCATCACCTCGGCGGTCGTCCCGACCCCGGAGACGATCGCGTGGTGGTCGATCCCGCTGCTCGTGCTCTCCGCCGTCCGCGCGGGGCTCGTGGAGGAGGTCATCGGCATTGGCTACCTCTACACCCGGCTGGGCGAGCTGGGTTGGCGCCCCTGGACGATCATCCTGTCCGCCGCCGTGATGCGGGGCAGCTACCACCTCTACCAGGGCATCGGACCGTTCCTCGGCAACGTGGTCATGGGCATCGTGTTCGGCTGGTGCTACCGGCGCTGGGGACGGGTGATGCCGCTCGTCCTGGCGCACACCGCGATCGACGTCATCGTGTTCCTCTGCTACCCCCTCGCGGTGCAGTGGTGGCCCGAGCTCCTGGTGCCGGAGCCCGTCGGGTCCTAGGCTGTGCGGCACGCGCACGACGCAGTGCGCCGCGCTGAACGCGCCGACTCGAAGGAGGAGGCCCATGGTCAACGACGACCCGCAAGCCCCCGAGAACACGACGGCCATCGACTACCAACGCGTGGAGGCCGACCCCCGGTTCCGCGATCTCCGGCGTCGCCACCGACGCTTCGTCTTTCCCCTGGCCGCGGCGTTCCTGCTCTGGTACTTCGCCTACGTCCTGCTGGCCGACTACGCCCACGAGCTGATGTCCACCCCCGTGATCGGCAGCATCAACCTCGGCGTCGTGCTCGGCCTCGGCCAGTTCGTCACGACGTTCGCGATCACCACGTGGTACGTCGGCTACGCCGGACGACGCCTCGACCCCGTGGCGACGGAGATCAGGGACGAACTCGACGCCAGGGCGGCCGCGAGCACGGACGGGGCGGCCTCGTGAGCGCCGCGGCGAGCGCCCTCGTGCCCGCGGCCGTGACCGCAGCCGGAACCGGCTCCGGCGACGCGGCGAACGTCGGCGAGCCGTGGCTCAACATCGCCATCTTCGGCGGCTTCGTCGCCATCACCCTGGTGATCGTGCTGCGGGCGAGCAGGAACAACCGGTCGGCGGCCGACTACTACGCGGCCGGGCGCTCCTTCACCGGGGGCCAGAACGGGACCGCCATCGCCGGCGACTACCTGTCGGCGGCGTCCTTCCTCGGCATCGTCGGGGCGATCGCGATCAACGGGTACGACGGGTTCCTGTACTCCGTCGGGTTCCTCGTGGCGTGGCTGGTGGCCCTGCTGCTGGTCGCCGAGCTGCTGCGCAACACCGGCAAGTTCACCATGGCCGACGTCCTCAGCTTCCGGCTGGCCCAGCGACCGGTCCGGATGGCGGCGGCGACGGGCACGCTCGCGGTCTGCTTCTTCTACCTGCTGGCCCAGATGGCCGGCGCCGGCGGGCTCGTGTCCCTGCTGCTCGGCATCAACGACCGGCTCGGGCAGTCCCTGGTCATCAGCATCGTCGGGGCACTCATGATCGTGTACGTCCTCATCGGGGGGATGAAGGGCACCACCTGGGTGCAGATCATCAAGGCGTGCCTGCTCATCGCCGGGGCAGGGGTCATGACCGTGTGGGTGCTCGCGCTGAACGGGTTCAACCTCTCCGAGCTGTTCGCCAGGGCGGCGGAGGCGGGCGGGGCGGAGCTGCTCGCCCCCGGCAACCAGTACGGCGTCAGCGAGGCGAGCAGGCTCGACTTCGTCTCGCTCGCCCTCGCCCTCGTGCTCGGGACGGCGGGACTGCCCCACGTGCTCATGCGCTTCTACACCGTTCCGACGGCGAAGGAGGCACGCCGGAGCGTGGTGTGGGCCATCTGGCTGATCGGCGTGTTCTACCTGTTCACCCTCGTCCTCGGCTACGGGGCCGCGTGGCTGATCCCGCGGGAGCAGATCCTCAGTTCCCCCGGAGGGGTCAACTCGGCCGCGCCCATCCTCGCCTTCGAGCTGGGCGGCCCGGTTCTGCTCGGCATCATCGCGGCGGTGGCCTTCGCGACGATCCTCGCCGTGGTCGCCGGCCTGACCATCACCGCGGCGGCCTCCTTCGCCCACGACGTGTACGCGAACGTGATCCGCAGGGGCAGGGTCGACCCGGACGGAGAGGTGAGGGTCGCGCGGATCACCGTCGTCGTCATCGGTGTGCTGGCGATCGTCGGCGGCATCGGCGTCCAGGGGCAGAACGTGGCGTTCCTCGTCGCCCTGGCCTTCGCCGTCGCGGCGAGCGCCAACCTGCCGACGATCCTGTACTCGCTGTACTGGCGGCGCTTCACGACGCGGGGTGCGCTGTGGAGCATGTACGGCGGCCTCGGCTCGGCCCTGGTGCTCATCGTGTTCTCCCCGGTCGTGTCGGGCGCGGAGACGTCGATGTTCCCCGATGCCGACGTCGCCTGGTTCCCGTTGTCGAACCCCGGCATCGTGTCGATCCCCCTCGGCTTCCTGCTCGGGATCCTCGGGAGCCTGAGCTCCCGGCGGGCGGAGGACCCGGCTCTCGCCGCGGAGATGCAGGTCCGGTCGCTGACCGGGCACGGCGCGGAGAAGGCCAGCGACCACTGACCGGCAGGGAGTGACCGCCGAGCCGTGAGACGTGAGCGCCGGGCGGCGCGGGCGGCGGCGGGGTGCGGGGTCGTCGGACGACGATCCGGCACCCCGCCGTCCGTGCGCACCCGCTCGTCGCGGGGCGCCGCTAGGCTCGATCTCTCCGAGGGGTGCGGCAGCCCCCGCACGAAAGCGAGCAGATGACCAGCACCTCCCCCCGCCCCGGCACCGACACGAGCGGCGCCGGCAGGACCCCGCGCACCGGCGACAGCGCCACGGTGCAGCTCGCCGTCTCCACGGTCATCTTCACCCTCCACCGAGCGGAGGCCGGCGAGGCCCCCCGGCTGTGGATCCCCCTGGTGCGCCGCATCCGCGAGCCGTTCAAGGGCCTGTGGGCGCTGCCGGGCGGTCCGCTCCTGCCCGACGAGGACCTCGCCAGCTCGGCCGCGCGGACGCTGGCCGCGACGACGGGCCTCAGCCCGAGGTACCTGGAGCAGCTCTACGCCTTCGGCGCGATCGACCGCTCCCCCGACGACCGCGTCGTGTCGATCGTGTACTGGGCGCTCGTCGGCCCGGACGAGGCGGTGCGGACCGCGGAGCGCGAGAACGTGCGCTGGGTCCCCGCCGACGCGCTCACGGGGCTCGCCTTCGACCACGACAGGATCGTCGCCTACGCGCTCTGGCGGCTGAGGTCGAAGCTCGAGTACAGCCAGGTCGCCCACGCGCTCGTGGGCGAGCTGTTCACCCTCGCGGAGCTCCGCTCGGTCTACGAGTCGATCCTCGGCAGCCCGCTCGACCCGGCGAACTTCCGCAGGCACGTGGAGGCCTCCGGCGTGATCGAGGCGACGGAGCAGTACCGCACCGGCGGCCGTCACCGCCCGGCTCGGCTGTACAGGACCAGACGCGACGTGCGGATGGCCGACGACGGTCCGCTCTCGGAGGGCCAGGGGCCGCGACCGTCGGGAAGCTAAGAATCGACAAAGAACACGGCACGGGATCCGCCGTGCTCCCAGCCGGGTTTCCTACCATGGAGCTATGCGCGCCACCCCCGTCAGCCCCCGAGCTCCCCGCGCGCCGAGGATCGTCCTCGGCGTCCTCAGCGCGGTCGCGGTCACGGTCGTCTTCATCGTCGCCGTCACCTCGGAGAGCGGGCAGCGCTGGGAGGACACCGCGCTGACCGCGGCCGACTACCCCGGCACCTGGTTCGGACTGCTGAACCTGGTCAGCATCCCGACCATCGCGGCCGTCAGCATCCTCGCCGTCGTCATCGCGCTGCTCCGCCGCCGGCCCGGCCTCGCCGCACGCGCGATCGTCATCGTCGGCGTCTCGACGCTCGCGGGGCAGCTGCTCAAGCACGGCCTGCTGGACCGGCCGGACATCTCCAGCGTCAGCGCCGACAACTCCTTCCCCAGCGGGCACACGATCGCCGTGGTGTCGCTGTGGTTCGCGCTCGCGACGGTGCTCCCGCCGCTCGGCCGCCGCCTCGTGCTGCTGGTGGCCGTGCCCTTCACCGCGGCCGTCTGCGCGCAGCTGATCGGGTACGGCTGGCACCGCCTGAGCGATGTGATCGGTGGCATCCTCATCGTCGTGACGGCCGCCGCGATCGCCGGAGCTCTCTGGCCCGACACCGCAGCAGACCGCACCGTCACCGCGGCGGACAGGGTACTGCGCGTCGCGCTGCAGGCGGTCGTGGCCGTCGCCGCCGTGCTCGCGCTCGTGCTGTTCCTCGTCTACCGCGGGGGCCAGGAGTACCAGGCGTCGTTGCTCCTGCTGTCGTGCCAGCTGCTGGCCGTGTCCGTGGCCGCGGCAGGGTTCCTGGTCACCTTCGTCCCCTGGCGCACACCGCGGACCCCTCCGCGCGCGCGGCCGGACGTCGCGTCCGCGCAGGACCCCGTGCTCAGCGGTCGGTGACGTCGAGGGGGCGCACCCGCACCAGCGATTCCTCGCCCGGCGTGGCCAGCGTGAGAACCGCCTCCTCGATCAGCGGAGAGAGCTCCAGGCGCCGCTCGAGCCCGCGGAGGCTGAGCGCCACCGACGACTCGACCTCGTTCCCCCTGATGTCGATCGCCGCGACGAGGAACACCCGCTCCGGACCCACGTACTCCACGTGGAGGTACGTCACCCTCTCGACCTCGTCCTGCCGCCTGAGCATGTCCAGCAGCCGCTGACGCTCCCGGATGGACGGCGACTGCCCGACGAGGAAGTCGCGGTTGCGTGAGATCAGGAACAGCGCCACCACCGCCAGCAGCACGCCGATCACGATCGAGCCGACCGCGTCGAACACGGCCTGCCCCGTGAGCTCGTGGGCGAGCATCGCGCCCGCGGCGATCAGGAGCCCCAGCAGCGCCGAGCCGTCCTCGATGAACACGGCCCTGAGCGTCGGGTTCGAGGTGCGGGCGATGAGGCGGAGCGGGTGCAGGCCCCTCGCCCTCCCCTGCCCCCGTGCCTGTGCGAGCGCCTGGACGAAGGAGGTGCCCTCGAGCAGCGCCGCGATGCCGAGGACGATGTACCCCGCGGTGTAGTCGACGTCGGTCTCCGCGGCACCCAGCTGGGAGATGCCGTGCATGATCGACACGACCGAGCCGGCGGTGAACACACCGATCGCCGCGAACATCGACCAGACGTAGCTCTCCCTGCCGTACCCCAGCGGGTGGCGCGCGTCGCGGCGGCGGGAGCCCTTGCGCTCGGCGACCAGGAGGAACACCTCGTTCCCCGCGTCCGCCCAGGAGTGCGCCGCCTCGGCGACGAGGGAGGCCGAGCCGGTCAGGGCGGCAACGAACGACTTGGCGATGGCGACGGCGACGTTGGCGGCGAAGGCGACGACCACCGTGGTCGTGCCGCCGGAACGCCTGCGCTCGGTGTGCCCGCTCGCCGCTCCCGGACGGCCGGGGGGACCGGCCGTCTCCTCCCGCGTGCCGCGCATCCGTCCGCCCGTCGCCGCGACGCCCCCGGGGGCGCGGTTAGGCGCTCTCGACGAGGCCGAGCTCGGCGAGCTTCGCCGAGAGCTCCCTGTCGCTCGGCTCGACCTGGTGCGTGTCGTCGGGGAAGACGACGACCGGGATGTTGGTCCGGCCGCTGATCGCCTGGGCCCGCGACGCCGCGGACTCGTCGGCGACGAGGTCGACGTACTCGTAGGCGACGCCGAGCCCGTCGAGGAGGGCCTTCGAGCGCAGGCAGTCGCGGCACCAGTCGGCGCCGTAAAGGGTGATGGCAGGGGATGCGGAGTCGGTCATGGGAACAGCGTAGCCCCGCGGCGACGCCACGGAGGTGGTCAGCGCGTGCCCGCGCCGAGCGGCACGTCGACCTGGCCGACCACGCCCGGCGCCAGCCGGTAGGGGCCCGCGACGATGAGGTCGCCGAGCAGGCGCCGCAGTCGCGAGATCTCGGCGCGCACCGCGACCGCGTGCTCGGCGGAGCCGTAGACCTGCTCCGACAGCTCGCGCGCGCTCGCCCCGGTGGCGGAGGTCATGATCAGCCCGAGCAGCTGCGCGTGGCGCGAGGACAGCTCGACCCGGTGCCTGGCGGTCGCCGACTCCAGCAGCACGGCCGCCCCGCCCTCGCCGGTCTGCAGACGGAGACGGATCTCCGCGGTCTGGCCCGCCTGCCCGTCCTCGGGGCGCAGGATCCAGCCGCCCCTCACCGGGATCGCCTCGACGTCGCCGACGCCGGGCACAAGCAGGGCGCCGCCCGTCGGCTCCGCGGGCAGCCGCACCCGGCGCAGCGTCCCGGGGACCGCGGCGTCCGCGATCCAGCCGTTCTCGTCGACGACGAGCCACTCGCCCCCGCTCGTCGCCGGGTGCGCCCACGACGACTGGCGAAGCACGTCCAGGTCGCGGCGGTGCCGTTCGCGCAGCTCCAGGTGCGCGGCGTGCGCGAGCAGCGAGGCGAGGCTGAGCGTGGCGGGATGCGCCTGCTCCGCGGCGACGGACACGTCGACAACGCCCATGAGGCCGCTCGTGCGGGGGTCGCGGATCGGAACGGCGGCACACGACCAGCCGTACTGGTTCATCAGGAAGTGCTCCCTGGCGTGGATCTGCACCGCCTGGCGGCTCACCAGTGCGGTCCCGATCGCGTTCGTGCCGACCTGGCGCTCCCCCCAGCCGGCCCCCACGGCGAACCCCAGCCGGTCGGCATTGTCCCTCAGGGTGCCGGACGACTCACGGTGCACCACGCGACCCCCCTCATCGGCGAGGACGAAGACGAGGACCTCGTCGTCGGTGAGAACGCCGAGGTGACGGTTCATCATCGGCACGAGCGACAGCAGCTCGCTCGCGCCGCGCCTGGCCTCGTCCGCGCCGTCGGCGGTGATCGAGGGCACGCGCCGGTCCGGCCGGATGCCCTGGCGACGCATGCGGTCCCACGACTGCTCGATCAGCTGCCGGCGCCGCGGGGGTGCGGCGGCCGACGGGACCGTGATCGTCATGAGCCTCCTCCTGCCCGCGAACCCGAGAGAGGGACGCGTACGACGCGCGCGCGGGCCGCCCACCAGTCTAGCCCGCGAGGGAGGGTTGCAGAAGGTTGCGAACGCCCGGTCCCGGCCGACTTTCCGCGGAAGCATGCATCACTCCGCCGGGGGCACTCGCACGCCGGGGGGACCGAGCCTAGGCTGGGTCCGATGCGGCAGACCCCACGCCGCCCGCAAGGAATCAAAGGAGTTCTCGCCATGACCACACCCAAGGTCGCACTCGTCACCGGAGCCGGACAGGGAATCGGACGCGGCATCGCCCTCGCCCTGGCCGCGGACGGACACGACATCGTCGTCGCCGATCTGGAGTTCCAGCGCGAGAAGGGTCTCGGCGTCGTCGCCGAGATCGAGGCGCTCGGCCGTCGTGCCATCTTCGTCAGCGCAGACGTGTCCAAGAAGGCCGACATCACCGCGGCCGTCGCCGCCGCGGAGGAGCAGCTCGGCGGGTTCGACGTCATCGTCAACAACGCCGGCATCGCCCAGGTGAAGCCCATCTCGGACATCACCGAGGAGGACCTCAACAAGATCTTCCAGATCAACGTCAACTCGGTCGTCTTCGGCATCCAGGCCGCGAGCGAGTCCTTCATCCGCCGCAGCGTGAAGGGCCGCATCATCTCCGCCGCGTCGATCGCCGCCATCAAGGGCTTCCCGATCCTCGGCGCGTACTCGGCGTCGAAGTTCGCCGTCCGCGGCCTGACCCAGGTCGCCGCGCAGGAGCTCGCTCCCAACGGCATCACGGTCAACGCCTACGGCCCCGGCATCGTCGGCACCGGCATGTGGGAGCTCATCGACAGCGAGCTGAGCAAGATCAACGGCAAGCCCCTCGGCCAGAACCTCAAGGAGAACGTCGACAGCATCGCCCTCGGCCGCATCGAGACGCCCGAGGACGTCGCCGGAGTCGTCAGCTTCTTCGCCTCCGACCGCGCGCAGTACGTGACCGGTCAGGTCCTGCTCGTCGACGGCGGGATGCTCTACAACTAGGGCGAGGTCACGGGCGACGGCGTCGCCCGGCAGGTTCCGGGGCGGTCAGTGCATGTGCGGTGCGCTGGCCGCCCCGGTGTTCGTCACGAGGGACGCGCGAGTCGCCCGCGCGCCGGACCGCTCCCGGGCGGGATCGCCCCACACCGCTCCGGCTCCGCGGCTCAGTGGGCGATGAGCACCTTGACGACCGACACCGCCGCCGCGACCGCCGCGAGGCTCACGCCGGCCAGGACGGTGCGGAGCGAGCTCGCCTCGCCGCGGAGCCGCTGGATGATGACGCCGGTCAACGCCAGTCGCACGATCACGTAGCCCTCGGCGACCAGCTGGGCGGCGAGCCCGGGCACGCCGGTCAGCCAGGCCAGGCCGAGCACAGCGGCCGGCAGCAGGCCCGAGGTCAGGACGGGCGCGGAGTCACGCAGCTCCGCCCGGATCTCCGGCCAGCCCAGACGATCGCTCCTGCGCGCCCTGCGACCGGCCGACTCGGCGAAGGCATGGGCGAGGAAGGTCGCGAACGACACCCCGAGCACGACGGCGAAGCTGCGCCCCTCCTCGGCCTCGGCACGGCTCAGCGGGAACAGGGTCGCCAGGACGACGATGTTGCCGTACACATAGGCGGTGATCCGACTCGCACTGTCCTCGACGTCGAGGGGACGACGATGCGGACGGCGGCGGCCCCGCTCTGCCGTCGTTCCGCTCGCATCCGGCGACTGTTCGATCACCGTTCAACGGTAGCGCGCGGAGCGGCTCGCGCGGACCACGGGTTGAGCGTAATGTCGCTACGTTCCCCCTCACGAGCACGGAAGGCGCCGTCGCGGCACACGCCATGAACAACAGCACAGAAACCCCTCCCCGTCCCGGCGGCGTCCGGCCGTTCCTCTCCGCGCTCCGCTCACGGCTCGGCCTCGGCCCGCGCACGCGACGGCTCAGGGTCGACGACGTCACGGTCGTCGACAAGCCGATGCTCCGCAAGGCCGTCGCCGGCACGGTCGTCGGCAACCTGATGGAGTGGTACGACATCGGCATCTACGGCTACCTCGCCGTCATCATGGGCCGCGTCTTCCTGTCCGACGCCGACGACGGTGTGCGCAACCTGTTCTCGCTCGGCGTGTTCGCCGTGACCTTCCTCGCCCGCCCCCTCGGGGGGATCATCCTCGGCCAGCTCGGCGACCGGATGGGCAGGCAGAAGGTCCTCGCCTTCACCCTGATCATGATGGCGGCATCGACCGTGCTCATCGGCGTCCTGCCCGGCTTCGCCACGATCGGCGCGTGGGCCCCGATCCTGCTCATCCTGCTCAAGCTCGTCCAGGGCTTCTCCACCGGAGGAGAGTACGCCGGGGCGACGACGTTCATCACCGAGTACGCCCCCGACCGGCGGCGCGGCTTCTACGCCAGCCTGCTCGACATGGGCAGCTTCTTCGGCTTCGCCTTCGGAGCGGCCGTCGTCTCGGTGCTGCAGCTCTGGGTCGGTCCGGACGCCATGGAGGGCTGGGCCTGGCGGCTGCCGTTCCTGCTCGCCGCGCCGCTGGGCCTGATCGCGATCTACTTCCGGATGAAGATCGAGGACACCCCCGCGTTCCAGGCCGCGCAGGAGCTCCAGGAGGCGCAGGACTCCACGGACGACCGGTCGAGCGACGGGGCGCCCCAGGGCGTCATCGGCCTCGTGCGGCTGTACTGGAAGGAGCTGCTGATCGCGATCGTCCTCGTCGCCGCGGCGAACACCGCCAGCTACGCGCTGACGACGTACATGCCGACCTACCTGACCGGGACCCTGCACTACGACGAGATCCACGGCACGCTCCTGACGTTGCCCGTGCTCGTCGGAATGGCGCTGTGCATCCCGCTGTCCGGCAAACTGTCCGACCGCTTCAGCCGGCGCCGGGTCCTGACCTTCGGCGCGATCAGCACCATCGTGCTCGCGATCCCCGCGTTCCTCCTGCTGACCCTCGGGCCGATCTGGTCGACGCTTCTGGGGCTGTCCCTGCTGGCGATCCCCGTTATCTTCTACATCGGCAACCTGGCGTCATCGCTGCCGGCGCTGTTCCCCACCGCCAGCCGCTACGGGGCGATGGGCCTGTCCTACAACGTCGCCGTCGCACTCTTCGGCGGCACCGCGCCGCTGATCCTCGAGGCCATCGTCCAGGCGACGGGCAACGACATCTCGCCGGCGTTCTACCTCATCGGCACCTCGGTGGCCGGCCTGATCGCGGTGTTCTTCATGACGGAGTCCGCCCGGCGCCCGCTGCCGGGCTCCATGCCCTCCGTCGAGACGCCGGAGGAGGCGCACGCGCTGGTCGCCACCCAGGACGAGAACGACGAGCTCGACGTCGAGAGCCTGCCCTTCCCCGAACAGGGCCGCTGACCCGGACGCCCCGTGTGGCCGGCCGGTGCCCGACGCATCGGCCGGCACCGTCCCCGACGCGCGGGCGACCCGGGTCTGCGCCGCAGATCGCCCGCTCAGGCCCCGCCGACCGCCTGGATCAGCCAGGACGCGTCGACCCGCTCCCCCGCCTCCAGCCGGACGACGTCGGTCCCCGATCCGAAGGCACCCGGCGGGCAGCTCATCGGCTCGACGGCGAGCGCCGTCCTGCTGAGCGCGGAGTCGGCCAGGTCGGCGGTGTGCACCTGGACCCAGGGCGAGCGCTCGTCCCACACGACCCGCGCCCCGCGTCCGTCCCGGGCGCGGACGACGACGACGAACCGTCCGTCCGCGTCCGGGGCCAGCCCGGTGTAGGCGTGGTCGATGCGCGTGGAGGCGACGACCCGCCCGCCACGGAAGTCGAGCCCGGCCGGATGGTCCTCGACCGCGACGAGCTCACCGGGGATCAGCCGGCCGGCCGACACGTCCTGGACGTGGGACGCGGGCAGCTCGAGCACCCAGTCGTCGACGTGCCGGCCGGGGGCGACCAGGTAGGGGTGCGCACCCCAGCCGACCGGCGCGGCCGAGGGGCCGGTGTTCTCCAGCTCCAGCTCGGTGTGCAGCCCCTCGTCGTCGAGGCGGTAGCGCACCACGGCGGCGATCCGGTGCGGGTACCCCTGCTGCGGCTCGATCACGGCCTGCAGGACGACGCCGTCGCCGGTGAACTCGCGCAGCCCGAAGTCGAGCCACGCGACCAGGCCGTGCAGCGCGTGCCCCCGGTCCGGCTCGGTGAGGCCGAGCTGCTGCTCGGAGCCGTCCCACGTGTAGCGGCCGTCGACCACGCGGTTCGGCCAGGGCGCGAGCAGGGCACCGCTGAACGCCGGTCGCACCTGCTCGGCCGCGAAGGAGCGCACCAGCTCCCTACCGCCGTAGCCCAGCCGGCGCACGGAGGCTCCGACGGACGCGATCGTCGCGGTGTACGGCCCCGACTCGATGTCGTACTGCCGTCCCGACAGCGGGGTACCTGTCATCTCTGCGCCTCTCTGCTGCAGGGGTGCGGTGGGATCTGTGGCCCGGGAAACCGTTCCGCTCCATGGCTACCACAGCGGGCTCCGACCGGTCCAGCGTGACTCCGTCGCCACCACCGGGCCGGGACCGGGGCACCGGGACCGGCGACCGGTTCCGGCGCCGCGCCGGGGCTGCCCTCGCCTGGAACCGCAGCAGCGGCAGTGGTAGCGTCCCTCCCCGACCGGGTCCCCGAGGGGACGAACGACGAGATCGCGGCTGGAGCCGCGTCAGCGAGGAGAACCGTGTCAGCGACCCCCGACACCAGCACCGGGCAGCACCGATCCCGCGGAGGCTTCTTCGGCCACCCCTGGGGGCTGGCGAACCTCGCCGGCATCGAGATGTGGGAGCGCTTCAGCTTCTACGGCATGCAGGGGCTCTTGGCGTTCTACATCTACTACTCGGTCACCGACGGAGGGCTCGGCATGTCCGAGGCGGCGGCGACCTCGATCGTCGGCGCCTACGGCGGGCTGGTGTACCTCTCGAGCGTGCTCGGAGGCTGGATCGCCGACCGGGTGCTCGGTGCGGAGCGCACCCTGCTGACCTCCGCCGTGGTCATCATGCTCGGCCACATCGCCCTCGCCGTGTTCCCCGGAGGCGTCGGCCTCGCCGTCGGGCTGGTGTGCGTCGCTCTGGGCGCCGGGTCGCTGAAGACCACCACCTCGACCGTGCTCGGCGACCTCTACGATCGTGGCGACGCCCGGCGTGACGCCGCCTTCTCGATCTACTACATGGGCGTCAACATCGGCGGCCTGATCGGTCCGCTGCTGACCAGCGCGATCTGGACGTGGCAGGGATTCCACTGGGGCTTCGGCCTCGCCGCGATCGGGATGGCGCTCGGACTCGTCCAGTACCTGGCGCTGCGCCGTCACACCGCCTCGCCCAGCAACCGCACCGCCCCCAACCCGCTGAGCCCGAGGGAGCGCCGGATCTGGCTGACCGTCGTCGTCGCGGCGCTCGTGGTGATCGGGATCTCCGTCGTCGCGGGGTGGCTGCGGGCGGAGAACCTCTCGACCGTCGTCGTCGCACTGACGGTGATCGCCGCCGTCAGCCTGTTCAGCGTGATCGGTTCCAGCAGCCGCATCACCGCCGACGAGCGGAGCAGGGTGCTCTCGTTCATCCCCCTCTTCGTCGCCTCAGCCGTGTTCTGGACGCTGTTCCAGCAGCAGTTCACCGTGCTGGCGATCTACGCCGACCAGCGCCTCAACCGCACCGTGTTCGGCGTGGAGCTCCCGCCGAGCGTGGTCACCTCGATCAACCCCGTGTTCATCATCGTCTTCGCCGGGGTCTTCGCCGCGCTGTGGACCCGGCTCGGGGCTCGACAGCCGTCGGCGCCGGTGAAGTTCGCGATGGGGACGGTCATCATGGGCATCGCCTTCCTCGCGTTCATCCCGTTCAGCGGGGGCGCGGACGGCTCGGTGCCGTTCCTGGCGATCGTGCTCATCCTGTTCCTGTTCACGATGGCGGAACTGTGCCTGTCCCCCGTCGGCCAGTCGCTGGCGACCAAGTTGTCGCCCGATGCCTTCCACTCGCAGATGGTGGCGCTGTACTTCCTGTCCATCGCTCTCGGCTCCGCCGCCGCGGGAACGCTGTCGGGGCTGTACGACACACGGAACGAGATGCCGTACTTCCTGCTCGTCGGGCTGGCATCGATCGCCGTCGGTGTGACGCTGTTCCTGCTGCGCACGCCCATCCTGCGGATGATGCGCGGGGTGCGCTGACGCCGCGCGTAGGCTGATGGCAGCGGGCAGGACGAGGGGCGGACGATGACGGGTGACTCACGCGAGCAGCGCCTCGTCGAGCGGCGGACGTCCGCGCGGGATCGCCTGGCGCGGCTCGAGCGTCAGTTGGACGCGCTCAGGGGCGCTCGCGGTGCGGAGAGCGACGACGACGAACACGACCCGGAGGGCGCACCGCTCTCGGCGGAGTGGTCGAGGCTGGAGGGGCTGCGGGCCTCGGCGGTCGACGAGCTCCGGGCGATCGACGACGCGGTCGAACGCGTCGCCACGGGTGCGGGTGCGCTCTGCCGAGTGTGCGGTCGGCCGATCCCCGCCGCCAGGCTCGAGGTCAGGCCGGAGGCGACGATGTGCGTCGACTGCGCCAGCCGGGCCGCGCACGGCTGAGCCGCGCGCCGTCACGGGCCCCCGCACGCGACTCAGCCCGGTGCCCCTCGCGCCCCTGACGGACCCGCCGGCTGTTGGCCGTCGCGGACGCCGAGGCGTAGGGTTGCCGCCGTATGCACACCTTCACCAAGCAGACCGTCGGACGCCCCGCCCAGTGGGAGGAGGCCGGGCTGCGCTGGCTGGCCGCCCAGAGCGCGGCGGGCGGTGCCACGGTCGTCAGGGTGCTGGGCCGCGACGACTCGGGACTCACCGAGGAGCGCATCGAGACGGCAAGCCCGAACCCGGCCGACGCGACCGCGTTCGGCGGTCAGCTGGCGATCACCCACC
The DNA here is from genome assembly GCF_900163835.1 of Mycetocola reblochoni REB411. Classification (GTDB taxonomy): domain Bacteria; phylum Actinomycetota; class Actinomycetes; order Actinomycetales; family Microbacteriaceae; genus Mycetocola_B; species Mycetocola_B reblochoni. The sequence goes on along the minus strand of NZ_FUKR01000014.1, from coordinate 11,424 downwards.
GCATCGAGGGTGCGCGCTGGGGCGAGGGCCCGGCGGGCTGGACCGGCCCCGGATACCAGGGACCGAACGAGCATCTGCTCGAGCTGCCCGTGCGAGCACACGAACGGTGGGGCCGGATGTACGCGGAGGACCGCGTCAGGCCGCTGCTCGCGGACAGCGGCATCCGCGGCTCCGGCCTGGACGCGCTGGAGCGGCTGTGCGGGCGACTCGAGCGGGGCGACTTCGACACCGACGACACCCCCGCGCGCCTGCACGGCGACCTCTGGTCGGGGAACCTGCTCTGGTCTCCGCTCGGCGTCGTGCTCATCGACCCGTCCGCGCACGTCGGCCACAGGGAGACCGACCTCGCCGCCCTCGCACTGTTCGGAACGCCGCACCTCGACCGGATCGTCGCCGGCTACGAGCGGGTGCAGCCGCTCGCCCCCGGGTGGCGCGACAGGGTCGAGCTGCACCAGCTGTCGATGGTCCTCATGCACGCGGTCGTCTTCGGAGGCTCCTACCGGGACCACGCCGCCGGTATCGCGCGACACTACACCTCGGGCTGACCCGAGCCGCGGCGGACCACCCCGCTTCTGACCCGCCCCTGCCGCGGCGGCGGGGACCCGTCGCCGTCAGTGCAGCGTCTCGTCGGCGGCTGTGCTCCGCCAGGCGTGCAGCGGGACGACGAGCCCGGCCCGTGTCGGTGCACACACGTACGGCCCCGCGGCGGCACGATGGCCGACGTCGAAGGGCACGACCCTGACCAGGCGCGGCTGCCCACCCGCGAGCCCGGCGCGGACCGTGAGCGCGTTACCCGAACGGCTGACCCTGACGAGCACCCGTCGCCCCGCCCACTCGGGCACGGGTGCGAGCGACCAGTCCGACATCCCGTCGGTCACCACCGCTCCGAGCTGGGGCGCGCCGTCGGAGAACTCGACGCCGGCCTTCAGCCAGTGCGTCGCACTCACGCGGACGAAGACGCCCGCCTGGTCGAACTGCTCGGCGAAGTCGGCGGAGAACTCCACCTCGACCGCCGTGCCGTCGGGGAACGGGGCGAGGAGTGCGTGCTCGCTGTCGTTGACGAAACCGTAGGAGGTTGTCCGCCACGCGTCGCTGCCGGCGACGGCGGTGACGAGCAAACTGCCCTCCCGCTCGACAGCAGAGGCGGGGGCGTGTGTCCAGCTTCCCGAGTTCCAGGGGATCGTCGTCGAGGCCATGCCCCATCTTTGCCCGCGCGCCGTCGCCGACGCAAACGGGACCGCCGGGCGCCGCGCGCGGTGCTGCCTCACCCGGGCGGTTCGGACTCCTCGAGGCCCGACGCTCCCCGTGCTCGGCGGCGGGGCGGGATGGTCATCGGCACGGGGAGCGTAACGTTGTCCTTGGCCACGGGGGCGGCCGGCTCCGGAGCGGAGCACCCCCTGACCGGATTGGTTCCGCGATGTCCGAACTGAACAGCATCGCACCCCGCTACCTCCGCCCCGGCGACCCCGGTTACGACGATGCCGTCCTCACGGCCGTCGGCGCCGGCACCCCGGCTCTCGTGGCCGTCCCTCAGACCGTCGAGCAGGTGGCCGACGCGGTCCGCCGGGCCGTGAGCGAGAGCCTCCCGGTCACCGTCAGGGGCGGCGGGCACAGCATGGCGGGCCTGACCCGTGCGGGCGAGGGGCTGCTCATCGACATGCGTGCACTGGACACCGTCGAGCGCGACGGCGATTCGACGCTCGTCCGGATCGGCGGCGGCGCCACCTGGGGTCCGGTCGCCCGTCGTCTGGGTGCGCTCGGCCTGGCTCTGACCGCTGGCGACACCGCGAGCGTCGGCGTCGGGGGTCTCACGCTCGGCGGCGGCATCGGCTGGATGGTGCGCCGCTTCGGCCTGGCGATCGACAGCCTGGTCGGGGCTCAGCTGGTCACGGCGGAGGGCGAGCTCGTCGAGACCTCGGAGTCGCGGCGACCCGAGCTGTTCTGGGCATTGCGCGGCGGGGGCGGCGGCTTCGGCGTCGTGACCCGCTTCGACTTCGTCGCGCACCCCGTCGACCGGGTCCGGTTCGGCACGGTGACGTTCGCCCTGCCGGACCCGGACGAGGCGATCCGGATCGTCCGCGCCTGGCAGGACGCCCAGTGCGACGCCGATGAGAGGCTGACGAGCGTCCTCTCGCTCCTCCCGGCGATGGGAGAGCAGCCGCCCCTGGCCATGCTCCAGCTGTGTGCCGTGGATGTAGACGACGACGGTGAGGCGGAGGCTCTGCTCGCGCCCCTGCTGCAGGTGGGCTCCCTGCTCGGCTCCGACGTCTCTGCGCGGCCGTACGCCGAGGTTCTCGTCGACGCGGAGCTCCCCGTCCCGAGCGCCGCGCAGCGCAACGTCCTGCTCGGCCGACTCGGCGAGCGGGAGCTCTCCGCCCTCCGCACCGCCGTGGAGACCGGCGAGCTGATGCTGTCGTTCAGGGCGCTCGGCGGGGCGTTCGCCCGTGTGGAGCCGGACGCGACGGCGTTCGCCTTCCGGGACGCGCAGTCGATGCTCGTGGTGACCCGCATGCTGGACGATGACACCGACGCGGTCACGGAGGACGAACGACTCCCCGGCTGGCGGGAGATCGCGGCCTGTGGCATCGGGGCCTACGCGAACTTCCTCGACACGGCTGACGCCGCCGACGCACGACGCTGCTTCCCCGCGGCGACGGCGCAGCGCCTCGCGGCCGTCAAGGCGGAGTACGACCCGACGGACGTGTTCTCCCACGTCATCGGCCGCGCCTGAGCGACGGGAGGGCAACGATCAGCGGCCGCCGGGGGCGGACAGGCCGCGGAGCACCGCGACGGCCCTGTCCGCGTCGGCGACCGGCACGAGCAGGTGGTCGTGGCGGTGGCCGGCGAGCACATTGCAGCTGATGCCCTCGACGGCGAGCGCGGTCGAGAACGCGGCGGTGAGCCCCACGGCCTCAAGCGACGAGTGCACCGTGAGGGTCAGCCACGAGAACCGGGGACCGGAGTCGAGACCGTGGGCGGCGGCGGCGTGCTCCGTGAGCACCAGGGTGGTGGACTCCTCCTCGACGACGACGGCCTCGGCAGACGCGATCGCCCCGCCGCCACCGTGTGGGGTCTCGGCGAAGACGTAGCGCGAGGGACGCACCGTCACGTCGAGCCGTCGAAGCATCTCGGACAACTCGGTCATCGCCTCGGTCATTCGGGGTCCTCCGTGACGGTCGTGCGGCCGGCGGGTGCGGTCGACATCAGGTATCCATCATGGCGCCGCCCGGCTCGTCCCACCCTCCGCCGCCCGGTTTGCATCCGCATCCGACGGCCGCGCGCCGTCGAGGAGCTCAGCCCTCGCGGATCGTCATCCGGGCGATGCGGTCGCCGTCGACGACGAAGGCGAAGCGCGACCGGCCGTTGGCGTGGGTGGAGCGCCAGTCGCCGGTCACGGTGACGGTGTCGTCGTCGACCGTGACCTCCTCGACGGTCAGCGTTCCGTGCGAGCCGATGAACTCGTGGTCGCTCCACGCAGCGATCGCGTCGCGGCCGGCGAACTCGCGGCCCCAGTCGTCGACGACGCCGTCGGGGGTGAAGGCGTCGAGGAAGGCCGTGGTGTCGTGCGCGTTGACGTCGGCGACGACCGTGCGGACGGGCTCGGGGATCTCGGGTGTCGTGCTCATGGTCGTGTCCTCCTGTGCAGGATCGATGCGGTGGTCGGTTGGGGCTAGCGGGTGGTGTAGCCGCCGTTGGCGAAGATCGTCTGGCCGGTGATCCACCAGCCGTCGGTGGCGAGGAAGCGCACGATCGGCGCGATGTCCTCGATCTTGGTGAGCTGGTCGCCCATTGCCTGGGAACGGTGGAAGGCGACGCGCTCCGGCGTCTCCTGCCCGTAGAAGAACGGCGTGTCCATCGGGCCGGGGGCCACGGCGGTCACGGAGATGCCACGCCAGGCGAACTCCTTGGCGGCCGCGCGGGTGAAGTGCTCGACGGGCGCCTTGCCACCGGCGTAGGTGGCATAGCCGTCGGTGAACGCCGCGAGCAGCGAGGTCACGATGGTGATGATCTTGCCCCCGTCGGCGAGGTGCCTGCCCGCCTCCTGGATGAAGAAGAACGCGGCCTTGGCGTTCACGTCGAACATCTGGTCGTACTCCTCCTCGCTCGTGTCGACGATGGGCGTGCGCAGCACCTTGCCGACCGTGTTGACGGCGACATCGATGGTCCCGAGGGCCTGTTCGGCGTCGGCGAAGAGTCGGGCGACGGCCGCGGGGGCCGTGAGGTCGCCGCTGAGGACGACGCCGCGCGAGCCGGCCGCCTCGACCGCGGCGAGGGTCTGCTCGGCGTCGGCCCTGCTGGAGGCCGAGTTGTAGTGGATCGCCACGTTGGCGCCGCCCTGGGCGGCCTGCCGGGCGATGAGTCCGCCGAGGTTCTTGGCTCCCCCGGCGATGAGGACGTTCTTTCCGTTGAGCGTGTGCTCGGTCATGAGCTGCCTCCATGTCGTTGATATGCGTTGTTGTAACGCTGATACATTCGATACTGTAGCACTATGACAGTCCAGCCCGAAGGCGCTACACGAGATCGGTTGATAGCCGCCGCCGCGGAGCTGATCGCGGCCTCCCCCGGGGAGGACTTCTCGCTCCGTGCGGTGTGCGATGCCGTCGGCGTGAAGATGCCGACGCTGTACCACTTCTTCGGCTCCAAGCAGGGCCTCGTCGACGCGGTCGTCGAGCGCGGCTTCGACCTGTACCTCGGCGAGAAGTCCGCGATGGAGTCCAGCGGCGACCCCGTCCAGGACATCCGCGCCGGGTGGGACGCGCACGTCGCCTTCGGCCTGGCACACCCCGGCTTCTACACGCTCATGTACGGGACCGTGCAGCCGGGACACTCCCCCGCGGCCCAGGCGCGGCCGAGCGAGATCCTCCGCGGACTGACCGCGCGCGCGGCCGAGCAGCACCGCCTCGTCGTCCCGTCCGAGCAGGCCGCCGCCCACATCCTCGTCACCAACATCGGCGTGACGCTGCGGCAGATCGTCCTCGCCGCGCCGGACCCCGAGCTCTCCGCCGCCGTCAGGGAGGGAGCCATCGCCGCCATCACCGGCACGGGGACGGGGCCGGTGACCGAGCGGAACGCCGCCGTCGCCGCGACGATCGAGCTGGCCGCCGCGAACCCCTCGGTCCTCGGCCCGACCCAGACCCAGCTGCTCGTCGAGTGGCTCACAGCACTGAACGATGCCCGACGCACGAGCTGACCGGGACCCGTCGCGCGGACACCGCGGCGCTGCCGCCGACGGGGTACACGAGGACGGGGCCCGCCTCGACGGCGCACGCGTGCACGGTGCGCACGAGGACAGGGGCGCCGCTCCGGCACCGGCCGCATCCGAGGACACGGTCAGGGCGCGCGAGGCGTACGGCGCCCGCGCCGCCGAGTACACCGAGCGCTTCGGCGGCATCGAGGCCGCCGCCGCGACGGACCGACGCCGCGTCCTGGAGTGGGCACGGGCGGTACACGGCCCGGTCCTCGACGTCGGCTGCGGCCCGGGCCAGTGGACGGCGTTCCTCGCCGAGCACGGCGTCGAGGCCGCAGGGATCGACCCGACGCCCGAGTTCGTCGCCGCCGCTCGACGGCTCCACCCGGGGATGAGGTACCGGCTCGGGCACGCCGAATCCCTCGCCGTCGCCGACGGGGCGCTCGGCGGTGTCCTCGCGTGGTACTCCCTCATCCACATCCGGCCGGAGCGGATCGACGACGTACTCCGCGAGTTCGCCCGCGCACTCCGGCCGGGCGGCGGGCTCGCGATCGGCTTCGTCGAGGCGCCCGTGGGTGCAGCCATCGACCACGCGGTGACGACCGCCTACGCCTGGCCCGTCCCCGAGCTGAGCGCGCGCGTCGAGCGGGCCGGCTTCACCGTGGTGTCCACCGAGCGGCGCACCGACCCCGGGGCACGCCCGCACGGCAGCCTCACGGCGATGCGCGGTGATCGGGGCGACCGTGGCGGACGAGGCGGACGAGGCGATCGAGGGCAACGGTGAACGCCTCCGGGGCGGGAACGATCAGCCGCGCCGTGGGCTTACCGCACCGCGCGCGGACGCCCCACACCCCCGCGCGTCAGTGTTCCGTCCCGAACCGGGCCGCCGCGGCCACCCCGCGGTCGAGATCCAGCTGGGGGAACCGGACGAGCGCCAGCAGCTGCTCCCTGGTGACGCCTGGTCCCGCCTCGACCGCCGCGGCGAGAGCGGCCGGATCGACGGCGCCGTAGTCGGTCGTATCGTCCTCGTCGGCGTACTCGTCCGCGAAGCCGATGCCGACGTGATCGGAGATGTAGTCGGACAGCTCCGCGTCGCCCACGGCGGGGACACGGAGGCGGGAGAAGCCGTCCTCGGTGCTGTACGGCGCGAGCCACCAGCGGCCGTCGATGTGGGCGTAGACGAAGCCGAGCTGACTGAGCCCCTGGGCACGCAGGGCGTCCCCCACCCAGCCGGGCATTCCCTCGAGAAGCACGGGCAGCTCGACGGGCGTCGAGTGGTCCCGATCGTTCCCGACCAGGACGGCATCGCCCGAGGGCACACGGATCAGCGTCGCCCAGCTGCCGCCGTGGTCGTCGTACAACCACAGCGGACCCTCGGCTCTGACCCGGTTGTCGATGTCGAGACTGTCCAGCGCGTAGACGGCTGCGGTGATCGCCCACCGGTGGCGAATGGAGTCGAGCGAGGGCAGATCGACGGGGAGAAGCATGCCGCGAGCCTAGCTGCCCGCGCCGCCCCTGCGTGAGGCGTGTGCGGGATGCGGTCGCCGGGGGCGTGAGCGCGCTGTCAGGGTTACACGTTGAAGCGGAACTCCACCACGTCGCCGTCCTGCATGACGTAGTCCTTGCCCTCCATGCGGGCCTTGCCCTTGGCGCGAGCCTCGGCGACGGAGCCGGTCGCGACCAGGTCGTCGAAGGAGATGACCTCGGCCTTGATGAAGCCGCGCTCGAAGTCGGTGTGGATGACGCCGGCGGCCTGCGGGGCCTTCGCGCCCTGCGGGATCGTCCAGGCGCGGGTCTCCTTCGGGCCGGCCGTCAGGTAGGTCTGCAGGCCGAGCGTGGCGAAGCCGATGCGGGCCAGCTGGTCGAGGCCCGACTCGGTCTGGCCGGTGGAGGCGAGCAGCTCCGCCGCGTCCTCCGGGTCCAGGTCGATGAGCTCCGACTCGACCTTCGCGTCGAGGAAGATCGCCTGCGCGGGCGCGACCAGGGCGGCCAGCTCGTCCAGCCTGGCTTGGTCGCCGAGCACCGACTCGTCGACGTTGAACACGTAGATGAACGGCTTCGCCGTCAGCAGGCCGAGCTCGCGGATCGGCTCCAGGTCGATGCTGCGAGCGGATAGCGGCACGCCCTCGTCGAGGATCGCCTTCGCCTCGAGCGCGGCGTCGAGGATCGCCTTGTCCATGCGCTTGCCCTTGACCTCCTTCTCGTAGCGGGGAAGGGCCCGGTCGATGGTCTCGAGGTCGGCGAGGATCAGCTCGGTGTTGATGGTGGCCATGTCGGCGGCCGGGTCGACCGCGCCGTCGACGTGCACCACGTCGCCGTCCTCGAAGCCGCGGACGACCTGGGCGATGGCGTCCGCCTCGCGGATGTTGGCCAGGAACTTGTTGCCCAGCCCCTCGCCCTCGCTCGCGCCGCGCACGATGCCGGCGATGTCGACGAAGGACACCGCGGCGGGCAGGATCTTCTCGCTGCCGAAGATCTCTGCGAGCGTCGCCAGGCGCGCGTCGGGCAGGTTGACGACGCCGACGTTGGGCTCGATGGTGGCGAACGGGTAGTTCGCCGCGAGCACCTGGTTCTTGGTCAGGGCGTTGAAGAGGGTCGACTTGCCGACGTTGGGGAGTCCGACGATTCCGATAGTAAGAGCCACGAGGCTCTATCGTACCGGGCCGGGGGCGTCGGGCCGACCGCCGTCCGGGCTTCCCGCCGCTCCGGGCCGGTCGGCCGTTCCCGGCACACCGCTCGCCCGCGGTCGCCGTCCGCTCAGCCAGACGCCGAGGAGGACCACGGCACCGCCGACGAGCTGCACCGGCTCCACCCCGATCCCGATGACGACGCCGATCACGACGGTGAACACGGGCAGCAGGTTGAGGTAGATGCCGCTGCGCCCCGCGCCGAGGGCACGCACGGCGACGTTCCACAGCACGAGCGAGAGCACGCTCGGGAACAGGCTGATGTAGGCCAGCCCCGTCCAGCCGGCGGGGCTCAGCACGAGGCCGCCGAGCTGCGGCAGCGCGAACGGGGCGAGCAGGACGACGGCGATCAGCGTCTGCACGGCGCTCGCGGTCACCGGCGGCGTCGCCAGGCGGCGGCCGCGGACCGTGTAGAGCGCCCAGCAGGCGACGGCCGCGATCATGGCGAGCTCGCCCAGGTGGTCGCCGCCCCCGGTCACGAAGGCGGCGGGGTCTCCCCTGGTCACCAGGAGCACGGTGCCGAGCAACGACACGAGCAGTCCGACGGCAAGGTGGCGTCCGGGTCGCTCGCGGAACAGCAGCGCGGCGGTCGCGGCGATGAGCACGGGGTTGACCGCGCTGATGAGCGCGGCGTTGACCGCCGTGGTGTGCTGCAGGGCGAGGTAGGTGAACAGGCAGAAGCCGATGAGCCCGAGCGCGGCCTGCACCAGGTGGGCCGGCCACTCGCGCAGGGCCAGGGCCCAGTCGGCCCGGCCCGGGCGGTCGAGCACGCAGGCGAGCAGCACGATCGGCACGAGCGCGAACAGCCAGCGCAGGAACGTCAGCAGCAGCGGGCTGGTCTCGGCGACGACGACCGCACCGAAGAGGAAGTTGCCCGCCCAGAACAGGTTGGCCAGCACGAGGAAGACGTAGTTCTTTCCCGTGCGCACTCCCCCATCGTAGGCCCGACGGCGGCCGCGTCGGTGTCGGTGGTGTCGGGCACAGTGGCGGCATGGACTCCGCTCTCGTGACCGTGCTCGTGTTCCTCGCCGGGATCTCCGTCGGCGCGCTCGGCTGCGTGCTGGCCCGCCGCGCCTGGGCACCCGCTCCCGCGGCGGGCGACACCGCGGAGCGGGAGCGCCTGCTCGGCGAGCGCGACGAGGCCAGGGCGGAGCTGTCCCGGCTCGGGGCCGAGCTGGCCAGGGCTGAGGCCATCGCCGATGCCACGGGCGACCAGCTCAGGGCCGAGCGCGAGCGCAGCGCCCAGATCCTCGCCGAGCACAGGGCGGAGCAGCGCGAGCGCGCCGAACGGCAGCAGCAGGAGAGCGCGGTGCTCGAGGCGCTGGCGCCCGTGCGCGAGTCGCTCGGCCGGATGCAGCAGCGGGTCGAGTCTATGGAGTCGCAGCGGCAGGAGCAGTTCGGTCAGATCAGCGCCCAGCTCGCCGAGGCCCGGAGCACGGACGAGCGGCTGCGCAGCACGACCGAGTCTCTCGCCGGGGCGCTGCGCTCCACCACGACCAGGGGCGTCTGGGGCGAGACGCAGCTGCGCCGGGTGGTGGAGCTGGCGGGGCTGCTGCCCCACGTCGACTTCTCGACCCAGCAGAGCATGACCTCGGAGCACGGCGCCGCGCGACCCGACATGGTCGTCTCCCTCCCCGGCGGCAACTCGATCGCGGTCGACGCGAAGGTCCCGCTGGACCGCTACCTGGAGGCGAGCGCCATCCCCGCCACGGCGACCGGTGCGGAGGCCGCCAGGCGCGAGGCGCTGCTGGCCGCGCACGTGAAGGCCGTCAGGGCGCACGTCGACGCGCTGGCGAAGAAGCGCTACTGGACGGGCCTGGACTCCAGCCCCGAGTTCGTCATCGCCTTCGTGCCCAGCGAGTCGCTGCTGTCGGCCGCGCTCGACGCGGACCCGTCCCTGCTCGACTACGCCTTCGGGCGGCGAGTGGCGCTGGCCTCGCCGGTCAACCTCTGGGCCGTCCTCAAGACGGTCGCCGTCACCTGGCAGCAGCAGGCGGTGTCGGAGGAGGCGCACACCCTGTTCGAGCTCGGCAACACGCTGTACCAGCGCCTCGGCGTCCTCGCCGGCCATGCGGACGCGCTGCGGCGCTCCATCGAGTCGACCGTCAAGAACTACAACGCCTTCGCCTCCTCGCTGGAGTCGCGCGTGCTCGTGACCGCACGCAGGTTCCCCGGCGTCGACCAGAGCGCGCTCATCGCGGAGCCTTCCACCGTGGTCGACCCCGTCCGTCGGCTGTCCGCCGCGGAGTTCGACGACGCGGGGAGCATGGACACGGACGCACGCCCAGAGAAACAGCGACGCCCTCCCCGAGGGGAGGGCGTCGGCGAGGCCTCAGCGCGGTTCGGGCGCTAGAGCCACTTCTCGACCAGGTGGTCGCCGACCACGCGGCGGATCGTGCCCGACTTCGAGCGGAGCACGATGCTCTCTGTGCGGATCAGGTGCCCGTTGCGCTGGACTCCGTCGACGAGCTCGCCGTGGGTGACGCCCGTGGCCACGAAGTAGGTGTTGTCGCCCTTGACCAGGTCGCCCGCGTGCAGGACACGGTCCAGGTCGTGGCCGGCGGCGATCGCCTTGTCGCGCTCCTGGTCGTCCTTCGGCGAGAGCACGCCCTGGATGACACCGCCGAGCGCCTTCACCGCGCACGCCGTGATGATGCCCTCGGGCGTGCCGCCGATCCCGACGCACATGTCGATGCGCGAGTCGTAGCGGGCCGCGTTGATGCCGCCGGCAACGTCGCCGTCGAGCAGCAGCCGCGTCCCCGCACCCGCGGCGCGGATCTCCTCGATGAGCTGCGCGTGACGGGGGCGGTCGAGGACGGCGATGCGCATCGCCTCGATCTCCTTGCCCTTCGCCTTCGCCAGCGCCCGGATGTTGTCACCGATGGGACGCGAGATATCGACGACCCCCTCGCCCTCGGGACCGCAGACGAGCTTGTTCATGTAGAACACGGCCGAGGGGTCGAACATGCTGCCCCTGTCGGAGGCGGCGATGACGGACAGGGCGTCCTGGCGTCCGGCGGCCGTCAGGCTCGTTCCGTCGATCGGGTCGACGGCGATGTCGCAGGCGGGCCCCCGGCCGTTGCCGACGTGCTCGCCGTTGTAGAGCATGGGGGCGGCGTCCTTCTCGCCCTCACCGATCACGACGAGGCCGTCGAAGTTGACGGTGCCGAGGAAGGCACGCATCGCGTCGACCGCGGCGCCGTCGGCGGCGTTCTTGTCACCGCGTCCGATGAACGGGGTGGCCCGGATCGCCGCGGCCTCGGTCGCCCGCACGAGCTCCATCGCCAGGTTGCGGTCGGGACGCAGGGACAGCGTCGCGGTATCAGTACTGATCACAGTGTTCCTTGACTCTCGGGGTGGCCCGCTCCCCGGTGGAGGGCGCCGTCAGACCCTGATTCAGTCTAGCCCGCCGCACAGCACCGCCGCCGTGGCGAAGTGTTACGTCGTGCGACACCCGACGACGCGTCGACCCGACCGATCGCCGTACGCTCGAACGACGACGGGAATGATCCAGGGGACCAGGGGGGAGCGCGCGAGCGCTCGTCTGAG
>NZ_FUKR01000045.1 GCF_900163835.1 Mycetocola reblochoni REB411 | reverse complement strand
GACGACTGGCGTGCCCACCGCTACGCCCCCGACGTCCCACCCCTCGCATCGGAGTCCACATGAACGCACCGGTCACACTCTTCTCGGCCGACATCATCCTCCCCGTCACGGGTCCTCCCGTGCGCGACGGTGCCGTCGCCGTGCGCGACGGGCGCATCCTGCACGTCGGCGAGCGGAGCTGGGTGAGGGAGACCCTGCACGACAGGGGACTCGAGTCAGAGGAACGGCACCTGTCCGGCGTGCTCGTCCCCGGACTGGTCAACGCCCACACCCACCTGCAGTACACCGGCATGGCGTCGGTGGCGACCGGCAGATACCACGGCTTCGACGACTGGGGCGATGCCTTCGACGCGGCCTACGGCGCGGGCGGCCACGACTGGGGTGCGGCGGCGGCCGACGGCGCCAGGCGGAGCCTCGCCGCGGGCGTCACGGCGGCAGCCGACGTCGTCACCGACCCGGCCGCCGCGTCCGCTCTGCACGACGCCGGCATGCACGGCGCCGCCTACTGGGAGGTCTACGGGCTGAACAACGCCGACTGGGGCGACGGCGGCAGGGACCGCCTCGTCGCTCAGCTGGCGGCCGTGCCGACGCCCCCCGCGGTGGGCGTCTCGCCGCATGCGCCCTACTCGCTGGAGATCACCCCGCTGCTCGAGGTGCCCGACGTGGCGCGCGAGCACGGCCTGCGGCTGCACATCCACCTCGCCGAGGCCCACATGGAGAACGGCGACGGCCTCGCCGCGGTCGACTGGCAGGCGCAGCGCCCGGAGAGCTTCCGTGCGCTGCGTGGGCGAGGGGTGGGCATCTCCTCTACCGAGTTCGTCGACCACCTCGGCGTGCTCGGCCCCGACTGCCACATCGCCCACGGCGTGTACGTCAACGCGAAGGACAGGGCGCTGCTGCGGGCGCGGGGGACGAGCGTCGCGCTGTGCCCGCGCTCGAACGAGGTGATCGGGCTCGACATGCCGCCCGTGGCCGCCTACCTGGCCGAGGGCAATGCGATCGCCGTCGGGACCGACTCCCTGGCGTCGTCGCCGTCCCTCGACCTCATGGCCGACGTGGCCGCCCTGTACCGGATCGCCCGTCAGCAGGGCTATGCGGAGGCCGACCTGCACGCCCGGCTGCTGCAGGCCGCGACGCTCGGCGGTGCGACGGCCGTGGGCGCGCACGCCGGCCCCGCCCGCATCGGCCAGCTCGCCGTCGGCGCCGCGGCCGACCTCGCGGGCTTCGAGGTGGACACGGTGGACACGGCGGACGCCCTCGCCGAGCTCGTCGAGGCGGGGGAGGGCCGCTGTGTGATGACCGTGCTCTCCGGCCGCCAGCTCAGCGGGAATTCCGCGTGAGTGCGCCGGATCGCGCCGTCGAGCTGGGGCTGAGCGCGCACCCGGAGGGCGGCTGGTACCGGCGGCTGTACACCTCGACCGTTCCCGTCGGCACGGCGGGAGGGACGCGGCCGACCGCGACGGCGATCCTGTTCTACCTCGCCCAGGGCGAGGAGGCCGCCTGGCACCGGGTCGTCTCCGACGAGGTCTGGCTGTGGCACGGCCCGGCCGCCCTCGACGTGGACCTCGCCGGGAACGGCGCCGCCCCCGAGCCGTCACGGGTCGTGCGCCTGGCTGCACCGGGAACGCCAGGGGCCCAGGTGCAGCTGCTCGTGCCCGCCGGAACCTGGCAGCGCTCCCGTCCGGTCCCCGGCTCGGTCCCCGTCGCCGGACCCGGTGCCCCCGAGGACACCGGGGTGCTCTGCAGCTGCGTCGTCAGCCCCGGGTTCAGCTTCGACGACTGGGAGCTCGCCGGCGACGGCGGGCTCGACGGCGGCCAGGACGACGCCGGGCCCCGGCCCTCGCACGGGGGGTGAATCCGTGACGCCCGGTGTCGGGCCCCTCCGCGGTCGGTCGCGGGACGCCGATAGGATCGGTGACGACCCCGAACCTCCCTTCGCATCCCGAGGACTCCGATGACCCGCATCAGCCGTATCGCCGGCGCCACCGCAGCAGTGGCGTCCCTCTTCCTTCTCTCCGCGTGCGCCTCCGGCACGGGCGACGACGCCGCGACCACCGGTCCCGACGCCCTCGACACGGTCACCCCCGGTGTGCTCACCATCGCCACGGGCGAGCCGGCGTACTCGCCGTGGGTCGAGAACGACGACCCCGCCTCGGGCGAGGGCTTCGAGGCGGCCGTGGCTTACGCGGTCGCCGAGAAGCTCGGCTTCGCCGCCGAGGACGTCACCTGGATCCGCACCCCCTTTGACACGGTCATTGCGCCGGGCCCGAAGGACTTCGACCTGAACATCCAGCAGTTCTCCGCGACGGACGAGCGCCGCCAGGCCGTCGACTTCTCGACGCCGTACTACACGACCACCCAGGCGGTCGTCACGACCTCGGACAGCGCGGCGGCTGACGCCGACAGCCTCGCCGACCTGGCCGGACTCAACCTCGGTGTCGCGGCGGGCACGAGCACACTCGACACGGTCAACGAGATCATCGCCCCGGAGAACGACCCGTCGATCTTCAACAGCATCGACGACGCCGTGCAGGCGCAGCGTGCCGGCCAGATCGACGCGATCGTCACCGACCTGCCCGGCGCGTTCTACATCGCCTACGGCGGCCAGCTGGGTGACGACGGCGTGCTCGTCGGACAGCTCGACTCCACCGCGGGCGGCGACGAGCTCTCCTTCCTGCTCGAGAAGGACTCGCCCCTGACCGACGCCGTGTCCGCGGCCGTCGACGAGCTCAGGGAGGACGGCACGCTCGACGAGCTCGCCACGACCTGGATCGACGATAACGCCGACGTCCCCGTCCTGAAGTAGCGCGGGTGGTGGATCGGATCACCGCGGGCGAGGGACAGCGGCAGCCCTCGGCCGTGGAGCAGGGGCGCGTGCGCTACCGGAGGACCCAGAACCGTCGCTCGGTGCTCATCAGCGTCGGCTCGACGCTGGTGTTCGCGGTCCTCGTCTGGCTCGCGCTGACGGCGAGCCCCGGCTGGGAGCAGGTGCGGGCGTCGTTCTTCGACCCGCAGGTCGCCTGGGAGTCGCTTCCGACGGTGCTCGTCGGCCTGTGGACGAACATCCAGGTGCTCGCGATCGCCGTGGTCGGGGTCGCCGTGCTCGGCTCGCTGCTCGCGATCGCGCGGACGCTCCGCGGTCCGCTGTTCACGCCCGTCCGTATTCTCGCCGGGGCATACACGGACATCTTCCGTGGCGTGCCGCTGCTGCTGGTGCTCTACCTCGTCGGCTTCGGGATCCCGGGCCTGGACATCTTCGGCCGGATGCCCGCGCAGTTCTGGGGAGCCATCGCGCTCGTCCTCTGCTACTCGGCGTACGTCGCCGAGGTGCTCAGGGCCGGCATCGAGGCGGTGCACCCCTCGCAGCGACTCGCGGCCCGGTCGCTCGGCCTGGGCTACGCGAAGACCCTCCGCCTCGTCGTCATGCCCCAGGCGGTGCGCAAGGTCACCCCCGCCCTGATGAACGACTTCGTGTCCATGCAGAAGGACGTCGGGCTCATCTCCGTGCTCGGCGCGGTGGACGCGATCCGGTCCGCGCAGATCCTGGTGGCGTCGAGCTACAACTTCACCCCCTACGTCGTCGCCGGCGTGCTGTTCATCCTGCTCTCGCTGCCGATGATCCGGCTCACCGATTGGTACAGCGCCCGCGCGCGTCGGCGCGAGCAGATCGGAGGCACCGTATGACCGCGAACGAACCGGTGCTCCGGGTCGAGGGCGTCGTCAAGTGGTACGGGGAGCAGCCCGTCCTCGACGGCATCGACCTGGACGTCGCGCGGCACGAGGTCGTCGTGCTCATCGGCGCCTCGGGCTCGGGCAAGTCGACGCTGCTGAAGACCGTCAACCTGCTGGAACGCGTCGACGACGGCCAGATCTTCCTCGCCGGGGATGACATCACCGACCCCAGGGTGAACGCGGACCGCGTGCGCGCCCGGATCGGCGTCGTGTTCCAGCACTACAACCTGTTCCCGCACATGAGCGTGCTCGACAACGTCACCCTCGCCGGCCGGCACGTGCTCGGCTGGTCGCGCCCGCGTGCCGAGGCGCGGGGGAGGGAGCTTCTCGAGCGCATCGGGCTCGGCGACAGGGCGGCGGAGTACCCCGACCGTCTCTCCGGCGGCCAGCAGCAGCGCGTGGCGATCGCCAGGGCGCTGGCGACGGAGCCCGAGCTCCTGCTGCTGGACGAGATCACGAGCGCACTCGACCCGCAGCTGGTCGGCGAGGTTCTCGACCTGGTCGGCGAGCTGAAGGCGGCGGGGTCGACGATTCTCATGGCGACGCACGAGATGTCTTTCGCACGCCGGGTCGCGGACCGGGTCGTGTTCCTCCAGAACGGCAGGCTCGTCGAGCAGGGCACGCCGGAGCAGATCTTCGACGCCCCACAGCACGAGGAGACCCGGCGCTTCCTGGCCCGCCTGGGCTGAGCCGCCGGTCGTCCCGCGGCCGGCGATGGCCGGCTACCGGACGACGATGTCCGTGATCGGGCGCGGCCGGGCGGGGCCGGGCGGGTGCACCGCGACGCCGAGGGGCGGGGAGCCGACGCTCCCCGCCCCTCGGCGGCCGTGGCCCTCGGCTCAGCCCCTGGACCTCCGGTGCCGGGCGCCGATCAGGCCGGCGGTACCGGCGAGGACGAGGACCGCGAGCACGCCGAGCAGTGCTCCCGTCCCCTGCGCTCCCGTGTCGGCCAGCGTGCCGTCGCTCCCGCCACCCGCGGCCGCGGGGCCGGTCGTGGAGTCGGCGTCCGCCGTCGGTGCGGGCGTCTCCGTCGCGCCCGAGGTCGGCTCGGGTGTCGGCGTCGGCGTTGCACCCGGCGTCTCCGACCCGTCGTCCGGTGTGGTGGCGAGGACGTACTCGTACACGATCGCGCCGATCCGCTGCACGTACGGGTTCGCCGTCGCCTGCAGGTCACCGCTGAAGCCCTCGCCGGCGGTGGTGAACACCGACAGCGTCAGCTCCTGGCCCGGCACGAGCAGCAGCCCGACGTCGTGGCTGACCGTGTCGTTCTCGCCGGTCTTGTGCGCGAGGACCTCCGCGGGGATGCTGGCGCCGAGCTTCGTCTTGACCTGCTGGTCGAGCATCAGCCCGATGATGGTTCGCGCCGACTCCGGCGTCAGGTAGTCCTGCGCGCTCCGTGCGCTCGGCGTCGCCGCCTCGTCGTCACTCTCCGCGATGCGGTAGAACGAGGTCAGCAGCTGGTCCATGCCGACGGGGGTGAGCCACACGTCGCCCCAGCTGGGCACGACCGGCCCGAACATCTTGCGGCCGAAGTGCAGGTCGCCCGCCGAGATCCCCGCCGCGGCGATGACGTCGCTGATCCGGTCGACGCCGCCGACCACGTCGGCGAGCTTGTTCGTGGCGGTGTTGTCGCTCACGGTCACCATGAGGTCGAGCATCTCGCCGACGGTGACGTCCTGGGGGAACGCGCGGTCCTTCAGCACGCCGCTGCCGCCGTAGCGCTCGTCCTCGGTGATCGTCGCGACGTCGTCGAGGTCGAGCTCGCCGCTCTGCACCTGCGTCATGACGGTCGCCGCGAGCGCGAGCTTGATCGTGCTCGCCGTCGTGTACCTGTCCAGCTTGCCGAGGAACAGTGCGCGGTCGTCGTAGCTGCCGGAGAGGTCCCTGACCGCGACACCGACGTCGACCCCGGCGGCGCGCGCCTCGTCGATGACCGGCTGGATGGCATCGGACAGCTCCGGCCACTCGTCGGAGACGCCGATCGTCGGAGCGGGGATCTCCTCCTCGACGGGCTCCTGCAGGAACCCGTACACGGTCGAGGCCACGCGCTGCACGTAGCGGTTGACCTCGGTCTGCGAGCGCCCGGCCGCGTAGGAGCTGGTCACGGTCAGCGCCACCTCGTGGCCGTCGAGCAGGATGATGCCGCTGTCGTGCGATACGTCGCCGAGCTCGCCCGTTTTGTTGGCCAGGTGCTCGCGCGGGATGACGGCGCCGAACTTGGTGTTGACCAGCTGCCCCTTCATCAGGCCGATGATGTGCTCGCTTGAGGAGGCGCTGAGGATGTCGTGCCGGTACAGCCGGGCGATGAGGTCGGTGACCTCGGCGGCGTTGATCCAGTTCTCGCCGAGCGGAGGGGTCGCGGTGTGGATCATCTTGCGGCCGAGCCAGAGCGTGTCGTAGCCGAGGCCCTCGATGTACGCGTTGATGCGGTCGAAGCCGCCGGCGCGGTCGATGAGCACGTTGGTGGCGGTGTTGTCGCTGACCTGGACCATGAGCTCCATGAGCTCGCGGACGGTGATGTCGAGCGGGAACTGCCGGCCCTGGAGGGTCCCGGCGCCGCCGACGATGTTGGAGCTGCCCGCGGGGATCGTCACCGACTCGTCCAGGCTGAGCCTGCCGTGATCGGCCTCGTCCATGAGCAGGGCGAGCAGCGGGAGCTTGATGACGCTGGCCGCCTTGACCGGCTCCTGGCTGCCCGCGTCGATCGTCCCCGCGCCGTAGAGGCCGCTGAGGTCCTCGGCGCTGACACCGAGGGTGACGCCGTCCGCGGCGGCCTCGTCGACGATCGCGTCGATCCGGCCTTCCAGCTCGGCCCACCCGGCCGAGGGGGTGAGAGCGTGGGCCGCGGGCGCGACGGCGACGAGCGTGCCGGCGGCGAGGCCGACGGTCAGCAGGGCGGACACGAGGGCGGGGCGTCGCGAGCGTCGCCGGGGGGTGTGGGGGTTCGGCATTCTGTCCTTTCGGTGCCCGCGGCGCGGGCCACGTCCAGGACAGCAGGGTCGTGTTTCGGGACTGTGTTCGCGGTGTAACCGTCAGCCCCCGATCCGGGCCGTCCGGTCTCAGCCGTCGAAGCGCGCGCCGGCGACCCGCGGTGAGCGCAGGAGCAGGATGATCAGAACGATCGCCCCGAAGGGGAGGAGCGCGATCAGCACCCACGGCCCGGGCAGGTCCGAGTCGTGCAGCCGCCTGACCGCGACGGTGATGCTCGGTACGAGCGTCACCAGCGTCCAGAGCCCCGCCACGACCATCGACACGGCGGCGACGGCAGGGACGTCCGCGCCCGCGACGCCCCAGGAGGCGACCTCCCCGCCGCCGAAGAGTGGCGAGCCGACCGGCCCGAGGGGGAGCGTGCCCCAGCCGGCGCCCGCCAGAAGGGGGACGACGACGCAGAGCAGCAGCAGCACCGCCGCGTTCACGAGCATCCACCACCAGAACTCGCTTTCGCTGGCCCGTCCGCGCAGCTGATAGGCACGCGTCCACAGCGTCCGGTTGAGCGCGGCCCCGATCGTGGCGCGCGGAAGCGGTGCCGCGGTGAGGTCGGGTGCAGCCGCGTCGGCGGCGTCGGCTGGCCGGGGGGCGTCGTGGTCGAGCATGGTCGCGACACTACCGCCCGGCCGTGGCGCGCGCGACGGCCGATCCGCAGCTGTGCGCTTGCCCCGGAGGCCCCCGCCGCGGCGGACGTCCCTGTAGCATGAGGCAACGCAGTCCCGAGCCCCCCACCGAAGGAGAGTGACACCGCCGGTGCCGCACGCCGACGACGTTCCGCAACCTGGCCCCCGGGCCGCCCACCCCGTCCCGCGCCGATCACCGTCGGGCCTCCGCATCGGCGGGGCGTCTGCTCGGGGCGGGGAC
>NZ_FUKR01000073.1 GCF_900163835.1 Mycetocola reblochoni REB411 | reverse complement strand
GGTGATCCGGGCGAGCTCGTCGCCGTCGACGGCGACGAGCTCGCCCGGATCACCGCCGACCCCTCCGGCGCCTACATCACCGAGGCGCTCGTCGTCCCCTCGGGACGCGCGGTGACGATGACGGCGGTGCAGACCGAGGACGGCGCGGCATCCCCGCTCGCCGAGACGACGTTCGAGCTGCCCGACGCGCCGAGCGGGTGGCTGTGGTACCTGGCGGAGGGCGGCGCCGTCACGGGCGCCGTGCACGTCACCGGCGTGCCCGGGGCTGCTCTGCATATAGACATCGACGGGGCCGCGGCGGGCGAGGGCTCCCTCGACGCGACCGGCGCGGCGCGCATCGCCTTCGCCGGCGCCGCGAACGGAGCCGTCGCGCAGCTCACCGTCTCCTATGCCGACGGCGACCGGGTGGGCCCGTCGGCGTCCGCCGAGCTGCAGCTCGGGCCGCGGCCCTGACCCACGTCCCGCCCTCAGGCGCGGCGGCGGGCCGCCAGGACGGCGGACACGACGACGCAGCCCACGCCGATGAGCAGCAGAAGCAGGTAGGACCACGGCAGCGCGGCCAGTCCGCCCCCGGCCAGGATGAGCGAGCCCACGAGCGCGCCGCCCCCGATGCCGATGTTGAACGCCGAGGTGTAGAACGCGCTCGCGATGTCGCGCATCGCGTCGGAGGAGGTGGTCAGCATGCGGGTCTGCAGCATCGGCGGCAGGGCGCCGAACCCGACGGCCCAGAGGCCGAAGGCCAGGACGGTGCCGAGCGTTCCGCCGAGTCCGGTCGCGAGCACGACGAGCCCCAGCGCCATCGCCGCGGCGACGACGACGATCCCGCGCAGCGGCCGCCGGGCGAGGACGGTGCCGGAGAGGGCGAGGCCGAGCAGGCCGGCGACGCCGTAACCGAGCAGCCACAGGCTGATCTGGCTGTCGGGCACACCGAGCTCCGCCGTCAGGAACGGCACGATGTAGGTGTACAGCACGTAGTGGCCGACGATCGCCGCCGCCACACCCGCGCAGAGCACCAGCACGGGCAACAGGGTCCGGTCCCGCGGCGCGCCCCGGTCACCGGCCGTGTCCGTCGCGGCACGCGGCGTCGCGGCGACCGGCGGCAGGACGAGGACGATCAGCACGGCGCACGCCAGCAGCAGCACGCCGATGACCGCGAACACCCACCGCCAGCCGACCAGCTGGCCGGCGAAGGTCGCCACCGGCACACCGGCCACGAACGCCATCGACCCGCCCGCGAGGGTGATCGACACAGCCGTGCCGATGCGCTCCGGGGTGACCAGCCGCGCCGCGTACGCTGCGACGAGGGACCAGAACACGCCGTGCGCCATCCCGCCGAGCACCCGCACGGCCACGATCCAGCCGTAGTCGGGCAGCAGGGCGGTGACCCCGTTGGCGAGGCCGAGCACGACCACGACCGCGAGCAGCAGGCGGCGCCGGGCGACACGGGAGGTCAGCGCCATGACCGGGGTCGCGGTCACGACGACCGTGAACGCGAACACGGTCACGAGCAGCCCGACCTGCGACTCCGTCACGGCCAGGTCAGCGCTCATCTGCGGCAGCAACCCCATCGGGAGCGTCTCGGCCGTGATGGAGAGGAAGACGGCCACCGACAGCACGACGAGCCCCGCGAGCGGGAATCGCCCGTCGGGGCGGGCGGGGCCGGACGGGTCCCCGCCGGACGAGGCGGTGGCGCGCGGCAGCCGGCGTGCGGCGGCGTCGGGGAGAGGGGCGGTGCCCTGGCCGTTCGCGGACGCAGCGGAGGACGAGGAGAGAGGAGTGGTCATCGGTGGAGAACCCAACGACGTGGCGTTCACCCGGCACCGACACGGTCCGGGTTCGACTACGCGCCCGTGTGCGCGCCCAGGGCCGGAGAGTCGCACCGACCGTCGATCAGTGTATTCGACGCCGAGCCAACTAATGTAGGTGGGTGACCAGTACCCCTTCCCACACCCAGCACTGGGTGCTCACCTTCGTCTGCCCCGACCAGCCGGGAATCGTCCACGCCGTGAGCGGCGCGATCGTCGCCGCCGCCGGCAACATCACCGAGTCGCAGCAGTTCTCCAGCGCCGACACGGGACGCTTCTTCATGCGCCTCCAGGTGCAGACCGCCGCCAGCCGCGATGAGCTCGCCGCGACGATCCTGCCCGTCGCGGAGCACTACGACCTGGACTGGGCACTCGACGAGGTCGGTCGTCCGATCCGCACGCTCATCCTCGGCTCGACGGCGCAGCACTGCGTCAACGACCTGCTGTTCCGCCAGCGTGCAGGGCAGCTGCCGATCGACGTCCCGCTCATCATGGCCAACCACGACAACCTCCGGCCCCTGGCGGAGTTCTACGGCGTGCCGTTCCGCTCCCAGGCGGTCACGGGTGCGGAACAGAAGGCGGCGTTCGAGCGCGCGGTCGTCGAGGCGGTCGAGGAGCACGACATCGAGCTCGTCGTGCTCGCCCGCTACATGCAGATCCTCTCGCCCGAGCTGTGCGCCTTCCTCGAGGGCCGCGCGATCAACATCCACCACTCCTTCCTACCGGGCTTCAAGGGCGCCAACCCCTACCGCCAGGCGCACGCGCGCGGCGTGAAGCTGATCGGCGCGACGGCGCACTTCGTCACGAGCGACCTGGACGAGGGGCCGATCATCGAGCAGAACGTCGTCAGGGTCGACCACTCGAACACCCCGGCCGAGCTCATCGCGATCGGCCAGGACGAGGAGAGCCTGACCCTGCGCCAGGCGGTGCGCTGGTTCGCCGAGCACCGTGTGCTGCTGGACGGCCAGCGGACGATCATCTTCCGCTAGACGGCGATAGGGGCGGGGCGCGCACGGCGACCGGTCGGCGCGCGGGTAGCGGGTAGACTGTGTCGGTGCCTGCTGCTCCCTCCCCCGCGCCGCGCGGATCGATCGTCGACGTCCTCCGTGTCCTCATCGAGTTGATCGCCGTGGTCGTCCTCGCCGTCTGGGGGTTCAGCGAGTGGGCGTTTCCGCTGAACATCGTCGTCGGGCTCGGCGCCCCCGTGCTGGCGGTACTGCTGTGGGCCCTGTTCCTGTCGCCCCGTCCCGTCCTGCGGACGGAGCTGTACCTGCGCAGCCTGGTCGAGATCGCGCTCTACGTGGCGGCGGCCGCGGCCCTGTGGTCGCTCGGGCTGCCGGTCGTCGCGGTCGTGTACCTGCTCGTCGCCTCGGCCCTCGGGCTCTGGAGCGGACTGCGTCGCCTGCGCTGAGGCCCATCCGCACCATTCCGCCTTGCCGGCCGTCCCAGTGGAGCGTCTATGCTCGTGCAGGGGGAACTCTGTGCTTTCCCCGCCACCGACACGACGATGGAGACCAGACATGTCGAACGCCCGCATCCGCAACGGACTCACGCTGGGCGCCCTCGCCCTGGCTGCGCTCGCGCTGACCGGCTGTAGCCCCGCCGGCTCGAACGACGCAGCAGAGACGACCGCCCCCGAGGCCACCACCGCTCCCGCCGAGACGACAGCCCCCGAGGCCGCCACCGAGGAGCGCAGCACCGCCGAGGCGTGCAGCATCCTCCAGGAGGACCTCTCCGAGTCCGCGACCGTCCTGCAGAGCGGGATGAGCGAGCTCAGCACCGACCCGACCGCGGCGGTCGGCGCACTCGAGGACTTCAAGGCCGACCTCGACCAGACCATCTCGACGCTCGGCAACGACGAGGTGGCCGACGCCGCCGGGAGCTTCAGCGAGTACTTCGGCACCCTCATCGAGAACACCAAGACCCTCAGCGAGGACCCCAACGACACCGAGGCGATGGAGAGCCTGCAGGGCCTGATCAGCGACTCGTCGTCGATCTCCGAGGACCTCACCAAGGTCTGCGGCTAGCACGACCGCGCGGACGGGGCCCGACCCCGACCGCAGACGTCGAGGGGCGGGACGCATCAGCGTCCCGCCCCTCGACGTCTGCGGGTCCGGCGTCGCGCCGGGAGCGGGCCCGCCCGTGGGTACCGTCGGGGCCGGCCCGCCTCAGCCCGTCGGGGCGGGGTCGAGGGCGACGAGGGTCAACGGCCCGTCGTCACCGAAGCGGACGGCGGCGACGTAGCGCTCGGTCCGGCTCACTCCGGACCAGGTGACCCCGACCGACCGCTCGGAGGCCGGCCCCGCGCCGAGGTCAGAGGTGTCGACCCGGAGAGCAGGCCCCTCCGCTCCCCCATCATCGTCGCCGTCGTCGGCCGCGGCCCAGGCCTGCTCGACGAGGACGTCACCCGTGCCGGACTCGATCACCGTGCGAAGCACATAGCGCCCTGCAGGGGGCGAGGGGACGTCGATGATCCCCTCGGCATCCGCCGACCAGCTCATGACCGGCTCGGCCAGATCGTTGAGCCGGTACAGCTCGATCCGAGCGCTCACACCCGGCGCGACGCTGCGGAGGGCGAGCCGACCGGCCATGATCCCCCGCGGAACGGCGATCGGCGTGTCCGTCACCGTTCCCGCCGCACCGCTCGCCGTGGCGGCGTCTGTGTCGGCCCCGGTCGGCCGCACCGGCGTCAGTGGCGTCACGGCCGATCGCTGGGATTCGACGGCCACGCCGTCGGACAGTCGGACCGGCACCGTCGTGCTGCCCTCCCCGGTCGGGGCGGACACGCGGGGCGGAGAGGATGCCGCGACGGCCGTGGCGGCCACGGGCAGCGCACCCCGGATGCCCTTCGGGCCCTCCCAGCGGATCGCCCCCGTGCGGGAGTCGTCAAACGCCGCGTCCGTGCGAGCGAGGCTGAGCGAGACGGTGACGCTCTGTCCCTCGTCGAGGATGGCCGTCGCCGGCTCCACCGCGAGCCGGAATCCGGCGGGCTGCTCCGTGTCGAAGCGGTAGGTGCCCGCCGTGGTCGCCGTCAGCGTCCGTCGCACCGTTCGCTCGTCGGTCAGATCGCCGACCGCGACCGAGGGCAGGTTGAGCTCCGATGCGCTGACGGCCGACTGTCCGTCGGCGAGCTCGGCTTCCTCGAGCAGGCCGAGTCCCGCCCGGTAGGCGTCCCAGTCCTGCTCGCCCGCGTCGACGACGAGGCCGGGTTCGAGCATCGCCAGCGGATCCACGATCCCGCCGCCCTGCTCCAGAGCGGACACCGGTCAGTCGCCGTCGGGCCGATGCGCGGGGTCGGCGGTGCTCACCAGCGCCGACTTGATCGCGGCAGGGCTCGTCCGCGGCTCTCGGCCGAGCACCAACGCCGCGAGGCCGGCGATGTGCGGTGCCGCCATCGACGTCCCCGACATGGCCGCGGCGGCCGGTCGCTCACCGCTCGCGTTCGCCGTCGCGGAGAAGATGCCCGTTCCCGGCGCCGCGACGTCGGGTTTGAGGACGTCGGCCGCCGCGCCCTGCGCGGGACCCCGCGAGGAATCGGAGCGGATCGTGCCGGGGGCCGGCGCGGGCATGCTCGTCGTGTTTCCCCGTTCGATGGTGGCGACGGGGTCGCCCTGCGCCGCCGCGCGCTTCATCGACGTACGGTATCGGACGGGCAGGTTCACCGTGGGCACGGCCGACTCCCCCACCTCCGTCGGACGCTCGTCGACGTTGAGCGCGACAAGGGCGACGCCGCCGGCACGGGCGACCTCGTCGGCCATCGCTTCGATCGAGTCGCTCCCCCTGCGCTCGCACACGACGACGGCGCCGTCGGTGTCGTCGGGACGCAGTGAACCGGGTGCGCAGTTGATCGCGCGTTTCCCGTCGCCGATGAACGGGGCGAGTTGAAGGGGTCCGCTCAGAGTGCCGCTCTCGGGAACGCTGACGGAGCTGCCTGGCATCGCCTGCGTCGGGCTGAGGCGCACCGTCGCCTGGTCCAGCTCGCCAACGGACGCCGCAACGGTCGTCACCCACGGTGCCGTGTTGCTGACCCCTCCGGAACGCGGCCCCCCGTTGCCCGCCGCCGCGGCGACGAACACCCCGGCGTTGCTCGCCCCGAGGAACGCCTCATCGACGGCGGACAGCGCGACGCCCTTCTCCGGCGGGGCGCCGACCGAGTAGTTGATGACGTTGACCCCGTCGGCGACGGCCTGCTCCACTCCGGCGATGATCGCGCTGCTCGGGCAGGCGTCGTCGCCGGTCGAGCTCGGGTCCGGCCCGCTCCAGCACACCTTGTACGCCGCGATCTTCGCCGCGGGGGCGACCCCGGCGATCTGTTGGCTCTGCTCGGCGACCCGGGCCGTGGTGGGACGGCCGGCCGCGATCGCCGCCGTGTGCGATCCGTGCCCCGACCCGTCCCGGGGAGACCGGTACTCGCCGACGTCCGCGTCGCCGAGTTCGGCCGTGTCGATGCCGTCGAGGAAGGCCCTGGCTCCGACCAGGGTCTGCGAGCAGTCGTCGGCGTCGAACTGCTCCCCCGCCTCGCACCGACCGCGGAACTCGCCGCCGTCGGCCTTGCGGTAGACGATCTCGTCACCGTCGCGGTAGGGCTCGTCGCCGGGGCTGCTGCTGAGCGCATCGCCGGCGAAGGAGGGGTTCTCCGGCGCGATTCCCGAGTCGAGCACGCCGATCACGACCCCCTCGCCCGCGGCGCTCGCGCCGCCAAGCCGGTCCCAGACCCCTCCGTAGCCGGAGAGGTTGAGCGCCTCGGCGGAGGGCGCCGCCTGAACGTGGCTGATCCGGTCGGGCTCGAGGTCGGCGACCCGGGGATCCGCGCGGAGGGCCGCGGCCTGCGCCGCGCTCAGCTCCGCGGTGAACCCGTTCATCGTGAGCGAGAACGAGCGCTCGATGCCGACCCCTGCCGCGTCGGCCACGGCGTGCTGCCGCGCACGCCGCTCCCCCGCTCGCACCGATGGGGACGAGCGCTCCACGCCGATCCGCCGCGTCTCCGTCTCGGCGACATCGACGAGGCGAACGATGTAACGGCCGGCCGCGGGCCCTGCCGCATCGGGCGTGACCGCCAGCGGGGCGATCGACACCGGCGCGACCGACACCGGCGCGGCAGCGACCGGGGACGCCCCGATCAGTGCGACGACGACCGCCGCGGTCGTTCGGCCGATCCGGCCGGGGGCGACCACCACCCGTGCCGCAGACCCCGGAGCAGGGGTGGCGCCTGCCACGGGCACCGCTTCGGAGCGGGCGAGGTGCGCGGGAGAGGAACGGGACGAAGGGGTGCGGAAGAGACGGCTCACGGTGTCCTCGGGTTCGGTACTGGCGACGAGTGCACTCGGGGGCGCGTGCGACGAAAACCTATCCGATCCCGTGGCGAAGCTGAGCGTCACTCACATTAGCCTGTCAGTCGATCGCGCCGATGCCCGCAGTGGCACCGACCCCGGGCGGGACGCCCTACCCAGCACCGCTCGGAGCGGTTAGCCTGTGGGCATGAGCGAACTGCGCATCGAAGCACTCTCCGCACGGACAATCGTCGCGGTCAACGCCCTGTCGCTGAAGCCGGGGCAGGAGCAGTTCGTCACGCCCGTGTCCTACTCTGTCGCTGCGGCCGTCACCGACCCGCGGACCTCGTGGCAGCGTGTCGTCCTCGACGGCGACGAGGTGCGGGCGTTCATCCACGGCAACTTCGACCCGTCGGCGGAGGCACCGTTCTCCAGCATCCTCTGGCGCGTCAACGTCGACGCCGACGTGCAGGGCAGGGGCGTCGGCCGCTTCGCCGTGCACGCCCTCGCCGACGAGGCCCGGTCGCGGGGCATCGAGGTCCTGCACGTCATCTACGAGCCGGGCGAGCTCGGACCGGAGTCGTTCTTCACCCGTCTCGGCTTCACCCCCGTGGGAGAGACCGAGTACGGCGAGGTCATCGCGCGCTACTCGCTCTGACCGGTGGACGAGGACTTCATCGAGGGCGTCCACGCGGTCGTCGAGGGCGTTCCCCCCGGCCACGTCATCGCGTACAGCCAGGTCGCAGCACTGATCGGCTCGCGCTCGGCCAGGGGTGTCGGGAGGGTGATGCGGTACTACGGCTCAGCGCTGCCCTGGTGGCGCGTCGTGCGCAGCGACGGTGTCGTTCCCGCGGAGAGGGCGGCGCGCGCCGCAGCCCACTACGACGCGGAGGGCACCCCCTACACGGTCACGGCCAACGGACTGCGCCTTGGTCGCGCAGCGTTCACCGACTGAGCTCGACGTCACGTCCCTGCAAGCCGCCCCGTCCAGCGGGATGACGCGCGGCTCCGCCTCGAGATGGACGCCGCGGCATGAACCGGGGCTTATCGTTGAGTGAACCACCGACATCACACCCCCGGAGCACCACGATGACCACACGACGCATCGCCCCCATTCTGCTCGGGGTGGCGGCGATCCCGGTCACGCTCGGGCTGTCCGGGTGCAGCGCGTTCGAGCCGCTGCTCGGCGGCGGATCCACCTCGGCCGTGTACCGCTCCACCGACGCGTTCGCCGACGCCGCCGAGAAGGCGGGCACGAGCGTCCCCGATTGGGTGACCGCCGACGCGACGACGATCAGGGTCGTGTACCGCGACCACGGCGCGATCCTCATGACGACGCCCGCGTCCGACCTGGCCGGCTGCACCGACAACGGCACGACCGTCGAGGCGCCGTTCATCGACAGCTGGTGGCCGCTCGAGCCGCCCGCGACGGCGAAGGACTGCCCCGGCGACTGGGTCGTCTTCACCGAGGGGTCGTCGAGCTACGGCTACACGACCGGGTCCGTCCGGCACTGACACCGGTCACACGAGCGATTCCCTCCACGCCGCGTGCAACCGGGCGAACCGCCCGTCGCCGCCGATGAGCTCCGCGGGGGTGCCGTCCTCGACGACACGACCGCGCTCCATGACGAGCACCCGGTCGGCGATCGCCACGGTCGACAGCCGGTGCGCGATGATGACGGCGGTGCGATCGGCGAGCAGCGTCTGCAGGGCGCGCTGGACCTCCCGCTCGCCGGGGATGTCCAGCGAGGCGGTCGCCTCGTCGAGGATCAGCACGCGGGGGTCGGCGACGAACGCCCTGGCGAAGGAGATCAGCTGACGCTGACCGGCCGACACACGGCCACCGCGCTTGTTCACCTCGGAGTCGTAGCCGTCCGGCAGAGCCCTGATGAACGGGTCGGCACCGACGGCCGTCGCGGCCGCCACGATCTCGTCCCTCGTCGCGTCCGGCCTGCCGAGCGCGATGTTGTCCGCGACGGTCCCGCTGAACAGGTAGGCCTCCTGGGTGACCATGACCACGTCGCGGCGCAGCTCCTCACCGCGCAACCGCGACAGCGGCACGCCGTCGAGCAGGACCTCCCCCTCCACCGGGTCGTAGAAGCGCGCCAGGAGCTTCGCGAGCGTCGTCTTGCCGGCCCCGGTCGAGCCGACGAGGGCGACCGTCTGTCCCGCGGGGATCGTCAGGTCGATGCCGGGGAGGATGTCGGGGCCCCCGCCGTAGCCGAAGCGGACACGGTCGAACACGAGCTCCCCCCTCACCGTCTCGGGGCGAAGCGGTTCGCTCGGCTCGGGAACGCTGGGCCTCTCCTCCAGCACGCCGGAGATCTTCTCCAGGGCCGCGGCCGCCGACTGGTAGGAGTTGTAGAACATCGCCATCTCCTCCATGGGGTCGAAGAAGCGCCGCGCGTACAGGACCGCCGCGAGCAGGGCTCCGATGGCGAGCTGGCCGTCGACGAGCCGGATCCCTCCGGCGACGAGCACCGCGGCGACCGTGACGTTCCCGATGAGGACGAGACCAGGGTCGAACACGCCGAAGAGCTGGATGACGCGGGCGTTCACGTGACGGTAGTCCTCGACCCTGTCGCCGAACTCGTCGCGGTTGCGGCGCTGCGCCCTGAACGCCTTGACCGCCCTGATCCCCGTCATCGTCTCGACGAAGGTGACGATGAGCCGGGCCGACGCCACCCTGCTCAGGCGGAACATCGCCTGCGAGCGGAGCTGGAACCAGCGCACGAGCACGGCGAGGG
Source organism: Mycetocola reblochoni REB411 (assembly GCF_900163835.1). Lineage (GTDB taxonomy): Bacteria > Actinomycetota > Actinomycetes > Actinomycetales > Microbacteriaceae > Mycetocola_B > Mycetocola_B reblochoni. The sequence goes on along the minus strand of NZ_FUKR01000073.1, from coordinate 36,134 downwards.
GAAGCAGGGCGACGAGGATGACCAGTGCGCTCGGCGCGTCCGTGAGGATGAGGGCACCCGCGGTGAAGGCCATGAACAGCACGCCACCGACCAGCTGGTTGAGGCCGGAGTCCAGCAGCTCGGTGATCGAGTCCAGGTCGCTGGTCTGGCGCGAGATGATCCTGCCGGAGGTGTAGCTCTCGTGAAAGTCCAGGCTGAGTCGCTGCGTCTGCGCGAACACGCGCAGCCGCAGGTCGAGCATGACCGCCTGCGAGAGCGTGGCCATGAGCACCGTGAACCAGCTGAGCAGGACCGCCCCGACGATCGCCGCGACGGCGTAGACGGCGACGATGACGGCGACCGGAGCCCAGTCGGCGTCCTCGACGACCGCGGGCAGCCCCCTGTCGATGCCGAGCGCGAGCAGCGCCGGCCCGGCGACCTGCGCCGCCGTGGAGACGACGATCACCGCGATCGCCAGAGCGACGCGGCCGCGCACCGGTCGCACGAGCTCGCCGAGCAGCCGGATCGAGCGCCGACGGATCGCCGCCGACTCGGCCCTGCTCAGGTCCTCGCGCTCCTCGCCGCTGACCCCGTGCACGCTCTGGCCGCTCATCGCCGCCCCTCCTCGTCGTCAACGTGTGATGCGAGTCGCCCCGTATCCGGTGCGCTCGACCGCCCCGCCCGTGCGGCCTCGTCGCCCGCCTCGTCGTCCAGGCTGGACAGCACGGCGCGGTACCGGGCGCTGGCGGCCATCAGCTCCGCGTGGGTGCCGACCGCCGCGACGCGGCCGCCGTCCAGAAGCGCCACCCGGTCGGCGAGGGCGACGGTCGACGGCCGGTGCGCCACCACGAGCGCCGTCGTCCCCCGCAAGCGGGTGCGCAGTTCGGCGGTGACGCGCGTCTCGGTGTCGACGTCGAGCGCCGACAGCGGGTCGTCCATCACCAGGACGGAGGGCGCTGCCGCCACCGCGCGGGCGAGGGCGAGCCGCTGCCGCTGCCCGCCGGAAAGGCTGAGCCCCTCCTCGCCGACCTCGGTGTCCCGCCCCTCGGGGAGCTCGTCGACGAAGTCGGCCTGGGCGATGCGCAGGGCCTCGTCGAGCACGCGCTCACCCTCCGCCCCGCGCTCGTCCAGCTCCGGACGGCCCAGGAGCACGTTGTGCCTGACGCTCGCGCTGAACAGGGTCGCGTCCTCGAAGGCCATCGCCACCTCGGTGCGCAGCTGCTCGAGGGTGAGGTCACGGATGTCGACGCCGTCCAGCTCGATCCGCCCCGCGTCGACATCGTGGAACCGGGTCACGAGCGCGGTCAGCGTCGTCTTTCCCGACCCGGTCAGGCCGACGAGCGCCATCGTCTCTCCCGGGCGCACGTCGAGGTCGACGCCGTCGAGCAGCGCGGGCTCCGACCGCCCCGCGTCCGGGTACCGGAAGCGCACCCCGCGGAAGCGCAGCGCGCCCGTCGCCCCGCGGGGCGCGAACGGACGGGCCGGGTCCTCCGGGTCGTCGATGCTGACGGGGGCGTCCATCACCTCGAAGTAGCGGTCGACCGCGGTCCGGGTGTCGAAGGTCATCGACAGCAGGAACCCGACCGACTCGAGCGGGAAGCGCAGGATCGCCGCCGTGGCGAAGAAGGCGAACAGCTCGCCGACGCTCAGCTGGCCGTCGGCGGCCAGCCAGACCCCCGCGAGCAGGCAGAGCGCGAAGGCCAGGTCGGGCAGCATCACGAGCCAGCGGAGGATACCGGCCACCGCTCTGGCCTTCGACTCCTCCGTGCTCCTCAGCTGGTCCGCCTGGACGCGGAACCGCGCCAGCGCGAACGGCCCCCGCCCGAACGCCTTGAGCACGCGGATTCCGTGCACGGACTCCTCGACGGCCGTCGCCAGGTCGCCGCTCTGGTCCTGCCCCCGCCGTGCCAGGACCGAGTAGCTCTTCTCGAAGCGGAACCCGATCACCCAGATGGGCAGGCACATGACGAGAAACACCGCGCCGAGCACGGGACTCCAGGTGAACAGCACGACGGCGCCGATGACGACCGTCACGACGTTCACCACGAGCAGGACGAGTCCGAACGACAGCCACCGCCGGATGAGGCCGAGGTCACTCACGGCACGGGAGAGGAGCTGACCCGACTGCCACCGGTCGTGGAAGGCCACGGGCAGCCGCTGAAGGTGGGCGAACAGCGCGTTGCGCATCGACGCCTCCACGACGGTGCCGGGGGTCAGCACCAGCCAGCGTCGGAGCGCGATGAACACCGCCTCGGCCACGCCCAGCCCGAGCACCAGCCCGCCGGCCGCCCAGATCTGGGCGATGTCACCGCTGGCGAGCGGGCCGTCGATGAGGGACTCGAGGACGAGGGGGATGCAGAGGGTCACAACGCCGGCCGCGAGGGCGGCGACCATGCCGAGCGCGAGGCGCGGCATCGCCGGCCTGGCGAAGGGGATGAGGCGGGCGAGAGTGCGGACGGTGCCCTGGCTCGCGGGAGAGGTCGAGGGAACGGGGTGGGCGGATGACGCGTCAGAGGTCACGAAAAGCCTGTCGAGCAATGCCGCGTCGAAACAGCGGCGAACGGATGAGGGGGTGGTGGCGGACGGGCCGGAGGCGGCCGCGCGTCCTAGTGCGACACGTGCGGGCGGCGGGCGCCGAGCAGGACGGTCGCGATGCCAGGGCCAAAGGCTGTGGTGTTCGGCATGTCGACCTCCTCATCTGTTGTCGTCCCTGAGGGAACGCTCATTGAGCCTAGACGCAGCGAGCCCGTCGGGGCAAGGGGAGCGTCGGATCGGCGTGGGGCGGGACGACCGCGCCCCGCGGCACGGAGCCGCGGGGCGTTAGGGGACGGATCGATGCGGACGGCGCGCCCGCGAACGACGCGGATCAGTGGAAGAAGTGACGCTCCCCGGTGAGGTACATGGTCACCCCCGCGGCGGACGCCGCCTCGATGACCTCGTCGTCGCGCACCGAGCCGCCCGGCTGGACGACCGCGGACACGCCGGCGTCGAGCAGGATCTGCAGCCCGTCGGCGAAGGGGAAGAACGCGTCGCTCGCCGCGACGGACCCCGTGGCGCGGTCCCCCGCCCTGGTGACGGCGAGCCGCGACGAGTCGACGCGGTTCACCTGCCCCATGCCGACACCGACGGAGGCCCCGTTCTTGGCCAGCAGGATCGCGTTGGACTTCACCGCGCGCCCCGCTCGCCAGGCGAAGGCCAGGTCGGCTGCGGTGTCCTCGTCCGCCGGCTCCCCGGCGACGAGACGCCAGCTCGCGGGGATCCCGGTCTCGTCCAGGTCGAAGCGGTCCGCGTCCTGGACGAGGAACCCGCCGGAGATCTGCCGGATCTCGCGCGGCTCCCTGGCGAATCCGGCCGGAAGCTCGAGCAGTCGCAGGTTCTTCTTCGTCGCGAGAACCTCCAGTGCCGCCGGCTCGAAGCCCGGCGCGACGAGCACCTCGGTGAAGATCTCCTTCACCTGCTCCGCCATGGCCAGGGTGACGATCCGGTTGGCCGCGATGACACCGCCGAACGCCGACACGGGGTCGCACTCGTGGGCGCGCCGGTGCGCGCTGGCGATGGCGTCGGGCGCGCTGCGCTTGGCGACGGCGATCCCGCAGGGGTTGGCGTGCTTGATGATGGCCACGGCGGGCTCGGCGAAGTCGTAGGCGGCGCGGAGGGCCGCGTCGGCGTCGACGTAGTTGTTGTAGCTCATCTCCTTGCCGTGCAGCTGGGTCGACTGCGCGATGCCCGCGCCGGCGCTCCGACGGTACAGCTCGGCGCTCTGGTGCGAGTTCTCGCCGTAGCGCAGCGTCTGGGCGAGCTCGGCGCTCACGCTGAGCACCGGGGCGCCCTGACCCGCCTGCTCGGCGAACCACCCGGCGACGGCGGCGTCGTAGGCGGCGGTGTGCGCGAAGGCCTCCGCCGCGAGCGCCCTCCGCTCGGCCAGGTGCAGGCCGCCGTTGGTCTGCAGCGACGAGATCACATGCGCATAGCGCTCCGGGGAGACGACGATCCCGACGCTCGGGAAGTTCTTCGCCGAGGCACGGACCATCGCCGGACCGCCGATGTCGATCTGCTCGACCACGTCGTCGCCCTCGGCTCCGGCGGCCACCGTCTCGACGAACGGGTACAGGTTGACCACGACGAGCTGGAACGGGTCGATGCCGAGCTCGGTCAGCTGGGACTCGTGCGCCTCGAGCCGCAGGTCGGCGAGGAGCCCGGCGTGCACGGCCGGGTGCAGCGTCTTGACCCGGCCGTCCAGCGACTCGGGGAAGCCGGTCACGGCGGACACGTCCGTCACCGGGAGCTGCGCGTCGCGGATCGTCTGGGCCGTCGACCCCGTGGAGACGATCTCGACACCGGCACGGTGCAGGGCCTCGGCGAGCTCGAGCAGGCCGGTCTTGTCGCTGACCGACAGCAGCGCCCTCCGGATCGGGACGAGATCACGCTGGCGGTACTGGGAGGGGTCGCGACGGGGACCGGCCATGGGAGGGCTCCTTGCTTAGCGGTGTGGGTGACGGGCCTGGCTTGCGGGGGCTGCGGGGTCGGAGAGGTCGATGTCGCCGTCGGCGATCCGGCGCACCGCGTCGATGAGCAGACGGCGCTCGACCGGCTTGATGCGCTCGTGGAGGGAGTCCTCCGTGTCGCCGGGCAGGACGTCGACGCGCTCTCGCACGATGATCGACCCGGTGTCGACGCCGCTGTCGACGACGATGATGCTCGCGCCGCTGCGGTCCGCCCCTGCCGCGAGCGCGTCGCGCACGGCGTGGGCGCCGGGGAACTCGGGCAGGTAGGCCGGGTGGGTGTTGATCAGGCGCGGCGCGTAGGCCTCGACGACCGAGGGAGGAAGCAGCCGCATCAGCCCGCTGAGCACGACGAGGTCGGGGGCGAAGCGGTCGATCGCGTCGCGGAGCGCCTCGCCCCAGTCGGCACGGCTCGGGTACGCGGAGTACGGGACGGTGAACACCGGGATTCCGGCGGCCGTCGCATGTGCGAGTCCCGCCGCATCCCTGTCGGCACCGACCGCGACGATTCGCGCCGGGTAGCCCGGCTCGGCGGCGGCCTCGATGAGGGCGCGCAGGTTGGATCCGGTCCCCGAGATGAGGACGACGACGCTCAGCACCCGCCCAGTCTAGCGGCCGGACGCCCCGGCGACGCCGCCCTTGACCGGTCCGACCCATGCCACGGCTCCGCCGGCCAGCACGGCGAGGGCCGCGCAACCCGCGACCGCCCAGGGGGCGGGCCCGACGTCCGCGAGAACCCCCGGCCCGATGGAGCCGGCGGCGAGCGCCGCCACGATCAGCACCACGAGCGCACTGAGCGCCGCGGAGGTGACGACGACGGCGACCCGGACGGGAACGGGGGCGACGGCCGTGGCGTCCTCCGCCGAGGCCCTCCGTCGTGCGAGCGCGGCCGCGAGCGCGCCCGCGGCGACGGGCAGGATGACGACGAGCAGGCCGAGCGGAGCGTTCCACTGCGGCACGGCTCCCAGCACGGGGACCGCGGGCAGCGGACCGAGCTGGGTCGCGATCGGTGCGACCAGCGTCCCCGTGCCGAGGGCGAAGCCAGGGCCGAGGAGCCAGGAGGCTGACCAGACCAGCAGCGTCGGCAGGTAGGCGAGGTGCACGAGCGTGACGATGATGCCGCCGACGACACCGTACTCGGTGCTCTCGTAGAGGCTGACGATCGTCGAGTACCCGGAGAGGAGCGCGAGCAGGAACCCGAGCGCGGCCAGGCCCGTCATGATCACGAGGAACACCCCCGTCGTCCGCACGGCGGCGCGGAGGACGATCGGGGCCTCGGCCGGGACGGCGCCGCGAATCCGCTCGACCGCGCGCTCGAGGACCGGCACGGCGTCGACGTCGCCGCGCGATGCCGACAGGAGGACGCCGATCACCGCGCCGAGGAGGTAGAACCCGGCCGGCGCGATCGCCGCGACGGGCATGCTCGGCCCGGCGCCGGTGACGTTCGCCGTGGAGGCGAGCAGCACAGACACGACGGCGACCACCAGGGTGCCGACGGGGATCACGGTGACCCACTGCTGCTCGACGCAGCGCCGTCCCGTCCTGACCGCCGCGAGCACGGTCCCGAGCGCGAAGCCGAGGGGGGCGAGCGAGAGCACGAAGACGCCGAGGTCCTCCGGGACGCCGAGCGTGGTCATGGTCGCCGCATCCAGTCCGATCGTGATGGGCACGCCGTGGCCGAGCAGCCACACATCGACCACGGCACGCCACACGCTCATCACATCGCCGGAGAACCCCAGCTCGGCCCCCCACACCACACCGCCGACGAGCAGCGGAACCGCGAGCCCGATGGCGACGATGACGACCGCCTCGAGGGCGGTGAGCAGGGCGAGAGTGAGTCGGTTCATCCGGGGGCGAGCCTACCGGATTCCCGCCGCCCCGCCCTGTGCGCCCGGCGTTTCCGCGCGGTGTTCTGCGCGGTGTTCCGCGCGGTGTTCCGCGCGTCGTCGTCGCGGCGTCGGCGCGGCGTTCTGCGCGCCCCCGGCGCGCCCTCGGCGGCCAGCATTCGGCGTCGGTCCTCACCCCCACCGCCTCGGTCCCGGGGGGCCGGGAGATCAGCGCGGGACGGGACGGGCGATCAGCGCGGGACGGGCGCTCAGCGCGGGACGGGACGGGCGATCAGCGCTCGTCGTCCCAGACGGTCAGCCCGCTCGCCGTCTCCGCCGGGTACTCCTGCACCGCGTCCCAGTGCTCGACGATCAGGCCGTCCGCGTCGAAGCGGAAGATGTCGATGCTGCCCGAGCCGGCCATGCCGGTCCCCGACGGGGTGAACGTCTGGACGGCCACCAGGTCGTCCTGGGCGATCGTGCGCGGGAACACGGTCGCGTCCTCGCCCGAGGACGGCGTCGCTCCGGCAAACGCCTCGACGAACGCGTCCCCTCCGTCGGCGACGAGCGGGTTGTGCTGAATGTAGGGTTCGCCGACGTAGCGGTCGACGGCGGCGGCGAACTCCGCGTCGTTGAAGGCCGTGTCGAGGAAGGCGAGGGCGTTCGACCGGTTGCGCTCGCGCTGCTCGTCCGTCGTCGCGGTCCGCTCCGTCGTGCCGTCGACCATGGTGTGACCGTTGGCGCTGTCCTCCGGCACCTCCTGGACGGCGTCCCAGTGCTCGGCGATCCGGCCGTCGGAGACCCGGAAGATGTCCATGACCGCGCTGCCCCGCGCGCCCGGCCCGGGAACCATGTGGGACTGGACCAGGACGAGCTCGCCCTCGGCCACGACCCGGGCGATGTCGACCCTCAGCTCGGGGACGGAGTCGAGGTAGGAGCCGATCCCCTCGACGAAGCCGTCGGCGCCACCGGGGACGGCCGGGCTGTGCTGGATGTAGTCGTCGTCGAGGTAGCGCTCAGCCGCGGCCCGGTAGTCGCGGTCCACGAAGGCCTGGGTGACGAAGTCCGTCACCAGCTCGGCGTTCGCGGTCGTCTGCTCGGAGGCCTCCCCCGCCCCCTCCGGCGCGGAGCTCGTCGTCGCCGTCCCCGCACCGGACGCCGAGCATCCGGCGAGAGTGAGGAGTCCGGCCGCGATGAGCGCCGCTGTGGTCGTGCGTGTCATTGTTCCCCCTGGGGTCTCGTGCGTACGAGAACGTGAGCCGTCCTCGACATCGGAAACCCCGCCCCCGCCGGCGACTATTCCGACGCCCCGCCGCTCCACGGGGAGCACGGAGACGAACGGAGGGCCCACCCCGCGGGGTGGACCCTCCGTTCGTCTCCGTGCGACCGCCGACGCGGTCCGCCGACGATCAGCGCGGGACGAGGACGATCAGTCGAGTCCGGCGATGATCTCGCGCATGAGCGCGGCCGCCTCGCTCGGCGTCTTGCCGACCCGTACGCCCGCGGCCTCGAGCGCCTCCTTCTTGGCCTGGGCGGTCCCGGCCGAGCCGGACACGATCGCCCCCGCGTGCCCCATCGTCTTGCCCTCGGGAGCGGTGAAGCCGGCGACATAGCCGACCACCGGCTTCGTCACGTTCGCCGAGATGAACTCCGCCGCACGCTCCTCGGCGTCCCCTCCGATCTCGCCGATCATCACGATCGCCTTCGTCTCGGGGTCCGCCTCGAACGCGGCGAGCGCATCGATGTGCGTCGTGCCGATGATCGGGTCGCCGCCGATGCCGATGGCCGTCGAGAAGCCGATGTCGCGCAGCTCGAACATCATCTGATAGGTCAGCGTCCCCGACTTGGAGACGAGACCGATGGGCCCGGCGCCCGTGATGTTCGCCGGCGTGATGCCGACGAGCGACTGGCCCGGCGTGATGATGCCGGGGCAGTTCGGCCCGATGATCCGGGTCTTGTTGCCCTTCTGCTCGGCGTAGGCCCAGAACTCGGCGGAGTCGCCGACCGGGACGCCCTCGGTGATGATCACCAGGAGCGGGATCTCGGCGTCGATCGCCTCGATCACCGCGTCCTTGGTGAAGGCGGGCGGGACGAAGGCGATCGAGACGTCCGCCCCCGTCTTCTCGATGGCCTCGGCGACCGTGCCGAAGACGGGGAGCTCGACCCCACCGTCGTGGCTGACGGTCGTGCCCGCCTTGCGCGCGTTGACGCCGCCGACGACGTTCGTGCCCGCCTTGAGCATCAGCGCGGTGTGCTTGGTTCCCTCACCGCCGGTGATGCCCTGGACGATGACCGTGGAATCCTTGTTCAGGAAGATAGACATTCGTGAAATTCCTCTACGTCTTCAGGCTCAGCGGGCGGCCAGCTCGGCGGCCTTGTCGGCACCCTCGTCCATGGTCTGGGCGAGCGTGATGAGGGGGTGGTCGGCGGCGGCGAGGATCGCTCGCCCCTCGGCCACCTTGTTGCCGTCGAGCCGCACGACGAGCGGCTTCGTCGCGTTGTCGCCGAGGATCTCGAGCGCCGACACGATGCCGTTCGCGACGGCGTCGCAGGCTGTGATGCCACCGAAGACGTTGACGAAGACGCTGCGGACCTGCTCGTCACCGAGGATCACGTCGAGGCCGTTCGCCATCACCTGCGCCGAGGCGCCGCCACCGATGTCGAGGAAGTTCGCCGGCGTGACACCGCCGTGTCGCTCGCCCGCGTAGGCGACCACGTCGAGCGTGGACATGACCAGCCCGGCGCCGTTGCCGATGATGCCGACCTGGCCATCGAGCTTGACGTAGTTGAGGTCGTTCTCGGCGGCCTTCGCCTCGAGAGGGTCGGCGGCGTCGCGGTCCTCGAGCTCGGCGTGCTCCGGGTGGCGGAAGCCGGCGTTCTCGTCGAGGGACACCTTGCCGTCGAGGGCGATGATGTCGCCCTCCTCCGTCAGTACGAGCGGGTTGACCTCGACCAGGGTCGCGTCCTCGCCGCGATAGACGTCGTACAGGGTGACGAACACCGGTGCGACGCGGTCGACGAGGTCCTCGGGGAACCCGGCAGCCCGGGCGATCTCCGCGGCCACCGACTCGGTGATCCCCGTCAGGGGGTCGACGGCGATGCGGGCGAGGGCCTCGGGCTTCTCGACGGCGAGCTGCTCGATCTCCATGCCGCCCTCGACGCTGGCGAGCGACAGGTAGCTGCGGTTGGCCCTGTCCAGCAGGACGGAGAAGTAGAACTCGCGGGCGATGCGGGCACCGCCGGCGACCATCACGCGCTTCACGACGTGGCCCTTGATGTCGAGCCCGAGGATGGCCTCGGCCGCGGCCTCCGCCTCGTCGGGGGTCTTTGCCACCTTCACGCCACCGGCCTTGCCCCGACCGCCCGTCTTGACCTGAGCCTTGACCACGACGACGCCGCCGAGCTTCTCGGCCGCCGCCCTGACCTCTGCGGGGCTCTCGGCGACGATGCCCGGAAGGACAGGGACGCCGTACTTCTCGAACAGGTCACGCGCCTGATATTCGTATAGATCCACGTTGGGTTCCTCACCACGTCTTGATGGTTGTGTTCACGACGATCCCGACGGCGACTGTTGCTCACCGTCGAGAAAAGTACCGCCCCCGACTCTACCCGCCCGAGGGCGCCACCCACGACCGACCGGCGCGGACTGTGCGGGAAGACGGAGGGGCGCACGCCGCCGACGGAGTCCCCGCGCACGCGGGCGAACCTACGATGGGGTCATGGACCCGTTCTCCCGCATCGCGAGCGAGGGCGTTCTCCTCGTCGGCGGCGCCGCGGCGATCCTGCTCCAGGTGTCCCACCCCCTCGTCGCCGCCGGCGTCGCCGAGCACAGCGACTTCCGGCGCGACCCCGTCGCACGCCTGCGCGGAACGCTGGGATACGTGTACGCCCAGGCGTCCGGCGACGCCGAGCTTGCCGCGGCGACGACGGCACTCGTCGCCCGAGCGCACGCCCCCGTGCGCCGCGAGCACTCGGACGCCCGCCCCGGCTACAGCGCCGATGACCCCGAGCTGCAGTTCTGGGTCGTCGCCACCCTCTACCGCACCGCCGACGTCATCGCGCGCGCCGTGCTCGACCCGCTCGACGAGGCGGAGGCCGACGCCGTCTACGCCGGCTACGCCCGGCTCGGCACCGCGCTGGGCATGCCGGCCGAGCGCTGGCCGTCCGACAGGGCAGCGTTCCAGCGCGAGTGGACGGCGCAGCTGTCGCGGCTGAGCGTCGGCGACGAGGCGCGGGGCATCGCCCGCGACCTGCTCCACCCCGAACGACCGCTGCTCCTGCGCCCGCTCATGCCACTGGTCAGGCTCGTGACACCCGCCCTCCTCCCGACGGGTCCGCGCCGGGAGTTCGGGCTCCGCCACGGTCCCGTCCGCGCGCGCATCGTGCACGCGGGGGCGCGGGCGATGCGGGTGCTCTGGCCGCGTCTGCCCCGTACCGTGCGGACGCTGCCGCAGCGGATCGTGCTGCGGGGTCTGCGCCGCCACCTCGCCGGCAGGTCCGCGCCACTCGGCTGACGGAATGACCATCGGCTCCGCCATCGCGGGCGTCACGCTCGTCGCGATCGTCATCCCCCTTGTCCCGGGCCTCGACACGGCGCTCGTGCTCCGTTCCTCCATCGCGAGGTGACGCGCGGTCCCCGGGATCGGGCGGTCAGAGTGGTCAGGCGTTCATCGAGGTCAGGCGCGCGAGCAGTTCGGGGCCCTTCCGGTCCAGCACGCGCCCGCCGACGACGACCCCGATCACGAGCAGTGCGGGCGCGAGGACGATCGCGACCACCACGGTCGTGACCAGCGCCGCGGTCGAGCCCGTCACCATCGCGATGATCCCCGGCACCACCACCGGGGCGGTCACGACGAGCAACGCGACCATGACGACGAGGCTGAGCAGCAGGCTGATCCCCGCCGACCCCGGCGGAGTCGAGAACGGGCTGTCGCTCGGCTTCTGCACCGGCATCACCACCGCGGCCGAGCTGACGGCCGAGATGCCCACCCCGGCGAACAACACCGTCAGCGAGATGGCCAGCAACGGCACGGCGTCCGCACCGTCCCCGCCGACGAGCGCCGACACCACCACGACCACGACCGTCAGCGGGATGCCGAGGACGAGCCCCGCCGCGGCGCGACCCCACCGGTCGTCCCTCCCGCGGACGGAGCGGGTCAGGTGCGCGGCGAAGGCGCTGCCGTCGTAGGAGACGTCGGTGTACATCGTCAGCGCGAGCATGGCCGCGACTAGCGGCCCGGCCAGCGGGATCATGAAGCCGCTCGGGCCGACCGAGCCGAGCGCGAGGAAGAGCACGGGCAGCGCGACGACGGACACGAGCTGACGGGAGTACCGGGGGTCCTTGAACCAGTAGATGAGCGCCCGCGCCGCGATCGCGCCCGCCACCGTCGCGGGGACCACGTCGAACAGCCCGGCGCCGCTGCGCGACCTCGTCCGGGTCGACGCGGTCGCCGGCCGACCGAGCGAGGCGATGGTGACGCGCTTCCAGGCCAGGGCCAGCAGCGCGATCACCGCGAGGCAGAGCAGCAGCCGCAGCAGCGCCACACCCCCGTGCCCTGCCGCGACGTCCGCGGGGATGGCCCAGGGCGCCCCGAGCGGCGTCCAGGCCAGGACCGGCGCCACGATACCGGGCAGATCGGTCAGCGACGATGCGGCGGCACCGATCAGGTTCAGAAGGGGCGCGAGCAGCACGAGGGGCACGATCACGATCAGGCCGACCACCTCGCGGAAGCGGCGGCCCGCGGCGAGCCGGTTGGCCAGGCTCGCGACCACGCGGGAGGCGATCACGCAGGTGACGACGCCGAGCGCTCCCCCGATCAGCGCGGCCAGCGCCGCGGGAAGCGACACCGTCCACGGGATGACGGTGGCCAGCACGGCGACGATCGTCACGATTCCAGGGATGCCGAGGAGGGTGGCGACGAACGCGGCCCGCAGCAGCGTGTCCGTCGCGATCGGGAGGTGGGAGAAGCGGGACGGATCGAGGACGTCATCGCCTCCGGTCCGGACGAACGGTCCGACCGTCCAGCCGAGCACGAGCAGGCTCCCGGCGATCACAAGGATGGCGTCCCGCAGGGAGGGGTCGATCTGTCCCTCCCCGACCCGCAGGGCGACGAGCCCGGCGACCGCGCCGGCCAGCAGTCCGAGGGCGTACAGACCGCCGATGATCATCCCGACGAGCTGCCAGGGGTGGCGGGAGAGCGTGTTGCCGAGGACGCGGAAGCGCAGCCTCAGGAGTTCCGCAACCATGCCGGGCCCTCCTCGCTGTGCCGGCCGCCGACGAGCTCGACGAAGCGGTCCTCGAGCGTCTGGCCCTGCCTGACCTCGTCCGTCGTGCCGGCCGCGAGGACCCTGCCCGCCGCGATCACGGCGACGTGGTCGCACATCCGCTGCACGAGGTCCATCGAATGACTGGAGACGATGACGGTCCCTCCCCCGCGCACATAGCCGGCGAGGATGTCCCTGATGTTGGCCGCGGACACCGGGTCGACGGACTCGAAGGGCTCGTCGAGCACGAGCAGGCGGGGAGCATGGATGAGGGCGCAGGCCAGCGCGATCTTCTTCGTCATTCCGGCCGAGTAGTCGGTGACGAGCTGGCCGGCGTCGGCGGTGAGGTCGAGCAGCGCGAGCAGTTCGTCGGTGCGCTCGGCGACGACCGGCCGGTCCAGTCCGGAGAGCATGCCGGTGTAGGTGACGAGTTGGCGGCCGGTCAGGCGGTCGAACAGCCGGATGCCGTCGCCGAGGACGCCGATCTGGCGCTTCGCCTCCACCGGGTGGGCCCAGACGTCGACGCCGTGGACGGCGACCGTGCCGTGGTCGGGGCGGAGCAGCCCCGTCGCCATCGAGAGCGTCGTCGTCTTGCCCGCGCCGTTGGGGCCGACGAGCCCGTAGAAGGAGCCGGTGGGGATGCTGAGCGTGATGCCGTTGACGGCGATCTTGCTTCCGAAGCGCTTGGCCAGCTCGGTGATCTGCAGCGCCGGCTCCGCGTCGGGCGCGTGGCCGACCGGGTCGGCGGGCAGGCCGGGGGCCGGAGCCACCTGCTCGCTGCGCGGGGCTCGGCCGGATACGGCGTCGTGCTGCTCGGGGGTGCTCATGGTCGTGCCTTCCTTCGCGGTCGTCTGGCCCTGGTCAGGCGTTACAGCTTGGTGATGGGGGCGATCTTGATCAGTAGCTTCTTCGCGCCGGCGGTGTCGAACTGCACGTGGGCGATGCGCTTGGTCCCGACGCCGGTGACCTGCACGACCCTGCCCTGGCCGAAGTCGGTGTGCTCGATGCGGTCGCCCGCCTCGAGCTCCAGGTCCCCGTTGTCCCTGACCTGGTTGGTCACGCGGTTGGGCCAGTCGCGCTTCTCCGTAAGCGGGCGGTTCGCGAGGGAGCCGGACGAGCCGAACCCTCCCCTCTGGGCGTTCAGCGCACGGGGCTGGGTGCCCCCGCGCGAGGTCGCGGTGCCCGGCGACTGCCGCCAGTCGATCAGCTCGGCCGGAATCTCCTGCAGGTAGCGGCTCGGCATCGCGACCGCGGTCTCGCCGAACTGAGCCCGCGTCATCGCCAGTGAGATGAACAGGCGCTTGCGCGCCCGCGTGATGCCGACGTAGAACAGCCGCCGCTCCTCGGCTGGCCCCCCCGGTTCGTTGGCGCTCATCCTGTGCGGCAGCAGGTCCTCCTCGACTCCGGTGAGGAACACCGTGTCGTACTCGAGGCCCTTCGCCGTGTGCAGGGTCATCAGCGACACGGTGCCGCTCGCGTCGTCGAGGTCGTCCGCCGCGGCGACGAGGGCCGTCTCGGTGAGGAAGTCGATGAGCCCGGAATCGGGGTTGTTCTTCTGGTACTCCTTGACGACGGCGATGAGCTCCTCGACGTTCTCCGCCCTCGCCTCGTCCTGCGGGTCCCTGCTCGTGCGGAGCGTCGTGATCAGACCGCTCCCGCTCATCAGGTGCTGCAGCACCTCGGACACCTTGCCCTCGGCGACCTGCTCGGCGGCCTCGTCGAGCAGCGCCGACAGCGAGCGGATCGCACCGGTGACCTTCGGGCCGAGGCCGAGGTCGGCGGCCCGGCGCATCGCCTCGCGGAAGCTGATGCCGTTGTCCTCGGCGAAACGGCTGAGACCGGTCTCCGTCGCGGGGCCGATGCCGCGCTTGGGCGTGTTGAGGATCCGCCGGAGCGCGAGCTCGTCGGCCGGGTTCGCGACGGCGGTCAGGTACGCCATCGCGTCCTTGATCTCGGCGCGCTCGTAGAACTTGGTCCCGCCCATGATCCGGTAGGGGATCGCCTGGCGGATGAAGATCTCCTCCAGCGCGCGCGTCTGCGCGTTCGTCCGGTAGAACACCGCCACCTGGCCGTACTCCAGTCCGTCGCGGTGCAGGCGGTCGATCTCGTCGGCCACGAACTGGGCCTCGTCGTGCCCGGAGTACCCGGTGTAGCCGACGATCTGCTCGCCGTCGCCGTCGGCGGTCCAGAGCTTCTTGTCCTTGCGGTCGAAGTTGTTGCTGATGACGGCGTTGGCGGCGGAGAGGATGTTCTGGGTCGAGCGGTAGTTCTGTTCGAGCAGGATGACCTGCGCGCCGGGAAAGTCGCGCTCGAACTCGGTGATATTGCGGATGTCGGCGCCGCGGAAGGCGTAGATCGACTGGTCCGAGTCGCCGACGACGGTGAGCGAGGCGGCCTCGTCGCCGGGACGGACGATGCCGGTGAGGGCGTCCGCGTCCGGTTCGGGGGCCCGCACCAGCTCACGGATGAGCGCGTACTGGGCGTGGTTGGTGTCCTGGTACTCGTCGACGAGCACGTGCCGGAAGCGCCGCCGGTAGACGTCGGCCACGTCGGGGAACGCCCGGAACAGGAACACCGTCTGGGAGATCAGGTCGTCGAAGTCGAACGCGTTGGCCGCGCGGAGCGTGCGCTGGTACTGCCGGAAGATCTCGACGAAGGCCGCCTCGTTGGGGTCGGAGAAGTTGGCCGTCCTCGCGAAGCTCTCGGCGTCGGCGAGCTCGTTCTTCAGCGTGGAGATCCGCGCGGACGCGTTCGCGGGGGTGAAGCCGAGCACGTCGGCGTCGAGCGACTTGATGATCCGTTTGAGGACGACCCGGCTGTCGGCGGAGTCGTAGATGGTGAAGCCCTGCGCGAAGCCGAACTTCTCGGCCTCCCGGCGCAGGATGCGCACGCAGGCCGAGTGGAACGTCGAGATCCACATGCCCTCGGCGCGGGAGCCGAGCAGAGCCTCGACGCGCTCGCGCATCTCCGACGCGGCCTTGTTGGTGAAGGTGATGGCGAGGATCTGGCTCGGCCAGGCCTCGCGGTTCTGGATGAGGCTGGCGATCCGGTGGGTGAGGACGCGGGTCTTGCCCGAGCCCGCCCCGGCCACGATCAGCAGCGCACCGGTACGCGAGACGACGGCCTCGAGCTGCTGCGGGTTGAGGCCCTCCAGCAGCGGGTCGCCGTCGCCCTCCGCAGCGCCGCGGTCCGTCGAGCCGTCCCCCGAGGGACGCGGATTCCCGTTCCGCAGGAGGTCGTCTCGGATGATGGGCGCGCTGGAGGGGCCTGTGCCTGTGCCGTCGGAGGAGCTCGTCATGTCGTTTCCAGTCTAGAGGCGGGGACCGACAGCCTCACCAGCGCGAAAGCGGGAGCACCGCTGGCTCCCCGGGCGCCGGAAGACCCCGTCAGAGCCCCCCGGCGAACCGAGTTATCCACCGTCCGACGGCGGGCATTGCAGAAAGCACCAGGGTAGAAAAGCATGGTGCGAGAAGGCCTCACTCGCCGACACCGAACTCTCCTCGGTCTCGGGGACGGGCACACGAAGAAAGGCACCCACATGTCCCTGCTCAGCACACCGCCCCGGCGTATCACCGATCCGGCTCCGGCCGACCGTCCCTCTCCGCTCGCCCTGCTCGATCCGTCGACCGCCGTCGACGGATCGACGGGGCGCCCCGTCACGACGGCCGCTGTGCCGGGGCGCGGTCGCACGATCGCGCACTCGGCGGTCGCGGCGGGGATCGCCGTGATCGGCCTGATCGTCGCCGGCACCTCCGCGGCCTGGGTCGCCGGTAGCCTCGGCATCTCCGCCGCGGCCGCCACCCAGATCGTCGCGGCGATCGAGGTGGGCGGCGTCGCCCTGACGGTCGTCGGTGCCGTCTTCGGGGCAGGAATCGGCGGCGCCCTGGCGGCGACGGTGCGCGGCATGCTGCTCAGCCAGTCACGCAAGGTCGTCGTGGCCTAGGTGGGCTCGGGGGCGGTGGCGGGATTGGGTCAGACCGGGCGTGCGATCACGCGGGACGCGATACTCGCGTCGGGAACGATCCTGACCCTCGTCGCCGCCCTCTCCTTCCTCCGGGCCGACTCGGGATGGCTCCGCCGATCGGTGGAGAGCCTGGCGCTGTTCGGCAGCGACCCGTCGCTCATGACCGACGGCTCCTTCCTCGCCATCCTGATCCGCAACGCCGGGGTCGCGGCATTCCTGTTCTCCGGCGTCGTCACGGCGGGAGTCACGACGCTCGCGGCGCTCGTGCTCACCGCGTTCGCGATCGGCACATCGATGGCCCTCGTCCAGAGCGCCTCCGGCTGGATCCGGCTTCTCGGCGACGTGGCGTGGTACGCACCGATCGAGTTCGCCTCGCTCGCCGTGGTCGGGGCGGCGGGACTGGTCCCCCTGCTGAGTGCGCTCCGCGCTGGGGCAGGGGATTCCGAGGAGCGACAACCACGACGGGGGCCGCTGCATCGGTACCTCGCCGCCCTTCCCGCCGCACTCCGGCTCGGCGTTCTCGGCTTCGTCGGCATTGTCATCGGCGCTGCGGTCGAGTCGGCCGTCATCGCGCTCCGCTGAGGCATCGACCGACCGGAACCGGCATGCCGTCAGCGGACCCGCAACCACGGGTCCCGCCCCCGATACCACTGCCCGCCACCACACAGACACCCACGGAGGACACATGCCCCTCGACCCGACCGCTCCCCACCCGACGGGGCTCCCCCTGGCCGCCCGCGCGCGGGCGGGAACACCCGTACCCCCGCGACCGACATCGCGGCTCGCCTGGACGATCCTCGTGCTCTGCGGGACGGGCCTGGCCATCGCCCGGGTCCCCTCCTCAGCCGAGTACGCACGCACACTGGTGACACCGGAGCAGCGCGCCGCGCTCGGCGACCGCGCGCTTGAGGACACCGCGATCCTCATCGGGGCCATCGGGGCCGTTCCGGTGTTCACGATCCTGCTGCTCATCCTGGCGTTCGTCGCCGGCGTGCTGGAATCGCGGCTGTTTCCCCACGGCGTCTCGCGCGGCCGGATACGGGTCGGGGTCGGCTGGCTGACCGTCGCCGTCGGTGCGGTCGGCGTCGGCCTCGTCTCGCTCGTGAGCGGCGCGCCGCCGCGGGGAGACGGAGCGCTGCGTCCCCTCGTCCTCCTGGGTGTCGCGCTCGCCGCGCCCGCTCTGGTCCGCGATGGGCGGACCGTCCGCGGCTACGGACGCGCCCTCCTGGTCACCGTTCCCCTCGGACTGCTCCTGTGCATCCAATGAGCTCCGGCCGGCGCACCATCGCCGCCACCGTCACGCGGGGGCTGCCCGCGGCGAGCGCCGCCCTCGTCCTCATCGGGGTCGCCACCATCGTTCAGCTCGTCATCGCCCATCCCGGCGTGTGGGAGAGCACCGGACGGGCCGACCCGAACAGGAGCGCGGTGACGCTGACCCTCGGCATCACCGCCGTGGCCGCGATCCTCCCCGCTCTGATTCGCCTCGTCATCCCCGCGCGCCGGTGGGGGTTCCCGACGGTGGTCGCTCTCGCCATCAGTGGCCTCGGGCACGCCACCGCCGCAGCGGGAACGCTCGCCCCGGCGCCCCAGGGACTGCTCTCGCTGATCGGTGTCGGGATCGGGCTCGCCGGAGCCGTCATCGTCCTGATGGCGACGCTCGAGAGGCGGGACTCCGCGGCACGCGACAGCCCAGGGCGTCGGACGTGAGCGCCGTCCGCGGCGTCGCCGAACTGCACACCGTCGAGGCGCTGCTCAGCATGCGGCTTCCGCTGAGCGTGCGCCAGGCCAGGCGCTGGGTCACCGGTCTCGCCACGGCCGGAGGCGTCCTGCTCGTGTTCGTCACCGTCACGGCCGTGTCCGTGGCGCCACGCCTGTTCGACGACCCGCCGATCACCGCCCCGGCCGTCGCCGTCGCCGTCCTGTTGATCGAGAGCTATCTCGTCGGCGGGGCGCTCCTCGGTGCGCTGCTCGGCCACCAACGCAGTCGGCTCCGATCGTCACCCCACCTCGGCCTGCTCCGTGCTCTCGACGCACCGGCCGACGCGGTGGCGCTGAGCGTCTGGCTCCCCCGGGTACTCCCTTCCGGCATCGCGGTGGTGGTGATCGGGGCGAGCGCCGCCGCGGCCCTCACGGGCCTGGACGCGGCAACGCGAGCGGTGCTCATCGTCTTCCCCGTCACCGCCTGTCTCGTCACGGTCACCCTCGGTCTGCTCACCGCCCCGCCGGCCCGCGGTCGCGACGCGCGGCGCGGGCACGGAGCGCGGCGCAGGCACGGAGCGCGGCGCAGGCGGACAGCCGCTGTCGCCCGGGGCGCGGGCCCGTCCGCGCCCGTGATCGGAGCGGCTCTGGTCATCGGCGTCGGCCTCGGGCTCGGCACAGCGACGGCGCTGAGGGCGATCGGCGAGACGACGACCGCCACCGACAGCGGTGAGCTCGTGGATCGCACCGCCACAGCGCTCTCGGCGACGGCGCCCGTGCTGTTGTCGGTTCTCCTCATCGCCGGTGCGGTCTCCGCCGCGCTCATCCCGCTGCTCGGTCGGCGACTCCGGATCAGGGGCTACCCCCTCATCGGTGCGACACCGGACGTCCTGCGCGGGCGGCGACTCGGTGTCATCGTCCTCCGCCTCACACACCGCGCGATCGCGGTCGGAAGCGGATGGCGCACGGTCCTCGGCTGCGCCGTGTTCCTCGCGGCGGCGGTGGCCTTCCGCGTCGACGCGGCAGCCGCTGCCGCGGGAACCGCCTCGGCAGACGGGACTGCGGGCGATGGCGGAGCCACCGCATTCCTCCGCGCCTTCGCGACGGTTCCCGCCCTCGGCGCCGGACCACCCCTCCCCTCCGTGCTCGTCGACGGGGGCGGGGTCCCCCGGGCTGCGGGCGTCGCCGCCGTCACCGTACTGCTCGCCCACGCGGCGGGACTCACCCTCAGCGACATGATGCTGCGGCACACCGGGCCACGCGTCCTCCGCGCACCGATCCGCCAATGCTGGGAGAACGGTGCCGGGTCCGCACGCGCGGCGGCCCTCGTCCTTGCCGCCTTCACCGTGCCGTCGTTCGTCGTCGGATGCCTGATCGGCCTCGGCGGCGCGGCACTCGGCGGGCACCCGCGGATCGGCGGACCGACGACCACCGTCATTGCGAGCACCCTCGCCGCGGGGGCGGCCGCACTCGCCGCCGCACTCGCTGACGCCCGGTCACCGGGAACACGAAACAGCGACGACACCGCCGCGCACGACGCGGTCAGCGTGCTGATCACGGTCGGGGCGTCGTTCCCGATCGCCGCGCTCCTCGCGGTGTCCGGTGAGATCAGCATCCCCCTCCCCGGCGACGCGCACCCGACCGGGCTCACCCTGACCACCACCCCACCGGCCGTCCTGGCCGTCCTCACCCTGACCGGAGGAGCACTCCTGTGCATCGACCGCAGCATCCGACGCCTTCCCTCACGCTCGATCGCGTCCGCGCCGGATACACCGGCGCCGACGTCCTCACGGAGCTGAGCCTGTCCGCCTCAGGGCCAGGGCTCCTCGCCCTGCGCGGGAGCAACGGCTCCGGCAAGAGCACCGTCGCCGAGCTGATCAGCGGGTACCTGCGTCCCCGCACCGGACGGGTCCTGGTCAACGGGATCGACGCGAGCGAACCGGACGTCCGCCCGCGCCGACGGGTCTGCCGCTCACGTCCCGCACTGTTCGGTCCGATGAGCGTCGACGACCATCTGATCCTCGCGTCCCGGATGGCGGGCACCGACCCGGAGCAGGCCCGCGCCCGACTCACCCGCTACGGGGCGGGCCACTGGCTCGAGCACAGCGCCGACGCGCTCTCCACCGGCAACGCGCGCAAGCTGTGGCTGACCCTCTGCACGCTCGGCGACCCGGACGTCGTCGTCCTCGACGAGCCGTTCAGCGGGCTCGACGCGCAGGGGACCGCCGCCCTCACCGCAGACATCCACCGGTGGAGCAGCGACGGGATCGTCGTCCTGATCGCCCACGGCGACCCGCTCGCCCGCCAGGCACGATGGACGATCGACCTGGACGACGCGGGATGACCCCGAGACCGCAACCGAGCCGGCACAGGCACAGGCACAGGCACAGGCACAGGCACAGGCACAGGCACCAGCCTGGAACGGGCGCCGCCGGTTCAGGCCAGGGCGGCGAAGCCGCGCTCGAGGTCCCTGATCAGGTCGGCGGGGTCCTCCAGCCCGATCGACAGCCGGAGCATCCCGTCGGAGATTCCCGCCGAACGCCTCTGCTCCGGGGTCTGCTGCACGTGGATCGTTGTCGCCGGATGAAGGATCAGCGAGCGGACGTCGCCGATGTGCGTCATCCTGCTGAAGAGCTCGACGGCGTTGTAGAAGCGGCGGGCCGCATCGATGCCTCCGTCGACCGTGAAAGCGAACACCGACCCCGCCCCGCGCGGGAGCAATCGCTCGGCGGTCCCATGATGCGCGTTCGACGAGAGGCCCGCATAGTCGACGCCGACGACCTCCGGCCGCGACTCCAACCACTGCGCGACCGCCAATGCCGACTCGACGTGCCTGGACATGCGCAGCGACAGCGTCTCGAGCCCCTGGTTGAGCAGGAACGCATGCCAAGGCGACTGCGTCGGCCCGAAGCGCATCGCGACCGCGTCCCGCAGGTAGGCGCCGACGGCATCCGAGCCGTACGCCCCGATCCAGCTTGGCCCCGAGACACCGCCTGCGGGGGCCGCGAACTGCGGGAACCGCTCCGCGTCCGCCCACCAGTCGAAGCCCCTGCCCACGACGACGGCACCGCCGAGCGAGGCGCCGTGCCCGGTGAGCAGCTTCGAGGTGGAGTAGGTGACGATGTCCGCCCCGTGGTCGAGCGGCCGGAACAGGAAGGGCGTCGCGATCGTGTTGTCGACGACGAGCGGCAGCCCGTGACGGTGGGCGATCTCCGCCACGGCGGGTACATCGAGAACGTCGTTCCTCGGGTTCGGGATGCTCTCGCCGAAGAGCATCCTCGTCCGCGGCGTGATCAGACGCTCCCACTCGCCCAGATCGCTCGGGTCGGCCACCAGGTCCACGGAGACGCCCAGCCGCGTCAGATTCGACTGGAACAGGCCCTTCGTCCCCTCGTAGACGCTGCTCGAGCAGACGATGTGGTCGCCGGCCTGCACGATGGCCAGCGCCGCGATCGCCGTCGCCGCCTGACCGCTGGCCAGCAGCACCGCGGACGCGCCGTGGTCGAGACGCGCGAGCTTGCGCTCCACCGCGGCGTTCGTCGGATTGCCGACGCGGGTGTAGCTGTACCCGGACTGCGTGTCCACGAACCGCGCACTCGCCTGGTCGAAATCGTCAAACTCGAAACCGGCGCTCAGGTACACGGGGGTGATCCGCGCACCCGTCCCCGGCTCCGGCTGCTCACCCGCGTGAACCTGCTCCGTCGCGAAGCCGTAGCTCTCGCCGTCGCGCAGCCGCCCGCCCCCGCGGTCACCGCCCGGCTCCTCCGCCGCGCCGGGCCCGCCCGCCGTACCGAGCACCTCCGCCCCGTCGGGAGCCGAGCGCCCAACCGGACAGTCGCCGTCCGTCACGCTCGGGCACCCCCGGCGACCGTCGCGGCGAGCTCGGCGCCGAGGAAGGCGCCCAGCGCCGAGGCCGCCCGGTGACCGGTCGCCGCCTCGACGTCGGGGTTGTAGTTCGTGTTGGTGTTGATGTCGTAGGGCACGAGCCGACCGTCGGCCGTGTCGAAGAACTCCACCCCGGCGACCTCGATGCCGCGCTCGGCGAGGAACGCTTCCAGCCGGACGATGAGCGGGTGCTCCGCCGTGACCTCCTCGCGGACGCGGAAGAGCGACGGCGCCGCCAGGGTCGCTGTCGAACCCGACGCCCCCGCGACAGCACCGGCCGCCGACGCGTCACCGGCAGCGGTCCCCCGACCGGCCGGACCGGCACCGGAATCGTCCGGTGCCGCACCGGGGACCTCGCAGACGGCGGGGGCGAACCCCGCCGGCGGCACGGCGCAGGCGTCGGCGGGGCAGAGCTCGAAGCTCCCCGCGGAGGTGTCCACCCGGACGGCGTACACGAAGCGGCCCCCGACGAACTCCGCCCTCGTGATGAACGGCTCCGCCGTGGAGACCAGCTCCTGCAGCAGGGTGATGCCGTCGGCGGGCCCCTCATCGACGGAATCCGTCGAGGGCCCCGCGAACGCCGCGTCGAACTCGGCGTAGTCGTCGAAACGGCGCACGCCGAGCCCCTTGCCGCCCTGGTTGTGCTTCGTGATGAACGGGAGCGGCAGCTGACGCGCGCGCTCCGACAGCTCCTCGGTGCCGAACACGGCCACCGTCCGTGGAACGTCGAACCCCGCGGCACGCAGCGCCGTGTACTGGTTCACCTTGCTGACCTCGAGCTCGAGCACCTCCGAGCCGTTGACCACGCGGCGGCCGTACGACTCGAGCCAGCGCAGCACCGCCCGCGCGTACTCCTTGGCGTGAGCGTGTCCCCTCGTGTGCGACGAGGCGCTGAGCCTAGACCAGTACACGCCCGGCTCCGGCTCGGCATCGAGATCGATCGACCCCGTGCTGAGGTCCCACTCCCGGTAGGGGACGCCCGCGGCGTCGAGGCCCGCACGCAACGGCGGCAGCCACTCCTCGTTCTCGTGCAGGATGTGCACGACCGGCACGGCACTGGAATTCGTCATGCCGTCAGGCTAAGACGGCGTCCCCCCGGATGCCGCCCGTGCCGTCACACGACGTCATCGACACCCTCTGCGGGGGCGACCAGGCGCTGCCTCGCGCGCACGCCGAGGTCGACCTGGTCGACGAAGGCGCCGTCGACCCCGGTGGCGAGCACGCGCCCGAACTGGCCCTGCCAGTCACCGACCGCCCCCTCAGCGGGGGCATCGACGCCGTCCGAACGGTACTGCGGCTCGAGGAAGGCGTTCTCGGCGCGCAGCGTCCACGCGAACACGAGCAGGCCGTGCGCGTGCGCCCGCTCGACGAGCCGCTCCCCGCGCAGCTCGTCCTCGCCGCCACCGGGCACCTCGTCGACCGCGGGATCGGAGCCGCCGACGCCACCGGGAAGCGGCCGGAGCAGGACGGAGGTGTCGACACTGATGCCGTCCACGCGCGCCGCCAGCTCGGCGAGCGCCGACTCCCGGCGCTGCTCCGCGTACCGGGGCGCGGCCGAGCCGAGCTCCCCCACCAGGTCCTGTGCGCCGCCGTGGTCCTCCATCAGGTACACCAGGCTCGCCTCGACGCCACGGTCCCTCACCCCGTGCAGCACCCGCTCCTCGAAGGACTCCAGGTACAGCCGTCTGCCGGTCGCCCAGCCGCGCTCCGACAGCTCCGCGGCGAGCAGCGCGTCCAGGGGCAGGCCGACCCCGGCGAAGTGCTCGGCGTGCTTCAGCTCGATGACGGCGGCGACGTTCCCGTCGGCCGCGTCGAGGATCGCCAGAACGTCGCTCAGGCGCAGCAGCGGTTCGGCTCCGTCGTGTTCGGCGCTGAGCGGGCGCAGCAGGGGCAGGCGCTCGCGGCAGCGCAGCGTCGCGAGCTCGGCCCAGTCGAAGTCCTCCGTGAACCAGCCGGTGACGCTGCGCCCGTCGACGATCTGCGTGCGCCGGCGGTCGGCGAACTCGGGACGATCGGCGACGTCGGTCGTGCCGGAGATCTCGTTCTCGTGCCGGACGAGCAGCACGCCGTCGCGGCTGGCGACCACGTCCGGCTCCACCGCGTCGGCCCCCTGGGCGATCGCGAGCTCGTAGGACGACCGGCTGTGCTCCGGCCGGGTCGCAGGCGATCCGCGGTGTCCGATGATGAGTGGGGTCCTGGTGCCGTCGGTCATGCGCTCAACGCTATCGTCGCGCCCTGCGTCCGTCACGCCGAGGGCGAACGCCGGATCCGCCCGAACGCAGGCGATTCCCGGTCAGGTTGTGTACGGTTGAACGAACGCTTCGCCTCAGGCGAATCATCCCCGATCATCACGACCGAGAGAGAGTAGCCACAGCATGGCCGTCAACAACCCGGCGTTCAACAACGACGCGTTCCGCTCCGGCGGGTCGTCCACCGTGACCACCCCCAGCGCCGAGCAGCTCGACGCCCTCTACGCCCAGCCCTCCGCCACCCCCAGCCAGACCGACCGGATGAGCGTCGAGGACACCATCCTCAAGTCGGCGATCGCCTTCGGCGTGCTCGCCGTCGGTGCCGTCGCCGGCTTCATGCTCGGCGGCGGGCTGCCGCTGCTGATGATCGTGGCGGGCATCGCCGGCTTCGGCCTGGCGCTGGTCAACATCTTCAAGAAGGAGCCCTCGCCCGGCCTGATCCTCGGCTACGCGGGCGCCCAGGGCTTTTTCGTCGGCGCACTGTCCGCCGTCCTCGAGGCGCGCTACCCCGGCGTCGTGAGCCAGGCCGTGCTCGCCACCCTCGTCGTCGTCGGTGTGACTCTCGCGCTGTTCGCCAGCGGCAAGGTGCGGGCCAGCAAGCGCGCGACGAAGATCTTCATGATCGCGATCGTCGCGTACGCCGTGTTCTCTCTGGTCAACTTCTTCCTCAGCGCCTTCGGCGTCGTCGGCGGCGAGTTCGGCCTGCGCAGCACCGAGATCACCCTGCCAATCCTCGGCACCGTGCCGCTCGGCGCGATCCTCGGTGTGCTGGCGATCGTCCTCGGCGCGTACTCGCTCGTGCTCGACTTCGACTTCGTCCAGCAGGGCGTCAAGAACGGCGCCCCGCGCAAGTTCGGCTGGACCGGCGTCTTCGGCATCATGCTAACGGTCGTCTGGCTGTACGTCGAGATCCTGCGCCTGCTCGCGATCCTGCGCGAGTAGCGCACGCACGGTCGCCCTCGGCGACACATCGTCCGACGGGGCGGGGCTTCTCGCCCCGCCCCGTCGTCGTGTCACCCGTCATCGCGCGTCCCCGTCGTCGTCGTGCCACCCGGTCATCGCCCCGCCCCCTCGTCCTGCGCCGACGTCCCGCCCCGGTGCCCCACCACGACATGCGAAGCGGCCGAGCCCGCCGCTACCCTTGATCGACGTGAGCACCGTGAACCCCCAGCAGCAGCGGCTCGACGCCGGGCGCGCCGCCGCCGGACGCCCCGGGACCCTCGTCCTCGCGATCGCCGTCGCCGCCGTCCTCGTGGTCGTCGGAGCCGCGTTCGCCCGCGGCCTGATCAGCGTCCTCGACGTGTTCCGCATCATGCAGCTCAACTCGGTCTTCGCCTGGGACGAGACGCCGGACACCGTCATGGTGTGGCTCCTGGTGCTGTCCGTGTTCGCCGCCGTGATCGTCGCGGGCGCGTACACGAGGCTGGCGGGGCGCTTCACCGGCGGACGCACGCCCGCGGTGCGCCCGTTCACCCTGCAGGCACTCGGCTTCACCGCAGCGGCGGTGGTTGCTCTTCAGCCGTCGGTGAACTGGTGGCGCGCCCCGAGCGCGGTGGGGGTCGCCGTCGATCCGAGCTTCGGCCGCGACGAGGAGTGGGGCCCGCTGGCGTGGGTGTTTTACGCCCTGCCGACGGTCCTCGCCGTCGGGGCAGCCGTGCTGCTCGTGCTCAGCCTGGCCGCACGCATCTGGAGGGTCAGGCACGAGGACGGCCGCGGACGACTGCTCGCCCGCATCCTGGCCGAGGGCCGCGCCGTCCCGGGGACGGTGTCCGAGGTCGGCGAGACCGGGCTGCGCATCAACAACGTGCCCCTGCGCCGCGTCGTCACCGCATACGTGGACCACACCGGCGTGCGCCGCTGGGTGACCACGGACGCGCTCATCCCCGAGGCGGAGACCCCGGTGGTCGGCGGTCCCGCCGAGGTGCGCTACCTGGACGCCGACATCGCCGCCCAGAAGAACATCGCCGTGCTGACCGGTCAGGCACTGCAGCGCACCGTCGACGCCGGGGCCGGGGGCGCCTCGGCGGCCGGTCTGACGGTGAGCTCATCCGGAGTGCTGTTCGGCACCTGATCGGGCCGGCCGAACCCCGGCCGCACACGCAGACGGCGCCGTCCCCGCGGGGACGGCGCCGTGCGGCGTCAGGGAGCGGTCACTCCCACTCGATGGTGCCCGGCGGCTTGCTCGTCACGTCGAGCACGACGCGGTTGACGTCGGCGACCTCGTTGGTGATCCG
The DNA here is from genome assembly GCF_900163835.1 of Mycetocola reblochoni REB411. GTDB lineage: Bacteria > Actinomycetota > Actinomycetes > Actinomycetales > Microbacteriaceae > Mycetocola_B > Mycetocola_B reblochoni. The sequence goes on along the minus strand of NZ_FUKR01000073.1, from coordinate 9,533 downwards.
GTTCGAGATCCGGGCGAGCAGGTCGTAGGGCAGCCGTGTCCAGTCCGCGGTCATGGCGTCCTCGCTGGAGACCGGGCGCAGTACGATCGGGTGCCCGTAGCTGCGGCCGTCGCCCTGCACGCCGACGGAGCGGACGTCCGCGAGCAGAACGACGGGGCACTGCCAGATCTCGCGGTCCAGGCCGGCCGCGGTGAGCTCCTCGCGCACGATCGCGTCCGCGTGGCGCAGCAGCTCCAGGCGCTCCTCCGTCACCTCGCCGACGATGCGGATGCCGAGGCCGGGGCCGGGGAAGGGCTGGCGCTGGACGATCTCGTCCGGCAGGCCCAGCTCGCTGCCGATCTCACGGACCTCGTCCTTGAACAGGGTGCGCAGCGGCTCGACGAGCTCGAAGGTGAGGTCCTCCGGCAGCCCGCCGACGTTGTGGTGGCTCTTGATGTTGGCCGTGCCGCTGCCACCGCCGGACTCGACGACGTCGGGGTAGAGCGTGCCCTGAACGAGGAACCGGATCGGGTCGCCGTCGTCCGCGGCCTCGGCGATGAGCTCGGCCTGCGCCGCCTCGAAGGTGCGGATGAACTCGCGACCGATGATCTTGCGCTTGGTCTCGGGGTCGCTGACACCGGCGAGGGCGGTGAGGAACCGCTCGCGCGCGTCGACCGTGACCAGGCGGATGCCCGTCGCGGCGACGTAGTCGACCTCGACCTGGCGCCGCTCGTCCTGGCGGAGCAGGCCGTGGTCGACGAAGACGGCGACGAGCTGGTCGCCGACGGCCTTGTGCACGAGCGCGGCGGCGACGGCGGAGTCGACCCCGCCGGACAGGCCGCAGATGACCCGGCCGGTGCCGACCTGGGCGCGGATGCGCTGCACCTGGTCGGCGATGACGTTGTCGGCGTTCCAGTCGTCGGCGATGCCGGCGGCGCGGTGCAGGAAGCTCTCGAGCACGCGCTGCCCGTACTCGGAGTGCTTCACCTCGGGGTGCCACTGCACGCCGTAGAGTCCCCGCTCGGGGTTCGCGAACGCCGCGACGGCTGTCGAGGGCGTCGAGGCGATCACGTCGAAGCCCTCCGGGGCGCGGGACACCTGGTCGCCGTGGCTCATCCACACGGTCTGGCCGACCGGCTGGCCGTCGACGAGGACGCTCTCCCCGCTCAGCGTGATGGGGGTGGAGCCGTACTCGCGCAGGCCGCTGTGCGCGACCTCGCCTCCGAGCGCCTGCGCCATGACCTGGAAGCCGTAGCAGATGCCGAAGGTGGGAACACCGAGCTCGAAGATCCCCGCATCGATGCTCGGCGCACCGGGCTCGTACACGCTGGAGGGCCCGCCGGAGAGGATGACCCCGACCGGGTTCTTCTCGCGGACCTCCGCGGCGCTGATGGTGTGCGGCACGATCTCGGAGTACACCCCCGCCTCACGCACCCGTCGGGCGATGAGCTGGGCGTACTGCGCGCCGAAGTCGACGACGAGGACCGGTCGGGGTCCAGCCGGGGCGATCTCGCTAATGGGAGTCCTCCAGTGTGTGTGATGCGGCCTGGCGCTTCGCCAGGTAGTCGGACACCTCGCGGCCGATGCGGGCCTCGAGGAAGAAGGAGAGCAGCGGGATGATCCCGCCGAGGGCGATGAGCAGGAACCGCTGGAACGGCCAGCGCATCAGGCTCCAGAGGTGGAAGTCGGCGAAGAGGTAGACGACGTAGAACCAGCCGTGCGCGACGAGCAGGGCGGTGAACAGGTTGAAGCCGGTCACCGCGTCCTCGTGCACCAGGCCGAAGCCGCCGCTGGCTCCGCCGACCTCGAGCACGACGTTGAAGCCGTACTTGATGATCATCTCGGCGCACAGGCCGAGCAGCAGGACGCCGGTGATGATGGAGGAGACCTTGTAGAAGGTCAGTGCCCGCCTGATCCGCGGGAGGTCACGTTCACGGGGTTCCAGGGCCATGCGAACAGTCTACGGCGTGCCGGAGGCCGTCCTGTCCGCCTCGGCCCGCTCGTCGATCTCGCGCTCCCTCGCGTCCCTGACCAGCCGGAACCAGAGGAACACCGCGAAGCCGGCGAAAACAATCCACTCGGCCGCGTAGAAGATGTTCAGCCAGTTGACCGTCGTCTCGGCGACCGGCGGGCCCGCGGTGATCGCGGTGAGACCGTCCGGGGCCTCCGCCGAGATGAGGTAGACGCTGTAGACGTCCATGTCGTCGAGGCCCTGCCACTGGTTGATCAGGGCGGGGACCGACATGCTGTTCAGCTCGAAGGGGTCGGCGGCGTCCTCGTCGACGGCCGGGGCCTCGCTGGCGGCCAGTCGGCCGGTCAGGCTCATCGCCCGCGCGCCCTCGGCGGTGATCCGGGCGGCGACGGCGTCGGCCTGCTCCCTGTCCTCGGTCCACCCCAGCGCGACGGGCAGGACGCGGGCCGGCTCGTGCGCCCCCTCGATGAGGGAGCCGATCACCCAGTAGCCGAGCACGCCGTCGTTGAGCCGGGTGGTGATGACGGTGGTGTTCGCCGCGATGAGCGTGCCCGAGGCCTCGGCACGCTGGCCGATGGTGCTCTCGCGGGTCGGCTCCGTCGGCGTGGCCACCTCGGAGACGGGGACGATCGTCTCCGTGCCGGACTCGGCGACCTCCGCCTCGATCACGGAGCGGCTGAGCTGCCAGTGCCCGAGCGCGGCGAAGGCCCCGGCGATGGCGATGGCCACCACGAGCAGCAGGATCCAGCGCGGCCGGAGCATGACCCTGAGCAGCCGCGGCTCGTCGGCCGACCAGGCCTTCGGCCTGGCCTCGGTCGCCTCTCGACGTGCGTCGTCGGTCACGGCGGTCTCCTCGCGGGGGTCGTCGGTCATTCTCATCGTCCCGTCTCGTCGTCGAACGCCTCGCGCATCGCGCGCTCGACGGCCTCACTGCGGCGCCGACGCTCCTCGGCGGCGTCGTCCCCGGTCCTGCTCCCTCCGACGGAGTCGCCCCCGGAGTCGCGGCCGGCCGCTCGGTCCGCGGCACGGCCATCGGGGGCCGAGCCGTCTGCCGCGGGTGCCGCAGCGGCGGCGCCGGGCGACGAGGCCGCCGCGTCTCGGATCGGCCGGGGCGGCCGCGTGGCCTCCGCGGGGTCGTCTGCCTCTGTCGCCCCGCCTGAGCCGTCCGCCGCCCCCTGTCCGGGCTCGTCCGGCGTCGCCGGCGCACCGCGACGCGACGAGAGGATCGGCGTCGGCCTGGTGGCGTCGTCGTCCGGTACGACGCCGTGCACCGCGGGACCGGCGCCGGGGGCGCGCGGCTCGCTCACGCCGCCGGGACGTTCCTCGTCGACGCCGTCGCCGCCCACACCGCCGCCGGGCGCCGGCGTCACCGGAATCGAGGACGTCGCCACCGCGACGCGCACGCTCCCCGTCGGCGCCCCCCGCGGCCGCCGCAGCAGCACCGCCGAGATCCGCTCCGACTGCGCCGCGACGATCGGCCCGGCGATCGCCATGATCAGCACGTACAGGCCCGCGAACGGCTGAATGCGCTCGTCCAGCCCCGCCGTCGCGGCGATCGTGGCGAGGATGAGCGCGAACTCGCCCCTGTTCTGCAGGATCACCGTCGTGTTGATGCCCGCGACGGGGTCGAAGCCGTTGAGCCAGGCCACGAACTGACCGGCGACGACGTTGAGCACCACCGTCATGAGGACGGCGAGGATCACGGGCACCAGGACGGATCCGAAGGTCGACACGTCCAGCCCGAGACCGAAGTTGAGGAAGAAGAACGCACCGAACACGTCGCGCAACGGCACCGCGATCGTCTCGATCCGGTTGCGGTAGCGGGTCGCCCCGATGACCAGCCCGATGAGGAACGCGCCGATCGCGTCGGTCACGCCCAGCTGCTCGCCGATGCCCCCGAACAGCACCGCGAGTCCGAAGAACAGGATCGTGAACAGCTCGTCGTCCCTCGTGCGCAGCAGCCGGGACACCACCCGGCCGCCGACGCGCGCGATGGCGAACATCGCGACGATGAAGGCGAAGGCGACGACCAGCTTGAGCACGACGGGCCACGGCTCCGTCTCGCCGCTGAGCACGACGCCGACGATCGCGAGGTAGATCGCGATGAACACGTCCTCGACGACGGTGATCCCGAGGATCATCGGCGTCTCGGGGTTGGTCAGGCGCTTCAGCTCGATGAGCAGCTTGGTCACGATCGCGCTCGACGAGGTCGCGGTGATGCCCGCGACGATGAGCGCCTCCTTGGAGCCCCAGCCGAGGGCGAAGCCGAAGCCGAGACCGACCGCCATGTTGAGCAGGATGTAGCTGCCGCCGGAGAGCAGCAGCCGTCCGGCGTTGCCGAAGAACTCGTCCTGATCGAACTCCAGCCCCAGCGAGAACAGCAGCAGGATGAGCCCGATCACCGCCATCAGCTCGATGTGGCTCGACTCAACCGAGAAGGGGAACCAGCCCGAGTGCGGGCTCACCATCAGGCCGACCAGCATGTAGATCGGGATGGCGGGCAGACCGATCAGCTTGCCGAGCCGACCCAGGATGTACGCGAAGACGAAGAGGGCGCCGAGGACGATGAGTTCTTCACCGTGCGCCATCAGTCCCCCGGCGACTCGTCGGAGACGGGACGCGGCGGCACACCGCCGCGGAAGAACGCGAACGCCTTCGCCACCTTCTCGGGGCTGCCGGCGACGACGAGCGTGTCGCCGGGGAAGACGCGGAAGTCGGGCGAGGGCGCGGGGTTGGCCGACTCCCCCCGCACGACGGCGACGACCGTGAGGCCGGCGATGCCGCGGTCGGCCGGGTTGCCGAGGGGCTGGCCGGCGATGTGGTCGTCGTAGTCGACGGTGAACCAGTCGATCGAGAGCCCGGGGATCTGCTCGAGCGCCGACAGCGACTCGGTGATCTGTGTTCCGCCGAGCAGCTCGGCGAGCGTGTGCGCCTCGTCCTCGTTGAGCCGGAGCGAGACCTTGGTCACGTCGGCGCCGTCGAGCTCGTCGGAGAAGGTCACCAGATCGCTGTGTCCTGAGCGGTGCGCGATGACGCCGACCTTGCCGCCGTCATCGGTCACGAAGGTGTGCAGCACCCCCACGCCCGGGAGCTTCACCCGACGTACGTCGACCATGGACACTCTCCTCGGCTCGCCCTACCAACCCGACAAGTCTATCGCCGCCGGAGGCCGGCGCGAACGCCGCCGCCCCGCTTCGCCAGCGGCGGAACGCCGCCCCGCTCGGCGTCACGGGTCGGCGCCGGGCGCGGGGCGGCAGCGACGCCGCGAACGGCACGTCCCTCGCGGACGTCAGTCGGCGGTGACCCCGGGGATCTCCGGCGCGGCCAGGCGTACCCGGTCGGCCGAGAGGTCGTCCGGCTGCTCCTGGGAGGCGATCTCGGCGAGCACCCTCTGCTGGTACAGCTCGTCCTCGCTCCTGGTCCTGCTCTCGTCCCAGCCGAGCAGTCCTCCCATGATCTCCGCCACGACGGGCGACGCGGAGGCGCCCCGGTCCCAGGCCTCGATCGACACGCGGGTGCGACGGGCGAGGACGTCGTCGACGTGCAGCGCCCCCTCCGCGGTCACGGCGAAGACGACCTCGGCCCTGAGGTAGTCGTCGGCCCCCGGCAGCGGCTCGGCGAGGGACGGGTCGGCGTCGATGAGGTCGAGCACGAGCTGGGCCTCGGTGCCGTAGCGGTTGAGCAGGTGCTCGATCCGGACCGGGTGCAGACCGTGCTCCTTCGCGATCATCGCCCTGCGGTTCCACGCCGCCGGGTAGCCCTCGGCGCCGAGCAGCGCGATGTCCTCCGTGGTGCTCGCCGGCACGCGGCCGTCCAGGGCGTCGGCCGCAGCATCGATCGCGTCCCTCGCCATCACGCGGTAGGTCGTCCACTTGCCGCCGGCGACGACGACGAGCCCCGGCACGGAGTGGGCGACGAGGTGCTCCCGCGACAGCTTGGAGGTCTGCTCGCTCTCGCCCGCCAGCAGCGGCCGCAGGCCCGCGTAGACGCCCTCGACGTCCTCGCGCCCGAGCGGGACGGCGAGGACCCGGTTCACGTGCTCGAGCAGGTAGTCGATGTCGGCGGCCGTCGCCGCGGGGTGCGCCTTGTCGAGGTCCCAGTCGGTGTCGGTCGTGCCGATCAGCCAGTGCCTGCCCCACGGGATAACGAACAGCACGCTCTTCTCCGTGCGCAGCAGCAGCCCCGAGGCCGACTGGAAGCGGTCGCGCGGGACGACGAGGTGGATGCCCTTGGACGCGCGGACCTTGAACTGGCCCCGCTCGGCCACCATCGCCTGCGTCTCGTCCGTCCACACGCCGGTGGCGTTCACGACCTGCTTGGCCCTGATCTCGAAGCGGTGCCCCGACTCGAGGTCGTGCGCCCGCACGCCCACGACGCGGCGGCCCACCTTGATGAAGCCCTCGACGCGCACCCGGCTGGCGACGTGGGCGCCGTACGCGGACGCCGTGCGGGCGAGCGTGGCCACGTACCTGGCGTCGTCGACCTGGGCGTCGTAGTAGCTGAGCCCTCCGACGAAGGCGTCCTTCGCGATCCCCGGGTGGGCCTGCAGCAGCTTCCGCCTGGACCAGTGCCGGTGGTGCGGCACGCCGGGCGGACGTCCGCCGCTGTAGGAGAACAGGTCGTACAGCAGCATGCCCGCGCCGATGTATAACCGCTCGAACACGCGCTTCGACAGCGGGTAGATGAAGCGGACCGGCTTGACCAGGTGGGGGGCGAGGCGCTGCAGCAGCAGCCCTCGCTCGATCAGCGCCTCCCTGACCAGGCGGAAGTCGAGCTGCTCGAGGTAGCGGATGCCGCCGTGCACGAGCTTCGAGGACCGGCTCGACGTGCCCGATGCCCAGTCCCTCGCCTCGACCAGGCCCGTGCTCAGGCCACGCGTGACCGCGTCGAGGGCGCTGCCCGTTCCGACGATCCCGCCCCCGATGACGAGCACGTCGAGCTCGGTGTCCTCGAGCGCGGCGATCGCCGCGTCGCGTTCCGCCGGCCCCAGCCGGCCGGTCGTGTGTGTCGAAACCATCGTGCGCTCCCGTCGGTACGGCCGCTGCACGCACCACGGTGTCCGGACGTGCGAACGGGTTCTGTGGTTGCGACGCTAGCGCACGCCGCCCCGAAACCGCACGGAAAGATCGGCTCGAGACGACGCGAGGCTCAGCGGGCCGTCCCGGTGCGGGGAAGGATCGAGTTGAGCACGTCGGCGACGGTCGCCACCCCGACGACGGCGCCGTCCTCGGCGAGGACGACCAGCTGCTCGCCCCGGTCGCGCATGATGCGGAACGCGTCGCCCGCGGCGATCTCGGCGGGGAGGATGAGGGCGGGCCGGACGGCCGCGTCGATGCGCTCCCCCGGCTCGAGCGCGAGGGTGTCCCTCACATGCACCACGCCGAGGTCGACCAGGTCCGTTGCGCCGACCAGGATGCGCATATGGCCGCTCGCCGCGACGACGTCCCAGAGCTCGGCGGCCGTCGCCCGCCGGGGCACACTCGTCGGGGTCACGGCGTGCGCCACCGCGCTGAGCGGCACGCTCTGCAGGTCGAGGATCTCGGTCAGCTGGCGGTGGAAGCCGGTGTCGATCGTGCCGGCGTGCGCCGACTGCTCGACCAGCTGGCGGATCGTGTCGATGTCCTGGCCGCCGACGGCGGCGCGTTCCACGGGGGTCACGCCGCTGGCCGCGACCAGCCGGTTCGCGATCCGGTTGATCCACACCAGCAGGGGACGGAGAGCGGTCTCGATCCCCCTGGCGGGCAGCGCGATCAGCTTCGCCGCACGCTCCGGGTGGGCGATCGCCCAGGACTTGGGCATCATCTCGCCGATGACCAGGTGCAGGAAGGTCACGATGATGAGCGCGAGGGCGAAGGAGGCGACGTCGGCCAGCCACTCCGGCAGCCCGATCGCGCTCAGCGGCACGAGCAGCCACGCGTCCACCGCCGGCTTGGTGACGGCGCCGAGCGCGAAGGTGCACACCGTGATGCCCAGCTGAGCCACGGCGAGCATCATGGTGAGCTCGTTCATCCCGCGCAGCGCGGCGCGGGCGGCGGCACTGCGCTCGGCGTCGGCCTCGAGGCGCTGCCTCCGCGCGCCGAGCAGGGCGAACTCGATGATCACGAAGAACGCGCTCGCGACGATGAGCAGCACCGTCACGGCGATCACGACCGGTGTGCTCATGCGCGGTCCTCCCCACGGTCGGCGGCGTGGTCCGTCGTCACCAGACGTACGCGGAGCCGGCTCGGCACGTGGTGCTCGATCGCGAGGACCTCGACGGCGAGCGCGCGGGTGACATCGTCGCCCGAGATCAGGTCGGACGGCTGCACGGGCAGCTCGACGACGACCGACTCGGCCACGGCCGGGAGCTCACCCCTCGCGGCGATGACCAGACCGGCCAGGGTCTCGACGTCGCTCTCGGGCAGGGGGTACCCGATGACGCGGGTGACCTCGTCGATGTGGACGTCGCCGTCCATGTGCCACTCGTTCTCGGACACGGCTCTGGCCTCCTCGTGGCGTTCGGCGTCGTGCTCGTCCGCCAGGGCGCCGACGATCTCCTCCGCCATGTCCTCGACGGTGAGGATCCCGACGAAGCCGCCGTACTCGTCGAGGACGCAGGCCATGCGTCGGCGCGACGACTCCAGCCGGGCCAGGGCGTCAGGCAGGGCCATGACCGTGGGAACGATCATGGAGTCGCCCATGAGGGTGCTGGCCGGGGCGGCCGGGTCCCCTCCGGCCAGCACGGCGGCCAGCTCGACCACGCCGACCGGCATGCCGCGCTCGTCGACGACGGGGTAGCGGGAGTGCCCCGAGACCATGAGTGCCCTGAGCTCGGCGACGGGGAGGTCGGCGTCGACCACGTCGACGCGCGACCGCGGGACCATGGCGTGCTCGACGTCCCTGTCGGGGAAGTCGATCACCCGGTCGATGAGGAGCGAGAGCTCGGCGGGGATGTCGCCGCTCGCCCTCGAATCGGACACCGCGCGACGCAGCTCCTCCCTGGAGGCGCTCGACTCGATGTCGTGCACCGGCTCGACCCCGATGAGCTTCAGCAGCCCGGCGGCCGCCTGGTCGAACACCCAGATCAGCCAGCCGAACACGGACAGGTACACCAGCGTGGGACGGGCGAGCCGTCGCGCCAGCGGCCCCGGCGTCGCGATCGCCAGGTTCTTCGGGTAGAGCTCGCCGAAGATCATCTGCACGACCGTCGCCAGCGCCAGGGCGAGGACGGTGCCGACCGAGACGCTGACGGCGGCCGGGACGCCGACGCCGCCGAGGAGCGTGCCCAGCGACTCACCGATGAGCGGCTCGGCGACGTAGCCGACCATCAGGCCGGTGACCGTGATGCCCAGCTGCGCGCCGGAGAGCATGAAGGAGGTGCGTGCGGTCACCCGGAGGGCGTTGGCCGCGGCGGTGTCGCCCGCCTCGGCGAGCGCGCGGAGCCGCGAACGGTCCACCGACATGTAGGCGAACTCCTGGGCCACGAAGAACCCGCCGACGGCGATGATCGCCAGGGTCAGCAGGACGCCGACGAGCAGGAGCAGGAGGGCGCCGATCACCGTCGGGCCTCCGCATCGGCGGGGCGTCTGCTCGGGGCGGGGAC
>NZ_FUKR01000015.1 GCF_900163835.1 Mycetocola reblochoni REB411 | reverse complement strand
TCACCCATCCAGAATCGCGCGTCAATCACGAACCATATGGGAGACACGCCCTAGCAGGCCCTTGACTCTCACGTGATCGGGCTCAGAGCAGGTCTGGGAATCTCGATCGCTGTGCTCAGCCTTTTCCTCGATAGCACCCGACTCGGGGTGACCCAACCGCAGAACGATGACGCTCGAAGGCCAGCGACACATGCTGCCCATCAGTGGTTTCTCGTGTCCGAGTAGCCCGCGCTTACCTTCGCGACCGAGCATGTCAGAGACCCAGAGACAGGCCGTGTCAGTCGGAGCTAGTTCAAAGACGGGGCCGCCGAATGCGTGTGTCCCCCAATGACCCGGTTTCGTCCGCTGAGGTATCCGAGGCCAGCGAGGATGATGCATATGACGACCATTCCGGTTAGTACCGGCGTCCGGTCTCCTGTGGTGTCGTGGAGGGCGCTAAAAACGAGCGGGCCTGCGGCGGCGACGAGGTAGCCGAGGGTCTGGGCCATACCGGACAGGCTCGCGGCTTGGCCGTGGTGCGTGGTGCGCAGGCCGAAGAACGACAGTGCGAGGACGACGTTTACTCCTGCGGCGAACCCCAGTACGCAGATCCAGACCAGCGCGAGTTGTGGTGCGAAGTAGATTCCCGCGAGTCCGGCGGCGACAAGGAGCGGGCCCGTGACCGCGAGAAGTCGTTGGTCTCGCATTCGGGGGATCATGACGGCGCAGACGAGACTCGCGAGCACTCCGAGCGCGTTGAGGACGAACTGGTGGATGTTGATCTCGTAAGCACGGATTCCGGCAGCGGCTTCGATGGAGGGCAGCCAGGTGATCAGACTGTAGAAGATCAGGGATTGCAGTCCCATGAACAAGGTCACCTGCCAGCCGAGAAGGCTCGTCCATGGGGAGCGCCACGTCGCGTGATGCGCTTTCGGGAGCTCGAGTGCGATGTCTTCCTCCGAAGCGGTGAGCACGGTCCGCCTGCGCAGCTGCGGAGCAAAGACCCCGAGGCTGATGAGTGCAAGCCCGGCCCACATCCCCAGAGGAAGTCTCCATCCGAGCGCGGTCGCCCCGGCGAGCGGCGCTGCAATTCCTGCTGCCACCGCCGCGAAGGTCGACTGCAGGGCGGAGTATCCGCCGGTGACTTGGGCGATCTTGTTCGGGAAGTCGCGTTTGATGAGTGCCGGGAGGACGACGTTGAGGATCGCGATGGCCACCCCAATGAGGACGGTCCCAATCCACAGCAGTGCCAGTGGTGGTGTGGAGCGGGTGATGAGTCCTGCGATGAGGAGGAGCAGGCTGATCCCGATCGTGCGTTCGAGCCCGAGTCGGTGAGCGATGCGCGGGGCAATGGGTGACACGAGCGCGAACGCCACCAGCGGCAGGCTGATGAGCGCTGACGAGAGCAGCGCGCTGATCTGGGTGGAGCGTGCGATCTCAGGTAGTACCGGGCCGACCGTGGTGATGGCCGCACGTAGGTTGCCCGCGGCAAGCAAAATCCCGATAAGCACCAGCAGTGCCGACGGCTGAATGCGCACGCGTCGCGGGCGGGTTAATGTGGGCAGGGTGTCAGTGTGAAGCATCGTGTCTTTCTTGAGAGCTGGATCCGCAGATCATTCGATCGTCGTCGGCTGTAGTGCAGGACCCCGCAGCGATGATGAGGTTCGTGGACTCAGGGCAGGTGGCGTAGATCCAAGGCGGAGGAGGACGTCCGCTCGTCACTGCCGTTTCCAGTAGTTCCCTGCGTGGATAGCACTGCGGGGTACACCGGCCCGGCGGAGGCGTGTGACGAGTTCGTGTGTGAAAGAGCGCTCCCCCGCGATGCCGACGAGGTCAGGAACCAGAGGGAGTCTGCGTGCGAGCATCGTTGAAACGAACGCCTCCCATGCAGCGCTTTGCTCGCCCTGCTTCGGTACAGCGACGACCGTGACGTGGTCGGCAGATCGATCTACTTCTGTCGCCGCCACCGTGCGGGGAACGTACAACGTTGTGGGTACCTCTGATGGGGTCTCTGCCGCGACAGCGAGAGCTGCGGGAGCGCCTGCCTCATCGGCAATGAGTAGCTGCCACCGGGTGTCGGCAGGGACATAGTAGCGGCGCCCGTTGTCGATGACATCGACCGTGGACCCGAGCGGTGCATCCTCCGCCCAGGTACTGAGCGGACTCTCGCCGTGCAGCAAGATGTCGAAGTCGATCTCCAGCGCGTCCGCGCGGTAGCCACTGACCGTGAGACGTCGACGGAGTGGGCGGGTAAGCGCTGCTGCGAACCCCCACTGCGATGCTGCGCTCCATGGATCCGCGATCATCGGCACCATGTAACGCCAGGCTTCTTCCTCAGGCCAAGGGATCAGCAGCGTGCATCGCTGATCCCCGCCCTGGTAACGGAAACTCTCTAGGCCGAACCCGCTCAAGGTCACGCGGACCGCACTTTCCCCGATCGGACGACGCTCCACGAGCGTCAACTCCTGCCTGCGTCCGAGGAAGGGGCGCCTACACCATGGCGGAGTGTGGCGGCGATCGCCGCTGTGTAACGAAGACATGGAGTTCACCTTTCTGGACCGGCGACACTCATCGCCTTCTTGATTAGGACACCCTAACTCAGACTTGATTAGGATACCCTATCTGTGAACGAAAGCGCACACCAAGCAAGAGAGGGCGAGGATGCCGCCACGCAGACACACCCGTCAGGACGTGATCGACGCCGCGTTAGAGCTGCTGAACGAACACGGCTTGGATGCTGTCACCATCCGCGAAGTCGCACGACGCATGCGAGTCAACGTGAACACCGTGTCTTTCCAGGTCGGGACAAAAGCACGCCTGCTCGGACTGATGTCAGACGCCGTATTGGCACATCTCTCCCTGGATGACCTACCCGAGGACGGGTTCCAGCGAGCAGAGGAGATCCTCAGTCGCTACCGACACACCCTGCTGACATACCGCGACGGTGCACGCCTCACCGCAGGCAACACGCCGTTCGAGGAGCACACACGGGACTTCACCGAGGAGCTCGTGACCGCCCTCAGTATCGCGGGCGTGCCCGACAGAGAAAGCGCGCACGGCATGTGGGCACTGTTCTACTTCCTGCTCGGCATCACCCAAGAACAACAAGCCGCGCAAATCCAAGCCGCCCCAGAAGAAGTTCCGCCCTCCGATAGATACCCGACTCTGCACCGCCTTCACCCGCACCTGTTCTCCGCAGACTTCGACGCATGCTACGACTTCGGTGTTGCCGCCATCCTCACCCACCTCCGCCAAAGCGTCCTGGCGCAAGAGCAACGAACGGACACCTGAAGGTGTCAGCGCGATCACACAATCCGAGCTCGCCGTATGCAGCAGCTTCATTCCAGTAGTGAGTCAGTGTCACCGGATCAGCACGGATCTTCGGATGGAATGACCTCAGCCATTCCTTCGACACCTACCGCGCAGGACTCTCTGTTTACAGGGAGGACCGCTCGTGAAACTCATGCGGGTCTGTCGGAAAGTTTGTGTGTGAGGGGTTCGGCGTGATCGGTTCGGCTTCGGTCGGACGGGA
>NZ_FUKR01000021.1 GCF_900163835.1 Mycetocola reblochoni REB411 | reverse complement strand
GGGGTGGGGCATGCGGGACCTTTCCGGGCGCGGGGACGGGCACTGCCGATGCTAGCGGCGCCTCACCCGCTCGACCGGCCCTCGATCCAGTAGTTCTGCGAGAACTGCGCGCTGCGCTCCAGGCCGAGCCCGTTCTTGAGCGCCGATCGGACGTGCCTGACCAGCGCCCGCTCGCCCGCCGCCCAGGCGTAGAGTCCCGCCGTCCCCTCGCTGCCGGTGGTGAGGACCGCCTCGGCGAGGGCCTCACCCCGTTCGGGGCCGGGCGTCACCCACTGCCAGCCGAGGCGACCGGTTCGCTCGTGGCGGGGCAGGCGGTCGCGGTCGGCGTGGCCCTCCTCGACGAGGACGGTCACATCGATGGAGTCGGGGATGACGTCGATCCAGCTGTTGATGGCGGGGAGCGCGGTGACGTCCCCCGCGAGCAGCACCCGGGACGCCCACTCCGGCAGGGCGATGTGGGCGGGGGTGAGGGCGACCTCGGCCGTGACGCCGGGCACCAGCCCCTTCGCCCAGTCGCCGGCCGGCCCGGCGACGTCGTGCAGGACGAACTCGAGCGCGAAGATGCCCGCCTCGGGCCGGACGTCGACGACCGTGTACCCGCGCTGGCTGAGGAACCCCTCGCCCCTGGCGGGGTTGGGCACCCAGAGCCGCAGCCACAGGGTCGGGAAGACCTCGAGGCCTTCGGCGAGCTCGGGCGCGTGGAACACGACCCGCCGGTACCAGGGCGTCGGGTCGTGGACCTCGACGACGGTCACGGGGTGGTTCGTCACGCGCATGAGGCGGAGGACGCTGCGCTGCCAGTTGTGGGCCATGGGGTGCCGTCCGTTCCGTGTCTGTCCGGGGTCCTCGTCATGCGACGCCTGCCGGTGCCGTTCCTGCCGATGCGGCCCCAGTCCGCCGTTCGCGCCGCCGGCCGCGTTTCGGCTGCCGGCCCCGTTCCGGCTGCCGGCCCCGCGCTGGCGAGCCGTGCTGAGCCTACCCTTACTCCCAGGGATGCGGCAGGGGCGGGGCGCTGACAAAATGGGGGTGGGCGCACCAACGCGCCCTGTCGAGGAGAACGAGCATGGCGGAGGTTGCTCCGGCCGCGGGCGATGGTCCCCGGCCGCGCGATGCCGACGAGGCGGCGCAGGTGGAAGCCGCCGTCGCCGAGGTCCAGGACCGCATGTCGGCGATCGCCGGCCACATCAGGACCGCCGTGCGCAGCGCGGCGGCGGCCGTCGACCCCGCACTGCAGCCGTTCGGGCTCAAGCTCCTCCGGCTGGTCGAGAACAACGGACCGATGTCCCCCTCGGCCGCGGCCGACCGGCTCGCCGTCGACCGCAGCGTCGTCAGCAGGCAGATCCGGCAGCTGACGGATCTCGGGCTGGCGCGCCTCGTGACCGACCCGGCCGACGGCAGGGCCCGGCTGATGGAGCTGACGCCTGAGGGCGCGCGCCGGCTGAAGGACATCGTTCCCGACGGCCCGCTCGACATGCACAGCGTGCTGTCGACGTGGAGCGCCGACGACCTGCACCGCTTCGCCGGCTACATCACTCGCATCATCGACGCCCGCTCGGCCGTCCGCCCCCGCCGCGGGCAGTAACCTGGTCGGGCGCGAGGGGCGCGCTGCAGAAGGGAAGAGGCATGACCGAGGTCGTCGTGTTCGCCGTCGCCGCACTGATGATCATCGTGGCCGTCTCCTGGGTTGCGCCCAAGCTCGGCGTCGCGGCGCCGATCATCCTCGTGCTCGTCGGGGTGGGCTGCTCCTTCATCCCCGGTGCTCCCGAGCTCGAGGTCGAGCCCGAGCTGATCCTCACCATCGTGCTCCCGCCGATCCTGTACTCCGCCGCGGTCAACGTGCCCATCGCGGACTTCCGGCGCAACGTCAAGGCGATCACCGGGCTGAGCGTCGGGCTCGTCGTCGTGTCCGCCGGCGTGATCGGGCTGCTGCTGTGGTGGCTGCTCCCCGACCTCTCCCTCCCCGCGGCCATCGCCCTCGGCGCCGTCGTCAGCCCGCCGGACGCGGTCGCGGCGACCTCGATCGGCAAGCGGCTCGGCCTGCCCCCGCGGCTGGTCACGGTTCTCGAGGGCGAGGGCCTGGTCAACGACGCGACGGCGCTCGTGCTGCTCCGATCGGCGATCGCCGCGACCGCGGGTGCGGTGAGCTTCTGGGGCGTGATCGGCGACTTCGGCTACGCCGTCCTCGTGGCCATCGCGGTGGGCGTCCTCGTCGGCGCCGCGACGGTGTGGATCAGGTCCAAGCTCGACGACCCCGTGCTCACGACGGCGATCTCGTTCGGGGTGCCGTTCCTGGCGTTCCTCCCGGCCGAGGAGCTCAACGCCTCCGGCGTGCTGTCCGTCGTCGTCGCGGGACTGATCACGGGGCACCAGAGCGCCAAGTACTTCTCCCCCCAGGACCGTATCGCCGAGCGCACCAACTGGCGAACCATCCAGCTGGTGCTCGAGAACGGCGTGTTCCTTCTGATGGGCTACGAGCTCCACGCCCTCATCACCGACGCCGAGGCGGAGCACCAGGGCGTGCTGCACGCCGTGGTCCTCGGGCTGCTCGCGGTCCTCGTGCTCGCCGTCGTCAGGGTTGCGTTCGTCATCCCGCTGATCGCGAGCCTGCGGCGGGACCAGCGCCGGGCCGGATCGATGGGCGAGTGGCTCGACGACGCCATGGAGCGGATCTCGCAGTTCGAGCTGCCCGAGGCGGGGGACAGCCCCAGGGAGCAGCGGGCGCTCGCCAAGCGCAGCGGCCGGCTGCGCCAGGTCGAGCGGCGGCTGCGGCGCAAGCGAGGCGACGTCGACTTCTACGTCAAGGAGGGGCTGGGCTGGCGCGGTGGCGCGGTCCTGGCCTGGTCCGGCATGCGCGGCGTCGTCACGCTCGCCGCGGCGCAGACGCTGCCGGCCGACATCCCGTACCGCTCGACGCTCATCCTCCTCGCCTTCACGGTCGCGCTCGTCACCCTCGTCGTCCAGGGCGGGACGCTTCCGCTCCTGATCACGAAGCTCGGCATCACTGGCTCCGACGAGGACGCCGACCGGCTCGAGCTGATCGAGCTGATGACCGACCTCAACCGCGAGGGGATGGCCGCCCTGGACAACCCCAACCTGCGCCAGCACAACGGCGAGCCGTTCTCGGCGGAGATCGTCGAGCGACTGCGGCGCGAGGCGGAGCGCAGGGGCCAGTCGAAGCGCCTCCTCGAGGGGGAGGGCGTGTCGAGCACGCGGAGTCAGTACCGCGAGCTGCGCGTCCTGATGCTGCAGGCGGAGCGCGCCGCACTGCTGGACGCCCGGTCGTCGGGGTCGCACAGCTCCCGGGTGCTCGGCCGTGCGGCCGCGGCGCTCGACGACGAGGAGTCCCGCTACGACCAGGGCGGCGGCGAGCGCTGACCTCGCGGCGGTGAGCAGTGGCGTCGCGCCGGTAAGTGTCGACGCGGCGCCGATAAGTATCGACGTTGCACCGGTGAGCAGTGGCGTCGTCGGGGCGCCGGTCGGTGGCTCCTCGTGGGCGGCACCCTGGCCCGGACATGAACCGTCCGATTGGTACAGTTGTCGGACGGATCATGCGCCCGCCGTCCGCATCGCGGACCGGGCCGAACAGAAAGCGAGAGCGGAATGACGCGCAACACCTTCATCGTCGGCGGACTCCTGGTCGTGGTCGGGGTGATCGGTTGGGCGCTGTCCGAATCGAAGAGCGCCACGGCCCTCATCCCCGCGTTCCTCGGCGTGGTCATGCTGATCAGCGGCGCGATCGCGACGAAGAGCCAGAAGATCGGCGTGCACATCGCGCTCGTCGTCGCGGTGATCGGCGTCGCGGGCACCGCGATGAACGTGGTCAAGATCGGCGAGCTGTTCGCCGGAACGGCCGAGCGCCCGCTCGCGATCATCACGAGCACGATCACCTTCGTCGCCCTCATCGTGTTCATCGTGCTCGGTGTGCGCTCGTTCATCGCCGCGCGCCGCTGGAAGAACGACAACGCGGTCTCGGCCTAGCCCACCGCCGCACCCCGGCTCCGATGCCCCGGACGTCGCCGCACGGCGACATCCGGGGCATCGGGCGTCCGTGCCGGGCGTCCGTGCCGGGCGTCCGTGCCGGGCGTCCGTGCCGGGCGTCTCGTCTGCGTTCATCACCGCGCGGCTGCCCCGGCTGCCTGTCCCGGGCGTCTCGTCGGCGTTTGTGCCGGCGTCCCATCCGGAGTGCCCGCGTCCGCGACTGGGCGCGACGTCCCCGGTTCTGGGGGTCCGTGCGCGGGCAGGGAGGTTCGCCCCCGTCGCTACCCTGAGATCGTCGGTGCTCTCCGGCACGAAGCCGAAGGACCCCCATGAACCGCAGCCGCTTGACCCTCGCCTCCCTCGTTGCCACGGCGTGCCTCGCCCTCGGATGCGGGGCGGGCGGTGCCGCGAGCGCCCAGCCGCTCCACTCCAGCGCCGCGGTGACCGATGCCGTGTCGTCGGTGACGGCGGTCACCGCGCATCCGTTCGGTCCCGCTGTGAGCTCGGCCGCCGCGGTCCGTGCGTTCGCTCCCGCTCTGCTGCCCGCCAAGAAGCCCGTCGTCTACAAGAACTGCACGGCCCTGCAGAAGAAGCACCCCCATGGCGTCGGGCTGACGAAGGCGAAGGACCGCGTCAGGGGCAAGACGAAGCCGGTGACGAACTTCACCCGCAACGATGCGCTCTACAAGGCCAACGCCAAGCACGACAGGGACAAGGACGGCGTCGCCTGCGAGAAGCGCTAGCCCCTCGGCCCGGCATCAGCCGGCACCCGGCAGCCGGCCGCTGACGCCGGGGCTCGACGCCCACGAGCCGGCGGCCCGGGTCGGCGGCCCGGGTCGGCGGCCCGGACCGGCGGCTCGTCCGCTGAGGTCCGGGCCGAGTCGGCCGGCGAGGGCGCGTCGACCTCCGCTACTCGGTGCCCCAGGGCAGGGACGAGATCGTCGGGATCGACGCCGTCACGACCGAGCCGTCCTCGCGCACCGTCCCCGTGATCGTGCTCGTGCTCGGCGCCTCCTCCGTGACGACCGGCCCCTGGCCGGCGAGAGCGACGGAGACGGGCTCGCCCGCACGGACGTGCACGGGCGTGCCGCAGACGGACACGTCGGCGCCGGTGCCCTCCTCGACGGTGAAGCTCATCTCCGTGCGGGTGAGGGTCACGCGCACCCGCGTGCCCCTGATCGTCAGGCGGAAGGTCAGCTCGTCCCAGTCGCACGGCAGCCGCGGCTCGAAGTTGATGACCCCGCCCGGGTCGCGCATGCCGGCGAAGCCGTAGACGAGGGCCGTCCAGATACCGCCCGTCGAGGCGACATGGACCCCGTCGCTCGCGTTGTGGTGCAGGTCGGCGAGGTCGACGAAGAGCGCCTGCAGGAAGTACTCACCCGCGAGGGTGGCGTAGCCGACCTCCGCGGCGATGACGGACTGAACAACGGCTGACAGCGTCGAGTCGCCCGTCGTGAGGGCGTCGTAGTACTCGAAGTCGCGCCGCTTCTGGTCGAGCGTGAACTCCTGCCCCTGCAGCAGCAGGGCGAGCACGACGTCCGCCTGCTTCAGCACCTGGAAGCGGTAGATGACGAGGGGGTGGTAGTGCAGCAGCAGCGGCCGCTTGGACTCCGGCGTCTTTTCGAGGTCCCAGAGCTCCTTGTCGAGGAAATCGGCGTCCTGCGCGTGGATGCCCAGGTGCTCGTCGTAGGGGATCTCCATCGCCTCGGCCGCGTTCGCCCAGTTGCCGAGCTCCGACTCGTGCAGGTCGAGGCGGTCGGCGAGCAGCGCGTACGCGGTGGGGTCGTTCTCCGCGAGGAACCGGCAGGCGGCGACGGCGGAGCGCAGGTTCTCCCTGGCCATGACGTTCGTGTACAGGTTGTCGTCGACGACGGCGGTGTACTCGTCCGGTCCGGTCACGCCGTCGATGTGGAAGGAGCGGTCGCCGTTGCTGCGCCAGAAGCCCAGATCGACCCAGAGCCGCGCCGTCTCGATGAGGATCTCGGCGCCGGCCCTGACGAGGAAGTCGGTGTCGCCGGTGATGCCGACGTACTGCGTGAGCGCGTGGGCGATGTCCGCGTCGATGTGGTACTGCGCCGTGCCCGCGGCGTAGTAGGCGCTCGACTCGAGGCCGTTGATCGTCCGCCAGGGGAACAGCGCCCCGCGCTGGTTGAGCTCGCCCGCCCGCTCGCGTGCGGCGTCGAGCATCCCGTGTCGGAACCGGAGCGCGTTGCGCGCCGCGTTCGGCGAGGTGTAGCTGAGGTAGGGGAGCACATAGATCTCGGTGTCCCAGAAGTAGTGACCGCCGTAGCCCGAGCCGGACACGCCCTTCGCGGCCACGCCCTGGCCGTCGCTTCGCGCGCTGGCCTGGGCGAGCTGGAAGAGGTTCCACCGCACGGCCTGCTGGATCTCGGGCTGCCCGGCGACGGTGACGTCCGTGCGTTCCCAGTAGGCGTCGAGCCACTCGCGCTGCGCGTCGAACAGTGCCCGGACGCCGCTCTCCGCCGCCCGGTCGAGGGTGCGGTTGCAGCGGTCGGCGAGCTCGCGCGTCGGCACGCCGCGGGAGGTGTGGTAGCTGATCGTCTTGACCAGCCGCGTCGTCTGCCCCGGCGTCGCCTGGACCCGGTACACCTGCTTGGCGATGTCGTCGTCGATGAGGGTGGTCTCCGACCAGGCGTCGGCCGACTCGAGCCGGTGCTCGGCACCCACGGCGATGGTCATCTTGGAGTTCGTGGTGCGATAGCCGAGCACCTGACGGGACCCGGTGGCGTCCTTGAAGCGGGGCCGCAGGACGCGCTCGTCGAACGACTCGGCCTTGCGGGGGTCGATCGGGCCGCCGAGCCCGGCGCTCGCGGGCTCGTAGTCGTCGACCGTGTCCTGTCGGTTGATGATCTGGCTGGACAGCAGGAGCGACGCACGATCGTCGAGCACGGTCACCTCGTACTCGATGACGCCGAGGTGGCGGTCGTTGAACGAGGCGAAGCGCCGCGAGAACACGCGCACGCGCTTGCCCGCCGGGGTACGCCAGAGGATGTCGCGCTCGAGGAACCCGCCGCGGAAGTCGAGCCGGCGGGAGTACTCCAGGATGTCGGCGTCGTTGACCGAGAACGGCTCGTCGTCGACGTAGAGGCGGATGGTCTTGGCGTCGGGGGCGTTGATGATGGTCTGGCCGACGCGGGCGAAGCCGAACGCCTCCTCGGCGTGCCGGATCGGCCACGTCTCGTGGAAGCCGTTGACGAAGGTGCCCTGCTGGTAGCCGTCCCTGCCCTCGTCGCCGTTGCCGCGGATGCCGAAGTACCCGTTGCCGACCGAGAACACCGTCTCGGTCACCCCGGCGTCGTCGGAGGGGGAGTTCTCGACGAGCGCCCACTCGTCGACGGGGAAACGGTTCCGGTCGAGGGGGTCGGAGCTGATCGGCTTCATGCGTGCGGCCTTCCGCTGTCGGGGTCGAGAGGAGGTGGTGCGGTGCTTTCGCCCTGGGGCGGAAAGACGGGATCGTGCGTGCCGGGGTGGCGTGAGGTGGGGTGGGGGACGAGGTGGCCGTGGGGTGTGCGGCCCGGACGGGGCTGCCCGGTGGTGCTCGCGTGCGGTGGACGGTGGGGCCACCGCCCGGTGATGACGTCGCGCGACTGCGGGGAGCAGCGGACGTATCGACACCTAAGGTAATCGCATCGCCCTGATCGCACACCTCGACGCGGCGGGCGATGCGGGGGCTGGTCTCAGAGGGCCGTGTGGAGGGCGGGAACGAGGTCGGCGAGGTCGGTCACGACGAGCTGGGCACCCGCGGCGACGAGCGTGTCGACCCCGACGCCCCTGTCCACCCCGACCACGAGCCCGAAGCGTCCCGCCGCTCCGGACGCGACGCCGGAGGTGGCGTCCTCGACGACGACGCACTCCGCGGCGCTCAGCCCCAGCTTGGCGGCCGCGTCGAGGTAGGTCGCCGGGTCGGGTTTGCCCGGGAGGCCCTCGGCTGCGGCGACGGTCCCGTCGACGACGACGCCGAACCTGTCCCTGATCCCGGCGGCACGCAGGACGGCGTCCGCGTTGCGCGAGCTGGAGACGACGGCCACGCTCAGCCCGTCCTGGATCGCGGCGTCCAGCAGCAGGAGCGAGCCGGGGTACGGCTCGACCCCGTGCTCGGCGAGCTCGGCTGCGAACATCGCGTTCTTGCGGTTGCCGAGGCCGGCGACGGTGTCCTGCTCGGGGGCGTCGTCGGCCGTGCCGTCGGGAAGGGAGATGCCCCGGGACGCCAGCAGGGCGCGGACGCCGTCGTAGCGGGGGCGTCCGTCGATGTGGGCGAAGTAGTCGTCGTCGGTGTAGGGGGCGACGCCGTGGGCCGCGAGCACCGGCGTGAACAGCCGCGACCACGCGCGCATGTGGACCTCGGCCGTGGGGGTGAGGACGCCGTCGAGATCGAAGAGCAGCGCGCGGAAGGTGCTCAGCGTCGTGCCGGGGGCTCCGTGCTCGACCGTCATCGGACGGCCACCGCTGCGCTGCCGACGGCGGTGCCCGGGGGGAAGGCGGGGGGTGTGCTCCGACGTCGCGCGGACGTGGCGGCGATCCTCATCAGACGCTCTCCTTCACTGCGGTGTTCGTCACGTCGGCCAGTGTAGGGGCTGTGCCCCGGAGCGGACAGAGTGTCGTCCGGGAGAGGAAGAACCCGGCGGAGGCGGAGGGTGGTGAGGGAGTGGGCCCCGCCGTCAGGCGCCGACAGCCGGCTCGTCCGAGTCCGCCGCGTCGGCGACCGCATCGACCGGCGACGCCTCGGGGACGACGCCGAAGAGTGTCTCGATCGCGTCGATGTAGCGCTGCGACTGGCCCGCCCTGGCGAACTCCCTCGCCCGCGAGGTCGGGGTGTGCAACAGGACGCCGGCCAGGTGGCGCAGCGCCTGCTCCGTCCGCGGGTCGGGCGACTTTCCCGCCACCCGCTCGAGCTCCGCGTCCAGGATGCCGAACACGTGCGAGCGCAGGGCGACGATCGCCGGGGTGAGGTTCTGCTCCTGGCTGACCGTGCTGAACTTTCGCGCCGCCTTGCTCACGAGCGTCCGTGCGCTGCTGCTGGCCTGCAGCTCCTCCAGCGGGGCGTGCAGCCGGATGGTCTCCAGATCCAGCAGCTCCACGCCGGGGGCGTGCTGGACGTCCGGGTTGACGTTGCGCGGCAGGCCCAGGTCGACGACCAGCTGGCGGACGTCGTGCCGCACGGGGCACTCCGCCGCACCGATCCGCGGCAGCTCGCTCGCGACCGCGGCGGACTCGTGCGCGGCCCTCAGCCGGTCGGCGTCGAGGACGTAGTCCTCACTCGTCGTGCAGGTGATGATGATCTCCGCGCGGGCGATGGCGCGGGGCAGCCCGGCGTCGGAGACGGGGTCGATGCCGTGCGAGGCGGCGAAGCGCTCCGCGCGGCCGGAGGCGGAGTAGACCTCGACGTCCTCGACGCCCCTGTCGCGCAAGGCGGCCAGGCTCGCGCCGGCGTACGCGCCCGTGCCGAACAGCAGCACCCGCGTCTGCGCCCAGTCGGTGACCCTGCTCTCGGCCAGGTCCAGCGCGAGGCGCACGAGCGAGCGCCCCGCCGTGCTGAGCGCCGTCTGGTTCTTGATCGTCCGCGACGTCTGCGACGCGCGCTGGAACAGCCGCTCCAGGTCGGACGACGTGGTGCCGGCCTGGCGGGCCGAGGTGAGGGAGCGCCGCACCTGCCCGGCGATCTCGCCCTCGCCGACGACGACCGACTCCAGCCCCGCGCTCACCGCGAAGAGGTGTTCGGCCGCGCGCTCGGCGACGTGCACCTCGAACACCTCGCGGAGCTGCTCCGGCTCGACGCCCGTCGCGGCGGTCACGGCCTCGATGGTCGCCTCGACCGCGATCGCGCGGCCGGCGGTGACGGGCTCGTCGACGTCGACGTACGCCTCGAAGCGGTTGCAGGTCGCGACGACCACCGCGCCGGACACGCACTCGGAGTGGGCACGGATGTCCGATCCGATGCTCTCGGTGCCGACGCTCAACCGTTCGAGGGTGACGAAGTCGGCGGTCTTGTGACTCGCCGTCAGACAGATGAGCACCGGACCATGGTACCCCGTCCGGGTGTGTGCGCCGTCCGGTTCGCACCGGCGGGCCGTCCGGGTGAGGATAGGGGGGTGAGACTTCCCTCTTCCCACCCGCTGTCCGCCGCCCGCACCGCCGAGTCGCCCCTCGTGCGCGCCTACCAGGGCGTGCGGGGCGACCGGCTGCCCGTCTGGTTCATGCGGCAGGCGGGGCGCTCGCTGCCCGAGTACCGCGAACTCCGCGCGGGGACCGCGATGCTCGACGCCTGCCTCGACCCGGCGATGGCGTCCGAGATCACGCTGCAGCCGGTCAGGCGCCACGGTGTCGACGCGGCCATCTTCTTCAGCGACATCGTCGTGCCGCTGAAGCTCCTCGGCGTGGACGTCGACATCGTCCCCGGCCGGGGGCCCGTCCTCGGCTCCCCTGTGCGCACGGGGGCGGAGGTGGCGCGCCTGACGGCCGTCGACCCGGCCGTGCTCGACACGGCGATCGCACCGGTCGTCGAGGCCGTCGAGCGCACCGTCGCCGGGCTGGGCGAGCTCGGCGACACCCCGCTGATCGGTTTCGCCGGCGCCCCGTTCACCCTCGCCGCTTACCTCGTCGAGGGCGGGCCGAGCAAGGACCACATCAGGGCGAGGACGCTCATGCACGCCGACCCCGCCGCGTGGGCCGACCTCATGTCCTGGACCGCGGAGGTCACCGGCCGCTTCCTCCGCGCGCAGGTGCTCGCGGGGGCCTCCGCCGCGCAGCTGTTCGACTCCTGGGCCGGGTCGCTGTCGCTGGCCGACTACCTCGCGCACGTGCAGCCCGCCTCGACGCGGGCGCTGTCCTTCGCCGCCGAGCTGGAGTACGACGCCGGAGGCGAGACCCGGCGCGTCCCGCGCGTGCACTTCGGCGTGGGCACGGGGGAGCTGCTGCCCTCGATGCGCGACTGCGGCGCGGACGCCGTCGGGGTCGACTACCGCACCCCGCTCGACGTCGCCATCGACCGGCTCGGCGGCTCGACACCCGTGCAGGGCAACATCGACCCCGCGCTCCTCGCGGCCCCGCCCGCTGTCCTCGACGCGCACGTCGACGACGTCATCCGACGGGGTCAGGCGGCCCCGGCCCACGTGCTCAACCTCGGTCACGGCGTCCCGCCGGAGACCGACCCGGCCGTCCTCACCCGTCTGGTCCGTCGGGTCCACGACCGTGGCTGACCCGCACAGGCCGGACGATCTGCCCTCCGGCATCCCCGACGGCGTCGGGCCGGGCATGACCCTCCAGCACGCGGTTGTCGTCGGCGCCGGCGTCGCGGGCCTCGTCGCCGCGCGCGAGCTGCTGTCGGCCGGCATCACCGTCACGGTCGTCGAGGCGGCAGACCGCGCGGGGGGCCAGCTCAGGGCCGAGGAGGTCGGCGGCGTCACCGTCGACGTCGGCGCGGAGAGCTACGCCACCAGGGGCGGCGCCGTCGACGCGCTCGTCGAGGAGCTCGGCCTGGGCGACGCCCGCCGCGACCCGAACCCGGCCGGGGCCTGGCTCCGGCTGCCCGTGCCGGGGGGAGAGGGCTCGGCGGTCCCGATCCCCGCCGGAGGCATCCTCGGCATCCCCGCCAACCCCTTCGCCGAGGACGTCCGCCGTGCCATCGGCTGGTCGGGGGCCTGGCGCGCCTACCTCGACCGCGTGATGCCCGTCCTCGCGATCGGCAAGGTGCACAACCTCGGCGCCCTCGTCAGCCGGCGCATGGGCGCGCGCGTGCGCGACCGGCTCGTCGCCCCGGTGACGGGGGGCGTGTACTCGGCCGCCCCGGAGGACCTCGACGTCGTCGTCGCGGCCCCCGGCCTGAACTCCGCCCTCACTCGGAACGGATCGCTGTCGGGGGCCGTGGCCGAGCTCCGCGCCCAGCGCAAGCCCGGCGGGGCCGTGCACGGCCTGGACGGCGGGATGACGACGCTCGTCGACGCGCTCGTCGACGGGATCGTCGCCGCGGGCGGTGAGATCCTGGTCGGGCGCCGCGCGACGTCTCTCCGCGGGGCGGCCGACTCCGCGGCGCTGCTGTCCGAGGCCGTCGAGCAGGGTTCCCCCGTCCCCGAGGACGTCCCGGTCGACGGCTGGCTCGTCGGCCTCGACGACGGCGAGCTCCTCGGAGCCGACGTGGTGCTGCTCGCCTGCGCTGAGGCGCAGACCTCGGCGCTCCTGGCCGATGCCGGGCACCCGGACGCCGTCCCCGAGCGCACCGGTCCCGCCGCGCGCGTCGATGTCGTGACGCTCGTGCTCGACTCCGCGGCGCTCGACGCCCACCCCCGCGGCACGGGGCTCCTCGTCTCCGACGGCGCCCCCGTCGGGGCGAAGGCGCTGACCCACTCGAACGCCAAGTGGGCCTGGCTGGACGAGCGGCTGCCCGAGCACCGCCACGTCGTCCGCCTCTCCTACGGGCGGCAGGGCGACGTCGACCGCCCCGTCGCCGGCGACGACCAGGCGCGGACCGCTCGGGCGCTCGCCGACGCCTCCGACCTGCTCGGTGTGCGGCTGGACGCGGGCGACCTCGTCGACGCCCGCTGGGTCGCCTGGTGGAACACCCAGCCCGTCGCCGCGCTCGGCGAGGCGGAGCGCCGCGTGGCGGTGCGCCGTGCGATCGAGGCGGTGCCGGGGATCGAGGTGGCCGGTGCGTGGATCGGCGGGACGGGGATCGCGAGCGTCGTCCCCGACGCCACGGCTGCGGCGAAGCGACTGCGGCATGTCGTCTACGAGCGCTACCTCGAACGCGACGCGCACTGACGCGGCGCGGAGCGGTGTGCGGGCGATTCGCTGCGGTGCACGCTCTTGCGGCTACGCTGGGGTGATCGACGACCATTGACTGGATCGAATGGAGTTCCTCCGATGAAAGGCAAGATCCTCTTCGTAGCCGGCTTGGCTACCGGGTACGTCCTGGGCACCCGAGCGGGACGCAAGCGGTACGAGCAGATTCGCTCGGGATGGCTGAGCGTGTGGAACACCCGCCCCGTCCAGAACCAGGTGCACAAGGCCGAGGACTTCGCGAAGGCACGGCTGAGCGGGCTGCCGTCGGCCGTGGCAAGCGGGCTCGGCTCGGTGTTCACCGCCCTCGGCAACCGCGGCTCCACCCCGGGCGAGAAGCTCGACGCGACGATCGCGAGCGCGCGCAGCACGGTGGACGAGGCCGCGAAGGCGGTCGACGATGCGGCCGCGGCCGCGAAGAAGAAGCCGTCGGGCACGACGAAGACCTCCTCGTCCACGACGAAGAAGAGCTCGAAGAAGTCCGCCTCGTCGTCCGGGTCCACCCCGGCGAAGAAGCGCTCGACGTCGACGCGTTCGACGGATCGGAGCTGACGATGGCACGTGAACACGCACAGGGGCCCGAGCAGCGGTCGCTGTTCGGCCTGATCGGCTCGCTCCCCGAGCTCGTCTCGCAGCTGGTCAAGGCGGAGATCGCCCAGATCAAGCAGCAGTACACCCACAAGGTCAAGTTCGCCGGGATCGGCGCCGCCCTGTTCGCCGGCGCGGCCGTCTTCGTGTACTTCGCGGTCGGCGTCCTCATCGCCGTCCTCGTCCTGGCCTTCGCGACCTTCCTCCCCGCCTGGCTGGCGGCGCTGATCGTCTTCCTCATCTTCGTCCTCATCGCCGTTGTCTTGGCGCTGATCGGGTTGAGGTTCTTCAAGAAGGTCGGGCAGGAGCCGGGGGCATCGGACAACCTGCACGACGACATGAACGCGGTGAAGGGATTGGGCGACTATGAGCGGTGACGACTTCAGGGTCACTCCGGAGCAGGCCAGGCGTGAGCTCGCCGAGGCGCTGAACGCGATCGAGGACAAGATCAACGTGCCCAAGCGCGTCGGCAGGGCCACGGACAGGGCCAGGCGCCGCTTCGCCGCCCTCGCGGATGAGAAGCCGGCCGCGGCCGTCGCCGGGATCGTCGGCGTGGCGGGGCTCGTCGGCGTCGGCGTCTGGGCCGTGGTCCGCTCGGTCGCCTCGCGCTGACGCCCCGCGCACCCCGCGCACCCCACATCCCGCCGCCTCCCCGCACCCGTGCGAGGGGAGGCGGCGGGCTTTTGCACGTCACCACGGGCTGAGAGAGGATAGGAACATGACTCAGCAGGCCTCCCACGAGGAGAACCGAAACGCCGTCCCCGCTGCAGAAGCATCGCCCTCCGGGTACACCCTGTGGGCCGTGTTCCGACGGGGATCGACCCCGGTCGGCGGCGAGTCGGCGGCGCTGACGGCCCAGCTCGACGCCGCGGTCGAGACGGTCACCGCGGCGGGCACCGTCGTCCGCGGCTTCTACGACGTCTCCGGGCTCCGCTCCGACGCCGACCTCATGGTCTGGCTGCACGGGGACACCGCCGACCAGCTCCAGGAGGCGCTGCGGGTCCTCCGCCGCACGGACGCCGTCGCCGGGCTGGAGCCGACGTGGAACGCGATGGGCGTGCACCGCGACGCCGAGTTCAACCGGTCCCACGTTCCGGGGTTCCTGCGGGGCAAGGACCCGAAGGGCTGGCTCTGCCTGTACCCCTTCGTGCGCAGCTACGAGTGGTACCTGCTGCCAGAGGAGGACCGCAAGCGCATGCTCGCCGACCACGGCCGGAAGGGCGCCGCGCACCGCGGGGTGCTGGCCAACACCGTGGCGTCGTTCGCCCTCGGCGACTACGAGTGGCTGCTGCCGCTCGAGGCCGACGACCCCGCCGAGCTCGTCGACGTCATGCGCGACCTGCGCTACACGGAGGCGCGCATGCACGTGCGCGAGGAGGTCCCGTTCTTCACGGGGCGCCGCATCGGCACCGACGAGGTCCCCGAGGTGATCCGATGACCGAGCGCGTCCTCGGCGCGAGCCCCGCCGCCGCCTCCGGTGAGGAGCACGTCACCGTCCCCGTCGCCTACGACGCGATCATCCTGGCCGGGTTCGGCGGGCCCGAGGGCCAGGAGGATGTCATCCCCTTCCTGCGCAACGTCACCGGTGGCCGCGGCATCCCGGAGGAGCGCCTGGAGGAGGTGGGGGAGCACTACCGTCACTTCGGCGGCGTGAGCCCCATCAACGAGCACAACCGGCAGCTCAAGGCGGCGCTCGAGGCCGAGCTCGCCTCGCGCGGCATCGACCTGCCGGTGATCTGGGGCAACCGCAACTGGGAGCCGTACATCACCGACGCGGTCCAGGAGGCCTACGACAGGGGCTTCCGCACGCTGCTCACCCTGGCGACGAGTGCGTACTCGTCCTACTCGAGCGATCGTCAGTACCGCGAGGACATGGCTACCGCGCTGGAGCGGACCGGCCTGCTCGGCGAGGTGTCGATCGACAAGGTGCGCCAGTACTTCGACCACCCCGGCTTCATCACGCCGTTCATCGAGGGGACCACCGCCGGCGTGCGGGAGCTCCTCGCGCAGAACCCCGATCTCGACCCGGCGACGGACATCCAGGTGCTGTACACGACGCACTCGATCCCCAACGCCGACGCCGACCGCTCGGGCCCGAGCGAGCGCTGCTTCCCTCCGGGGGGCGCCTACGTGGCCCAGCACCTGGCCGTCGCCCGCACGGTCAACCAGGCGGTCACGGCGGAGCTCGGCCTCGACGCCGAGCTGGAGTGGAGCATGGTGTACCAGTCCCGCTCCGGACCGCCGACCCAGCCCTGGCTGGAGCCCGACATCAACGATGCCATCGCCGAGCTGCCCTCCGCGGGGCGCAGGGCCGTCGTGATCGTGCCGATCGGCTTCGTCAGCGACCACATGGAGGTCATGTGGGACCTCGACAACGAGGCGCTGACCACCGCCGCCGAGCACGGCCTCGCGGGCGTGCGCGTGCCGACGCCCGGCGTGCACCCCGCCTTCGTCAGCGGCCTGGTCGACCTGGTCATGGAGCGCGTGAACGGCGTTCCGCTGGACGAGCGGCCCGCCGAGACCGAGCTGGGTCCGTGGTACGACATCTGCCGTCCCGGCTGCTGCGTCAACGGCAAGTTCGACCCGAAGCCGGCCATCGCGGGGATCGCTCCGTGACCTTCCTCGTCGGAACCCGCGGCAGCGCCCTCGCCACCGCGCAGGCCGGGGACGTCGCCCGGTGGATCGCGGAGGCCACGGGCGAGCCGGCCGAGCTCGTCCTGGTCACCACGCACGGCGACGTGTCGCGCGAGTCGCTGGCGAGCCTCGGCGGGACGGGCGTGTTCGCGACCGCGCTCCGCGAGTTCCTGCTCGAGGGCAACTGCGACCTCGTCGTCCACTCGATGAAGGACCTGCCGACGGCACCGGCGCCGGGGCTCAGCATCGCCGCGGTCCCGCGGCGGGAGGACGCGAGGGACGCGCTCTGCGCGCGCGACGGCCTCACCCTCGACGAGCTGCCTCGCGGCGCACGCGTCGGCACGGGCTCGCCCCGGCGGCAGGCGCAGCTGCGCCGCCGCCGCCCCGACATCGAGGTCGTCGACGTGAGGGGCAACGTCGACACCCGTCTGGGCCTGGTGACCTCTGGCCGTCTCGACGCCGTCATCCTCGCCGTCGCCGGGCTGGTGCGGCTCGGCAGGGACGAGCACATCACCGAGCGCTTCGACCTGGACGACTGGCCGACGGCGCCGGCGCAGGGCGCGCTCGCGGTCGAGGTCCGCACCTCCTCCCTGCACGACCCGCGCATCCGCGCGGCGGTCGCGGCCATCCACGACACCGACAGTGCCCTCGCCGCGGAGACCGAGCGGTCCGTGCTCGCCCGTCTCGACGCGGGCTGTGCCGCCCCGGTCGGCGCCCACGCCTCGGTGTCGGCGGACGGGATCACCGCGACGGCCGCCGTCTACGCGCTCGACGGCAGTGAGGCGCTCAGCCTCACCCGCAGTGCGGAGCGGGCAGCGCTCCTCGCCGGATCGGCGACGGACCCGGCCGACGACCCCTACTATGGGACGAGCACAACACCCCCGGCCGGCACAGCACACCACCTGGGGGCGTCGATCGCCGAGGCCCTGCTCGACAGCGGGGCCGCGGCCCTTGCACCCCTGGGATGACCTGTCATGAGTTCTGAGTCGATGGAGAGGCCGCTCGCGGGCTGGCGGATCCTCGTGCCGCGCGGCGGCCCGTGGGGCGACGGCGTCGCCGCGGAGCTGCGCCGTCGTGGGGCGACGCCGGTGGTCGCGCCGATGATCAACTTCGCTCCGACGGAGGACCCCGCGGCGTTGACCGAGGCGCTGCACGACCTGGAGGCCGGGCGCTACGACTGGCTGACCATGACCAGTGCCACGACGGTCGACGTGATCTTCTCCCAGAACGTCACCATCCCTGAGGCCACGCGTGTCGCCGCGGTCGGGGAGACGACGGCGGCCGCACTGCAGGCGATGGGGTACCGCGTCGACCTGGTCCCCTCGGGGGAGAACTCCGCGATGGGGCTCCTCGCCGCGCTGACGGCGAGGGAGCCGCGCGCCCGGCGCATCCTCACGCTGCGCTCCGAGCTGGCGAAGCCGCTGCTCACGCAGGGGCTGATCGCGGCCGGGCACGACGTCGACTCCGTCGTGGCGTACCGCACCGTGGGCGAGCAGGTGTCCGAGCGGGTCCGTCAGGACGTCCTCGATGGCAAGACGAACGCGATCCTGGTCACGAGCGGCTCGGTCGCCGAGCAGGTGGCCGCGCAGTTCGGGGTGCTCCCGGAGACGACGCTGGTCGCGGCGATCGGCCCGCGCACGCAGCGCGACGCGGAGGACGCCGGGCTCACCGTGCACCTGGTCTCGCCCGAGCAGACGGTGACGGCGCTGCTGGACGCGGTGACCGACGTCGCGGTGAACGGTCTGCCCGAGCCGGAGCCCCGCGCGGACTGACTCGCGGCGGCCTGTGCCCGACGTCCGCTGCGCCGGCGGACTCGCGGTCCGTGCCGCTCAGGCTCTACAGCGGCAGGTCGTTGACGGTCGTGACGTCCCAGGCGGCACCGTCGTGCTCGACGGTCGAGACCGCTCCGTTGCGGATCGGCGGCAGCTCGCGGCCGGCGATCTCGGCGAGGGTGTAGCGGATGATCGTGCCGTGGCAGACGACGACCACGTCGGCGTCGGGGTAGTCGGCCGCGACGCGTTCCAGTCCGGAGAGACCGCGGCCCACGACGGACTCCAGCCGCTCGATGAACGGTGCGCTCTTACCCGGCCAGCTGCGCTCCACCTCGGCCTCGACGACGCCCTCGGCCTCGCCGTAGTCGCGCTCGATGAGCTCGTGGTAGCTCGGCCCGAGCTCGAGGCCGAGGCCGTCCGCGATGATCTCCGCCGTCTCGCGGGCGCGCGACAGCGGCGAGCTGACGACGGCGCTCCAGCGGTCACCGTGGTCGCGCAGCACCTCGACGGCGTCCCTGGCCTGCTGCCGCCCGGTGTCGTTGAGGGGGATGTCGCTGGAGCCCTGCAGCCGCCCCGCGAGGTTCCAGTCGGTTTGGCCGTGTCGTACGAATCCCAGAGTCACCCCTCCATCCTGCCGCACCGGGGCTCGGCGTGAGCGCCGGGTGCCCGTCGGCGCGGCGGGGTGACGCAGCGACGGGTCGAGGCGAGACGGGGCGTCCGCGGGGTTCCGGTCGGCGCGCGGCGGGGCGTCACCGGGGGACATCGTGTGCATCGGCGGCCGGGGGCGCGCATCATGGAGGACATGACTATCCCGCAGATCACCCTCAACACCGGCGCCGTCATCCCCCAGATCGGCTTCGGCGTGTACAAGGTCGACGACTCCGAGGCGGAGGGCGTCGTCTCGACGGCGCTCGAGGCGGGGTATCGCAGCATCGACACCGCGACGCTCTACGGCAACGAGCGCGGTGTCGGCCGTGCCATCGCGGCGTCGGGGATCCCCAGGGACGAGATCTTCGTCACCACCAAGCTCTGGAACTCGGACCAGGGCTCCGCGTCGGCCCCGGCGGCGGTCGACCGCAGCCTCGAGCTGCTCGGCCTCGACGCCGTCGACCTGTACCTCATCCACTGGCCCACGCCGGAGCGGGGGCTGTATCTGGAGACCTGGACGGCGCTCGAGGGCGTACTCGCCGACGGCAGGGCACGGGCGATCGGCGTCTCGAACTTCCTCCCCGAGCACCTGGACGCCGTCGTCGCCCTCGGCGGGACGGTCCCCGCGGTCAACCAGATCGAACTGCACCCCGCGCTGCAGCAGCGCGAGGTGGTGAGCGCGAACATCCGGCTGGGCATCGCGACGGAGGCGTGGAGCCCCCTCGGCCAGGGGGGTGCGCTCAGCGACCCGGTGGTGGTCGAGATCGCCGAGCGCAACGGTGTCACGCCCGCGCAGGCGATCCTCGCCTGGCACCTGGCCAGCGGCAGGATCGTCATCCCCAAGTCGGTGACGCCGTCGCGCATCGCCGAGAACCTCGCCTCCGTCGACGTGGTGCTGCCCGGTGAGGACCTGGAGCGGATCGACGCCCTCGAGTCCGGCGGCCGGGTCGGGCCGGACCCGGCGACGATGAACCGCGCCTGACCGGCTCGGCCGCGAACACACGACGGCCCGGCCCCCTCTCGGGGCCGGGCCGTCGTGTGTTCGCCTGCTGCTCGACTCAGCCGCGCTCGTCACGCTCCGGCGCTTCGACGACGGGGATCGACCCGGTCGCGGGCGTCGCGGCCGACGCCGTCAGCGCGGAGTCGGCGTCCTCGGCAGGGGTCGCGTCCGCGGCCTCGGGGACGCTCTTGCGGACGAACAGCGTGACCACCACGGTGACCGTGGCCACGATGGCGCCGGTGAGGAACGCCGCCTGGATGCCCTTCTCCGTCGCCGCGAGCGGCTCGGCACCGGACTCGAGGGCGCCCGCGCTGGCCAGCGACATCACCGTGATGAAGATCGCCGTGCCCGCGGCGGCGGCGAGCTGCTGGATGGTGCCGAAGATCGCGGAGCCGTGCGAGTACAGCTCGTGCGGCAGCGAGCCGAGGGCGGAGGTCATCAGCGGCGTGAACATCAGCGCCAGGCCGATGTTGAGGACAACGTGCACGGCGATCACCATCAGCGGGTCGCTCGCCTCGGTGAGGGAGGCCAGGCCCCACAGCGCCGCCGCGGCGATGATCGAGCCGGGGATGACGAGCGGCCTGGCGCCGATGCGGTCGAAGGCGCGGCCGACGAACGGCGCCATGACACCCATGACGATGCCGCCGGGGAGCAGCATGAGGCCGGTCTGCAGCGTGCTCAGGCCGAGGACGGTCTGCAGGTAGATGGGCAGCACGATGATGCTGCCGAACAGCGCGAACATGACGATCACGATGACGGCGATGTTGAGGCGGAACACCGGCCGGGCGAAGGCCCGCAGGTCGAGCAGTGCGCGTCCGGAGGGCGCCAGCGCGAGCTGACGCCAGATGAACAGGGCGAGCGCGACGAGGCCGGCGCCGAGCGGGATCCACGGCGACAGCAGCTGCTCGCCGCCCGCCGCCTCGCCGAAGCTGCTCAGCCCGAAGATGATGCCGCCGAAGGCGAGGACGCTGAGGCCGACCGAGGGGATGTCGAGGTGGCCGGGGCGGGTCTCGGTGATGTTGCGCAGCCAGATGAGGCCGAGCACGAGCGCGATGACGGCGACCGGAAGGACGCTGAGGAACAGCCACTGCCAGGACAGCGACTGCAGGATGAAGCCGGAGACGGTCGGCCCGATGGCCGGCGCGACGGAGATGACGATGGACACGGCGCCCATGATGCGGCCTCGCGAGGCCGGCGGCACGATGGTGAGGATCGTCGTCATGAGCAGCGGCATCATGATCGCCGTCCCGCTGGCCTGGACGATGCGGCCGAGCAGCAGCGGTGCGAAGGCCGAAGACAGCCCCGCGATCAGCGTTCCGGTGGTGAACAGCGACATCGCGGTGATGAACACCGGTCGCAGCCGGAAGCGCTGCAGGATGTAGCCGGTGGTCGGCGCGACGATGGCCATCGTCAGCATGAACGCCGTCGAGAGCCACTGCCCCGTCGCCGCGGTGATCGACAGCTCCTCCATGATCATGGGCAGGGCGACGCCCATGATCGTCTCGTTGAGGATGACGACGAAGGCGGCCACGAGCAGCAGGCCGATGACCCGTCGCTCGAGCCCGCTCAGGCGGGGCGGTGTGGATGTGCTGTCGCGGCTCATCGGTTGGTGGTGACCTCTCGGTTGCATGGTGGTGTGCGGTTGCTGTGCTGTGCTGTGCTGCGCTGTGCGTCCAGGCGACGGCTGCTGGCCGTCCGGGGTGCGTGGCAGGTGATGGAAACGGAAAGTGCGGCGGCGGTGAGCGTCACCGAGAGTGACGCGGGGAGGCGGGACGGGGCCCGTGCGCTCGGTGCCGCCGCCGTGAACGGCACAGAGCGCTCTGGGTAGAACTGTCGGTCACCGACAGTATTCCGTATTCCTCCGACGATTCGGTGACGAGGAGGCGCCGGAGGGGGAGCGTAGGCTGGACGGGTGAGCTTCCCCGTCGACCGTCCCCGCCGTCTCCGCACCACCCCCGCCATGCGCCGTCTCGTCTCCGAGACGCGGCTGCACCCGGCCGAGCTGATCCTGCCGATGTTCGTGCGCGAGGGCATCGACGGGCCGCTGCCGATCGCCTCGATGCCCGGCGTCGTCCAGCACGACCTCGACTCGCTCCGGCGCGCGGCCGTCGAGGCGGCGGAGGCCGGCATCGGCGGGCTCAACCTGTTCGGCGTCCCCGCGGTCCGCGACGCGGAGGGCACCGGGGCCACCGACGAGCACGGCATCCTCAACGTCGCGACCGCTCTGCTGCGTGCGGAGCTCGGCGACGCGTTGGTCATCCAGACCGATCTGTGCCTGGACGAGTTCACCGACCACGGCCACTGCGGCGTCCTCGACGAGCACGGCAGGGTCGACAACGACGCGAGCCTGGCCAGGTACTACGACATGGCGGTCGCCCAGGCGCGCGCGGGGGCGCACATGGTGGCGCCGAGCGGGATGATGGACGGCCAGGTCGGCGTCATCCGCGACGCGCTCGACAGCCACGGCTTCGAGGACGTGTCGATCCTGGCCTACTCGGCGAAGTACGCCTCGGCGTTCTACGGGCCGTTCCGCGACGCCGTCGACTCGCAGCTGTCCGGCGACAGGCGCAGCTACCAGATGGACCCGGGCAACCGGCGCGAGGGGCTGCGCGAGGCGACGCTGGACGCCGCCGAGGGCGCCGACGTGCTCATGGTGAAGCCGGCGATGAGCTACCTCGACGTGCTCGCCGACGTGTCCGCCGCGAGCGAGCTCCCGGTGTGGGCGTACCAGGTGTCGGGGGAGTACGCGATGATCGAGGCCGCCGCCGCGAACGGCTGGATCGACCGCGAGCGCGCCATCGACGAGGCGCTGATCGGCATCAAGCGTGCCGGGGCTGACGCGATCCTGACGTATGCGGCCGTCGAGGTCGCCACGCGGCTGCGCTGAGCCTGGCCGCGCCGGGCGTCTGACCCATCCGGCATACGGCCGCCCGCTGCCCGCCCGAACCCATCCGACAGAGCACGAGGAGCACCACCGTGACCACAAGCAACGACGACCTCTTCACCGCCGCCCGCGCGTCGATCCCCGGCGGGGTGAACTCGCCCGTGCGCGCCTACGGATCCGTGGGCGGCACGCCGCGCTTCCTCGTGTCCGCCTCCGGCCCGCGGGTGACCGACGCGGAGGGCAACGTGTATGTCGACCTCGTCGCCTCGTGGGGTCCGGCGCTGCTCGGGCACGCCGAGCCGCACGTCGTCGCCGCGGTGCAGGAGGCGGCCGCGCGCGGGCTGAGCTTCGGCGCCTCGACGCCGAGCGAGACGGTGCTGGCCGAGCTGATCCGCTCGCGCGTGAGTGCCGCGGGCGTGAACCCGATCGAGAAGCTGCGCCTGGTGTCGACCGGGACGGAGGCGACGATGAGCGCCATCCGGCTGGCGCGCGGGGCGACCGGCCGTGAGCTGCTGGTCAAGTTCGCCGGGCACTACCACGGCCACTCGGACGGGCTGCTCGCCGCCGCCGGCTCCGGCATCGCCACGCTGGCCCTTCCCGGCTCCGCCGGTGTGACGGCCGCCACCGCGGCGCAGACGCTCGTCATCGACTACAACGACCTCGGTGCCGTGCGCACGGTCTTCGCGGAGCACGGTGACAACATCGCCGCCGTCATCGTCGAGGCGGCGGCGGCGAACATGGGCGTCGTCGAGCCGGAGCCGGGCTTCAACCGGGCGCTGGTCGAGATCGCGCACGAACACGGTGCGCTTGTCATCCTCGACGAGGTGCTGACCGGCTTCCGCGTGCACCCGGCCGGCTACTGGGGGCTGTCCGTCGAGCGCGACGGGCTCTACCAGCCGGACCTGTTCACCTTCGGCAAGGTCATCGGCGGAGGGATGCCGATCGCGGCGCTCGGAGGCCGGGCCGAGATCATGGACCACCTGGCTCCGCTCGGCCCCGTCTACCAGGCAGGCACGCTGTCGGGGAACCCGGTCGCCGTCGCCGCCGGTATCGCCACGCTGGAGCGGGCCACGCCGGAGGTCTACGCGCACATCGACGCGGCCGCGCGCCGGGTCGCCGAGGGCGTGTCGGCTGCGCTGGATGCCGAGGGCGTCGCGCACTCGGTGCAGTGGGCGGGCAACCTGTTCTCGATCGCGTTCCGGGCGGAGTCGCCTCGCACCTACGCCGAGGTCCAGGACCAGGACGCCTTCCGCTACGGCCCGTTCTTCCACGCCTTCCTCGACGCGGGCGTGGCCCTGCCGCCGAGCGTGTTCGAGGCCTGGTTCCTCACCGCCGCGCACGACGACGCCGCGATCGAGCAGATCCTGGCGGCCGCGCCCGCGGCCGCGCGTGCCGCCGCGACCGCGACGGCGTAGCGCGGGCGATCCCCGCGGGCCTCAGAGGGCGAACTCTGCGGTCGCCAGAGGTGAACACCGCCGTCGCAGGAGCGCGCTCAGCCGAGGAGCCGTCCGGTCGTCACCGGCGGGGGAACGGCATGGTCTGCTCCGGCGCCGTCCCGGCGTATCGCGTGCAGTCGGGACAGCGCGTCAGCAGGTCGTGTGTGCAGTCGACGACGTGCTGGAGGAAGCTCTCCGCTTCGTCGAGCCGCGCGCGCTGTGCACGGATCCGCGCCAGTCGCCGATTGATCGTCTCCCGGCGCCCCGTCTCGCCGCGGTGGAGCACGGTGCGGATCTCCGGCAGGCTCAGGCCGACCTCCTGGCAGGCGAGCACCGTCGTCAGGCGGACGATGTGCTCGTCGGTATAGAGGCGATGACCCGCGGCGGAGCGATCGGCGACGACGACGCCCGTGTCGTGCCAGTGCCGCAGCACATGGGCGTCGACGCCCACCCGTCGAGCCGCTTCGCCGATTCTCATGTGTCTCGCTCCCTTGACTTCAGGTCGACCTGAAGTTTTAGCGTGGCCCCATGCTGACACACGGGGCGCTGAGCGCCGAGCCACGACGGATCCGAATCGACGGGGTCGCCATCGCCACCTGGGTGATGGAGCCGGCGTGTTCGGCGGTCGGCGACGTCGTGCTCTGCCACGGGACGCCGTGGTCCTCGGCGGTGTGGGCGGACGTGGCGCGCGAGCTCTCACACGATCACCGGGTCTTCCTCTGGGACATGCCGGGCTACGGCGAGTCGGACACGGGGCCGGGCGTTGCGACCGCGCTGCCGGTGCAGTCCGCCCGGCTGGCCGCGCTGCTGCAGACCTGGGGCCTGCGGAGTCCGCACGTGGTCGCCCACGACATCGGGGGCGCCGTGGCGCTGGGGGCGCACCTGCTCGGCGGCGTCGACTACGCGGACCTGTTCCTGTGGGACGTCGTCACCCTCGACCCGTGGGGGTCGCCGTTCTTCCGGCTCGTCGCGGAGCACGCGGACGTGTTCACGCGGCTGCCCTCGGCCCTGCACCGGGCACTCCTGCGCGAGTACATCGCGGGCGCCGTTCCGGGTGGCCTGCCGGCCGCGGATGCGGACACGCTCGCGGCTCCCTGGCTGGGCGGAGCCGGTCAGCGGGCGTTCTACGCGCAGATCGCCTCGCTCTCCCCCGACGACACCCGGCCGGTGGCCGAGAGCCTCGGTCGTGTGCGGTGCCCGACACGCATCGGCTGGGGGCGGGACGACCCCTGGATCCCGCTCGGGCAGGCGTACGAACTCCAGTCGCTGCTGCCGCGGCGCCCGGAGGTCGTCGTCCTGGACGGTGTCGGGCACCTGTCCCCCTGGGAGGCGCCCTCCGCCGTGTCGGCGGCCGTGCGCGCGTGGGTGGACCGGGGGTGGGGAGGGGCGGACGCGAGCGCGCCCGCCCGCGGGCCTCAGCTCTCGTAACGGTAGAAGCCCTCGCCGGTCTTGCGACCGAGCTTGCCCGCGTCGACGTAGCGGTGCAGCAGCTCGCGCGGGCCGGCCGGCAGGGCGGGGTTCTCGGCCGCGTAGTGCTCCTCGATGTCGAGCACGATGTCCAGCCCGACCTGGTCCATCAGGGCGAACGGCCCCGCCGCGATACCCATGTTCGCCCGCATGATGGCGTCCACGTCCTCGGGGGTGCTCACGCCGCTGGCGACGACCTCGAGCGACTCGCGCTTGATGGCCGCCCAGATGCGGTTGAAGATGAAGCCCGTGCTCTCGGCGTGGGCGATGAACGGCAGCAGGCCGAAGCGGCGCAGCTCCGCGGCGACCGCGTCGAGCAGGCCCTCGCTGGTGGAGCCGTCGCTCATCAGCTCGACCGCCATCGAGGCCGGCGGCATGGCGAAGTGCATGTTGAAGACCCGCTCCGGGTGGTCGACCTCGTCGATGACGAGGCGGGAGGCGTAGGACGACGAGTTGGTCGCCAGCAGGGCGTCCTCGTCGGCCTCGCGGTCGAGGGTACCGAACAGCGGGCGCTTGATGTCCAGGCGTTCCGGGACGGCCTCGACGATGAGCCAGGCGCCGGGCAGGGCGTCGACGACGTCGGCGGTCGCGGTGACCCGGCCGGCGGCCGCGGGCGCGGCGTCCCCCAGGCGTTCGCGCAGCTGGGGCGTCGTCTCGGCCACGTAGGCGAGCGCGTCGTCGCGCTGCGGCTGCTGCAGGTCGGCGATGCGCACGTCCGACCCGCCCGCGGCGAAGACGGCGGCGATCCGGCGGCCGAGTGTGCCGGCTCCGACGACGACGATGGGCCGGTCGGCCGCGGTGGCCGGGACTGTGTACTGCATGGCGTCCTTCCTCCTGCGGGTTGAACCCGCTGCACGAAGCGATACAATTTGTATCGAATTCATTATGCATCCGAATCCCGTCGAGGGGGCACCGTGAGCGAGCAAACGAACGACCGCGAGGCGGCACCGCTCCGCGCCAGGGCGAGGACGCGGGCGGCCCTGCTCGACGCCGCCGGCCGATTGTTCCTCGACGCGGGGACCACGGCCGTCCCCATCGACGAGATCTGCCGCGAGGCCGGCTTCACCCGGGGCGCGTTCTACTCCAACTTCCGCTCCGTCGAGGACGTCTTCTTCGCGCTGTACGAGTCGAAGACGAGGGACCTGCTCGACGGCATCGGGGCCGAGCTCGGCTCGCCCACGTCGACGAGCGTGCCCGAGGTCGCCGACGAGCTCCTGCACGCGATCCCGGCCGACCGGCAGTGGTACGCGCTCCGCGCCATGTTCGCACTCAAGGCGACGACCGATCCCGTGCTCGCCGAGACCATGCGGGCCCACGCAGAGGCGTTCCGCGAGCGGATGACGCCGCTGATCGCCGCCGCCGCGGAGCGGACGGGCGCGACGCTGCACCCGGACGCCGAGGAGGCCACCCGCATCGTCATCGCCGCCCACGTCGGCGCGGTGCTGCAGGGGCCGCTCGTCCGCGACGCCGAACGGTTGCGCCGCGACACCCTCATCGCCGCCTTCCGCGGCGTCCTCATCGACGGCGCCGTCCGCGCCGCCCCGCCGTCGGACGCATCGCCGTCCCGACACACACCATCGAAGGAGTCATGATGCGCGCAGCCATCATCGGAGCCGGCGTCATCGGCCTGTCCTGGGCGGAGCTGTTCCGCGAGGCCGGCTGGGACGTGGCCATCTACGATCCCGCGGA
Organism: Mycetocola reblochoni REB411; assembly: GCF_900163835.1. Classification (GTDB taxonomy): domain Bacteria; phylum Actinomycetota; class Actinomycetes; order Actinomycetales; family Microbacteriaceae; genus Mycetocola_B; species Mycetocola_B reblochoni. The sequence continues at coordinate 4,095 of NZ_FUKR01000021.1, read as the reverse complement.
CAGCCCCCTGCCGCACGGCCTCGCGGACGCCAGGGTCGAGACACTCGAAGACGCCGTGCGCGGCGCGGACCTCGTCCAGGAGAACGGGCCCGAGCGCCTGGACGTCAAGCGCGAGCTCCTCGCCGCGATCGCCGCGTCGGCGGGCGACGGTGCGATCATCGCCTCGTCCACGTCCTCGCTGCTGCCCTCGCTGCTCGCCGAGGGCAACCCGCGCGCCGCGCAGATCGTCGTCGGGCACCCGTACAACCCTCCCCGCGTCATGCCGCTCGTCGAGATCGTGCCGGGCCCGCTCACCGACCCGGCCGTCGTGGACAGGGTCGAACGGATCTACCGTTCGCTCGGGCGGGTGCCGGTCGCGCTGAACGCCGAGATCCCCGGCTTCGTGGGCAACAGGGTGCAGAAGGCCGTGCTCGACGAGGCGCAGTGGCTGGTGCAGCAGGGCATCGTCGACGCCGGGGCCTTCGACACGATCGTCCGGGAGTCGCTCGGCCTGCGCTGGGCCTCGATCGGGGTATTCGAGGCCTCCCACCTCGGCGGCGGCCCCGGCGGGATCCGGCACCTGATGGAGCACGTCGGCGCCGCGCTCGACGACATCGAACTGCAGCGGCCCTCCCGCGACCCCGCGGCGCTGGCCGCAGTGGCCGACGACGTGGAGGCCCGCTACGGCACGGCGGACAGCTATGCCGCCCGCGCCGCCCGTCGCGACCGGATCACGACGGCGGTCCGTGAGGCCGTGCACGCGCAGTCCGCCACGCCCGTGCTGTACGGCCTGGACATCGCCCGCGGCTGCGTCGTCCGCATCGACACCGCCGACGGCGGCGTGCGCGAGCTCGTCAGCGGCCTCGGCGAGGCGCCCGACGGCCTGGTCGTCGACGAGGACGGCGGCCGCATCGTCTTCACCCTGATGGGGGAGCCGGACGCCGAACCCGTGGGAGGCGGTGAGCCCGCCTTCACCCGGCGCAACGGCTCACTGCAGTGGATCGGCCTGGGCGGCGGCGAACCGGGAGTGCTCGTCTCCCGCGGCAGTTTCACGACGGGCAAGCAGCTGGCGCGCGACGCGGGCACCGGTCGGCTCTACTGGTCCGACCGCGAGGGAAGGGGCCTGTACCGCTGCGAGGCGGACGGCAGCGGGCTGACACGCCTGCTCGACACCACCGGCACCGGCCCGAGCGAGGTCGAGGAGTGGTGCGTCGGCATCGCCGTCGACCCCGCGGCCGGTCAGCTGTACTGGACCCAGAAGGGCGGCGCGAAGGCCGGGCAGGGGCGCATCCGCCGTGCACCGCTGGCCATGACCGGCGACGCCGTGATCGACCCGGCCTCCGTCGAGACGCTGTGGGAGGGGCTCCCCGAGCCCATCGACCTCGTGATCGACGGGGAGGCGGGAATGCTCTACTGGACCGACAGGGGAGCCGGGCCGGACGGGAACTCCCTGAACCGGGCGCCGATCCCCGCCGAGGGCGAGCGGGGGGCGCGGCCGGTCGTGCTGTCACGCGGCTACCACGAGGCCATCGGCCTGGCGCTGGACACCGCGGCGCACCGCGCCTACGTCTCCGACCTGTCCGGGGCGATCCGGGAGGTCGAGCTGGCGACGGGCCGGGAGCGCACGGTCGCCGTGCTCGACGGCTCGGCGACGGGGCTCGCACTGCTCAGGGAGAACTGAGCTCACCGCGGAGGATCCGTGACACGATCGGGACGAACAACGACCAGAAGGGCCGCCATGACCGCTGTCACCCTCATCCGATCCACCGACCTCAGCGCGACCGCCGAGTACGCCTACGCGGCGACCGCGCCGGCCGACGCCCGTCTCGTCTTCCTCGCCGGGGCGTGCCCGCTCCGGCCGGACGGCAGCACGGCCGCGGTCGGCGACTACGCCGGGCAGGCCGCCGTCTGCGTCGAGACGATGCGGACGGCCCTGGCCGCCGCGGGCGCGGTGCTGGAGGACGTGATCAGCACCCGCGTGTTGGTGGCCAGCTCCCGCCAGGCGGACCTGGTGGCGGCGTGGGAGGTCGTCAGGGACGCCTTCGGCGACCACGACGCCCCGAGCACGCTGCTCGGTGTGACCGTCCTCGGCTACGACGACCAGCTCGTCGAGATCGAGGCCGTGGCGGCGCTGCGGGACTGACCCTCCCGAGGTGGCCCCGGGGCTCCCCCCGGTCGCGGGGCCGCCCACGCGAACGACGACGCCGCCCCGTGCTGCACGGGGCGGCGTCGTCGTTCGCGGCGGCTCTAGCCGAGCGGACCGTACAGAGCGGGGGTCGTCCTCGCCTGCGTCGCCTGCTCGAAGGAGTAGCCCAGCCCGATGAGGGTGGACTCGTCGAACGCCCGCCCGAGGAACTCCAGGTTCACGCCCGCGCCGGTCACGGTCGCGTCGGCGGCACTCGCCTGGCCCATCGGGACGGTCACGGCCGGCAGCCCGGTGTTGGGGCTGAGGCGCATGTTCAGCCCCTGGGTGCCGTACGGCGTGCCCGAGGGGTAGACGATGGTGTCGAGGTCGTTGTCCTCGAGCACCTGGGTGAGCAGCGTCTTGCCCGCCGCGAGCTGCCTCGTGTGGGTGCCGTTCTCGCCCGCCCACGCCTGGTAGGTCTCCTCGGTGACGGCGTTGCGCGTCTGGTAGGTGGGGACGCGTGAGGGAACGACGCGGCCGCTCGCGATGATGTCGCTGAGCGAGCGGGCGGCGACCCCGGGGGCCAGGTGGGTGTCGATGTACTCGTTCAGGTCGTGCGTGAACTCGTTGGTCGACCCGGACGGCTCGGCCATCACGGCGGAGAAGCCCTCCGGCTCGGTCAGCTCGACGACCGTGGCGCCCTGGGCCTCCAGGGCGGTCTTCGCCTCGGCGAACAGGCGCGTGGTCGTGGCGTTGCTGCCGACCATGCTCGGGAAGTAGCCGATCCGGGCGCCGTCGAGGGCGTCCTCGTCGAGCGCGGCCGTGTACGACTCGGGGGTCTTGCCCTGCTGCGCCGCGGTGGCGGCGTCCGCCGCGTCCACGCCGATGACGGCGTCGAGGGACACGGCCGCGTCGGTGACGCTCCTGGCCATCGGGCCGCCGGTGTCCTGGCTGAGCGCGAGCGGGATGATGCCGTCGCGGCTGGTCAGGCCGACGGTGGGGCGGATGCCGACGAGCTGGTTGTACGAGGACGGGATGCGGATGGAGCCGCCCGTGTCGGTGCCGAAGCCGACCCCGGCGAGGTTCGCCGCGATCGCCGCACCCGTGCCGCCGCTGGACCCGCCCGCGGTCCGCGAGGTGACGTAGGGGCTGGCGACGAGCGTCGAGGACCCGGCGGGCTGGCCCGCGGAGAACTCCGAGGCGAAACCGTAGGCGAACTCGTCGAGGCTGGCCTTGGCGAGGATCACCGCGCCGGCGTCGCGCAGCCCGGCGACCATGGCCGCGTCGCTGTCAGTCTGGTTGTCGTCCCAGCAGCCGCAGCCGCCGGTGGTGACCATGTCCTCGGTGTCGTAGTTGTCCTTGACCGCGACGGGCACGCCGAGCAGCATGCTCGTCATCCCCGAGGTCTCGCGCTCCGTGTCCGCGGCGGCCGCGGCGGCGAGGGCGCTGTCCTCGCCGACGGTGATGATCGAGTTGAGTGCGCGGCCGCCGGCCGAGGTGTCGACGATCTCGGTGTCGTACGCGGCGATGCGGTCGATGTAGTCCTGCGTGATCTCGACCGAGGTGGTGACGCCCGCGTTCATCGCGGCCTGCATGTCGACCACGCCGGCCTCGACGAGCTCGAACGGCCCGTCGTCGTAGATGACGCGCTGGGACAGCCCGGCGAGGTCGCCGACCGTGATGGTGCCGTCGCCGTCCTGGTCGATGACGGCGACCCCGTCCCATCCGGCGTCGCCGCTGGTGGCGCCGAGCGCCTCGGCGGCGACGTCGAGGTCGGCCTCGTCGACCGCGCCGTCACCGGTCAGGTCGAGCTCGGTGTAGTAGGGGGCGAGCATCGGCGTGGCGGTGGCGGTGTCGGCGGGGGCCGCGGCGGCCGGGGCCTGCACGGCCAGGGCGACGACGGTGCCGAGTGCGGCGGTCGTCGCGAGGGCTCGTCTGCGCGTTCTGGTCATCGTGGGGGGTGTCTTCCTCTGCGGGTGGCTGGCGACGGG
>NZ_FUKR01000052.1 GCF_900163835.1 Mycetocola reblochoni REB411 | reverse complement strand
CCCCCTGCGCCCACCGTTTCCTCGCCCGCCGCCGCGGCGGAACCGCCGCGGCGGCGGGCGAGGAAACGGTGGGCGCAGGGGGCGTCGCCGCGTCGGGTGCGGACGTGGCGGCCGGCCGCGATGAGGCCGCCGGGACGGCCGTCGCCCCCGGGGCGCGGCCCTGCTCGGCGGGGGCATCGCCCTGGGCGAGCAGCACCAGGATGCGGGCGATCATGAGCTCCAGGTGCAGCTTCGGCGATGTCGCGCCGCTCATCTCGCTGAGCGCCCGGTTGACGATGTCCGCCGTGCGGCTCATCGCCGCCCGGCCGAAGGTCTCCGCCTGGGCGGCCATGTGGTCAATCTCGTCCTGCGGGACGCCGCGAAGCACACCCGCGGCGTTGTCCCCCGTGGCCGAGACGACGATCAGGTCGCGCAAGCGCTCCAGCAGGTCGTCCACGAAACGACGGGGGTCCTGTCCGGTCTGGACGACCTTGTCGACCCCGGCGAAGGCACGCGAGGAGTCGGCGGCCGCCAGGGCGTCGATGACCTCGTCGAGCAGCGAGGCGTGGGTGTAGCCCAGCAGTGCAACCGCCCGCTCGTACGCCAGAACGGAGCTCTCGGACCCCGCGATGAGCTGGTCGAGCAGCGAGAGCGTGTCGCGCACGGACCCGCCGCCGCCGCGCACCACGAGCGGCAGCACCCCGCCCTCGGCGGTCAGCGACTCGGCCTCGAGCAGCTGCTGCAGGTAGTCGAGCATCACAGCAGGGGGGACGAGCCGGAACGGGTAGTGGTGGGTGCGGGAGCGGATCGTGCCGATGACCTTGTCGGGCTCGGTCGTGGCGAAGATGAACTTGACGTGCTCCGGCGGCTCCTCGACGATCTTCAGCAGTGCGTTGAAGCCCTGCGGCGTGACCATGTGCGCCTCGTCGAGGATGAAGATCTTGAAGCGGTCGCGCGCCGGGGCGAAGATCGCCCGCTCGCGCAGCTCGCGGGCGTCGTCGACGCCGTTGTGGCTGGCCGCGTCGATCTCGACGACGTCCATGGAGCCGCCGCCGCCGCGTCCCAGCTCGACGCAGCTGTCGCACCGGCCGCACGGTGTGTCCGTCGGGCCCTCGGCGCAGTTGAGGCAGCGCGCCAGGATACGGGCCGAGGTGGTCTTGCCGCAGCCGCGGGGACCGCTGAACAGGTACGCGTGATTGACCCGGTCCGACCGGAGCGCCGTCCGCAGCGGATCGGTCACCTGGGACTGGCCGATCATCTCGGCGAAGGTCTCTGGCCGGTAGCGGCGATACAGGGCGGTAACCACGTCCCCATCGTAGTTGCCACCGCCGACACCCGGTCACGGCCGAGAGCGAACGCGACCGCGACCTCGACCTCGACCGCTCAGGCGATGGCGCCTCCCCCGCGCCGCCCTGCCGACTCCGCGCGCGCGGCCCGCAGCCGCGCCGACGCCGAGGAGGCCAGCCGCCGCCAGGTGCGATCCCTGACGAAGATGAAGTCGAGCGCGATCATCGCGAGGGAGAACCACGGCAGCCCCATGAGCACCGCGATGCCCACGTGGAAGCTCATGATCCCCAGCAGCGCGACGATCCGCGTCGGCCGCGTGAGCAGCATCATCGGGAAGCACAGCTGGAGGATGATCGACCCCCAGGTGAACGCCGTCACCGCGGGACCCCAGGCGGTGGCCAGATCGCTGAGCACCGGCCAGGTGCCGAACCGCTCCGTCATCAGCGGGTTGTACACCGCGTAGCCGCCCGACCAGGGGTCGCCGCCCGCCTTGTACAGCGCGCCCGAGACGTACACGAAGGACACCTGCGCGGTGAGCACCACGAGCGTGAGGTTGTGCAACGCGTTCGAGATCGGAGTGGGGAGGACCGTGCGCCAGCCCGCGCGTGCCCTCCTCCCGGCGTCGAGGGACCAGCGCGCCGCCGGGTCGGCGAAGAGCAGGAAGAACAGGGCGATGCGGTACATGTTGTCGCCCTGGTCACCGACCGCGTCGTTGACCTCGATGAAGCTCACCCAGAGGACCAGGTAGACCGGCAGGACCAGATTGAAGCGCCAGCCGAGCGTCACGAGCACGGCGAGGACCATCAGCACGAGGTACAGCAGCGTGAAGGCGACGTCGTCCAGCATCACCGAGTGGAACGAGCTGAACAGCCAGATCGACGGGAACGCGCTCACCGGGTCGGAGGCCTCCCCGTTCCAGGCGGAGCCGGAGCCGAAGGTGTACAGCCGGGTCGCGAAGTTGCTCAGCAGCAGCCCCAGGCCGGTGAGCCCGAAGATGATGCGCGTCACCGCGAGACCGTACAGCGCCTTCTTCGAGTCGAGCAGCCACGCCTCCCCCGCCAGCTGAATCCGGCGCAGGCCCGACGCCCCCGCCCTGGCCCCGTCGGCCGCGGCCGACGCCATCGCCCGGGGAAGCGCCCGCAGCACGGACAGCGCCGCGCGCCCCCGCCCGCTCACTTCTCGAGCCTCTCGTAGGCGCGGAGGAAGACGTCGCGGAAGCTGTCCGACGACTGTCCCTCCTCCACGACGGGGCCCCGCCAGCCCGTGGCGGCGTTCTGCGCCTCCGGCCGGACGGCGTCGGGGTCGTTGCGTTCGGCGAACGGGATGATGTTCTGCCGGCTGGAGCGGAACTGGACCTGCTCGACGCCGTCACCCCAGATCGCGTACGCCACCTGACTGGCGTACGCGGTCGTCCGACGCTCCTGCGCCAGGTAGGCGGCGACCTCGTCCTCCGTGGCGTGGCCCTCCAGTTCCGCGGCCATCCGCGTCTCCCAGTCGTCCTTGTAGTAGTTGAGCGCGGCGACCTCCTTGCCGGCTTCGTCGAGCTTGTCCCACGCGCCCTTGAACCGGCTCGACACGTCGATCGCCTGGATCCCTCCCCGCGGCGGGGTGAGGGTGCTCCGGATCATCGACACCTCGACGTCGGTGGCGCTGACCCAGTCCGTCGTCTCCCCGTCCGCGACCGCGCGGACGTCGAGACGGTAGTCGCCGTTGATCGGCTCGGGGGCGAAAACGCTCCACGATTGCCCGAACAGGGGGAGCATGTACGACGACAGCGCGGTCCCAGGCACCACCTCGCGCAGCGGCGCGCGCGGGGCGATCCAGAGGAAGCTGGCGAAGACGTGCCAGGCGGTCAGCACCACAAGGGCGTAGAGGACCACACGCGTGAGAACGCTGCGGCGGGGTGCGACTCGTTCGGTCACGGGATCATCCTTCGGGGCGCGATCGGGGACGGGACGGTCCGGCTCCGCGCGGATCCCGCACGAGCTCGCGCCGGCGGGGCCGGAGACCGGACGATGCTCCGGGCGGTGCGAACACCGCCCGGAGCACCTGGGGACGACGCTACCGCTGCAGAGCCGTCTCGCGTCGGCGACGCACCAGCCAGATCGCCGTCGCGCCGAGCAGCAGCAGCGTGCCTGCCGTGACGATCCCGCCGAGCTCGGCTCCGGAGTTCGCGAGCGTCGCGGACCCCGTCGCGGTGCCCCCGGTCGACCCGGAGCCGGAACCGGCCGCGGTGCCGTCCGCCGAGGCGGACGCACCCGGCGAGGACCCAGAGGAGTCGTCACCCGCGTCGGCCGCCGCCGCCTGAGCGGTGACGACGAACTCCGTGTCGAGCGCGTCGCCGGTCAGCTCGCCCGCCTCGGACCCGGTCACGGCGACGTAGTGGTCGCCGAGCTCGAAGTCCGTCCCGATGGCGAACACGAACCGGACCGTGCCCTTCTCGTCGGCCGTCTCATCGGCCAGGTCGAACGGCGTCGAGTGGACGGTCGCGGAGACCGTCTCTCCCGGCTGGAAGCCGGTGCCGACGACGGTCTGCTCGACCCCGGTGCCGCGAACGATCGACCGGAGCTCCACCGTCGCCGTCGGTCCGTCGGCATCGCCGTCGGCACTGGCGTCGGCATCGGCGGTCGCCGTGGCGTCGGCGTCCGCGCTGGTCTCAGCGCTCGCCGTGGCGTCAGCGTCGGCGGTCGCGTCGGCCTCGGCGGTCGCGTCTGCCTCGGCCGTCGCGTCTGCCTCAGCGGTCGCGTCGGCGGTCGCCGTGGCGTCGGCCTCAGCGCTGGCGTCAGCAGCCGCAGCCGAGGACGCATCGACACTGGCATCCGCGTTCGCCGCCGACGCCGAGGCCGCCGACGCATTGCCCTCGGCAGCAGCGGACGCATCCGCCTCACTGTCCGAGTCCGCCGAGGAGTTCGACGCCGCCTGAGCCGACGCCGCAGCCGCGGCATTCGCCTCACTGCTCGCGTCGGTCGACGCCGCCGCACTGGCATCCGCCGCCGACGCCGACGCCGCATCCGCGTTCGCGGTCGCCGCAGCCGAGGCCGCCGCGTTCGCATCCGCATCCGCCGCCGCCTGCGCCGCGGCCTGAGCCGCCGCGTTGGTGTCGGAATCGGCCTGAGCCGACGCCGCAGCAGACGCAGACGCGTTCACGTTGCCCTCCGCATCAGCAGCCGCAGCCGCATCCGCATCAGCCGTCGCAGCCGAGTCAGTATCAGCCGTGCTGTCCGCGTCCGTGGTCGGATCCGCATCAGCCGTGGCGTCAGACTCAGCGGTCGCGTCAGCCTCAGCTGTCGCGTCAGACTCAGCCGTCGCATCAGCCGATGCCGACGCGTCACTGTCCACGCCCGCCGCCGCATCGGCGTCGGACGCCGAGGCCGCGGACGCATCCGCCGAGGCCGCGGAGTCGGAGTCCGCCGTCGTGGCCGCAGCCGCATCGGCAGCCGCAGCCGCATTGCCCTCAGCCGCCGAGGACGACTCGGCCGAGGCCGATGTCCCGGCATCGGCGTCCGCCGCCGCCTGGGACGCCGCCTGGGACGCGGCGTTGGTGTCCGTGTCCGAGCTCGTCGATGCGTCCGAGGACGCCGTCGCCTGCGCGGCAGCGGCAGCGGCCGCCTCGGCATCGGCATCAGCGGAGGCCGACGCCGCCGTGTCGCTGTCCGCCGTGGCCGCGGCCTGCGCGGCCGCCTGGGCCGCTGCGTTGCTGTCGGAATCGGCCTGGGCCGAGGCCGACGCCGAGGCGGCGGCCGCTGCGTTCGCATCCGCGTCCGTGTCAACGGCGGCACTGGCGTCCGCGCTCGAATCCGTGTCGGTCTCGGCCGTGCCGGGCTCGTCGCTCACGACGACAGCGAAGTCTCGCGTGGCCTCCGGAGAGGTCAGACCGTCCAGCCCCTGAGTCGCCGTCACCGTGTAGGAGCCGACGGGGGTCCCGGCGAAGGTCGACTCCCAGCTTCCGTCAGCCGAGACGACCGCGGTCTGGGCCGCCCCACCGATGTCGACGGTGACCGTCGCCCCGGGGACACCCGAACCGGTGACGACGACGTCGCTCGTCTCGCCCTCGGCGACCTCGAACTCCTGCCCGGCCGTGGGGGCCGTGATGACGGGCGCGTCGAGTTCGGCGACCGCCGCGTTGGGCCCGACGACGGCCGTGGCCAGGTTGACGGTCGCCAGGCCGGAGGAGCCCAGCAGGTTAGCTGCCGTGAGGCGGGCGGCGGTCTCGGTGTAGCTGCCGTCGGCCTCGCTCTGCACGTTGAGCTGCAGAGACACGACCTCGGCGACGAGATCGAACACGGGGCTGAGCGAGCTGGTGATTCCCGTGAGGACCGGCGTCAGCACTCCCGGCACCTCGGACAGCACGCCCGTCGCGGAGAACAGCACCGAGGCGATCGGCGTCGCGAGGGCGTTGAGCAGGGTCCCGAGCGGGATGGTGATGGGCACGCCCGCGACCTTGAGGGTGATCGACGCGACGGCGGTGCCGTCGAGGACGTCACCGAGCGTCTGGTCGGTGAGCGAGACGTTGATTCCCGTCCCGACGTCGAGGACCGGAACCGTGCAGTTCGGGCCCGATCCGACCAGGCAGAGGTTAACGCCGATGTTGATGGTCGCCGCCCGCAGCGTGGAGTCGAGCACCTGGTCGACCTGGTCGATCAGACCGCTCAGCAGGACACCGATGCGCTCGTTCACGAGGTTGAGGACCTCGGCGGAGAGCACCTCCGAGTTGGGGTCGAGGTTGTTCAGGCCTGGCCCGTCGTTCTCGCTGAGCAGCGCGTCGAGGTCGACGGTGACGACCCCCGTCCTCAGGTCGATCGAGACGACGTCGTCACTGAGCAGCCCGTCGAGCACGCCGTTCAGCGCACCCTGCACATCGGTGTCGATCGAGACCACGACGGCGTCGTTGCCGACGATCGGCGCGAGGGCCGCGTTGAGACCGGCGAGAGCCTGCGCGATGAGCCCGTCGGAGCCGACGAGGGAGTTGACCGCGGTGTCGACCAGCGAGGCGACGCTGCCGCTCCCGTCCCCCACGAGCACGTCCTCGATGCCGCCGATCGCGGGGACCGAGAGCTCGAGCTCGCCGCTGGCGACGTTGTAGTCGCGGACGACGGTCCCCGTTCCCTCGGCGTCGAGGGAGGCCTCGGCGCTGACCGCGCCGAGCCGGACCTCGAGGCCCGCGAGCGTGTCGGTGATCTCGCTGCCGAGCAGCCCCGTGAGGCTGAGGGTCGCGTCGGCCGGGTAGTCGCCCGTCCCGGTGGTGTCGACGATCCCCGCGTCGCTGACCGCGCCGGTGGCCGCACGGGACACGCCCCGGTCCGCCGCCTCGGCGTACTGGTTGACGACGCCCAGCTTGAGCACGTCTCCGAGCGGGACCGAGACGCCGCTCGGCAGCTGGACCCCGACCAGGCCGAGCGCCTCGAGGTCGAGGCCGGCGGAGTCCACCACACTCGGGCCGGAGCCGTCGTGCTCGGCGGACGCGCCGCCGAGCGCCGCGATGCTGTCCAGGTCGACCCCTCCGACGAGGAGGCTGCCGGAGAGGAACCTCGACGATGAGGAGGAGCTGTCGCCCGGCACGGCCGTCGCGGTGGACGCGAACGCGCCCATCGCGACCATCGCCGTGGCGGTGACGACGGCGGCGCCGGTCACGACGCCGCGCCGATCCGCCCCCCGTCGTGTCCTGCGTCGAGCACGGGTTGTCAGCACGTTGCGTTCCTTTCGCCGTTTGCGGTCCTCGTCCGTCGCACCCTCCGCACCGACCGCACGCCGAGGCGTTCGCCGGGTTCCGTGCCGAGGAGCACGAGTGTGGGGGCGTTCATCTGGTTTCCGTCCGTCGGGCGCGGATCGAGTGCAGATTCCGCGACTGCGGCCCATGCTAAATAGCCATTCACCCCGGATTCGGGCTTTCAGTAGCTATTCGGTATTCGGCCGGACACCGCCGGACAATGCCGCTGACGATGAACTACGCACCCCCATTCCCGATCGCCGCCGCTCAGTAGTAACGCGATGCCACACGCCGCGATCGACAGAAAGTGATGCGACCGTTATGAATTCCGTTCCGAGCCCGGAGGCCAGTGCCGAATTCACGGCGAGAAGCGGCGTCGCCGACCGGACGCACCCGCCGGAACGAATTGGCGGATCCCCGCCTCGGTGGTCGAACTATTACTGAGTAGTGGATATTCGGTAGCGCCGACCGGATACGATGAGCACCAGTCGGAAACCCGTAATCGCCCGCAATTCGCAGAAATGAACAATGCTCATGGACGCGGAATGAGATGCACTGAGGACGTGATTATCGTGATGCCGCGCCGATGCACGAGCAACCAGAAGGACAGAGGGACAGACCGTGCCGTCCTGGCTGGTTGAGCCCGCGCCGCGCACGCCCAGTCCGCACAGGACCGAGCTCGCCCAGGGGCTGCGCATGCTCGCCACCGGGATGCCTCTGCTGATCACCGGCCCCGCGGGCAGCGGCAAGAGCGTCGCCGCACGGCGCATCGCGGAGGCCAGCGGGCTGCCGGTCCGCACGGTGGCGGGCGGGCGCTCGCCCGCGGTGCCCGCGCCGGACCGACCGGACGGGACGGGCAAGGACAGGAGCGCCCTCGTCGTCGACGACGCCGAGCTGCTCGATGACGACACGCTTCACGGGATCCTCGCCTCCCACCTCGGGCCGCTGATCCTGACCGCGCGGACGACGCGCCTGCGCGGCGACTCCCCGCTCGCGCTCCTGCGGGACGACCACGGCCGGCGTCCGTACCGGATCGCCCTGCCCGCCCTGGGCGTGGACGAGACCGTCGCGCTGCTCGAGGACGAGCCTCGGCTGACGGGACCCCGCCCGCACGACATCATCACGGCGACGACGATCGCGCGCATCGCCGCCGGATCACTGCACGCCGTCGAGGACCTCTCAGGCGTCGCTCGGAGCCACCCGGAACGCTTCCCCCGCTGCCTGCCCTCCCCCGTGCTCTTCCC
>NZ_FUKR01000075.1 GCF_900163835.1 Mycetocola reblochoni REB411 | reverse complement strand
TCACCCATCCAGAATCGCGCGTCAATCACGAACCATATGGGAGACACGCCCTAGCCGGACTCCTCGTGGCGACGCTCGGCCCGCCCGTCGCCCTGCTCGGCACCGGCGCAGCCTTCGCGCTCGCAGCGCTCGTGACGCTCGCCGTCCCGGATAGCACCGCGCGCGACGAGGACCATCAACCCGCAGCAGAGGCCACAGCGGAAACGCCGAGCGGCTACTGGAGGCAGTTGCGCGACGGCTTCCGCTTCGTCGCCACCGACCCGCTGCTGCGCCGCTTCCTCGGCCTCATTCTCATTGTGAACATGCTCGATGCGGCCCGCTCGGGGCCGTTGCTCCCGCTGTACAGCACGCAGTACTTGGGCGGTGCGGCGTCGCTCGGCATCATCGTCGCGGTCTTCGGCGGCTGTGCGCTGGCAGGGTCGCTCCTCTTCGGCTTCGTCGCCCACCGTGTCCATCGGCGCAGCACCTTCGTGCTGTGCCTCGCTCTGGTCGCGCTTTCGCTGCTGCCGCCCGCGCTCGGCCTCGGCATGGCCTGGATGGTTGGCGTTTCCGTCATCTCGGGCCTTGCGGCGGGGGCGCTCAATCCGATCATCGGGGCCGTCCGGCTGGAGCGCGTTCCGCCAGCGATGCGCGCCAGGGTCTTCGGACTGCTGACCGCAGGCTCCTGGGCCGGGATGCCGATCGGCGCCCTGCTCGGCGGCACCAGCGCGCAGCTCATCGGCGTGACCGGAACCTTCGCCGTCCTCTTCGGCGTCTATCTGCTCGCCGCGCTCTGGCCGTGCCGCGGAGGCGCCTGGCGCCTCATGGAGAGAGACGGGTCAACGTAACCGCAGGAGTGACCGGGTTTCCCGTGGCGCACACCCGCATACGCCGCGCAGCCCTGAGCGGCACCCCCGAACACCCACGAGCGGAGCCGCTCACTCCCCCGCAGGCTCCCCCGCCTCGAGCAATCCCTGCCTCGCCCCGGCCATGAAGCGCTGCACGTCCGCGTCGACGATGATGTCGCTCGGGCGCAGCGGCCGGGACAGGTACAGCCCGTCCAGGCTGGTCAGCCGGCTGAGCGCCACGTACACCTGCCCGGGGCTGAACGCCCGCGACCCCAGGTCGATGATGGCCTGCTCGTAGCTCTTGCCCTGCGACTTGTGGATCGTGATCGCCCACGCCAGCCGCAGGGGGAACTGCGTGAAGTCGGCGACGATGCCCTTGCGCAGCTCCTTGGTGGAGGCGACGTAGCTGTACCGGTGCTTCTCCCACGTCACCGGCTCCACCTCGACGACGTTCCCGTCGACGTCGACGTGCACGTTCCCGTCGATCTTGACCACCGTGCCGATGGTGCCGTTCACCCAGCGCTGACCGTCGAGGCCCCCTCCGGTGTCGTTGCGCAGGAACATCACCTGCGCGCCGACCTTCAGCTCGAGCGCCTCGTCGGCGGGGTAGGCGCTCTCGCCGAACTCGCCGTTGACCTCGGCCCGGGCCGTCATCGAGCGCCCGGGCAGCCGGGCCAGGCTCTCGCGGTTGATGCGCGTGACGCTGTCGTTGCGCGCCGCCAGGGTGATGGGGCCGTCCTCGGGAGGCGTGCGGGCGCCGGCGTCGTTGAGCGCCTTCGCCACCTCGGCGGTGACCATGCCGTGCCGAACCGACTCGAGCATGTACTTGAACGCGTCGTCGGACTGGCGGTGGATCTGGGTGAGCTCGACGATCTCGAGCGGGGTCTCGCGCCACACCTTCGCGTCGAAGAACCAGAACGAGCGGTAGGTGTCCTCGATGTAGGCCTTCTCGTCGCCGCGGCCGGGCACGGGGGCGAGCTGGTACGGGTCGCCGAAGAGGATCACCTGCACGCCGCCGAACGGCTCCGCACGCCGGGCACGCGCCTGCCGGAGGCTGCGGTCCATCGCGTCCATGAGGTCGGCGTTGACCATGGAGACCTCGTCGATGACCAGGGTGTCGATGGTGTTCAGCAGCTTGCGGACGTTGTCCGGCTGCTCGATCTCGTGGTCGGCGATCAGCCCGACCGGCAGCCGGAACAGCGAGTGGATCGTCTGCCCGCCGACGTTGAGCGCCGCGACGCCCGTCGGCGCCGCGATGACGAGCTGCTTCTCCGTGTGCCAGGAGAGGTGGTTGAGCAGCGTCGACTTGCCCGCGCCCGCGCGACCGGTGATGAACAGGTGGTCTCTCGTGCTCTCGATGCGGTCGAAGACGGCCTGCTGCTGGGCGGTCAGTTTCACTCTGCGGGCTTCCTACGCGGGCGGTTCGGGCGTGACAAGACTACTTCGTCGGGCGGATGCCCCCGCCTGCACCGCCGGATAGGATGACGACGTGAGCGAGCACGGCCCGGATCACGCGGAACCCGGACCCCCCGTCGACCCCGCCACCGGGCCAGGACCGCAGACCCGGATGGGGCGCTCGGCCGCGCCGCAGGGCGCCGCGGCGACACCCGATCCGGTGGCCCTGTCGGCCAGGGCGCGGGTCGCTCTGGTCTGGTCGTGCATCGGCCTGCTGCTGGCGACGGCGGTGGTGGCGGGTGCCGGGTCGCTCTCACGCGAGCTGTACAGCGCCGAGGCGTTCGTCGGTCGGTACCTGGACGCCCTGGCGGACGGCGACGCCGCCGCCGCGCTCGCCCTGCCCGGCGCGCGGCCGGCCGAGGCGCCCAACGTGAGCACGGCGCTGCTGCGCGGCGACGTCCTTCCGGACTATCGCGACGTGGCGGCCCACGACACGGGAGTCGACGCCGAGGGGCGCCACCTCGTCATCGCCAGCGCCACGGTCGACGGGGTCCCGGTGTCGGGGACGCTTCTGGTCGAGCGTGCGGGGACGCGCCTCGGTGTGCTGCCCGAGTGGCGCTTCGCGGCGAGCCCCACGGCGCCGGTCGAGCTGCGCATCGAGCACACCCCCGGCTTCAGCCTGAACGGCCGCGAGCTCGACGTCCGCCAGCTCGGCGTCGAGCGGGCGTTCTCCCACTCCTTCGACGTCGTGCTGTTCGCGCCAGGCCGGTACACGGTCGAGCGCGATGACCCCTACGTCGCCGCGGCGCCGGAGAGCCTGACCGTCGGCGATCCGGGCCGCGCGACCAGTCTCACCCTCGACGCGAACGCCACCCCCGCGTTCACCCAGCTCGTCTCCGACGCCGTCCACCGCAAGCTCGACGAGTGCGCCGCGGAGCACGCGCTGTATCCGCAGGGCTGCCCCTTCGGCTACGACGTGGAGGACCGCATCGAGGGCGAACCGGAGTGGCACATCCGCAGCTACCCGACCGTGCGGCTGGTCCCGGGGGCCGAGGGCTGGGCGCTCGAGCCGACGACGTTCGAGGCGGAGATCACCCTCACCGTTCGGTCGCTGTTCGACGGCTCGGTCAGCACCTCGACGGAGCGGGTGAGCTCCGGCATCGGCGGCGACATCAGCCTCGACGGCGACCGGGCGACGGTGACGCTCCGGGCGGAGTGACCCCGGCCGCTACACGACCCGGTCGTTGCCGCCGTCGACGGTGAGGTGCGCCCCGGTGGTGGCCGTCAGCCCGCCGTCGACGAGGACGCGGACCGCCTCCGCCACCTGGGTGCTGCTCACCTCGACGCCGAGCAGGTTGCGCGTCTTGTACTCCTGGACGCTCATCCCGTACTGCGCCGCCCGCTCGGCGAGCAGCTCCGGCGTCCAGATCCCCGTGTCGAACACGGCGTCCGGCTCGACGAGGTTCACCCGGATCCCGTCGGGCGCCCACTCCAGCGCGGCCACCCTGGCCAGCTGGGCGGCGGCGCTCTTGCTCGCCGAATACGCGGCGGCGCCGGGGCCGGGCGCGGCCACGTTCTTGCTGGAGACCAGCACGACCCTCCCGCCGCGCGGCGCCTGCACGAGCGCGGGGTGCGCGGCGGTGAGGGCGTGCGCCACCGCGGTCGTGTTGACCCGGAGCCCCCGGTCCCACCCCGCGGGGTCGAGCCGGGCGATCGGCGTCGGCTCGGGGAACACCCCGGCGGCGGCCACGAGGACGTCCAGCCCGCCGAAGCCGCGCACCGCCGCCTCCGCGGCGCGGCGCATCACCTCGGGGTCGGACACGTCGCCGACGACGCCGACCCGGTCGACGGCGTCCTCGTCGCGCACGCGGGGGTCGCGGTCGACCGCGACGACGGCGGCGCCCGCACGGCGCAGCTCCGCGGCGATCGCCCTGCCGATGCCCGACGCCGCCCCCGTCACGAGCGCGACCTCCCCCGCCATCGGCGCGGTCGTCCTGCTCGCGGCCAGGCGCGCCTGCTCCAGCTCCCAGTACTCGATCTCGAAGCTCTGGCGCTCGTCGAGCGAGCGGTACTCCCCCGCGGCGTCGGCGGCGTCGATGATGTCGGCCGTGTGCAGCACGATGTCGTGCACGGCGGCGGCGGCCGCGGCGGTCGCCCCCGCGGTCAGCAGCCCCCACTCCGGGTCGAGGACCGCCCGTGGCGCCGGGTCGAGCCGGGCGAGCGGCACGGCCGGGTCGGCGAGGCGGTCGACCGTGGCCAGGTAGCGCTCGGCGTACCCGGCCAGGTCCCTGCCGACCAGGGGCTCCCTCTTGGTCCTGATGACGTGCTCCGGCGTCGCGGTTCCCCGCGACCAGCGCTCGGCTGCGGCGGGGTCCGCCGCGGCCGACGCGGCGCGGGAGGAGCGGGACTGCGCCACGACGAACGGCCGCCCGGCCAGCGCCGACAGCTCCCCCCGGAACGCGGCGAGCTCGCCGATCCCTCCGCCGCGCTCGGCAAGGTCCTCGCCGGTGTCCCCCCACGAGTCCCTCCCGAGCGCGCGTGACGCCCGTCCCACCAGCTCGAGGTGCTCGGCGAGCACGCCCTCGGCGTCGTCCCCCGCCGTGAACAGACCGTGGTTGCGCAGCACCACGGCGCGCACCCGGCCCGACATCAGGCCGTCGTGCTCGGCGACGAGCCGGGCCAGGTCGAACCCCGGCTTGACGTAGGGCAGCACCGCGACGGCGTCGCCGAGCACCCGGGTCACGAGCCCGTCGTCCTCGGCCTGGTCGGTGAGCGCCACGATCGCGTCGGCGTGCGAGTGCAGCACGAAGCGCCCCGGCAGCGCCGCGTGCAGCAGCGCCTCGATGGAGGCGGTCGGCGCGTCGGCCCGCAGCGACGCCTGCCGGAGCTCGTTGACCATCTGGGTGTCGCTCAGCCGCGGGCAGGCCAGCAGCTCGAGCAGCCGCTCGCGCCGCAGCGGGGCGAAGCCGTCCTCGGTGATGGTCGCGAGGTCCCAGCCGCTGCCCTTCACCCAGACCGTCTCCACCGCGGCGCCGGTGACGTCGGTGCTCGTGCCCTTTGCCGAGGTGTTGCCCCCGCCGTGCAGCACCAGCTCCGGATCGCCGCCGAGCCGCCGCGACACCTCGACCAGCTGCGTCCGTGCGTCCTCGTGATCCGTCATCGTCCTGTCCTCCGTCGTCATCATGCGCTCCTCGGCGTCCACACCGACTCCATGGCCGCGAGCACGGCGTCGAAACGCTCGGCCTGCCGCCGGTAGGCAGCCCGCTGGGTGCCCGGTTCGACGACGAGGGCGTCGTCGTGGGACGTCAGCCAGCCGCCGACGTCGTGTCCCGCCCCGCGGGCGGCCAGGGACGCGACCCCGCGGGCGCCGAGCTCCGTCCCCGTCTGACGCCGCACGGGATGCCCGATGACGTCGGCGAAGATCTGTGCCCACACCGGGTTGCGCGCGCCGCCGCCGGCGAGGGTCCACGGCGCGTCGGAGGTGCGGGCACCGCTGCGGCACAGCTTCTCCAGCTGCACGCGGTGGTACTGGGTGATGCCCTCGGCGACGGCGCGCGCCATCTCGGCGTAGCCGTGGTTGTCGCGCAGGCCGAGGAACGTCCCCGACGCGCCCGCGTGGTCGGGGGCCCCGTGCACGAAAGGCAGGAACAGCACGCCGTCGGCGCCGGCGGGCACGGAGGCCGCGGCGGCCATCAGCTGCCGCGGGGTGACGGCGTCGGCCGACAGCGTCGACATGAGCGAGGAGAACCACTCGATGCTCGCCGCCGAGGTGGGCGCCACCTCCTGCGCGAGCATGAGGCGCGGGTCGGGCAGGAAGGCGTTGAGCGTGACCGCCGGCGGCGCCTGGTCGACGGGCACGACGACCGAGTTGATCGCCCACGTGCCGACGATGACCGTCACGTCGCCCTGCTCGAGCGCGCCCGCCCCCATCGGGCTGGCGATGCAGTCCATGCACCCCGCGACGACGGGCAGACCGGCGGACAGACCGGTGGAGGCGGCAGCCTCGGCGGTCACCTCGCCGACGACGGCGTCCGACTCGGCCAGAGGCGGCAGGAGGCCCATCACGCCGCGGTCCACCCCGAGCGCGTCGAACAGCCGCGGCTCGTAGTCGCGCGTCGACAGGGTGAGCAGTCCCTCGCCGGAGGCGTCCGAGACGTCGCCCCCGGGGCGGCCGGTCAGCCGGAGCGTGATCCAGTCCTTGCAGGACAGTGCCCAGCGGGCGCGGGCCAGCGACTCGGGCTCGTTCTCGGCCAGCCAGGCCAGCAGCGGCCCCGGCTGGCCGGCCCAGGGGACGGACCCGGTGAGCGCGTGCAGCTGGGCGACGGCGGCCGGCGAGACCTGGCGGACGATGCGGTCGGCGCGCGTGTCGGTCGAGGCGATCGCCGGTCGGACCGGCTCCAGCCGCTCGTCGACGAGGTACAGTCCGTTGCCGTGCCCCGTCGCCCCGATCCCGGCCGGCCGGTAGCCGTTCGCCGTGAGCCACTCGGCGAGCGGGCGCAGCACGGAGGCGACGACCTCCCACAGGGCCGTCATCGAGATCTCCTGCCGGCTGGAGTCGACGGCCTCCCTGGGGTTGGCGGCGGAGAAGGTGCGCAGCTCCCGCCCCTCGCCGTCGAATGCGGCGGCCTTCGCTGAGGTGAGCCCGACGTCTATGCCGATGTAACACTGCTTCATTGCCTGTGTCCTTAGACTTCGTTGTCCGTATGTGTCGTTCTTAGCGGGAGAACCGCTCAGTGCGAAACCCGACGGGGGGTGAACCGCTCCACGGCGGCGAGGTAGCGCTCCGTCTCCGCCTCGGCGCGGTCGGGGCTCCAGAGCCCCTCCTCCACCAGCACGGCGGCGGCCGGCCGCGCCGCGGCGATGCCGACGTCGGCGTTCAGCCCGATCGCGGTGCGGCGGAGCAGGACGTCCTCGAGCGTGTGCGCGCCCTCCTCCGCGACGGCGAAGACGAGCTCGGCGGCGCAGGCGCCACTGTCCTCGTCGACGACGCGACCCCGATCGGGCCGCTCGGCGATGGCGGCGACGATCGTCTCCGACGCGGAGCCGTAGGTGTCGACCAGGCGCTCCGCCAGCGCGGGACCGACCCCGTCGACCACCGCGGCCGCGGCGATCGCGGCGGAACGGTAGGCGGGCCACGACGCCTCGGCGGGGCGGCCCGGCAGCGGGGAACTCCGGGTGGGCGAGGAGCGCCGTGGCAGCCCGAGCGAGGCGCGCAGCCGGCGGACGAGCTGCTCGCCGAGGGCGCGGTGCGTGGTCAGCTTCCCCCCGACGACGGTGACGAGCCCGGCGTCAGCGCCCTCGTGCTCGATGAACACGTGGTCGCGGGTGACGGTCGAGGGGTCGTCGAGCTCGCCGACGTACGGCAGCGGGCGCACCCCCGAGTACGACCAGATCACGTCGGAGCGCTCCAGCCCGGCCGAGGGGATCAGCGTGTTCACGGCCGACAGCAGGTAGTCGGTCTCCTCGTCGTCGATGCGGATGTCATCGATGCCGCCGTCGTAGGGCAGGTCGGTCGTGCCGATCATGTACCGGCCGAGCCACGGCAGCACGAACATGGGCCTGGTGTCGTTCGGCGACTCGAAGAACACGCAGGTGTCGGGCGCGCCGGGGAACGGGTCGACGACGCAGTGGCTGCCCTTCGTCGGCCCGATGCGGCGGTCGTGGTCGCCCGCGAGGTCGAGGATCTCGTCGACCCACGGTCCCGCGGCGTTGACCACGCGTCTCGCCCTGACCGTGCGCGGGGCGCCGTCCTCCCTGTCGCGGTAGACGACCCCGGCGATGCGGCCGTCCTCCCTGAGCAGCCCCTCGACGGGGGCGTGGGTCAGCACGACCGCCCCGTTGCGCTGCGCGTCGATGGCCAGCTCGACGGTGAGCCGCTCCGTCAGCGGCACCTGGGCGTCCTGGAACAGCCCTGCCCAGCGCAGCCCTGCCTCCGCGAGGGACGGCCAGTCGCGCTCCAGGCGGCGGCGGAACACGATGCCGTTGCGCGGCAGCCGTTTGCCGAGCGAGAGCACGTCGTGCAGCATCAGGCCGCAGGACAGCAGCCAGCCCGGCCTGCTCTGCGAGGAGGAGAACGGGATGAGCATCGGGTAGGGCCTGACCAGGTGCGGCGCCTGGTCGAGCAGGATGTTCCGCTCCCTGATCGACTCGTGCACGAGGTTCAGCTCCATGCGCTCGAGGTACTTGAGGCCGCCGTGGATGAGCCGTGTCGAGATCGCCGAGGTGCGCGCCCCGATGTCGTCCCTGTCGATGAGGACGACGCTCAGCCCCTGGGCGGCGGCCTCCCTCGCGGTGGCCAGGCCGTTGATGCCCGCCCCGATGACGACGATGTCGACGTCGCCGACGCCGTCCCTGTGGGTCGTCAGTCGTGTCATGTGTTCACTCCGCTCGGTGGTGGCGGGCGCGGGCGCGATCGGCCGGCGGCGCGGGGTGGTTCCCCGCGCCGGGCCTACCGCGCCCGACGTCAGCTCAGTGGGACAGCTCCTGGTACAGCCCGTACGCCTCCTCGGGGCGCAGCCCCTCGTGGACGACGGCGCGCACGGCGGCGAGCATGGCGTCGGGGTTCTCGGACTGGAACACGTTGCGCCCCATGTCCACCCCCGCCGCGCCCTGGTCGATGGCCCGGTAGGCGACGGTGAGCGCCTCCAGCTCGGGCACCTTCTTGCCGCCGGCGATGATGATCGGGACGGGGCAGGACGAGGTGACCGTCTCGAAGCCCTCCTCCACGTAGTACGTCTTGATGATGCTCGCGCCGAGCTCGGCCGGGATGCGGGTGGCCAGGCGGAAGTACCTGGCGTCCCTCACCATGTCGCGCCCGACCGCGGTGACGGCGAGCACGGGGATCCCCGCCGCCTGGCCGCGGTCGACGAGCGTGGACATGGTGGTGACCGAGCGGGTCTCGTGCTCGCCGCCGATGAACACCTGGACGGCGAGCGCCGCCGCGTCCAGCCGGATGGCGTCGTCGATGCCCAGCACGATCTGCTCGTCGGAGAGCTCCTTGAGGATGCTCGGCCCGCCGGAGGCCCGCAGCACGATGCCCTTGTTCGCCGTCGCGGGGATGGTCGTGCGCAGCGCACCCCTGGTCAGCATGAGGGCGTCCGCGCGGGGGACGAGCGGCAGGATGGAGCGGTCGAGCCGCTCGAGCCCCGAGGTGGGCCCCTGGAAGTAGCCGTGGTCGAAGGCGAGCATCACGGTGCGGCCGTCGGCGGGCGAGAAGATGCGGGACAGGCGGCTGCGCATCCCCCAGTCCTGGCCGGCGAGGCCCTTGAGCGGGAAGTCGGTCGATGCGGCGGCCGCAGCACCGGTGAAGTCGGTGCCGTCGCGCAGGTCGTCGAGATCAGCCATCAGTGTTGTTCCTTTGCTTTGTGGTGGTTCCGGGGAGGGTGAGGGAGGCCCGCAGTCGCCTGACGGTGCTGCGGCCGGTGCCGGTGGCCGCGCTGGAGATGACGACGACGAGGACGACGAGCAGGCCCTTGAGGATGTTCTGCGCGCCGACGGACAGCCCGAGCAGGTTGAGCAGGCCGGACAGCAGCACGAAGAACAGCGCCCCCGTCCAGACGCCGACCGGGACGGGGCGGCCTCCGGCGATGAGCGTCCCGCCGATGACGACGACGGCGACGGAGTCGAGGAGGTAGGAGGTGCCGAGGGAGGTGCTCGGCGAGATGAACGCGGCGAGCAGCCCTCCGGCCAGCCCGGCGAGCGCCCCGCTGATCAGGTACGTGACGCCGGTCACCGTCCGCGTGGGCAGCCCCGCCTTGGCCGCGGCCACCGAGTTCTGCCCTGTCGCGACGACCGCCAGGCCGAAACGCGTCCGGCGCAGCACGATGACGACGGCGACGGTGAGGATCGCGACGAGCACCGCGGTGAGCGGGACGCCGAGCACGCGGGCGTTGACGAAGGACCGCAGCTCCGCCGGGGCACCCGAGCGGTTCGCGTCGGCGAGCATGAGCGTCGCCGAGCTGACGATCAGGCTGGTCGCGAGCGTCGCGATGATCGGGGGGATGCGCAGCACGAGGATCGCGATGACGCTGCACGCGGCCGCGGCCAGACCGGCTCCGACGGCGGCGGCCAGGCCCGCACCCGGGCCCGCGGCCGCCCCCACGGCGACGGAGGCGTAGGACGCCATCGACACGTTCGTGCCGACGGACACGTCGATGTTGCCGGGGCCGAGGGTGATGACGAGCATCTGGCCGATGGCGACGAGGACGAGGTAGGGCACGAGGGTGAGCGCCTGCGAGAGCGGCTGGAGGGGCGAGCCGCCGCTGACGCCGATGACGGCGACGAGCACGACGAGCGTGCCGACGAGGGACCAGCCCCAGGCAGGCCACAGCGTCCGGATCCGTTCGACGGCGGGGTGCTGGGTCGGCGTGGCGATCGTGGGTGCGGAAGTCATGAGCGAATGAACCGTTCCGTGATGACGCGGCCGGCGAGGACCGCGAGGACGATGAGCCCCTGCGCCGCCGACTGGAAGCTCGACGGCAGGCTGACCAGGGACAGGAGGACGGTGATGAGGCCGAGTGTGATGGCGCCGAACGCCGCCCCGACGGGGAAGGCCCGCCCCCCGGCGAAGTTGCCGCCGCCGAGGATCACCGCGGCGATGGTCATCAGCGCGAAGTTGCCCGCCGAGTTGACGTCGCCGGAGCGGGTCTGCGAGGCCATGACCAGTCCGGCGAGGATGAGCAGGACCGCGGCGACGGCGTAGGCGGCCATCCGGGTGCGCACCAGCGACCAGCCGAGCTTCTCCAGCGTGGCCGGCTGCGAGCCGAGGGCCCTCAGCCGCGTGCCGAACCTGCTCCGCCTGGCGATCAGCCAGGCGACAACCGTGGCGACGGCGATGAGCACGAGCGGCGCGGGGATGAGCTCGGGACGCCACTGGCCGATGGCGCTCAGCCACTCCGGGGTCTGGCCGCCGGGCGTGGGCAGAAGCTCGAGCCCCAGGCCGAGCCAGACGAACGACATCCCCAGGGTGATGATGATCGACGGGACCCCGCGGCGCTGGATGATGAAGCCGAGGAGCGCGTAGACGACGACGATCCCTGCGAGCATGGCCAGGCCGAGCGCGGGCGAGGTGGTGAGGACGGTCGCCGCGATGACGGTGACCAGGCCGAGGAGCGCGCCCACGCCGAGGTCGATGTCCCCGACGGCCATGATGATCATCTGCGCCTGGGTGGCCAGGACCAGCGGGACCGCCGCGGTGAGCATGAGCGTGATGCCGTTCATGCTGAGGACGCCCGGCTGGATGACGGCGGCGAGGATGACGATCGCGATCATCGCCACGATGGAGAGCACGGCGGGACTGCCCTGCACCGCCCCCGTGCGGATGCGTGTCGCGGCGCCGGGCAGCGCGGACGCACCCCGCGGACGCTCGAGTGCTGTGGTCATCGCAGTTCTCCCTCTGTCTCGTCGAACGAGTCAGCGATGATGCGCTGCTCGGTGGCGTCCGACCCGGGCATCTCCGACACGATCCGTCCGGCGCGGAACACGTACACGCGGTCGCAGTGCGCCATCTCCTTGTTGTCGGTCGAGTACCAGACGATCGTGCGGCCGCTGCGGGCCTCCGCCTTCATCAGGGTGTAGATCTCGTTCTTGGTGGCCACGTCGACGCCGCGGAACGGGTCGTCGAGCAGCACGAGCTCGGCGTCGGCGGCGAAGGCGCGGGCGATGAGCACCTTCTGCTGGTTGCCGCCGCTGAGCGAGGTGATCGGCGCCGCCGCACCGCCGCGCACCCGGAGCATGTCGACCCAGGTCGAGGCGAGCTCGCGCTTGCGCGCGCCGCTGACGAAGCCGAAGCGGCCGAGCGCCCTGGTCGCCGCGATGGTGAGGTTCTCCGCCACCGTCCACAGCGGGAAGATCCCCGACACCTGCCGGTCGCCCGGCACGTACGCGCGGGAGGACGGGACGGTGACCGAGCGGCTGAGCAGGCCGGGGGCCCACAGCCGGGCCAGCACGCCCTCCTGCCCCTGGCCGGCGAGCCCGGCCAGGCCGATGATCTCGCCCGGCCGCGCGGTGAGCTCGCGCCCCCTGGAGTCGGTGAGGGCGAGGACCGCCGCGCCCTCGCGAGCGGCGGCCGGCTGCTCCTGATCGTCCAGTTCCGCCTCGACGCGTTCGAGCGTCCCCGTGTCCGTGGACACCTCGCCGCCCATCGCCGCGAGCAGGGTGGACTCGGCCGTCGTCCCCCCGGGGTACTGGCCGACG
Source organism: Mycetocola reblochoni REB411 (assembly GCF_900163835.1). Taxonomy (GTDB): domain Bacteria; phylum Actinomycetota; class Actinomycetes; order Actinomycetales; family Microbacteriaceae; genus Mycetocola_B; species Mycetocola_B reblochoni. The sequence goes on along the minus strand of NZ_FUKR01000075.1, from coordinate 18,215 downwards.
ATGCTGCCGTCCTTCATGACGAGGATCCGGTCGCTGTGGCCGACCACCTCGTGCATCCGGTGGGAGACGAGGACCGCGGAGACGCCGTCGGCCGTGCGACGGTGCAGGTAGCGGTACAGCGCCTCGGCCGCGTCGACGCCGAGCGACTCGGTCGGCTCGTCGAGGATGAGCAGCCGGAGCCGGTCGGTGCACAGCGCCCTGGCGATCTCGACCATCTGGCGCTGCGCCATCGGCATCTCGCCGCTGCGGTCGAGGACGCTGATCCCGTGGCCGGGGAACACCTCGTCGAGGGTGTCCTGGATGCGCCGCTCGGCCCGGCGGCGCCACAGCGCCCCCGTGGGCCTGCGGTCGGACAGGGCGGCGTTCTCGGCGACGGTGAGGTCGGGGCACAGGGCCAGCTCCTGGTAGACCATGCGGATCCCCGCACGCTCGGCGGCGGCCGCGGTGAACGCCGCTCCCTCGGGGAGGCCGGCGACCCGGATCGCTCCGGTGTCGCTGGCCTCCCGCCCGGCGAGCAGTCGCACGAGCGTGCTCTTGCCCGCGCCGTTGTGGCCGACGAGGCCGAGGATCTCACCCTCGCCCAGCTCGACGCTCACGGTGCTCAGCGCCTGGGTCTTCCCGTACCGCTTCGAGACCGCGTCGACGGTGAGGAGGGCGGTGCCGCCCCGCGTGCCGTCCACGATCGCTGTCGTCTCTGTCGAGGTCATCTGGATGCCCTTCGTTCCTCGTCGTGCCGTCTACTTGAGCTCGGGCGCGACGGCCACGTCACCCGCGTTGATGGCGTCGAGCGCCGCGGTGACGCTCTCCTCGTCCCACGGGTAGGAGGCGAACTCGTCGGTCTCGAGCGTGTCGAGCCAGTAGTCCAGGTCGTCCTCGCCGATCTGGATGACGGGGAGCACGACCTCCTGCGGCACCTCCTCGCCGGCGATCTTGGCCAGCGCGATGTGGATCGCGGCCACGACCTGGCCGGGGTCGGTCAGCGCGGCGTAGGAGCCGTTGTCGATGCCGCTGTCCTTCCAGAACTGCAGGGACTTGCCGTCGGTGTCGAACACGACGACCGGCGCGTCCCGTCCGGCGGACTCGAAGGCCTGGACGACGCCCATGCCGCCGATGCAGCCGGGCACCGCGTCGACCTCGGGCAGCGAGCCGAGGACGCCGACGACCTCCTTCTGCACGGTGCTGCTGTCGCAGTAGCCGTTGACCTCCGCCACGACGTTCACGTCGGGGTAGTCGGCGAGGATCTCCTTCTGCCTGTTGTAGAACTCCTCCTCCGGCTGCGAGCCGATGACCCCGCGGTTGAGGATGATGTTGCCCGAGCCGTCGATGGCCTCGAGTGCGGGAACGAGCGAGTCCTCACCCCAGACGTCGTAGGCGTTGCGCACGATGGTCGCGCAGGGGGCGTCCATGTCGGCGTCGAGCACGATGACCGTGATGCCGGCGTTGCAGGCCTCCTCCACGGTGGGCACGAGGGCCGTCGACGAGGCGGGGATGACCATGAGCACGTCCGGGTCCTGCAGCATGAGGCTGCGGATCTGACTGGCCTGCTCGGTCGCGCTGTTCTCGCCGGGTGCGTTGACGGAGGTGACCTCGCTGACCTTGCCCTCGGCCTTGAGCGCCTCGGCGGCCTCCTCGAACTTGTTGATGAGGGTGAGGCGCCAGCCGTTGACGAAGCCGTTGCTGAGGGCGATGGAGATGCCCTCGCCGTCGGCCGGTGCGGCGTCCGTGCCGTTCCCTGCCGGTGCCGTTCCGCTGGAACAGGCCGCGAGGCTGAGTGCTGCTGCGGCGGCCGCGATCACGGCGGCTCGCCTGATGGATGTGAACTTCATTGTCGACTCCTGTTGTCCGCGCCATTGCGGGTGGGGGTAACCGGTGTGCTGCCTCGACGACGCCCGGGTCTGTTGTCGCCGACGACGATGGAGCACTTGTCATGCCCAACTCGTCACTACCAGTTGATAGTGATAAGAATATAGGGAGGCTCGGGGGTGCTGTCAACGGCGGCGCCGCAGCCGAGGGGGAGAAGACGGCGAGAGGACCGCGATGACGACACACCGCAGCGCATGGGACACCCGGCTGGACCGGGGGTCAGACGAGCCGCTCTGGCTCCAGCTCTCCGCCACCCTGCGCGAGGCCATCGCCGACGGAACGCTCGCCGCCGACCAGGCCCTCCCCTCGGAATCCGAGCTGATCAGCCGGTACGGGGTGTCGCGCACCGTCGTGAGGGAGGCGCTCGCCGAGCTCGTGCGTCGCGGCCTCATCTACAAGATCAGGGCCAAGGGCTCCTTCGTGTCCCCCTCGACCCCCGACCTGTCATTCATCGGCTCGACACTGGGCTCCTCCGCCGATCTCGACGCCAGCAACCGCTCGTCGACGACGCGGATCCTGTCGCAGCTGCGCGGCACCGCGACGGCGGCGGAGGCGGGAGCACTCCAGATCGAGGAGGGCGAGGACGTGCTCCGCCTGCGCCGGCTGCGCAGCGTGGACGGCGCGCCCTGGCTGCTCGTCGACACGGTGATGCCCGCGAGCCTGTTCCCCGGCCTGCTCAAGGCCAACCTCGAGAACCAGTCGCTCTACAAGCACCTGCGCCGCCACTACGGGGTCTCACCGGCGGGTGCCGACCGCTGGCTGCAGGCCGTCCTCCCGTCGGCGGAGGACGCCGGGCTGCTCGCGCTGCCGGCCGGCGCCCCCGCCCTGCGGATCGAGTCCGTGTCCTGGGACGCCGACGACCGGCGCTTCGAGTTCTACAACGCCCTGCACCGCAGCGACGACTCGCGCTTCTACGTCGGCATCCGCTGAGGCCGTCAGCCGGCGGCCGGCGCGATCACGCTCGGCCCCGCCGCAGTCCGGCGTCGCTCAGCCGCGGTCCCGCTCGGCGAGCTGCTCCAGCCGCCGGTTGTACTCCTTCAGCTCGGCGTCGCCCGTGCGATCGGCGTTGCGGTCCAGCCGGCGCTGCTCCCTGTCGTCCGAGCGCGACCACTGGATCGCGACGATCACCGCCATGAGAACCGTCGGGATCTCGCCGATGCCCCAGGCGATGCCGCCGCCGTTCTGCTGGTCGTCGAGGGGCGTCGCCCCCCAGGTGCGGCCCATGGCGCCGAACCAGTCGGCGAGGAACAGCCCGGACGCCTGCATGATGGCCAGACCGAAGAAGGCGTGGAACGCCATGGTCGCCAGCAGCAGGATCAGCCGGAACGCGTACGGCAGCCGGTACTTGACCGGGTCGATGCCGATGAGCGACTGCGTGAACAGGTAGCCGGTGATGACGAAGTGCACGACCATCCACTCGTGCCCGAGGTGCTCGTCCATCGACCAGCGGAACAGCCCCGTGTAGTAGAACACCCAGAGCGAGCCGGCGAACAGGACGGCCGCGACCACCGGATGCGAGACGATCGAGGCGAACGGCGTGTGCACCGCCCAGAGGATCCACTCCCTGCCGCCGCGGGAGCCGTCCGTCCGCTTGACGATCGCGCGCGAGGCCAGCGTGACCGGGGCCCCGGGGACGAGCAGCAGCGGGACCACCATGGTCAGCCCCATGTGGCCGAGCATGTGCACGCTGAACAGGTAGTCCTGGTACAGGTTGAAGCCGCCGCTGGTCAGCCAGGCGAGCACGAGCAGCCCGAGCACCCAGCACACCGTCCGGTACACCGGCCAGCGATCGCCCCGCGCACGCAGCCGGCGCACCCCGGCGAGGTAGAAGAAGATCCCGAAGCCCGCGGCGATGAGCCAGAGCACGTCGGGGTCCCAGCCGGTGAGGAAGCTCATCGGGGTGAGCTCGGGCGGCAGCACGTCGTCGGTGAGGATCTCGGCGGGGGTGAGCCCGTCGACGTCCGTCGTCTCGACCACGGGCGTCGCCGTCCGGGCGAGCGCGGCCGCGACACCGCTCGCCAGGCCCATGAAGCCGAGCTCGGCGACGACGAGCGTCCAGAAGCGTGCCGCGTTGGCACGGTAGTCCCTGCCGAGTCCCGCGATGGTGCGCCGCCGGAAGGCCGCGCCGAACAGGCCGAGGGCGATGAGCGCGGCGACCTTCACCACGACGAGAAGCCCGTAGCCGGAGGCGATGTCGCCGATGCTGCCGATGCGCAGGGCCGCACCGAAGTACCCCGACACGGCGACGACGACGAAGCAGACGAGGGCGACGGAGGAGTACCTGGCCAGGACCACCGCGACGCGTCCCGGCTCGATGGTGCGACGGATGAGCACGATGGCGAGCAGCCCGCCCAGCCACACGGCCGCGAACACGAGGTGCAGGTAGAGCGAGGTGACGGCGATGCCGTGTCCGGCGTTGCCGGCGGCGTGGCCCTGCGACGCCATCGGGTAGAGCGCCACCATGCTCAGCGCCGTGACGACGAGCCTCAGCCGCTGCCCCCTGATGGCGAAGCACGCGACGGTGAGGACCGCCCCGAACACCACGGTGTACAGCCAGGAGACGCCGAGCTCGACCCCGGTGAAGAACAGCCCGATCTGGGCGCCGAACTGGTCGTCCAGGCTGGGGACGACACCGGTGACGTTGAGGAAGGTGAACAGCGCCGTGGCGCCGGAGGCCACGGTGAAGACGCCCGCACCGGTCGCCGCGAGGTCGACGGCGGCGTCGTACTCCTCGCGCTCCGGCGTGAGCACGAACACCGCGAGCAGGAGCGAGCCGATCATCAGCGCGGCCGACAGGTTGACCAGCAGCTTCGCGATGGGCAGCCCGTAGCGGACGACGGGTCCGGGGTCGGAGATCTCGGCGGGGGCGGCCGCACCGCCGGCGATGAGCCCGGCGACGACGGCGATGAGGGCGACGAGGAGCAGGACTCCTGGGCCGAGTATCCGGGTGTGGCGGTTCACCCGTCCAGCCTACGTGCCCGGACATGGCTGAGGCGCCGCACGGTCGTCGTGCGGCGCCTCAGCGCGGTGAGCCGGTGTTACTTGACGGCGGCCTTGAGCTTCGAGCCGGCGCTGACCTTGACCGAGTGGCCGGCCGGGATCTGGATCTCGGCGCCGGTCTGGGGGTTGCGGCCGGTGCGCGCGGCGCGCTCGGTGCGCTCGACGGCGAGCCAGCCGGGGATCGACACCTTGACGCCGTTGGACACGGAGTCGGCCAGGACGGCGAAGAGGCTGTCCAGGACGCCGCTGACGGCGGTCTGGCTCTGGCCGGTCTCCGAAGCAATCTTCGCGACGAGCTCGGTCTTGTTAAGCGACTTGTCAGCCATAAGGATTGTCCTCCTCGGACGTTTGCTGCCTCAGCAGCTGTTGCTGGGTCATCCGCTGCCGTTCGGCACGGAGTTGGTCGTTCGACCGGTTCCGAATGTATCAGCCTTCCGCCAAATCTCGCGGATTTCGAGCGATTCGGACGCCCAGGCGGGCCCGGATCGGCGCTCGCTCCGCTGCGGGCGAACAGCCGTGGCTCGCGGTTGCGGTGCGCGGGGCACCCGGGCGCGTGATGCCGCGTCGTTCCGCGAGGGGAGCCGTGCGGGTCCCCGGCGGGCCCCGGCCGCGGGTCCGTGGCCCTACTCAGCTGCCCCCGACCCGACATCACCGCGGCCCATCGTCGTGTCGATCGCACGGCACGTCCGCCCGGCCCGGAGCTCCGCCGCGCGACGGCCCGGGACCGACGGGCAGCGTCAGCACGGCCACGGTCAGCTCGCCGTCGCGGCCGAGAACGACGTCGCCGCCCAGCTGTCTCGCGTTCTCGCGCGCGATCGCCAGGCCGAGGCCGTTGCTCTCGCCCGTCGACCCCCGCGCGGTGTCCAGTCGCACGAAGCGCTCGAAGACGCGCTCCGCATGCTCGGCGGGCACGCCGTCGCCGGCATCGCACACCGTGACCGTGACCGTCGTCTCGTCGCGCGAGGTCGACACGACGACGGGAGGTCGTCCATGCCTGAGCGCGTTCGCGACCAGGTTGGCCACGATCGCCGCCAGGCGACGCTCATCGGTCCTCAGCACGATCGGCTCCCCCACCTCGACCGTGACGCCACGGGAGGCCGGCCCGCCATCCGCGCTCGTGCCCGCGGTTGTTCCGGATCCCCCTCCTGCGGCCCGCTCCGCCGCCGCGACGACGTCGGCCAGGAGGGGCCCGAGCGCAACGTCGGTGAGCTCCGTCCGCGCCATGCCCGCGTCGCGTCTGGACATGTCGAGCAGCGCCTCGGTCAGCACGGTGAGCCTGCGCACGCCCGCCGCGGTTCCGTGCGCCGCGAGCGCGAGCTCCTCCGGGTCGGCACGCTCGACGTCGTCGAGGATCTCGCTGTAGGCGAGCATCGACGTCAGCGGCGTCCTCAGCTCGTGGGACACGTCCGCGACCAGCTGCCTCGCCCTGGCTTCCTGCTCGGCGAGCCGCGCGTTGCTCGCGTCCAGGCGGGCCGCCGCGGCGAGGAACTCCGTCTGCACCTCGTCGACATCCGGCGACCCCGTGCTTCCGGAGGGCATGGGCACCCCCTCCCCGACCGCGCCGACGCGGGACCGCAACAGCGTCAGGGGGCGGGAGATCCGACGCCCGACGAGCAGCCCCACCCCGCCGCCGGCCACGCCGACCACAAGGGTGATGACGACGCCGGCCGTGAGCAGCGCCTCCAGCTCGGCCACCTGACCGCCGAGCGGATAGACGCTCACCACCGCGAGCGGAACCGCCGACGACGGCGGGTCGATGAGCTGCCCGACCATGAACACGGGCCGTCCATCCAGCGTCGTGCGCAGATAGCGCATGTCGCCCTGGCTCGCCCCGACCTCGTCGAGGAAGGCCTCGGGCAGTCGGTCCCGCAGCGCCTCGTTGGTGTTCTGACCGTCCGGCCGCACCCACACCACGGTCGTGTCCGGCAGACGCCCCGTCTGCAGCGCCCAGGGGTTGCCGGACGCCTCGTTCGGGAGCTCGGCCACGGAGCGGTCGATCTGGTCGCTGAACGTCGAGAGGATGCTGTTCTGACGCGACTCCAGGACGATCTGGCGGGTGCTGATCAGGAGCACCGCGGCGGTCACGCTCGCGGCGAGGATCCCGACGGCGGTGACAGCGATGACGATGCGCGCCCTGATGCCGAGCCGCCTGCGTCGCGTTCCACGGGCCGTGCCCGCGCTGCCAGGGACCGCCATCAGCCGAACCGGTAGCCGAATCCCCTGACCGTCCGCACCAGGACGGGATCGGCGGGGTCGGACTCGATCTTGGCGCGCAGCCGCTGTACGGCAGTGTCGACCGCGCGGGCTCCGGCCGAGGCGCCGTCGGGCCACGCCTCGGTGCGCAGCCGCTCGCGGCTGAGCACCCTCCCGGGGTTGCGGACGAGCACGATGAGCAGCCTGATCTCCGCCGGTGCCAGCTCGACCGGGACGCCGTCGAGCGTCACGGCGAGGGAATCGACGTCGATGACGACGCCGCGAGCGGACAGGACGGCCGGCTCGCAGGTCCTGCGCGCGTCCCGGCGCAGCACCGCGCGGATGCGGGCGTCCAGCACCGGGGCCGCCACGGGCTTGACGAGGTAGTCGTCGGCCCCGGACTCGAGCCCGCCCACCACGTCGGAGTCGGAGTCCCGCGCGGTGAGCATCAGCACGGGGACGGAGGACTCCGCGCGGATCAGCCGGCACACGTCGAAGCCGTCCACGTCCGGCAGCATCGCGTCGAGCAGGACCACGTCGGGTCTCGCCCGCCGCGCGGTGGCGACCCCCGCGGCACCGGTCGCCTCGGTGACCACCTGGTATCCCCTGCGCCGAAGCGTGAGGGTGTACGCCTGCCGGATGGTCGGGTCGTCCTCGATCAGAAGCACCCGTACCACGCCCGACCCCCGCTCTCCCCGTCCGACGGCCGGCCCGGCCCCGGTCCCGGCCGTCGCACGCTATCGCCTGGCCTCAGCATAGGCGTCGGCCACGGTCCCGGCGTAGATGGCAGCACCCGCCGCCCCCGGGTGGATCCCGTCGGGGGCGAGCAGCTCCGGGTGGACGGAGATGGCCGCATCCCAGTCGGCGACGGCGACGTTGTCGTGCTCGGCGGCGACCTCGCGGATCGCAGCGTTGACCTCGGCCGCCCAGGACCGCTCCGCATGCACCGTGACGAACACGACGGCGCGGTCGGGCCCTGCCTCCTCCACGATGCGGTTCAGGCTCTCGGCCCCGCCGACCCCGTTGGTCCCGAGCCCGACGACGAGAAGGTCGCCGAGCCCGCCCTGCGCCTGTGCCGCCTGCACGACGTCAGGGCCAGCGCCGAGCTGGCGGGACTCGACGGCGTCGACGCGGATGCCGGGGATGACGTCGCGCAACGCCTCGGAGCTGGCCAGCATCACCGAGTCCCCGACGGCCGTCGCGCTGATGCCGGCGAGCTCGGCGGCGGCGTCCGGTTCCGTCGTTCCACCCGTGCCGGGGCCACCCGTGGCGTCCCCCCGCGATGACGACGCGGGACCGTGTTCCTCCGCACGGTGCGGGGCCGCGGGAGCAGCGGGCACGCCCCCGTGCGTGGACGAGCCGGCGAACAGGCCCGGCGACAGTGCCACGACGGCGGCGAACAGGCAGACGAGCGCCGCGGCCGCGGCGGCGACGGCCAGCCCCCTCAGCCCGCGGCCGGGGGAGCCCGCCAGGAGCGCGGCCCGTGCCGGTCGCTCGACGAGCCGGTGGCTCACCGCCGCCAGGACGACGGTGGCGCCGAGCGCGAGGAGGCGTCGGGGCGTCGTCGACCACCCGGCCGCCCCGAGCACCTGCTCGCCGAGGACGAGGACCGGCACGTGCCAGAGGTAGAGCCCGTAGGACCGGTCCCCGATCCAGCGGAGCGCACGCGAGCCGAGCACCCGATCGCGCCCGCGGGCGCCCAGCACGAGGATGAGCAGCGCCCCGAGCACCGATGCGGTCACGACAAGCGACGCCTGCACGCCGGGCTGCTGAGGACGTGCGACGGCGGCGAGGACACCGAGGGCGCCGACCAGAGCGGCGGTCGCGGCCGTCAGCGCGGTCGCCCTCCCGCCCCTCGCCCCGCTCCGGGCCGGGGGCTCCGCGGGCCGTGCGAACCGCTCGGGCCCGACCGCCAGTGCGAGCGCACAGCCGAGCAGGAGCCCCACCAGATGGGTCGGCGTCGCGTAGTATGCGGCGGCCTCCATGCCCGCGGCCGTCGCCGCGGCGAGGAGCGCGACGGAGCATCCGGCGGCTGCGAGAACCACCAGCGCGGCGGTCGCCCTGCCCCCTCGCCGTCGGACGGTGACGAGCAGGGGCGGTAGCAGCAGCGGCCAGAGCAGGTAGAACTGCTCCTCGATGCCCAGGGACCACAGATTGCCGAACAGCCCCGTCCCCGCCGGGGCGAAGTAGTCCCTGCTGCGGGCGAGCTCCACCCAGTTGGCGGTGAAGGTGACCGCGCCCGCCGCCTGCCAGCCCGCGCCCGCGAGCGCGGCCCCGCCGAGCAGCAGCGCCGGCGGCAGGCAGACGACGAGGACAAGCAGCAGGCCGGGGATCAGCCTGGCCGCCCTGCGCAGCCAGAATCGGCCCAGATCGATGCCACCGGTGAGACGGATCTCGCGGAGCAGCAGCGCGGTGATGATGAAGCCGCTGATCACGAAGAACAGGTCGACGCCGATGAAGCCGCCGGGAACCGCCGCGGGGGCGAGGTGGAAGGCGATGACGAGGATCACGGCGATCGCACGTAGCCCGTCCAGCCAGGCGATCCGCGCCACGGCTGCCCCCGGCCCGGCGCCGGGTTCCGCCGTGGCCCACCTGCCCGTCGGCGTGCGAGCACCCGTCTCCGTCCGTCCTCCCTGCGCGTCCGCCATCGCACGTCCTCCCGTCCGGCCCGCAGTGTTCGTCGGACCGGGCTGATCCGCCCGGCCAGGCCGGCCTCGGCCCAGCCTGGGGCGGCACTGTCACCGGAGTGTCACCGTTGTGCGTCCGTCCGGTCCGGCGCGCGGGGAATAGCATCCGGGAGCCATGGTTCTATACATTTGAATAGATACCCCGGGCGATCAGCGCCCCGTCCGCCGGACACGACCCGGCCAGCAAGGAGCGATCATGCAATTCGGACTCATGTCGGTCAGCGACATCACCCGCGACCCGGTCAGCGGCCGCACCCCGAGCGAGGCGGAACGTATCCAGGCCATCGTCGCCATCGCCGAGAAGGCCGAGGAGGTCGGCCTCGACGTCTTCGCGGTCGGCGAGCACCACAACCCGCCGTTCTTCTCCTCCTCGCCCACGACCCTGCTGGCCTACATCGCGGCGCGCACCTCGCGCCTGCAGCTGAGCACCTCGACGACGCTCATCACGACCAACGACCCCGTCCGCATCGCCGAGGAGTACGCGATGCTGCAGCACCTCTCCGGCGGCCGCAGCGACCTCATGCTCGGCCGGGGCAACACTGCCCCCGTGTACCCCTGGTTCGGCAAGGACATCCGTGAGGGCCTCCCCCTCGCCCTCGAGAACTACAACCTGCTCCACCGGCTCTGGACCGAGGACGTCGTCGACTGGGAGGGCCGCTTCCGCACCCCGCTGCAGGGCTTCACCTCGACCCCGCGCCCCCTCGACGACGTCGCGCCCTTCGTCTGGCACGGCTCCATCCGGACGCCGGAGATCGCCGAGCAGGCCGCGTACTACGGTGACGGCTTCTTCGCCAACAACATCTTCTGGCCGAAGGAGCACTACATGCGCCTGATCTCCTTCTACCGCCAGCGCTACGCGCACTACGGCCACGGCACGCCGGAGGAGGCGATCGTCGGACTCGGCGGGCAGGCGTTCATCGCCGCCAGGTCGCAGGACGCCGTCGACCGCTTCCGCCCCTACTTCGCCGAGGCGCCCGTGTACGGCAACGGCCCGAGCATGGAGGACTTCATGGAGCAGACCCCGCTCACGGTCGGCAGCCCGCAGCAGGTCATCGACAAGACGCTGACCTTCCGCGAGCACTTCGGCGACTACCAGCGGCAGCTGTTCCTCGTCGACCACGCGGGACTCCCGCTGGAGACGGTGCTCGAGCAGGTGGAGCTGCTGGGAACCGAGGTCGTCCGCGTGCTGCGCAGGGAGACGGAGTCCCGCCGCGCGCCCGGCGTGCCGGAGGCGCCGACCCACGCCTCGCTCGTGCGCGCCAGGTACGGCGACGCACAGCCCCGGCAGCCCCGGCCGAACGCGAACCGCGGCGACAACGTGACCGGCGGTTCGCCGTACCAGGACAGCGACGACGCCCCGGTCGGGCGCTGACCCGACCGGTCGCCGCACGGCATGACGACGGGCCCCGCGATCCGGATCCGGATCCGGATCGCGGGGCCCGCGCGTGTCCCCGACCGCCGCGACGGCGGTCGGGGACCGACGATCAGGAGTAGCGGTAGAAGCCCTCGCCGCTGCCGACGCCGAGCTTGCCCTTGTCGATGTAGTCGCGCTTGAGGATCTCGGCGAAGGCGCGCATCCCCTCGTCGGGGCTGGTGGCGCTGATGTTGTAGGCGGTGTTCAGGCCGACGACGTCGAAGATCTGGAACGGGCCCATCGGAGCGCCGGTGCCGATCCGCCAGGTCTTGTCGACCGTCTCGGGGTCGGCGATCCCGTCGGCGAACAGCTTCGCCCCGGCGTCGAGGAGCGGGACCAGCAGCGAGTTCAGCACGTACCCCGCCTTCTCCTTCTTGAGCTCGATCGGCTCCATCCCCGTGCGCCGGGCGAAGTCGACGACCGCGCGGTACACCTCGGGGTCGGTGTCGGCCGTCCCCATGATCTCGGCCGTGTTGTGCACCCAGACGAGGTTGGCGTAGTGCAGCGCGAGGAAGCGGTCGGGGCGACCCGTGAAGTCCTTCATGTCGCTCGGCAGCAGCGTCGAGGAGTTGCTGGCGAAGATGGCGCGCGCCGGGGCGAGCGCGGCCAGGCGTGTGTAGGTGTCGCGCTTGATGTCGAGGCGCTCCGGGACGGCCTCGATGACGAGGTCCGCGTCGGAGACCGCATCGGCGAGGTCGTCGGTGAGCCGGATGCGGGCGACGGCCGCGGCCGTGCTCTCCTCGGTGGCGCCGGGGACCTCGGCACGGTACCGCGCGGCGAGTCCCTCGAAGCGGGTGCGCGCGGCGGCGAGCGCCTCCTCGGAGACGTCGTAGGCGACGACGTCGAGGCCGTGGTACGCGGTCTGGTACGCGATCTGCGATCCCAGTACGCCTGTCCCCAAAACGGTGATGGTGTTCAGAGCGGTCATTTCTGGTCCTCTTTCGTGAGTGGGTGTTCTCGGTCTGCGCCGGCGCTCGGCCGGTGGTCGGTGGTCGCCGGGCGAGCGCCGGGCGCCGGGGCCGCTCCGCCTCGTCCGGCTCGGTGCCCGAGGCGGAGCAGCCGCAGGTCCTCGACGAGGACATCGTGCGCACTGGGGGCGGGTCGCCCGTCCGCGGGGGTCGCCTCGGCGGCGGCGTCGGAGATCGCCCCGGAGGCGTCCGTGGGGATCTCCGCTGCGGCGTCGGCCGCCTCGGCGGGAGTGTCCGCGGCGAGCAAATCCTCCGGGTCCAGCTGGGAGCCGACGAAGAACAGCCGCGCCAGACTCACCGCCAATGCGTCCACGCCCGAGCGGTGACCGGCGATGTGCGCCGCGATCAGGCCCACGCAGCGCTCGACGAGCACCCGCGCCTCGGCGACGGCTTCCGCCGTGCGGGAGCCGTAGAGGATCTCGCGCTGGTACGCCCTGGCGTTGTCGCCGTGCCGGTCGAGCCACCCCAGCAGGCCGTCGACGATGAGCACCGCGCCCTCGGCCTCGGCGGTGTCGCCCGGCTCCACGGCGGCGAGGGCGGACTCGAGCGCCGCGAGCTCGACCGCGAACTCCTCGTTGTAGACCGTGAGGAACAGCTCGGCCTTGCTGGGTGCGTAGCGGAAGATCGTGCCGTGGGCCAGACCGGCGGCGGCGGCGATCTCCTGCGTGCCGGCCGATTCGTAGCCGCGCTCGACGAAGATGCGCGAGGCGGCGGCGAGGATGGCGGCCCTGCGCTGCTCGGAGTTGCGCTGCCGGCGCCCGGGGGAGCCGGTCCCGCTGGGGTGTCCATCCATATTCATGAGTCTACTCATTTATTTGACGATCGGCGAGGGAATACCGGACACACTCCGGGGTTATATGCATATGTATCCACTACCCGGTCTGCCTGCGGACCGCCGCCCGACCCAGGAGCACCCGTGACGAACACCAGCACACACACCGTCGCCGTCATCAGCGGCGGCACCAGCGAGCCGTCCTCCACCCGCATGCTCGCCGACCGCCTCGCGGCACGCACGATCGAGTTCGCCGCGGAGAAGGGATCCGTCGTCCACGCCCCCGTCGTCGAGCTGCGCCCCCTCGCCACCGACATCGCCACCGCCATGACCAGCGGCCACCGCTCCCCCGCGCTCCAGCGGGCGATCGACACCCTCGCCGCCGCCGACGGGCTCATCGTCTCCACGCCGATCTACACGGCCGGGCCGAGCGGACTGGTCAAGTCGTTCCTCGACGTCCTCGACACCGACCTGCTCATCGCCCGGCCCGTGGCTCTCGCCGCGACCGCCGGCAGCGCCAGGCACGCCCTCGTCGTGGACGAGCAGCTGCGCAGCACCTTTGCGTACCTGCGCGCGCTCCCGATCCCGACGGCCGTCTTCGCCGCACCGGAGGACTGGGCCGACTCCGCGCTGAACCGGCGGATCGAGCGTGCGGCTCACGAGCTCGTCACCCTGGTGCTCAGCGGGGTCGGCACGGACATCCGCGAGCGGTCCTGGACGCGCTACCAGCACGCCGAGAACGCCGCGGGCTCCCTCATCGGCGGCATCGAGCTGGACAGCGAGCTCATGCGCCTCGCGACCGGCGGAGCCTAGGCGCGCAGCCAGTGACGACGCGAGGGGCCGACGGGGTGAACCCGACCGGCCCCTCGCGTGCTTCGTCTACGCCGAGTGACGGTTCACGTGGGCGGCGACGGCGGTCAGCCAGTCGGTGAGGAACCGAGCGGTCGCCTCGTCCGTGACCTCGCCGTCGGCGGTGATCAGTCCGGGCTTCGACCAGATGTAGGCCTCCGGCTGCGCGAGCTCGGGCGAGCCGAAGAAGGACAGCACGCTGCGCAGGTGCTGCTGGGCCACCGCGGTGCCGATCTGCCCGGCCGAGGCGCCGATCACGGCGCTCGGCTTGCCGGCGAAGGAGTTCTGCCCCCACGGCCGGCTGGCCACGTCGAGCGCGTTCTTCAGCACGCCGGGGACCGAGCGGTTGTACTCCGGCGTGATGATCACGATGCCGTCGGCATCCTCGATCGCGTGCTTGAAATCGGTCGCGACCTCCGGGTAGTCCCCGTCGAAGTCGGAGGTGTAGAAGGGCAGCTCCTTGATCGGGATCTCGGTCAGCTCGACGCCCGCGGAGGGAGCGAGAGTGACGAGCGCGTTGAACAGTGCGCGGTTGATCGAGGTGGACGAGATGCTGCCGACGATGGCGCCGATCTTCACGGTCATAGGTGTGACTCTTTCTTGAGGACGGCGGCGGAGCGGCGCGCGCTCGGGCGGGCCGGACCACCGCTCAGTGACATAAATATGCATGTGCATAAACAAGACGGCTGCGGGTTCATTCCCGACACCGGGCCGCCCCGCCAAGCGGCGCCCCAGACAGCCACGGCGTTCGATAGGATCGGCGCGTCCCGGAGCCCCGGCCCATCCCAGAGCCCGCGGCCCGACCGAGAAGCAGGAGCACCGTGCCCACCACCCCCATCGCCGTCGTCGGCGCCGCCATCGTCCGCGCCGACGGGGCCGTGCTGTGCGCGGAACGCGGTCACGGGCCGTTCTCCGGACTCTGGGAGTTCCCCGGAGGCAAGGTCGAGCAGGGCGAGACACCGGAGCAGGCGCTCGTCCGCGAGATCACCGAGGAGCTGCGCTGCACCGTCGAGGTCGGCCGGGCGCTGACCAGCACACCCCATGACGGCGGCGCGCGGCCGATCGTGCTCACCACCTACCTCTGCCGGCTGAGCGAGGGGGAGCCCAGCCCGACCGAGCACGGGCAGCTGCGCTGGCTCGCGCCGGCGGAGCTGCACACCCTCGACTGGGCCCCGGCGGACCGTCCGGCCGCACGGCTGCTCGCCGCCGGCTGAGCGCGGACCACCCCGCGCCGAGCGCGTCCCGCGCCGTGCAGAGCGCGGCCCCCTGCCCGACAGAGCCGCACACGCACGAGGGCCCCGCACCGAAACGGTGCGGGGCCCTCGATAAAGCGGGTGCTTACCAGCTCGACTTGGTGATGCCGGGCAGCTCGCCCTTGTGCGCCATGTCGCGGAAGCGGACACGCGAGATGCCGAACTTCGTCAGCACACCACGGGGGCGGCCGTCGATGGCGTCGCGGTTGCGGACGCGGATCGGCGAAGCGTCACGGGGGAGCTTCTGCAGGCCGAGGCGCGCGGCCTCGCGGGCCTCGTCGCTGGCGTTCGGGTCGACCAGGGTCTTCTTCAGCTCGGCACGCTTCTCGGCGTAGCGGGCCACGATCTCCTGGCGCTGGTTGTTCTTCGCGATCTTGCTCTTCTTAGCCATAGGTCCTAGCGCTCCTCTCGGAACTCAACGTGCTTACGCACCACGGGGTCGTACTTCTTGAGCACGAGACGGTCGGGGTTGTTGCGGCGGTTCTTGCGCGTCACGTAGGTGAACCCCGTGCCGGCGGTCGACCGCAGCTTGATGATCGGACGAACGTCCTGGGCCTTTGCCATTAGAGCTTCACCCCACGCTTCTGCAGATCAGCGACGACGGCCTCGATGCCACGGGCGTCGATCAGCTTGATGCCCTTGACGGAGAGCGTCAGGGTCACCTTGCGGCCGAGCGAGGGCACGAAGTAGGTCTTCTTCTGGATGTTCGGGTCGAAACGGCGCTTGGTACGCCGGTGCGAGTGCGAGATGTTGTGACCGAAGCCGGGAACGGCTCCAGTCACCTGGCACACTGCTGCCATGGTCTGTCTCCTGTCAGTACCGCAGGGCCGATGGCCCTGCCCAAGATCTCTTGTCGGCACCTTCTCCCCGCGGTGACCGGGCGAGCCCGGGCGACGAAGGGGAACTGAGGGTGCGATCCGAACGGGGGAGTCCGTCCGGCCAAGGGAAGAGTCTACGCGACAGGACACGCCCGGGGCAACCACGCTGGGCGCCCCACCCGTCCATCCGGCCCCCTCGGCCCGGCGGCTCAGCCCTGGCGCCCCTTCCAGCGGGGGTCCTTCTTGTTGATCACGAACACGCGGCCGCGGCGGCGCACGACCTGGGATCCGGGCTTGGCCTTGAGTGAGGCGATGGAGTTGCGGACCTTCATGGCACGCTCCCTTCATTATTGATAACGTTTCTCAATAATAGCCCCACTCCGCCTGAAGGACAACGAATGACCGACCGCTGCCTGTACGTCCGCGCCGACGATCTGCACAGCCGCCTCAACGACGACCGCTACCTGCCCCTCGACGACGGCAGCACCCACGGGCCCGGCGTGGTCGCCGCCGCCCAGCGCTTCGTCGAGGCGATCGAGACGGCCCCGGCGATCGCGCTCACCGGGTGGGAGGAGCTCAGCACCGCCGACCTCAGCATCACGCTCGCCCTGCTCAGCCACCTCAACCCGCGTGCCCTGGTCAAGCCCTACCGTGCCGACGACCCGCGGACAGCCGCGCCGACCCCCGCGAGCCCCGCCGACGAGCACCCCGACGACGAGCCGCACTCCTCAGCCCCCGGCTGGATCTGCTGCCTCAACGGCGAGCATGAGCCCTGGTTTCACGACCGCCACGTGCAGACACTGCTCTACCGCAACATGCGCCCCTTCCACCCCGAGCGCCTGCTCGAGGTGTTCGACGGCCCCATCTCCTCGGGCCGGCTGGGCACAGTCGTCCGCAGCGCCGGCTTCTGCCAGCTGGCCACGCGCACACCACGGATCGGGCTCTGGAGCCACGTCGGCCGGATGGTGACGCTCGATCCGACGCCGTTCCTCAGCACCGACCCGAAGCACCCGAGCGGCCAGGAGATCGTGCTCACCGGGATCGGCATCGACGGCCCGGGCATCGTCGCCGCCCTGGACGGCGCCGTCCTCACCGACGAGGAGTTCACGGCGGGCCCGCGGCGGTGGCAGGGCTACGCCGACCCGCTCACCCCGTGGCGCGAGCCGGACGCCGGCGAGAACGGCGACGGCGAGCACGGCGACGGCGACTCACGGGAATGACGCCGCTCCTCCCCCGTTCTGCTGAGATAATCCAGGGGACCGGAGGAGGCCGCCACGCACACCGCACCGCAGCGTCCCGGCGATCGCCAGGCCGCCACGCTCACCGACGTCGCCGCGAGCGCAGGGGTGAGCCTCAAGTCCGCCTCCCGCGTACTCAACGGGGAGCCACACGTCTCCGAGGGGCTGAGGGCGAGGGTGCTGGCCGCCGCGGCCGAGCTCGACTTCGCCCCGAACACGGCCGCACGACTGCTCAAGCGCGGGGTGAGGACGCGCACCGTCGGGCTGGTCACCGGTGACCTCGCCAACCCGTTCTACGCCTGGCTGGCGAAGGGGATCGAGCGCGCCCTGCGCCCGCAGGGCATGCAGCTCACCATCGCGAGCTCCGACGAGGACCCCGAGCGCGAGCGCCGGCTGCTCGACGAGCTGATCGACAGGGGCGTCTCCGCCATCATCGTGGTGACTACCCAGCCCCAGCGGACAGTGCAGGACGCCGCCCAGCGCGGTATCCCCGTCGTGTTCGTCGACCGGGCGCCCATCGGGGCCGACGCGGACGCGGTCGTCATCGACAACGCGGGAGGGGCGAGGCGGGCCGCCGAGCATCTCGTCGCGCACGGACACCGTCGCATCGGCTACATCGGCGACCTGCCGGGGCTGCCCACCCACACCGAGCGTCTCGACGGCTTCCGCGAGGGACTGCTCGGCGCGGGCATCGGCACGGCGGGCCTCCTGCTGCACGAGGGCGCCCACGACGCGGCGAGCGCCGAGCGCGCGGCGAGGGACATGCTCGCTCTGCCGGAGCCGCCGACCGCGCTGTTCGGCGGGAACAACCTGATCACCGTCGGCTGCCTGGGAGCGATCAGGGCCGACCGGCCGGAGACGGCTCTGCTCGGCTTCGACGACTTCGAGCTGGCACCGGCGCTCGGTATCAGCGTCGTCGCCGCCGACCCGGTCCGCATGGGCGAGATCGCGGTCGAGCTCGCGCTCCGCGGCGGCGAGGCCAGGGGGCACGGGGCGGTCCGTCGGGTGCTCCCCGCACTGCTCCGCGCCCGCGGGTCCGCCGAGGTCGCCCCGGCCTGACCCGGTGGCAGACCCGCACCCGCTCGGCAAACTCCGAAGCGCGCAGACCGGCATCCGCCCGACACGCGCAGACCGGCGGGCGGGTGCTGGACGCACCCGCC
>NZ_FUKR01000047.1 GCF_900163835.1 Mycetocola reblochoni REB411 | reverse complement strand
GGGACTGCTGCACGTTTAGGTGACATCTGATCTGGCTTGCCTGAGAGGGCAGCCTGGAAGGATGTTGCTGTGCCCAAGCCCTACCCATCCGAGTTCCGCGATGATGTTGTGCGCGTCGCGCGGAATCGTGAGCCCGGAGTGACGATCGAGAAGATCGCTCGTGATTTCGGTGTTCACCCGATGACGCTGACGAAGTGGATGCATCGCGCTGATATCGATGAAGGATCGAAGCCCGGCCAGACCCGAGCCGAGGCCGCCGAGATCCGCGAGTTGCGGAAGCGGAACCGGTTGCTGGAGCAGGAGAACGAGGTGTTGCGCCGGGCGGCGGCGTATCTGTCGCAGGCGAACCTGCCGGGAAAATGATGTACCCGCTCGTTTCCGAGCTCGCCGCTGACGGGATCCCCGTCGCGGTGTCGTGTCGGGTATTGAAGCTCGCTCGCCAGCCCTACTACCGGTGGCTCGCTGTCCCCGTCACCAGAAGCGAGGTCGTGGAGGCGTATCGCGCGAACGCCCTGTTCGACGCGCACCGGGACGATCCTGAGTTCGGGCATCGACTCCTCGCCGATGAGGCGCGTGACGCGGGTGAGGCGATGGCGGATCGGACTGCGTGGCGGATCACGTCGACGAACGGCTGGTGGAGCGCGTTCGGGAAGAAACGGGGCAAGAACGGGAAGAAACCCGGACCTGCCGTTCATGACGATCTCTGCGCCGTGGTCGATGAGGACGGTCGGACGCGGCATGTGTTCGCTGCCGACGCGCCGAACCAGTTGTGGCTCGTGGACATCACCGAACACAAAACCACGGAAGGCAAGCTCTACGCCTGCGCGATCAAAGACGCCTTCTCCGGGAGGATCGTGGGGTACTCGATCGACTCCAGGATGAAGTCTCGTCTGGCCGTTCAGGCGCTCGAGAACGCCGTCCAGATGCGCGGCGACGTCGCCGGCTGCATCGCGCATTCGGACAGAGGATCTCAATTCCGAAGCAGAAAATTCCTGCGCGCGCTGGCTCGCCACCGCATGGTCGGGAGCATGGGACGAGTCGGGTCGAGCGGCGACAACGCCGCTATGGAGAGCTTCTTCGCGCTGCTCCAGAAGAACGTCCTCGACCGCCGCTCCTGGACCACCCGGGAACAGCTGCGCATCGCGATCGTGACCTGGATCGAACGCACCTACCACCGACGCCGGCGGCAGGCCCGCCTGGGCCGTTTGACGCCGGTCGAGTTCGAGACCATCATGACCAAAGACGTCGCCCTCGCGGCGTGACTACAAACTGTCACCTAAACGTGCAGCAGTCCCG
>NZ_FUKR01000053.1 GCF_900163835.1 Mycetocola reblochoni REB411 | reverse complement strand
AGCCGTCCTCCACGCCTGCCTCACCTGGGCGACCCTATTAGGAGACACGCCCTAGACGACACCCGGCTGGTCGGAGAACGGCGCCACCGGCAGGTCCCCGCCGCGCGGGTCCGCGTCCTCCTCGAGCAGCCAGCGCGCCACGCCCTCGTCCGTGATCAGCTCCGTGCAGATCCCGCTGGTCACCACCGCGCGGGCCACAGCGCGCTTCTCCGCGCCCGAGATCACGGCGATGCTCGTCCTGGCGTTGCGCAGCACATCCAGCTCCAGGCCGACCGTCCTGGCGTCAAGCGCCGGGTCGACGACCATCCCCTCGGCGTCGACGTAGCGGCCGAGCACGTCGCCGACCGCACCCCGGCGGACCAGCTCGTCGATGTCGTCGGTCGTCAGGTAGCCGCTCTCGACATGGGCGGATCCGTGGTCGGCGGGGCCCGCGCTGAACAGGAAAGCGTTCGCTGCCCGTGCCCGGTCGAGCACCGCGGCGACGGTCCTGTCCGCGACGATGCTCTGCGCCGTCTCCAGCCGCTCCAGGATCGCCGGGCTCGGCAGCAGGCTGAGCGGCCCCGAGCCCTTGCGGGCGATCTCCGCCGCCGTCGCCGCCGCCGTGCCCGAGCGCGGATTGAGGCTGACCCCGCCGTTGATCTGCACGACCCCGACCCCGACGCCCCACCGCTCGCCGAGCGCACCGGCGACCGCGTTGATCGTCCGGCCCCAGCTGACGCCGAGGATCCGCGGCACGGGGCGCAGGCTCGCGAGCGAGTCGGCCGCCGCCTGCCCGATGCGCTCGCGCAGCTCCGAGCCGTCACCCGCACCGTAGAGGGGGACGACGACCGCGCCGTCCAGGCCGAACCGATCGACCAGTCGCCGCTCGAGCGCCAGCTTCCGCGCCCGCGGGTGCACGATCTCGATCCGGATGAAACCACGCTCCCGGGCGGACGACAGCAGTCGGCCGACCTTCCAGCGGGTGACCCCGAGGATCGCGCCGACCTCGTCCTGGGTCTTGCCCTCGTCGTAGTAGAGCTCAGCGGCACGGATGGAGAGGAGCTCGTCGCTCATGGACGGACCTTTCGACGGGGGCGATACCCCTCCAGGCTACGTTCGCGTCGCAGGATCTCCAAGCGAGCAGCGCAGTGCGCGGACGCGCAGACCGGCCGGGGCCGCTCAGTCCATCAGCCCGCGGCCCCGCAGCTCGGACTCGACCGTCCTGTTGCGCGCGACGATGAGACCCGCGGGGATGCACAGCGTGCACAGCGCCGCCAGCAGCAGCAGGCCGGGGGTCCACGACCCCGTCGCGTCGTGCAGCAGCCCCATCCCGAGCGGGCCGAGGCCGGCCGCGACGTAGGCTGCTCCCTGCACGAAGCCGCTGAGGGCGAGGGCGCCCGACTGCGTCGCCGAGCGCACGTTGATCAGGGTCAGCGCCATCGGGAACAGCAGCGGGCCCATGCCCGCCAGCGCCACCCACAGCACGGGCAGCGTCGTCGGGGCGAGCACCAGGCCCAGATAGCCCGCCACGAAGAACGCCCCGCCCGCGCATACGACCAGGTCGATGCGGCGGAAGCGGGTCACCATCATCGGCACGAGGATCGCCGTCGGGATCCCCATCGCGGCGAACAGCGACAGGTACAGCCCCGCCTCCGCCGCGCTGGCCCCCGCGACGTCCTGCATGATCGACGGCAGCCAGGCGAACATCGAGTACGCGCCGATGGAGGACTCCATCAGGACCACGACCAGCGCCCACGCGATCCACGATCGGGCGACGGGCACGCGGCCGCTCGGCTCGCCGATGATGTCGATGAGACCGGTGGCGACGCCGCGGCGGCGTTCGGCGAGAAGCTGGATCACCCACGGCACGAGCGCGGCACCGGCGAACAGGCCCCACAGTCCGAGCGACACGTGCCAGCTGCTGCCCTCGGCGACGGGAACCGCGACCAGGGGAGGGAACAGCGTGCTCACGGCCATGACGGTGGCGTACAGCGAGGTCATCAGGCCGACCCTGTCGGGGAAGTACTTCTTCACCAGGGGCGGCAGGAGCACGTTCCCCGCTCCCATGCCGGCGAAACAGATCGCACTGCCGATGGCGAGCTGGGGGAAGCCGCCGGCTGCGGCCCTCACCAGGTGGCCGCCGAGCATCGCGGCGATGGCGACGATGAGGACCGCCTCGATCGGGTAGCGGCGCGACACGAGCGGGGTGAGCAGACCGAAGACCGCGAAGCACAGCGGCGGCAGCATGCCGAGGAAGCCGGCACCGAGCGCGCCCAGTCCGATGTCGGCATCGATCACGCCGACCAGCGGGGACAGTGCACCGACGGCCGTGCGCAGGTTGACCGCGGCGAGCATGATCCCGACCAACGCCAGGACGCGGCCCGCCCAGAGGGAACGGCGGGCGGCGGTCACGACAGCAGCCGCCTGACGCGCTCCACGTCGTCGCGCATCTGCACGATGAGCGGCTCGATCCCGGTGAACGCCACCATTCCCCTGATGCGGTCGACGAACTCGACGTCGACGGTCAGGCCGTACAGGTCGAGGTCGGTCTGGTCGAGCACGTACGCCTCGACCTGCTTCTGCGGCACCCCGTCGAAGGTCGGGTTGTTGCCGACGGAGACGGCCGCGGGCATGCGCACCCCGTCGGCCACCAGCCAGCCGGCGTAGACGCCGTCGGCGGGGATGTAGCCGTCCGCGTCCGGCGTGAGGTTCGCCGTCGGGAAGCCCAGCTCACGGCCGCGCTTGGCCCCGTGCACGACCTCCCCTCGCACCGTCGGCGCGTGGTTGAGCAGCGCGGCGGCCGCGGCGACCTCTCCCCGGCCGAGCAGCTCCCTGATCCAACTGGACGACGCACGCCTGTCCCCGTTGGGGTGGACGTCGGCGACGACGTCGACGTCGAAACCGTAGCGCTCGCCGAGCCGGGTGAGCGCGGCCGCGTCACCGGCCCCCCTGTGGCCGAACCGGAAGTCCTCGCCGACGATGACCAGGCGCGCGTGCAGCGCGTCGTGGAGGATCGTGCGGACGAAGTCCTCCGGGCTCAGCCGCGACAGCTCCTCGTCGAAGGGCAGCGTCAACGTCGCGTCGACGCCGCTCGCCGCCAGCAGCTCGGCCTTACGCTCCTCGCCGAGCAACGGCTCGGGGCACGCCTCCGGGTTGATCACCGCGAGAGGGTTGCGGTCGAAGGTCACGACGACCGACGACAGCCCCTCCGCACGGGAGCGCTCGATGAGATCGGTGATCACCGCGCGATGGCCGGCGTGGACCCCGTCGAACTTGCCGATCGTCACCGCGGACGGCCCGAAGTCCTGCGGGATGCCCGCCACACCCTTCGCCGAGATCACGCGGTCCGCTCCGGGTGCCTGGCCAGCCACCACATGCCGAGGACCGGAAGGACGAGCGGCACGAACAGGTAGCCCTGGCCGTACACGCTCCACACGGTCGCGTGCTGGAAGTGCTCGGGTACGACGAGGCTGAGCGTCCCGACGACGATCACGCCGACGAGCTCGAAGACGATGGTCACCCAGGCGAGGCGGTACGCGGAACGGCCGGGGAGGATGAGCGCGACCGTGGCGACGATGTACACGATGGCCGCCACCGCGGAGAGCGTGTAGGCCAGCGGCGCCTCGTCGAAGGAGCGGACGATCTGCGAGAACGACCGGCCGGTCGCCGCGAGCGCGAGGATCGCGTACACGACGACGAGGACCCTGCCCACGCCTGGGGTCCGGGGGCTCCGCACGGGGGCTGGCACTGGCTGTTCACTCATAACCCGTCAAGTCTAGGCGACGGGGACGACGGCGCGGGGACGACGACGCACGCGGTCATCACCGCCGGAGGCTCACGCGGGGACGTAGACCTGGACGGACCAGATCTGCTGCATCCGGTAGAGCATGATCGCGACCGCGACGGCGGCCACCCCGAGCACCACCGTGCTCCACCTGCTGCGGTCGAGCAGCCCCCAGAACCCCGCCGCGACGGGCAGGAGCGCGGCACTGACCAGGTAGATCCAGAACTCGAGCGGGTCGCCCGTCGGGGTGTTCCCCGTCGCAGGAGCCGCGACGGCGACGACGATCTGGGCGATGAGCAGCACCTCGACGAGCGCGGTCGCGCCCATCGTCAGGTCGCTCGGCGGTCGCCCCGCCGCGCCGAGGACCAGGCAGAGCACGGCGGCGACGCTCGCGACGACGATCTGGACCCAGGTGAGCCACTCGATCATGACGCCGCCCCGTCCGTCGACGGCGCGCGCACCTCGTCGGAGGGGAAGTTGGTCACGCTCCTGACCACCCCTCCGGCGACGCGGACGACACCGATCAGCCGCTCGCCGGGCGCGATCGCCGCCCGCAGCCCGTCCGGAAGCGACGAGGGCAGCTTCTTGCCCTGAGCCAGCGCCGTGGCGGTCGGCTCGTCGACGTCCCAGCGGGCGACGACGGTCTCGGCGACGGCGGCGGGCGTCAGCAGCCCGTCCGGCACGACGAGCTCGTCGACACCGGCGGCGTCGGCGACGTCGAAGCCCCCCACGCGGGTGCGCCGCAGCCGCGTCAGGTGGCCTCCGACGCCCAGCGCCGAGCCGAGGTCACGGGCGAGCGCACGGATGTAGGTCCCCGATCCGCAGTCGACGACCACGTCGAGCTCGATCGTGTCGGCCAGGCGGCGACGTTCGAGGACCTCGAAGCGGTCGACGCGGACGGGACGGGCCGAGAGCTGCACGTCCTCCCCCGCCCTGGCCCTGTCGTAGGCGCGCCTGCCGTCGACCTTGATGGCGCTCACCGCGTTCGGCACCTGCTCGATGTCACCGGTGAGCGCCGCGACCGCCTCGTCGATGGCGACGTCCGTGACGGATGCGAGCTGCGCCGCGTCCGCGACGGCGACGGTCTCACCGTCCGCGTCGTCGCTCGCCGTGGAACGGCCGAGCAGAATGGTCGCCTCATAGCGTTTGTCGGCTCCGACCAGGTAGGTCAGCAGCCGGGTCGACGAGTTGACCCCGACGACGAGCAGCCCCGTCGCCATCGGGTCGAGGGTGCCCGCGTGACCGACCTTGCGCGTGCCGGCGACGCGGCGGACCCGCGAGACGACGTCGTGGCTGGTCAGGCCCTGCGGCTTGTCGACGAGGAGGATGCCGGATTGCACGAGGGGTTCCTTTCGAGAAGACCGTGCCATCCTCCCACAGCGCCGCGGTGGTCGGTGGCGCCGCCTAGGCTGGGTCCGATGAGCAATCCCCTGTCCGCCGCCGTGATCGACTGGTTCGAGCACAACGGCCGCGACCTGCCCTGGCGCCGTGACGGCTTCACCCCGTGGGGCACGCTGGTCAGCGAGTTCATGCTCCAGCAGACGCCCGTCCAGCGGGTGCTCCCCCGTCTCGAGGAGTGGCTCCGCCGCTGGCCGACACCGGCCGACCTGGCGGCGGCTGCCCCGGGGGACGCGGTGAGAGCGTGGGCGAACCTCGGCTACCCCCGCCGAGCCCTGTGGCTGCACCGGGCCGCGGAGCAGATCGTCGACCGGCACGGCGGCGTCGTGCCCGACGACGTCGACGCCCTGCTGGCCCTCACCGGCATCGGCGACTACACGGCGAGGGCCGTCGCCGTCTTCGCCTACGGCTCCCGCCACCCCGTCGTCGACACGAACACCCGCCGCGTCATCGCCCGTGCGGTTCACGGCAACGCCGAGCCCGCGCCGCCGCGCCGCAGCGACCTGGCCGACATGGAGGCTCTGCTGCCCGACGACGACGTCGAGCAGGCCGAGATGAACGCCGGGCTGATGGAGCTCGGCGCCCTCGTGTGCACGGCCAGGCGTCCCGCCTGCGAGGTGTGCCCGATCGCGGACCAGTGCCAGTGGCTGCTCGCCGGTTCACCCCCGTACGCCGGACCGCGGCGCGCGACGCAGAAGGCCTACGAGGGCAGCGACCGCCACGTGCGCGGACTCATCCTGGCCGCGCTCCGCGGCAGCGACACCGTGACGGCCGAGACCGTCGAGGGGCTCTGGCCCGACCCCGTCCAGCGCGACCGCGCACTCGCGGGTCTGATCGCGGACGGCCTGGTCGTTCCGGCGTCCGACGCCAGCGAGCCCTGCACCCGGTACCGCCTTCCCTGAGTTCCCCGAGACTGACGTCCCTGGCGGGCCTGCCCCCGCCGCGATCATCGCAGCCGACGTGCCACGGGACGGCGCTCTCCACGCCCCGCCGCGCGACGACGGCGCGGCCCCACCGAGAGGGTGGGGCCGCGCCGTCGTCTCCGCCTGTCCGGGTCAGTCCTCGTCGGACTCGGCCTCGCGCGGCTTCTGGTAGGGGTCGGCGTCCCCCGCGAATTGCGCGGACGATGCCTGCGCCGTCGTGGCGGAGTCCCGCTCACGCGCCTCGCGCAGGAGCGCCTCGATGTGGGAGGCGTTCTCGGGGATGCCGTCGAGGACGAACTCGAGCGAGGGCGTCAGCCTGGCGTTGATGTTGCGGCCCACCTCCGTCCGCAGCATGCCCGTCGCCGAGACGAGTGCGGCAGCCGTCCCCTCGCGCTCCTCCTCCGTGCCGAGGACCGTGTAGAACACGGTCGCGTGCTGGAGGTCGCCCGTCACCTGGACGTCGGTGATCGTCACGAACCCGAGCCGGGGGTCACGGAGCCCCTTGTCGAGCCGTTCGGCGATGACCTCCTTGATGCGGTCAGCCAACTTGCGTGCGCGCGGGTTCTCGCCCATGTGTTCCTCTCCTGACCCGGCCAACGGCCGATGATCCTCTGCGCCCTGCGGCGCGCTCCCACTCTGCCACGGCGACGAGCCCCGACAGAAACCGGCTCCGGCCGGTCCGCTAACGCGAACCGGCCGGACCCATGTGCCCTGCGTCAGACGCGGGGCTTCTCCTTCATCTCTGTGGTCTCGATCTCGTCGCCCACCTGGATGTCGTTGAACTTGCCCAGGCCGATACCGGCCTCGAAGTCCGTGCGCACCTCGGTGACGTCGTCCTTGAAGCGACGCAGCGACTCGATGGCCAGGTTGTCGCCGACCACGACGCCGTCGCGGATGACCCGCGCCTTGGCGTTGCGGGTGATCGTCCCGGAGCGGACGATGACACCGGCGATGTTGCCGAACTTGGAGGAGCGGAACACCTCGCGGATCTCGGCCACACCCGACTGGACCTCTTCGAACTCGGGCTTGAGCATGCCCTTGAGCGAGTTCTCGACGTCCTCCAGCGCGGAGTAGATGACCGAGTAGAAGCGGATGTCGACGCCCTCGCGGGACGCCCGCTCCCTGGCCTTCGTGTCCGGCCGGACGTTGAACCCGATGATGATCGCGTTGTCGATCGTCGCCAGGTTGACGTCGGACTCGGTGACGGCACCCACACCGCGGTGGATGATGCGCAGCTGGACGCTGTCGTCGACCTCGATCTTGAGCAGCGACTCCTCCAGTGCCTCGACGGCACCGGACACGTCACCCTTGATGATGAGGTTGAGGCTCTCGACCTTGCCCTCCTCGAGCGCACGGGTGAAGTCCTCGAGCGAGATGCGCTTGCGGGCCTTGGCCAGCTGGGCGTTGCGCTCGGCGGCCTCGCGCTTCTCGGCGATCTGGCGGGCCGTGCGGTCGTCCTCCGTGACGATGAAGGTGTCTCCCGCACGCGGAACGCTCGACAGACCCTGCACCTGGACGGGCCGGGAGGGCAGGGCCTCGGTGACCGCGTCGCCGTTCTCGTCGCTCATCGCCCGCACACGGCCGTAGGCGGTACCCGCCACGATCGCGTCGCCGACGTGCAGCGTTCCCGACTGGATCAGCACGGTCGCGACCGAGCCACGGCCCTTGTCGAGCTTCGCCTCGATGGCCACGCCTCGGGCGGCCTTGTCGGGGTTGGCACGCATGTCGAGCCCGGCGTCCGCCGTCAGCAGAACGGCGTCGAGCAGGTCCTGGATGCCGATGTTCTGGCGGGCCGAGACGTCGACGAACATGACGTCGCCGCCGTACTCCTCGGCGATCAGCCCGTACTCGGTCAGCTGCTGGCGCACCTTCTGCGGGTTGGCGTCCGGCTTGTCGACCTTGTTGACCGCGACCACGATCGGCACGTCGGCCGCCTGGGCGTGGTTCAGTGCCTCGACCGTCTGGGGCATGATGCCGTCGTCGGCCGCGACCACGAGGATCGCGATGTCGGTGACCTGAGCACCACGGGCACGCATGGCGGTGAACGCCTCGTGACCGGGCGTGTCGATGAAGGTGATCGCCCTGTCGATGCCCTCGTGCTCAGTGTGCACCTGGTACGCACCGATGTGCTGGGTGATTCCGCCGGCCTCACCGTCGACGACGTTGGCCTTGCGGATCGCGTCGAGCAGTCGGGTCTTACCGTGGTCGACGTGACCCATGACGGTGACGACGGGCGGGCGGGGCAGCAGGACGGAGTCGTCCTCGGCCTCGAGCTCGGCGTCCAGGTCGATGTCGAAGCCCTCCAGGAGCTCCTTGTCCTCGTCCTCGGGCGAGACGAGCTGGATCTTGTAGCCCAGCTCGTCACCGAGCACCTCGAAGGTGGCCTCGTCGAGCGATTCGGTCGCCGTGGCCATCTCTCCCAGGTGGAAGAGGACGGTCACGATGTTCGCCGGGCTGGCGTCGATCTTGTCGGCGAAGTCGGAGATGGAGGCACCACGGCGCAGACGCACCACGGTGCTGCCGTTGCCGCGGGGGACGCTCACGCCGCCGAGCGACGGGGCCTCCCGCATCTCGAATTCCTGCCGCTTCGTCCGCTTCGACTTGCGCGACTTGCTCTTGCCGCCACCGCGGCCGAACGCACCGGCCGTACCGCCACCGGGACCGCGACCACGACCGCCGCCACCCGGACGACCGGCGAAGCCGCCGCCCGGACGCTGGAAGCCACCGCCGCCCGTGCCTGCACCGGCACCGGGCGCGCCGCCGGGACGCTGGAAGCCACCGGGACGCCCGGCGCCGCCGGGACGCTGGAAGCCACCCGGACGACCGGGACCGCCGGAACGCGGAGCACCGGGACGCGGGGCACCCGGACGGGGCGCCTGCGGGCGAGGTGCCTGCGGGCGGGGAATGTTGCCGGGGGTGGGCCGCTGGCCCATGCCCTGCGAGGACGAGAACGGGTTGTTGCCCGGACGCGGGGTCCCGCTCGGGCGCTGGCCCATGCCCTGCGAGGACGAGAACGGGTTGTTGCCCGGACGCGGTGCGCCCGGCTTCGGAAGCGAGGAGTCGGACGAGCCCTCCGCGGGCTTCTCCGCGGGAGTGGGTGCCGGGGCCGCCTCAGCCGCGGGTGCCGGGGTCTTCTCGGCGGCGGGCTTCTGCGGCGCGGGCGTGTCCTGCGCCGGCTTCTGCGCGGCGGGCTTCTTCGCCGGCGGCTTGGGCCCCGGCTTCGGCGACCCGCCCTTCGGTGCGTCACCGGACGGCGCCTCCGCGGCGGATCCGCCGCCCTCGGCGGCCAACGCTGCGCGCAGCTTGCGCGCGACCGGGGGCTCGACCGTCGACGACGTCGACTTCACGAACTCGCCGAGCTCCTTCAGCTTCGCGAGCGCGACCTTCGAGTCGACGCCCAGCTCGGACGCGATCTCATGTACACGTGGTTTTCCAGCCACAATTCTCCTGTCTGAGGCCACCCAGACAGGGGTGGCCGTTAGTGTCGGACGGAACTCATTTCGAGCCGCTCATTAGTTGTCCATTAGCCGTTCAGCCTGTTCTGTAGGTTCTGCACGTCTGCCGTTCCGGCGATCCGAAGCGCGCGCCCGAAGGCCCGCCGGGTGATCGCCTTCTCGACGCATTCCGCACTCGGATGCACCCACGCCCCCCTGCCGTCCATCGAGGCCGAGTCATCGACCACGACGACACTCCCCCGCGAGACAACGCGGAGCAATGATGATTTCGGGGAGCGGGAACGGCATCCGATGCACGTTCTTACGGGATCCATCGTAGCACCAGCCCCGTCCCGCGGTCTCGGCGCGGCGCGTCGCCGACCACGACCGCCGCCCGAGCCGTCGCACACGACGGCATCAGTCCTCCAGGATCGAGTCCGGCTGGATGTCGATCTTCGCGCCCGTCAGCTTCGCGGCGAGACGGGCGTTCTGCCCCTCCTTGCCGATGGCGAGCGAGAGCTGGTAGTCGGGCACCAGGGCGCGGACGGCCTTCGTCTCCTCGTTCAGCACGAACGAGGAGGTGACCTTCGCCGGCGAGAGCGCGTTCGCCACGAAGACGGAGAGGTTCGGCGAGTAGTCGACGATGTCGATCTTCTCGTCGCCGAGCTCCTCGGTGACCGCGCGCACCCGGCGGCCGAGCTCGCCGATGCACGCGCCCTTGGCGTTGACGCTGGGATCGTTGGCCTTCACGGCGAGCTTGGAACGATGACCCGCCTCGCGGGCGATGGAGACGATCTCGACGACGCCGTCGGCGATCTCCGGCACCTCCATCGCGAACAGCTTCTTCACCAGACCGGGGTGCGTGCGCGACACGGTGATGGCCGGGCCCTTCGTCCCCTTCGCGACGCTCGTGACGAAGACCCTGATGCGGGAGCCGTGACGGTACTCCTCGCCGGGGACCTGCTCCTCGGGGGGCAGGATGGCCTCGACCGTGCCCAGGTCGACGTGCACCATCCGCGGGTTCGGGCCCTGCTGGATCACGCCGGCCACGATGTCGCCCTCACGGCCCTTGAACTCGCCGAGCACGGCGTCGTCCTGGATGTCCCGCAGGCGCTGGTTGATGACCTGCTTGGCGGCGTACGCGGCGATCCGGCCGAAGTCCTCCGGCTCCGACTCGGCCTCACCGACGACGGCCCCCTCATCGTCGAGCACCGGCACGAGAACGGTGATGTGACCCGTCTTACGGTCGAGAACGACGCGCGCGGTCGGAGCGGTCCCGCCCTCGGGCGTGACGGTCTTGAGGTACGCCGTGTGGATCGCCTGCTCGATGATCTCGACAAGCTCGTCGAACGGGATCTCCCGCTCGCGCTCCAACAGCTTCAGGACGCTGAGATCGATATCCATGCGGGGTGCTCCTCCATATTCAACTGGGCCTGCGCCGCGGGCGCGGGTTCAATCCTCCAGGATACCCGAGTCCGACGCCAGCGCCCGCACCCGCGGTGCCGCAACGGCGCCCCGTCCCTGCCGGGCGGAGCGCCGGACGGCCCCGCTGCGCATCCGCGACGGGGCCGTCCGTGTCCGCGATGCGGGAGGCGGCGGATCAGCCGAGCGCGTCGGCCGACGACTCCCGCGCGTGGCGCAGCTCCTCGACGGCGTCGACGATCGCCACGGGGGTGCGCTCACCCGTGCGGCGGTTCCAGAGCTCGACCGTCCCCTCGGCGACGCCCCTGCCCACGATGATGATCCACGGGATGCCCACGAGCTCCGCATCGCCGAACTTCACGCCGGGAGAGACCTTCGGCCTGTCGTCGTAGAGCACCTCGAGGCCCGCGGCCTCGAGCTCCGAGGAGAGGGCCGCGGCCGCATCGAACACGGCCGCGTCCTTGCCCGTCGCGACCACGTGCACGTCGAACGGCGCGAGCGGCTCCGGCCAGACCAGTCCGCGGTCATCGTTGTTGAGCTCCGCGATCGTCGCCAGGATCCGCGTGACGCCGATGCCGTAGGAGCCCATCGTGACCGTCACGAGCTTGCCGTTGTGGTCGAGCACCTTGAGCCCGAGCGCCTCAGCGTACTTGCGGCCCAGCTGGAACACGTGCCCCAGCTCCATCCCCCTGGCCAGCTCGACGGGGCCCGAGCCGTCCGGTGCGGGATCGCCGGGTCGCACGGCGGCGACGTCGACGCGCCCGTCCCAGCTGAAGTCGCGTCCGGCGACGAGGCCGAAGACGTGCTCGCCGGTGACGTTCGCCCCGGTGATCCAGGCGCTGCCCTCGGCGACCCGGGGGTCGACGAGGTAGCGGATACCACTCGACGAGGTCTCACCGAGGACCGCGCCGCGCGCGGACCAGGGGCCGATGTACCCCTTGACCAGCAGCGGGTTCGCCGCGAAGTCCTCCTCCGTGGCCGGCTCGACCTCGGCGAGGGGGAAGGCCACCTCGGCACGCTTGAGGTCGACCTCGCGGTCGCCGGGCAGGGCGATGACGACGAGCTCGCGAACCCCGTCGACGCCGGTGACGGCGAGCACCACGTTCTTCAGCGTGTCCGCAGCCGTCCACGCCGAGCCGGCCCTCGCCTCGACCTCGTTCGCCACCGCGACCAGCGCGTCGATGGTCGGCGTGTCAGGGGTGGAGTGCACGACCGGGGCCGGTGCGCCGGTGGCGTCGACGGGCGCGGCGACCGCCGTCGCGAAGGCCTCGACGTTGGCCGCGTAGCCGGCGTCGTTGCGTACGAAGGTGTCCTCGCCGATCGGCGTCGGGTGCAGGAACTCCTCGCTCCGCGACCCGCCCATCGCCCCCGCGTCCGCCTGGACGATCGCGTACTCCAGACCCAGACGGGTGAAGATGCGCTCGTAGGCGTCGCGCTGGGTCAGGTAGGAGCGCTCGAGTCCCTCGTCGTCGACGTCGAAGGAGTACGCGTCCTTCATCGTGAACTCGCGCCCGCGCAGCAGGCCGGCGCGCGGCCTGGCCTCGTCGCGGTACTTGTCCTGGATCTGGAAGATCGTCAGCGGAAGGTCCTTGTACGAGGAGTACAGGTCCTTCACCAGGAGGGTGAAGGCCTCCTCGTGCGTGGGCGCGAGCAGGTAGTCGGCCCCCTTGCGGTCCTGCAGGCGGAACAGCGCCTCGCCGTACTCCGTCCAGCGATTCGTCCGCTCGTACGGCTCCCGGGGAAGCAGCGCGGGGAAGTGCACCTCGAACGCACCTGCCTCCGCCATCTCCTCGCGGATGACCGCCTCGATGCGCGACTTCACCCGCAAGCCGAGGGGCAGCCAGGCGAAAACGCCCGGCGCCTGGCGGCGGATGTACCCCGCGCGGACGAGCAGCCGGTGACTGGTCACCTCGGCGTCGGCGGGGTCTTCACGGAGCGTACGGAGGAAGAAAGTTGAAAGGCGCGTAACCACCCGACCATCGTACCGCCGCGACGGCCCCCGACCGGTAGCGGCCCGATCACGCGGCCGGGCGGACTCCGACGGTGCGCCGCTACAGCAACGAGATCGGCTTGACGATGTCCGCGTAGACGAGCAGCAGCACCATCGCCCCGAGCAGCGCGGCGACGACGATCGTCACGGGCACGGCCTTCGCCCCGTCCACCGGCCCCGGATCGGGCCGGCCGAGCAGACGTGCGGTGGTGCGCTTGATCTTCTCCCACAGCGCGGTCACGACGTGCCCTCCGTCCAGGGGCATGAGCGGGACGAGGTTGAACACGAACAACGCCACGTTCAGCGAGCCGAGCATCCCCACCAGCGTCGCGGCCTTCGAGGCGAGCGGCACCTCGTCCATGCTCACGACCTCTCCGGCGAGGCGCCCGACGCCGACCACGCTGATCGGGCCGTCCGCGTCCCGCTCCCCCTGACCGAAGGCGGCCTCCGCCGTGTCGATGAGGCGCTGGGGCAGGTTGAGGATGATGTTCCCGACGGCGGCGATGTTCTCACCGACGGCGGGGAGGACGCTCCCCGGCCCCTGGGGCTCGAGGCGCTGCTGCGCGACCATGCCCGCGAAGCCCTGCTCCGCGACGACGGGGTCGCCGTCGTCGTCCGTGAGGGGCTGACCGTCCGCGTCGAGCTGGGGCCGCTCGGTGAGCATCGGCCGCAGGGTGAGGGCGAGCTGCTCGCCGTCACGCTCGACGACGACGGGGATGCTGCGCTCCGGCGACTCCCTGATGATGGCGCTGGACTGCTCCCAGGTGGCCACGGCCGTGCCGTCGACGCTGACGATGCGGTCGCCTGCACGGATCCCCGCCTCCGCGGCCGGAGCCGTCGGGTCGGTATCGGTGCACTGCTGGCGCTGCTCCCCCGAGGTGATCACGCACTCGTTGACCGACGCGACCGTCGTCGTGGTCACCGGCGTGCCGAAGCCCATCAGCAGGATGGCGTAGAAGACGACGGCGAGGAGCAGGTTCATCAGCGGCCCCCCGAGCATGACGACCACGCGCTTCCACACGGCCTGGCGGTAGAAGGCCCTGTCGTCCTCGCCCTCGCCGATCGACTCGGCGCTGACCTCCCTGGCGTCGCGGATGATCGACTCCAGGCGCCCCGTCCGCTGTGCGCCGTCCGCCGCGGCGGAGCCGTCCTCGGCGCCGCGGACTCCCGCGGCTTCATCCGTGTCCGCATCGTCCCGCCCGGCATCCTCCGGTTCCCGGCGACGCCTGGACTCGTCGAGCGCCTGGAAGAAGCCCGTGCTGCTCTCCTCGGCTGCCGAGCCGGGTGCACGCGGGGGGAACATGCCGATCATCGAGATGTAGCCGCCCAGCGGGATGAGCTTGATGCCGTACTCGGTCTCGCCCCGCCGCCGCGAGAACACGGTCCGGCCGAAGCCCACCATGTACTGGGTGACCTTGATCCCGAACAGCTTCGCCGGCACGAGGTGACCGATCTCATGGAGGCCGATGGACAGGCCGAGTCCGAGCGCGATGACGACCACGCCGACGAGGTACAGGAGAACGGTTTCCACGGGTCGAGGATAGTCCCGCCTTCCCCGCGGCTACTGTCGGTGCGCTGTGAGACGATGGCCTGCACCGGCACCACCGGAACGTACCCGCCCCCGACGCACGAGGACCGCATGCTTCAGGACACCATCCGGCCGGACACGGTCACCCCGATCCCGCTGAGCCAGGCGCTGGCCGTCGTCGGGCTGAGCGCCCCCGGCTCCTCCGCGGGCATCGCGATCGGCGGGGTGGCGATGTCCAGCGGGGCGGTCCGTGCGGGCGACCTCTACCTCGGCGTGCCCGGGGCGCGCTTCCACGGCGCGGCGTTCAGCGTCGACGCGGCCGAGCGGGGTGCGGTGGCGGTGCTCACCGACGCCGCCGGCGCCGAACAGGCCGCCCGCTCCGGCCTGCCCGTCATCGTCTCCGATGCCGACCCCCGCACGGTCGCCGGGGCGCTCGCCGCGTGCATCTACGGAACCGACCGGGACCGGCCGACGACCTTCGGGATCACGGGGACGAACGGCAAGACCTCCACGGCCCACATCCTCGACGCCCTCCTGCACCTGCTCGGCAGGACGACGGGGCTCAGCACCACCGCAGAGCGTCGCATCGGCGACGAGGTCATCGTGTCGCACCTGACCACGCCAGAGGCCCCCGACGTGCACGCCCTGCTCGCCCGCATGCACGAGCGCGGCGTGGACGCCGCGATCCTCGAGGTCAGCGCACACGCTCTGACGCGGCACCGGGTCGACGGGGTGCGCTTCGACGTGGCCGGGTTCACGAACCTCAGTCACGACCACCTCGACGACTACGCGAGCATGGACGACTACCTCGACGCCAAGCAGCTCCTGTTCACCCCGCAGCGATCCGACAGGGCCGTCGTCTCGCTCGACTCCGAGGCGGGTGGCAGGGTCGCGGCCCGCAGCACCGTCCCCGTCGTCACCATCACCTCGCGGCACGACGTCGACGCGAACTGGCACGTCGAGGTCGCCGAGGAGTCCGTCGAGGGGCTGCGCTTCACTCTGAGCGACACCGTCAGGACCGGCAGGACCCTCTCCGCGCGGCTGCCGCTGATCGGGCGGCACATGGCGGCCAACGCGGGGCTCGCCCTCGTGATGCTGCTCGAGTCGGGGGTCCCGTTCGACCGGCTGGGCGCCGTCCTCGCCGACGAGCCCGTCATCCCCGTCCGGCTCCCCGGGCGCAGCGTTCGGGTCTCCGGTCCGCATGCGCCGACCGTGCTCGTCGACTCGGGGCACACGCCCGACGCGTTCGAGAAGACGCTGGCGGCGCTCAGGGCGGTCACGCCCGGCCGCGTCATCATGGTCACCGGTGCGGACGGCCTGCGCGACCCGAGCAAGCGCGAGGCGATGGGCGCGGCCGCGGCCAGGGGCAGCGACGAGGTGATCATCACCGACCACCACAGCCGCACCGAGGATCCCGCGTCCATCCGGGCGGCCCTGCGTCGCGGCGCGGCCGACGCGTCACCCTCGACCCCCGTGAGCGAGATCCCCGACCCTGTCACCGCCATCCGCTGCGCGATCGAGCGGGCCGAGCCGGGTGACAGCGTGCTCTGGTCGGGGCTGGCATCGCAGGACTACCGTGCCGTCGGGACCGCCGAGCTTCCGTTCTCCGCAATCGAGGAGAGCCGCCGCGCCCTCGCGGAGGCCGGCTGGGACGTCGCTCCCTGACCCTCCCACGACCGGCACCGCCCCTCCCCCGATGTGTCGAGGGAGGGGCGGTGCCGGTCGTGGGGAGCGTCGAGCGTCGGCCGTCGAGCGTCGAGCGTCGGCCCCCCCGATCAGGCGGTGCTGCCGAGGATGTCCACGACGAACACGAGGGTGTCGTCCGCGGTGAACGCAGCGCCCTCGGGGACGGAACCCTCCTGGTAGTTGTCTTCGCCCGGCGGGATGACGACGATCACCTGCGAGCCGACCGTCTGGCCGACGAGTGCCTTGGAGAAGCCGCCGATCACGCCGTCGGTCGGGAACGACATCGGGCCCCTGCCCCAGCTCTGGTCGAAGATCTCGCCTGAGGCCCAGACCACGCCCTGGTACTGGACCGTGACGGTGTCGCCCTCGGCGACGGTCGCGCCGTCGCCCTTCTTGAGGACGCCGATCTCGGTCTCCGTCGGCGGGTCGGCGTCCGGGATCGTGATCGTCGGTGCGCCGGAGTCGTCGAGCGTCACGGACGGAAGCGACGGGTCGACGTCCTGCGGCTCGCCGTCCGCCGCCAGGGTGGTCTTCCGCACCAGGTCGAGCACGCCGACGAGCGGCTCGTCGGCGTCGACGCCGAGCTGCTCGCTCCCCGTCGTCCCGAACGCGTCATCGGGGGCGATGACGGCCAGCACCCGCGAGCCGATCGTCTGATCGACGAGCGCGTTGGCCAGGCCGGGAAGCAACTGCTCGGGGTCGGCTGCGAAGGTGACAAGGCTGTCGTCGGTGTACTCGTCCTGGCTGACGACCGTGCCGGTCGTGGCGGACAGCATCGTCAGGTGCACGTCGACGGAGTCCCCGCTGGCGACGGTCTCCCCGTCACCGGTGATGAGCGTGCGGTACGCGCTCTCCTCGATCTCGAGGGGGGCGTCGACGGTCACCTCGGGTGCCGCGCCCCAGTCGCCGGTCACGGTGACCGCGTCGAGCG
Organism: Mycetocola reblochoni REB411; assembly: GCF_900163835.1. Classification (GTDB taxonomy): domain Bacteria; phylum Actinomycetota; class Actinomycetes; order Actinomycetales; family Microbacteriaceae; genus Mycetocola_B; species Mycetocola_B reblochoni. The sequence goes on along the minus strand of NZ_FUKR01000053.1, from coordinate 56,736 downwards.
CGCGATCGGTCGGGGATGAACTGCAGGAACTGACCGTCAGGGTGACGGCGGCGGCCATGGCTAGGGCCAGGAGTGGAGTCGCGCGGCGCACAGTGCTCTCTTTCGTTGCGGGTCGACCTCAAGGGTCGCACGGTCGGGGGCGACGCGTCGAACGCAGGACACCTCGGAGGTGTGCCGACGACGCGGGCTCGCCCGGCGGGCAACGCCCCGGGCCGTGGCGCACCGGCCCAGGCCGTGGCGCACCGGCACGGCCCGGGCTCGGCCTCCGCCGTGCTCCCGTGATCATGCTCCGGTGCGCATACGTCGTCCGCTACCCTCGTGCGAATGACCACTGAAGACGACGACGTGTCGGTCACGCGCGCCACGCGACCCGGATTCCTGTACTGGCTCGGCCGCACCCTCCTCATCCCGATCGTCCGGCTGTACTACCGTCCGATCGTTGTCGGCTCGACGAACGTGCCCCGCGAGGGCGCCGTGATCCTCGCGAGCAACCACCAGTCCTTCATCGACAGCATCGTGATCCCCGTGCTCGCCCCCCGGCCGGTGCGCTTTCTGGCGAAGGACTCCTACTTCACCGGCACCGGGATCTCCGGGCGTCTGAGTTCGGCGTTCTTCCGGGGGATCGGCGCCGTCCCCGTCGAGCGGGGCGCGGGTCAGGCCGCGCAGGCGGCGCTCGACACGGGGAAGGCCCTGCTCGACGACGACAACGCCTTCGCGCTCTACCCCGAGGGCACCCGCTCGCTCGACGGACGGCTCTACCGCGGTCGCACGGGCGTGGGCTGGCTCGCGCTGACGACGGGTGCGCCCGTCGTCCCGGTCGGCCTGATCGGAACAGACGAGTTGCTGCCCGTCGGCGCGAAGCGGCCGCGACGCGTTCGGGTCACCGTGGTGTTCGGCGAGCCGATCGACGTCAGCGGGCACGGGCCCGCGTCGAGCGGACGGGCGAGAAGACACGCGACCGACCAGATCATGGATGCGATCGCCGAGCTCAGCGGACAGGAGCGCGCGGGGACGTTCAACGAGGCTCCCCCCTCGGGTGCGGCCGAACGGATCGGCCGTGTGCTCCGTCCGGAACGGCTCTGACGGGCTTCGTCGCCTCTCATCCCCCGGTCACGCCGGGCTCAGGGCTCAGGGCTCAGGGCTCAGGGCTCAGGGCTCAGGGTCGTGGCCTCATGCCGTACGGGGAACGCCACCGAGTTCGCGATGAAGCACATCCTGTTCGCGTCCGCGTGCGCCTCGGCCGCGGCGGCGGCCATGCTGGCGGCGGCGACGGTCACGGTGGGTCTGAGCACCGCCTCGGTCACGCGACCTGTTCCGTCCGGCTCCGTGAGCATCGTCGCGCGCGCGGCGTCCGTGTAGGAGACGACGACGACGCCTCGTCGTGTCGCGGCATGCAGGTAGGACAGCAGATGGCACTCGCTGAGGGCGGCCAGGAGGAGTTCCTCTGGGTTCCAGCGCGCCGGGTCGCCGTGGAAGGCGCGGTCCGCCGATGATGGGATCGGCGGCTTGCCGTCCGCGGTGAGCAGCAGCTCGCGCCCGTAGTCGCGGTACCCGGAGGTCCCGCTTCCGCGATTGCCCTTCCATTCGACGGCGACCGCGTAGTGGTGGGATCGGCTCATGGGTCAAGGGTGGCACAGCCGCAGCGGTACGCTGAATGGCGTCCCCGCCCGCACCCCACCCCGGAGTTACCGTGCCTGATGTCTTCCTCGCCGCCGATGCCGAAGAGCTCGCGGTCGTGACCCGCAACGACTTCATCGAGTCGCGCCACCTCGGCTCTGCCGTGGTCATGTCCCAGCACGCGGACGTCATCCGACGGGTCGGCGACATCGACTCCCCCATCCTTCCCCGGTCCTGCATGAAGCCGTTCCAGGCGATCGCCGTCATGAATGCGGGGGTGAACCTCCGTTCCCTCGCCGCCGTGCTTGCCACGGCCAGCCACGCGGGAACCCCCGCCCATGTCTCGGTGGTTCGGAGCATCCTCGCCGAGGCCTCGCTGACGGAGGACGCGCTGCAGTGCCCGGCCGACCTGCCTGCGGACCGCGCCGCACGCGTCGAGGTCCTCAGGGATGGTGGCGGCCCCTCCCCCGTGTACATGAACTGCTCCGGCAAGCACGCCGCGATGCTGCTGGCCTGCGTTCGCAACGGCTGGCCGATCGACAGCTACCTGGACCCCGAGCACCCGCTCCAGCAGCAGATCCTCGACACCGTCGAGCGGTTCACCGGCGAGCGCCCCGTCGCCAGCGCCGTCGACGGGTGCGGCGCCCCGGTGCACGCGATGAGCCTTCGTGCCCTTGCGCGGGGCATCGCCCGCATCCGAACCTCGTCGCCGACCTCACCGTTCGCCCTCTACCGCAACGCGGGGATCTTGGTCGACGCCGTGATGAGCAACGGCTGGGCCATCGACGGGGTCGGGCGGGCGAACACCGTCGTCATCGACAGGCTGAGCGTTTTCGCGAAGCTCGGCGCGGAGGGCGTGATGGTGATGAGCGCGCCGGACGGCACGACGGTCGCGCTGAAGATGCTGGACGGCAGCCTGCGCGGCGCGACGATCGCCGGGCTGACCCTCTTGGCCGGTGCCGGCGCGATCCCCGCGAGCGACATCGACACCGTCCGCGGCGAGCTCGGGCTCGATGTCCTCGGCGGCGGGGTCGTCGTCGGCACGGTGCGGGCGTCGGAGACGATCGCGCTCAACCGCTGAGACGACGATCCGCCGCACGGGGCCGCCGCGTGGAACGACCCACAGGCACCGGTTCACCGTGTAGGGCGGCCGCACAGTCCCACCGTTCAGGAGTGGGAACTCGCTCCGTAGCTCCGAGTCGCAGAGCAGGACGTCGGCGTGGGCCCGTCGGCCCCTCAGCGCGTCCTCGACGCCGATGACCGCCCACCCCCTCGCCCTCATCTCGGCGACGAGCTCGGGGTCCGGCCAGCGGTCCGGGTCCTTGAGCACCACCTGGACCGTCCCCTCGCAGCCGTCCAGGGCCGCTGCCGCATGCCGCCCGCTCGGCGTGAAGCAGTGCCGTCGTGCCGGCGGTGCACCCGGATCGGTGCACTGAACTGGACGACCGCGCCAGACGCCCCTGCCCCGGGGCAGATCGCCCTCGCCGCTCCCGTCCGCATCGTGCGATCCGGCCCGTCCGGGCTCGACAACGGTCACGCCGAGCCGGAGCCGGGTGGACACCGCGTCGAGCCCGACGAGCGGTCCTCCGGACCGACGACTGCTCACGGCGACGACCGTGCCGCGCGCCGGAGCGGCCGCGGCCACCCGGATCAGCCGTTCGATGAACAGCTGCTGCTCGGACGCGCCGAGGCGACTGAGCAGGGTGTCGACGTCATCCATGAGGAGCCGGCGAGGGAGCGCCTCCTGCTCAGCGATCGCGTGATCGGCCCAGGCGAGCACGTCCCAGGCCTCCTCCGGGGTGCGAGCAGCATCAAGGAACACAGTGCCCGGCCGCCCGTCATCGAGCTGGCGTAGGACAGCGGTCCGACCGGACCCGGCCACGCCGACGACGAGGAGCGTCCCGTCCCGCTGCGGATCGAACGTCGCGAGCGACCGTCTGCGCGCATCGTGCTCCTCGCTCATCCCCAGGACCGACCGTGCCGGCCCCGGCACGGAACGGACGCCCGCTGGCCCCCGCTGGCGCTCGACGTCGTGCGATCCACCACCGCTCTCGGCGAGCCGCGCCAGGTCCGCATGCGTGACCCGTGCCGGAAGCGGGTCGAGCCAGAGCGGGTCCGATGCCGCCCTCGCTCCCACATGGGCGGCCCGTGCCATCGCCTCGGAGCGCTGCGCCATCGTGGGGGCTCCCCCGCGGACACGCTGCGTGCTCCCGCCCCGTGCGCACAGGAACGAGCCCACGGTGTCGAGCCTCTCCGCCCCGCGCACGCCGACGACGGCGAGCGACTCCGCGCCGTCGAGGACCGTCAAGCACATCCGCAGAGCGCAGTTGTTCTGGATCCTCGACCGGACCGCGCCGCCCAGGTTCTGTGTACTGACGATCACGTGGATGCCCAGGGAACGACCGCGCGCGGCGAGGTCGCCGAGCACCCGCTCGAACACGGGCGATGCTTCGACGGCGGCGACGAACTCGTCGACGACGACGATCAGTCGCGCCGGGCGCTCACCCGACGCCAGCTCGGTGACGTCCCGGACGCCGGCCAGCGCGCACCGTCTTTCGCGCTCCGCGAGCTCGGAGCTAAGAGCTCTGGCCACCCGGCTCAGGTCGGTGGCGCTGAGGTCGCTGACGAAGCCACGGCAGTGGGGCAGCCCGGCCAGGTCACCGAGGCCGGTGCCACCCTTGAAATCGACGACGGCGAAGGTGAGCCGATCGGGGCTGTGGCGCACGGCCATCCCGAGGAGCCAGGTCGTGATCAGCACGCTCTTTCCCGAGCCGGTGGTCCCCACCACGAGCGCATGTGGGCCGTCCCGGACGAGATCGACCTCGACCGCGGCGCCGTCCGCCCTGCCGACCGAGCCGACCAGGGTCGTGCCGTCGTACGCAGAGTGCTCGCCAGGTGTCCCACCGGTGGGAGAGCCGTCGAGCATCGATCCGGCGATCTCCGACGGCGACTGATCGGCGTCGTCCTCGCTCGCACCCCAGCGCGCCGCCCGTTCACCGAGTTCCCTCGCCATCACGGCGAGCTCCCCCGCCGACACCAGATCGATGCGGCACGAACGGTCCGGCAGGGACGACGCCGGCGTCCGGTCCCTGCCGAGTGCCGCCGGTATGCCATCGGGCACCGTCTCCTCGACACGAGTGCGCCATTCTCCTCCCCGGCTCAGCTCCAAGACATGGGTGGTCCCGGGTGGGATCGGCTCACCGACCGCACAGATCACGATACGGAGCGACCGCGCCCGTTCCGCACCGTCGTGCGCGGGCGTGGGCGGCCCCGCACCGAGAGCCCTGGCCTCGACGACGGAGACGACCACCCCGTCGGCGGATGCGGCGCGCCGTCCCCGATACGAACGCACGCCACGCGTGCACCCGCCGGCGTCCTCGACCGCCAACAGCGAGGGATGGACCAGGCGGAACGCCCCGGCGATCACCGCCCTGGCGACACCGTCGGCGACGGCACGCGGTGCGCGGATCGCCACAACGGAGGGCAGCGGCAGCAGGACGGAGCGCTGCCCCCGAGCCGTCGCCCTGCTCCGACTCGACGAGCCCAGGAGAACCCGCCCGTGGTTCGCGGCCCGGGGTGCCCGGCGATGAACCTCGATGGGTTCCCGCTTCTCCATCCCGACGGGAATCGCGCGACACACGCCGTCCCACTCGGTCCCCCACCCCGCATCGGCTCGCCGTTCCCTCGGCGGTAAGGACGGCGGCGCACCGTCCCCGTGCGAGTCCCGGGGCCGCTGCTGCCCCCGCCGGGGGCGCTCGCGGCCCAGCGCACGCTGGTCGAGGGCCGAGGCGAGCATTCCGGCAGGCGCCAACACCGAGAGCAGCAAGGACACCGGGCTGCCAGTGACCGCGAACATCACCGGTCCGATCGCGGCGGACACCAGCATGCTTCGGACCCGGAACCTGGCAGCGCCACGTGCCGGATCGGGCTGCGCCTGCCGCTCAGCTCCCGGCTCGGACGAGGATGGCTGTGCCGGCCGGGCCGAGAACGGGTCGGAGCGCTCGCCGTGCCGCGCCGGTCGTGTTCGGACGTCTGCTCGGATCATGCCGACGAGCCTGCGTCATCGACCGCCCCATTCCGCCGCGCTGCCCGGGGACCGTGGGATCGTCCCGGCCCTCCGCCGGTGGTGAGGACCGGCCGATGCCCGCCCCGGTGGGACCCGTCAGTCCGACGTCACCATCTCGTCAAGGACGACGACCGACACGTTGTCACGGCCCCCGTTCTCCAGCGCGGCCCCCATCAGGGCGACCACCGCCTGCTCCGGCGACTCCGCCGCGAGAAGGAAGTGCCGGAGCCCGTAGTCGGTGAGCTCCTTCGTCAGGCCGTCCGAGCAGATCAGCCACCGGGAGGCGCGCTCCGGGACCGCGTCACTGTAGTCGGGCACGGACTCGCCCGAGAACCCGACGGCCCGCGTGATCACGTTGCTGTGGGGATGGTGTTCGGCCTCCTCCGGCGTGATCGCGCCGATGCTCAGCAGCTCCTGGACGACCGAGTGGTCGAGCGTCATCTGGCTGAGCTCCTCGCCGACGAGACGGTACACGCGCGAATCGCCGACGTTGAACACCGTCCACGACACCCCCGCCGGCTGGACGGGCGAGGTGTCCGCGAGAATCCCCGTCACCGTGGTCCCGGTGCCCACGTCGCTCTGGCCGATCTCCAGCTCCATGTCCTCGACGGCCTGGTCGAGCGCGTCCGTGACCGCGTCCCTGTCGACGGGCCGCGGGTTCTGCACGGCCTCGGACAGCCGGCGCACGACCGCGGCGCTGGCGATGTCCCCCGCCTCATGGCCGCCCATTCCATCGGCGACGACGAACAGAGGGTACGAGGCGAGGAAGGCGTCCTGATTGACCTCCCTGCGACGGCCGGTGTCGGTCGCCGCGGCCCAGCTCAGCTCGGCGACGACGCCTGCCTCGCCATCCAGGCGCCGCGAGCCCGTCTCCACATGCAGCTGGGTCATGCTGTCCTCTCTCTCCTGATGCCGCGGTGCCCTCAGCACCTAGCGGCTCCCCGACGATGCGGCGAAGATCTCACCGATGTGCGCGGCCTCGCTCGGGTCCGGACGCCACCGCGACGCGGCCGCGTTCTGGGCCGCCTGCTCCGGCGTGGTCGCCCCGGCGATCACACTGCTGAGCGCCGGGCGGGTCAGAAGCCAGCCGAACGTCGCCTCGAGCATGCTGACGCCGCGCTCCGTGCAGAAGCGCTCGTAGGCGTCCATGGCCTCCCACGGTGCCGAGTCGAGCAGGTGGGGACGCTGACGCATGATCCGGCTGTCCTCCGGGCCGCCCGTGCGGCTGAACTTGCCGGTGAACAGACCGTTGTACAGCGGGAACCACGGCAGGAATCCGATCCCGAAGTGCTCGGCGGCGGGAAGCACCTCCCGCTCGGCCGAGCGCTGGATGAGATTGAACTCGTTCTGCGCGCTGATGAAACGCTCGGTCCCGGACAGGGCCGCGGTGAGCTCGGCTTCGGCGATCTGCCATCCGGCGAAGTTGGAGTGCCCGATGTAGCGGATCTTCCCCTCGTCGACGAGCTCGTCGAGCGCGGCGAGGGTCTCGCCGATCGGGGTGACCGGGTCGGGGGTGTGCAGCTGGTACAGATCGATCCAGTCGGTACCGAGGCGGCGCAGCGACCGCTCGATGGCGAGGCGGACGTATCGTCTCGAGCCGCGCGCACCGTGATTGGGGATCCCGGCATCGATGTCGGCGTGGCCGAACTTGGTCGCGACGACGGCCTCGTCCCTGCGGCCCCGCAGTGCGGCCCCCAGCAGGGTCTCGCTCAGTCCTGGCTCGACGCCGTACACGTCGGCGGTGTCGAACAGGGTCACGCCCGCGTCGAGCGCCCCGTGGACGACGGCTCGCGCGCCGGCTTCGTCGTGGCTCTGCGTGCCGCGCCGGCCCAGGTTGTTGCATCCGAGGCCGACAGCGGAGACGATGAGACCGGAACGCCCGAGCGGGCGGTACTCCATGTCAGACATGAATCCCAGGCTACTGCGTTGACGGCCCCGCTGTCCTCCTCAGCCGTCACACCATCGCGGCGGTTCCCATTACCCCTCATTCCCCCGACGGGGACTCCGGTCCCTCACCTAGTGTCCGGGCCATGATCCGCACAGAGAACAGCCATCACCTTCTGATGACCACGCCGCTCGGCGTCCTGCTCCTCACCGCCGACGAGGACGGGACGGCCATCGCCGGGCTGTCGCTGCGGGACGAGCACTCGCCCTGGCCGGAGACGCTCCCCCTCGCGGACGGCGGCCACCCGATGGTGCTCGACGCCGCGGCGGAGCAGATCGCCCGCTACCTTCGCGACCCGGGGGCGCCCCTCGACATCCCCGTCTCCGTGCCGACGGGCACCAGCGCGGAGGAGCGGCGGGTGTGGGAGTCCCTCACCCGGCTGCCGGCGCGGCACGCAATCGGGGTCAGCCGCCTGGCCACGCGCGTCGGGTTGCCCCGACGCACCGTCGAGAGCGCGCTCGACCGGGTGCCCGTGCCACTCCTGCAACCCCGCCATCGGGTGCTCGGTGCGGGCGGGCTTGTGCTGCCCCGCTCCGAGCGACACCGCGGTTCGCTGACTCGGCGCCTCCAGGAGCACGAGCGCATCCCCTCACTGCCCTGACGCTGCCTGTCACACGCTCCGGCGCCGAGGCGGCAGCGATCACGGCGGTGTCGGCCCCGGCCCGCCCCTCACGCCGCGCCATGCTGATCCCAGAGGATCACCTCGCCCGGCGCCGCAGCGTCGAGATCGAACGACATCCCCTCCGCGCGCGCCCAGTCGACGAGTTCACGCGCGGAGGAAGCTTCGTCTGCCGAGCGGATCACCGCCGATGCCAACCGCCCCTTGGCCGCCTTGTTGAAGTGGTTGAGGGCCGCTCCGGAGCCGTTCCCCGACAGCACCCGCACGTACACATGCGGAACGTGCTCGGGTACGGGACTCAGGGCTCTGTAGGACTCGGAGCGGGCATCCACGATGAACTCCTCCTCGTCCCAGACGCCCGCCGTCGCCCGCGTCCAGTGCCGCTTCAACGGACCGACGGGGCGCCCCGTCGTCGCGGACAGACGGTAGGCGGGGATCGCGTCATCGGCACGTACCGGTCCGAACAGCGCCGACTGGACGATGATGCGCCGGCCCGCCGCGGCCCAGTCCCGACCGCTCAGGGACCCGGCGTCGAGCGCGTCGTAGAGCACCCCGGTGTAGCGCTCCAGCGCCCGACGAGTCGGCGACCGCAGAACGACACGGTCGACCTCGACCTCGCCACGGAGCCGATCGCCGAGCTTGAGGACCCGTCGCGCCTCCCCCTCGTCCTGGCACAGCTCCACGAGACGCTCGATGACCTGGAGCCGGGCGTCCCGCAGGGACGGAGCGTAGAGGGCCGAGAGATCGACGGCGGGCCCCGTGCCCCCCTGCTCCTTCGTCTCGGACGGAGGAAGCAGAAGACGCACGGGGCCCGCTATCTGTTGTAGTGCTGGTGTGGAGCGGTCAGGAGACCAGCGACGCGTCGCCGGCGACCACGGAGACCACATCGCGGTCCACGGAAAGGAAACCCTCCGTGGCCGTGGCGATGACCTTGCTGCCGTCGGCGAGGGTCACGCGAACCTCGCCCTTGTCGAGGATCGCGAGGGTCGGGATGTGACCGGGCATAATGCCCATCTCCCCGTCGATCGTCGTGGCCACGACCATCGCGGCCTGCCCCGACCAGACCTCGTGGTCGGCGGCGACGACGCTCACCTGCAGTGAAGAGGACGCGGCCATGATCAGCCGTTCTCCTTCTGGATGCGAGCCCACTGCTCCTCGACGTCGGAGATTCCACCGACGTTGAAGAAGGCCTGCTCGGCGACGTGGTCGAAGTCACCGCGAGCGATCGCGTCGAACGACTCGATGGTCTCCTTCAGCGGAACCGTCGAGCCCTCGACACCGGTGAACTTCTTCGCCATGTAGGTGTTCTGCGACAGGAACTGCTGGATGCGGCGGGCGCGGGCGACGGTGATCTTGTCTTCCTCGCTGAGCTCGTCGACACCGAGGATCGCGATGATCTCCTGCAGCTCCTTGTTCTTCTGGAGGATCTGCTTGACCGTCGTCGCGACCCGGTAGTGGTCGTCGCCGATGTAGCGCGGGTCCAGGATGCGGCTGGTCGAGGTCAGCGGGTCGATCGCCGGGTACAGACCCTTCGAGGCGATCTCACGGCTGAGCTCGGTCGTCGCGTCGAGGTGGGCGAACGTCGTGGCCGGGGCCGGGTCGGTGTAGTCGTCGGCGGGGACGTAGATCGCCTGCAGCGAGGTGATCGAGTGCCCGCGCGTCGAGGTGATGCGCTCCTGGAGCACACCCATCTCGTCGGCGAGGTTCGGCTGGTAGCCCACAGCGGAGGGCATGCGGCCGAGCAGCGTCGAGACCTCGGAACCGGCCTGGGTGAAGCGGAAGATGTTGTCGATGAAGAGCAGCACGTCCTGCTTCTGGACGTCGCGGAAGTACTCCGCCATCGTCAGCGCGCTCAGCGCCACGCGGAGACGCGTGCCCGGCGGCTCGTCCATCTGGCCGAAGACCAGGGCGGTCTTGTCGAAGACGCCGGCCTCCTCCATCTCGTGGATGAGGTCGTTGCCCTCACGGGTGCGCTCACCGACGCCGGCGAACACCGAGACACCACCGTGGTCCTGGGCGACACGCTGGATCATCTCCTGGATGAGGACGGTCTTGCCGACACCCGCACCACCGAACAGACCGATCTTTCCACCCTGGACGTAGGGGGTCAGGAGGTCGATCGACTTGATGCCGGTCTCGAACATCGTCGTCTTCGACTCGAGCTGGTCGAAGGCGGGGGCCTTGCGGTGGATCGGCCAGCGCTCGGCGAACTCGACCGTCTCGTCGCCCTCGAGGTTGAGGACGTTGCCGGTCACGTCGAAGACCTTGCCCTTGGTGGCGTCGCCGACGGGGACGGAGATCTGCTCGCCGGTGTCGGTCACCTCCTGGCCGCGGACCAGACCGTCGGTCGGCTTCAGCGCGATGGCACGGACAACGTCGTCGCCCAGGTGCTGGGCGACCTCGAGGGTCAGCGTCGAAGTGACGTCACCGATGGTGATCGTCGTGGTCAGCGCGTTGTAGACCTCGGGGATCGCGTCGTGCGGGAACTCGATGTCGACGACCGGACCGGTGACGCGAGCCACGCGGCCGATGCCGGCCGGCTTCTGCTCGGTCGCCGCGCCGTCGGCGATGGCGGTGGAAGTCATTGCTCTATCTTCTCTCTTCGTCTTCAGAATCTACTTCGCGGACGACAGGGCGTCTGCGCCGCCGACGATCTCACTGATCTGCTGTGTGATCTCGGCCTGACGGGCGTTGTTGCGGAGTCGGGTGTAGTCGGTGATGAGCTTGTCCGCGTTGTCGCTGGCGGACTTCATCGCCTTCTGTGTCGCCGCGTGCTTGGCTGCGGCCGACTGGAGGAGGGCGTTGAAGATGCGCGACTCGACGTACACGGGCAGGAGCGCGTCGAGCACGTCCTCCGCGTCCGGCTCGAAGTCGTACAGCGGAAGCGGCTCACCCGCGGCGACCTCGGCGACGCCCTCGACGATCGCGAGGGGAAGCAGACGGACCGTCTGCGGCTCCTGCGTGATCATCGTGAGGATCTTGTTGTACACGACGTGGATCTCATCAACGCCGCCCTCGGCGGCCGGCGTCATGAAGGCCTCGAGCAGCTTGCCCGCGATCTCCTTGGCCGTGCCGTGGTGCGGGGTGTCGGTGTCGCCCGTCCACTCCGCGACCCACTCCTGCTTCCGGAACTGGAAGTAGCCGACCGCCTTCCGCCCGATCAGGTAGAAGACGACGTCCTTGCCCTGCGAGCGCAGCAGTTCGGCCAGCTCCATGGCCTCGCGGATCACCTGGGAGTTGAACGCCCCGGCCAGGCCGCGGTCCGCCGTGAAGATCACGACGGCCGCGCGCTCGACGGTGGCGGGCTCGGTGGTGAGCGGGTGGTCGATGTCGGTGTGGGTCGCGACCGCCGACACGGCGCGGGTGATCGCGTCGGAGTAGGGCCCCGACGCCTTCACCCGTGCCTGCGCCTTCTGGATGCGTGAGGCGGCGATGAGCTCCATCGCCTTCGTGATCTTCTTGGTCGTCTGAGCGGACTTGATCCGCTGCGTGTAGACCCGAAGCTGAGCGCCCATGCTTTAGCGGCGACCCTTCACGATCTGCTCCTGGCCCACCTCGGACTCGTCGAGCGCCTCGACCGTCTCGGTGAGCGGCTTGCCCTCCGAGGTCTGGAACTCGCCGATGAAGCGGTCGACCTCGGCCGAGAGCGCGTCACGGGTGTCGTCGTCGAGAACGTTGGTCTCGCGCAGCGTGGTCAGGATCGTGCTGTTGCGACGCAGGTGGTCGAGCAGCTCGGCCTCGAAGCGCAGCACGTCCTCGACGGGGACGAGGTCGAGCTTGCCGTTCGTTCCGGCCCAGATCGAGACGACCTGCTCCTCGACGGGGTACGGCGAGTACTGCGGCTGCTTGAGGAGCTCGGTCAGACGCGCACCGCGCTCCAGCTGACGACGGCTGGCCGCGTCGAGGTCGGAGGCGAACATGGCGAAGGCCTCGAGCGAGCGGTACTGGGCGAGCTCGAGCTTGAGCGTTCCCGACACCTTCTTGATGCTCTTGACCTGCGCGTCGCCACCGACACGGGAGACCGAGATTCCGACGTCGACGGCCGGACGCTGGTTGGAGTTGAACAGGTCCGACTGCAGGAAGATCTGGCCGTCGGTGATCGAGATCACGTTGGTCGGGATGTAGGCGGACACGTCGTTCGCCTTCGTCTCGATGATCGGAAGACCGGTCATCGATCCCGCGCCGAGCTCGTCGGACAGCTTCGCGCAACGCTCCAGCAGGCGGGAGTGCAGGTAGAACACGTCACCGGGGTACGCCTCGCGGCCCGGCGGACGGCGCAGCAGGAGCGACACGGCACGGTAGGCCTCGGCCTGCTTCGACAGGTCGTCGAAGATGATCAGGACGTGCTTGCCGTCATACATCCAGTGCTGGCCGATGGCGGAGCCGGTGTACGGCGCCAGGTACTTGAAGCCGGCCGGGTCGGACGCGGGCGAGGCGACGATGGTGGTGTACTCCATCGCACCGGCCTCCTCCAGCGCGCCCTTCACGGAGGCGATGGTCGAGCCCTTCTGGCCGATGGCGACGTAGATGCAGCGGACCTGCTTCGTCGGGTCGCCGGTCGCCCAGTTCTCCTTCTGGTTGATGATGGTGTCGATCGCGATCGCGGTCTTGCCGGTCTGGCGGTCACCGATGATCAGCTGGCGCTGGCCACGGCCGACGGGGATCATCGCGTCGATCGCCTTGATGCCGGTCTGCAGCGGCTCGTGCACGCTCTTTCGCTGCATGACGCCGGGCGCCTGCAGCTCGAGGGCGCGGCGGCCGACGCTGGCGACCTCGCCGAGGCCGTCGATCGGGGCACCGAGCGGGTCGACCACACGGCCGAGGAACGCGTCACCGACGGGGACGGACAGGACCTCGCCGGTGCGGGTCACCTCCATGCCCTCCTCGATGCCGGCGAAGTCGCCGAGGACGACGACGCCGATCGCGTCCTGGTCGAGGTTCTGGGCCAGGCCCTGAACACCGTTCGAGAAACGGATGAGCTCGTTGGCCATCACACCGGGCAGCCCGGAGACGTGTGCCACGCCGTCAGCCGCGTCGATGACGTGGCCGACCTCGGTCTTGCCGGGCTTGCTCGACTCGTAGCTGCCCACGAAGTCCTTGAGCGCGTCCCGGATCTCATCGGGACTGATTGTCAGATCTGCCATCATCTTCCTTTTGCGTTGCGAAGGCTTCTGGCCTTCGTGGGGTGATCCGCATCGGATCCATGTCGAGAGAGGGTTAGCCGGCCAGTTTCTGCCGGAGCTCGGAAATGCGGGTGCTGACGCTCCCGTCGATCACGTCGCCGGCGATCTCGACCCGCAGACCGCCCAGCAGGCTGGGATCGACGACGACGTCGAGGTCGACCGCCCGTCCGTAGCTGGTGCCGAGCTCGGCGGCGAGCCGAGCCGACTGGTCGTCGTCGAGCGGGGCCGCAGCGCGGACCTCGGCGACCAGACGCCCGGCCTGATCGGCCACGATCCGTGCGGCGTGCACGAGGAGCGCCCGAGTACGACGGCCGCGGGGCGACCGCACCAGGTGGGCGGTGACGGCGACCGCTGCGTCCGAGACCCTGCCGGAGAACAGCCGCTCGACCAGGACGGCCTTCGCCGCCGGATCGCCGAGCCTGCTTCCGAGGGCGAGCTCCAGCTCCGGGTCGGAGGCGATAGCCCTGCCGACGGAGAGGAGCTCCGCGCTGAGCACGCGGGCGTCGGACGTCCGTGCGTAGGCACGGAGACCGATCTCCTCGAGACCGTCGACCAGTTCGGCTGACGAGGACCACCGTGACGACACGACGGCCTCGATCACCGGCAGAGCCTCCGGTGCCGCGCTCTGGCCGAACAACCGCGACACCAGGGCGATGGTCGCCCCCGAGTCGGCGGTGGCGTCGGCCAGGGCGCTCAGCAGTGCGGGGTTCTCCGAGAGCACGCGAGCCGTGGACAGCACGTCGGCCGCCGCGCGGGCGTCGGACGAGGTGCCCTCGAGGACTCCCCGTGCCGAGGCCAGAGCTTCACGCGATGCGCTACCCATGCGGACTACGCCTTCTCGTTCGAGCTGGACTCGAGGTCGGCCAGGAAGCGGTCGACGACGTTCTTCGCCTTGGCGTCGTCGCTGAGCGACTCGCCGACGACACCGGAGGCCAGGTCGAGGGCCAGCGTGCCGACCTCGCTCCGGAGAGCGGTGACGGCGGCCTGGCGGTCGGCCTCGATACGGGCCTGCGCCGCGACGCCGATCCGCTCGGCCTCTGCGGTCGCCTGCTCCTTGGCCTCGAGAACGATCTGCTTGCCGTCCTCACGGGCGGACTCCCGGATCGTGCCGGCCTCGACGCGCGCCTCGGCCAGCTGGGCCGTGTACTGCTCGAGAGCCGCCTCGGCCTGGCGCTGGGCCTCGTCGGCCTTGGCGATGTTGCCCTCGATCGCGGCACCGCGTGCGTCGAGCATCGCCTGGAACTTGGGCAGGTAGCCCTTCCAGAACGCGACCAGGATGATCACGAAGATGACTGCCGACCAGATGATGTCGTAGTCAGCCGGGATCAGCGGGTTGGGGGCCTCCGCCTCGCCTGCTGCCCGTACTAGTGCGTGAAGCATTCACGCCTCCTTGCTACGAGTTCGAGGGATCAGACGAAGATGAAGCCGGTGGCGATACCGATGAACGCCAGGGCCTCGGTGAAGGCGATACCGATGTACATCAGAACCGTGAGGCGACCGGCCAGCTCGGGCTGGCGGGCGATCGACTCGATCGTCTTGCCGACGACGATGGCCACACCGATGGCGGGGCCGATGGCGGCGAGACCGTAACCGACCGTCGCGATGTTTCCAGAGATTTCAGCGAGAACGGTAGTTGCGTCCACGAGTGTTTTCCTTCCGTAGTGGCGATTCCGGCGGGTGCAGGGATCGTTTAGTGTTCGTCAGCCAGCGCGAGCTGGATGTAGACGGTGGTGAGCAGGGCAAAGACGTAGGCCTGGAGAACCGCGACGAGCAGCTCGAACAGGGTGAAGGCGAAGCCGAAGGCGAAGGTTCCGACACCGAGGATGGGGAACAGCCCGCCCGCGGAGAACAGGAAGAAGTGGGTCGCCGCGAAGAACAGCACGAGCAACAGGTGCCCGACCATCATGTTCATCAGCAGACGCAGCGTCAGCGTGACGGGGCGAAGCACGAAGGTCGACACGATCTCGATCGGCGTCACGATGATGTACAGCGGCCACGGCACGCCCGTGGGGAACAGCGCGGTCTTGAAGAACCCGCCGCCGTGCTTGCGGATGCCCGCCCAGATGAAGGCGATGTAGGCGGCGACCGCCAGGACGAGGGGCAGACCGATGACGCTGGTTCCCGCGATGTTGGCGAACGGGATGACACCCGTGAGGTTCATGAAGAGGACGGTGACGAAGATCGCCACGATCAGCGGCGCGAAGCGCTTGCCGTCCTTCTCGCCCAGGAGGTCTTCGGCGACGCTCTTGCGGGGGAGGTCGATCAGCATCTCGATCGCGGACTGGAAGCGTCCGGGAACGATGCGCAGCTTGCGGGTCCCGAGCCAGAAGACGACGAGGATGAGCACCAGGACGATCAGTCGGATCATCATGATCCGGTTGATGGCGAAGGGCGTTCCCTCGAAGAGCACGATCTCGGGGAAGAACTCGGCCACGGACGGTGCGTGGAACTCGCCTCCGTCGGACGCGGTCGGGAGGAGCAGGTTCACGGCCTGGGAAATCAGCGTTATCTCCTGTTTCGGGGCGGGTACCGGAGGCCTCGCAACGACGAACATTCGGAAGACGGCCGGTTATGAGCGCGCCTCAACAGGCTGCACAATCCGGGGAATCTTCCTCCACTGTAGCAAAAACCTCAGCGTCTAACTAATCGAATTGCCCTCGTCGCGGCCTGTGGTCTGACCAGGCAACTCGACGTCGCTGACGTTGCCGATCCGCGCACGCGAGACGATCACGACGTCAAGGATGAGCGAGACGAGGACGCCGGCGATGATGCAGAGCAGGAACACGGTGCGGTCCAGCCACGGCTGGCCAGACAGGGTGAGCACGAGCACGATGAAGATGACGAACTTCAGCACCCAGCCGCCCAGCACGATGGCGAAGAAGGTGGTGACGTAGCCGGGGGTGTCCTGGAACCGGTTCGCGAAGAGGATGCTCGCCGCGGTCATGGTCACCAGCACCGCGGCGACGACGGCGCCGAGCAGCGCGCCGACCAGCCCCGTGCTGCCGACGACGAGCCAGCCCACCACTCCCCCGACGACGGCGATCGCCAGGGCCAGGAGCAGTCCGGCGCGGACGATGGTGCGGAAGACGGGCGTGCTGCTCATGGCAACTCCTCTGGGGTGGGGGTCGGCGTCGGGCTCGGAACGGAACGGGAACGGCGTCGGCTGAGGCGACGGGACAGGATCGGCCAGATCGTGAACAGCGTGCACACGATCACGCCGACCACGAGGAACAGGCCAGCCCACCAGGACGGCCGGATCAGGAACGCCAGCAGGCAGGCGATCGAGATCACGCTCGTCCAGGCGTAGAAGACGAGCACGGCGTTGAGGTGGGAGTGCCCGAGGTCGAGCAGACGATGGTGCAGGTGCTTGCGGTCGGCGGCGAACGGGGACTGACCGGCGCGCAGGCGCCGCAGCACGGCCAGCGAGAAGTCCAGCAACGGGAGGATGAGGATGGCGATCGGCAGGATCACGGGGATGTACGCACCGATGAGCTGACTGCGCCCCAGTGTGGCGTCGCCTCCGGCCGCGCCGAGCGCCTCGGGGTTGATCTGACCGGTCATCGCGATCGCACTCGTGGCCATCAGCAGACCGACGAGCAGGGCGCCGCCGTCGCCGATGAACATCTTCGCCGGGCGGAAGTTCAGCGGCATGATCCCGACGCAGACACCGACGAGGACCGCGGAGATCAGCAGCGACAGGTTGAACCAGCTGCTCTGGCCGAGCTCCCTCACCATCATGTAGCCGTACACGAAGAACACGCTGTTGGCGATGAGCGCGACACCGGCGACGAGCCCGTCCAGTCCGTCGATGAAGTTCACCGCGTTCATCACCAGGACGATGATGAACACCGTCAGCGTGAACGACAGCCAGCTCGACCCGACCGTGAGGCCGCCGATCGGCAAGGAGTAGACCTGCACGCCGAACCAGGCGATCACCCCCGCGGTGACGAACTGCGCCGCGAGCTTGATCATCCAGTCCAGGTCCCAGAGGTCGTCCGCCACACCGATGACGACGATCAGCGTGGCCGACACGAGGACGGCGGGCACCTCGCCGCTGCCGTCGAAGACGATCTGGAAGTACGGGTTCACCGAGGCGACGAGCACGGCGACGAGCACACCGACGTACATGGCCACGCCGCCGAGGCGCGGCGTCGGCCGCGTGTGCACGTCCCGCTCGCGGATCGGCGGATGCCAGCCGCGCTTGAGCGCCAGCTTGTACACGGCGACCGAGACGACGAACGTCACCACCGCCGCGATCAGTGCGATCAGGAGATACTGTCTCACCGGGTCGCCGCTCAGTCCTCGGCCAGGAGACGGCCGACGACGGCCCTCAGGCGTTCGCGGCTGACGGCGCCGTCCCTGAGCACGGTGAGGTCCCCGCCGTGGAGCAGGGCGGTGGCGTCGACGATCGTCGACGCCTGCTCGCCCCCCGACCCCGCCGACAGGTAGACGCCCACCGAGTCGCCGAGCATGGCCTCGGCCTCGGCGGCGGTGCGCGCGGCGGGCTGGCCGGTGAGGTTCGCCGAGGACACCGCGAGCGGGCCGGTCTCGGCGAGCAGCTCGAGGGCGACGGGGTGGTCGGGCATGCGGAGCGCGACCGTCCCCTCCGTCTCGCCGAGGTCCCAGGACAGCGAGGGGTGCGCGAGCAGCACGATCGTCAGGCCGCCCGGCCAGAACTCGTCGATGAGGTCGCGGACGGCGCGGGGGACCTCGCTCGCGAGCGCGTCGACCGTGGTCGCCGCGGGGACGAGGACGGGGGGAGGCGACTGCCGGGTCCGGCCCTTCGCGTCGAGCAGCCGCTGCACGGCGGAGGCGGAGAACGCGTCGGCGCCGACCCCGTACACCGTGTCCGTCGGCAGCACGATGAGCTCGCCCTTGGCGATGGCCTGACGGGCGAGGCGGGTACCGGTCAGCAGCTCGCTGTCGACGCTGCAGTCGAAGATCCTGGACATCGGACCCACTCTACCGCGAGGCGCCGGCGACTCAGCCGTGCCGGCGGGCGTGCGTGACCCTGTCCCTGCCGCTGAGGTCGGGGATCGTCGTCGCCTCTGACCAGCCGGCGGCCGTCAGCAGCTCCCTGATCTGCTCGCCCTGCCGCTCGCCGTGCTCGATGGCCAGGAGACGGCCGGGCTTCAGCAGCTCCGCTCCCCTGACGGCGAGCACCCGCACGACGTCGAGCCCGTCGGGACCGCCGTACAGCGCGAGCTCGGGATCGTGGAGCCGCACCTCCGGGTCGCGGGGGATCGCGTCGTCCGGCACGTAGGGAGGGTTGCTCAGCACCAGGTCGACCGTGCCGTCCAGCTCGTCGAGGGCGTCGCCGAGGTCGCCCCTCACCACGGTCGCGTTGTCCAGGCCGAGGCGACGGCGATTGCCCTCCGCCCACAGGAACGCCTCGACGGAGGCCTCGACGGCCCAGACGCGGCTCGCGGGGCTCTCCGTCGCCACGGAGAGGGCGATGGCGCCCGAGCCCGTCCCAAGATCGACGACGACCGGTCCCCCCGCGGCGGCGGCAACGGAGCCGCCCGCGTGCTCCAGGCGCTCGAGCTCGTCGAGGCCGAGCTGCACGAGCACCTCGGTCTCCGGTCGCGGCACGAAGACACCGGGCCCGACTGCGAGCTCGATCCGGCGGAACGCGGCGACGCCGGTGATGTGCTGCAGAGGTTCGCGCGCCATCCGCCTGCTCACGACCTCGCCGAGCGCGTCGAGCGCCGCCGGGTCCAGCGGCCGCCCGAGCACGATCGCGGTCTGCAGCTGCGCCCTGTCCAGGCCGGAGACGAAGGCGATCAGCAGCTCCGCGTCGACATCGGCGGAGGGGACACCAGCCGAGGCGAGCAGGGCGACGGTCGCGCGGCGCACCGCGCCGGCGGAGGGGTCGGCGACGAGGGAGGGGAAGGGCCGGACCGGCCGGGGGTACTCGGTCATGCGCGCCTGGAAGTCCTCACCCCTGGAGCCTAGCCGAGCGGTCGCGACACCACGCGTCACACGGCGAGGACGAGCCCATACACTGAGACGGAGTCCCCCGACCACCGATCAGGAAGTGCACCCGTGACTGCTTCGATTCACCCCAACATCACCACGGCGTTCGGCAACACCCCCCTCGTCCGGCTCAACCGCGTCGCCGGCGATCAGGCGACCGTCGCCGCCAAGCTCGAGTACTTCAACCCCGGGTCGAGCGTCAAGGACCGTCTCGGCATCGCCATCGTCGACGCCGCCGAGGCCAGCGGCGAGCTGAAGCCCGGCGGCACGATCGTCGAGGGCACCAGCGGCAACACCGGCATCGCCCTCGCCCTGGTCGGTGCGGCGCGCGGCTACCGCGTGATCCTGTCCATGCCCTCGTCGATGAGCCAGGAGCGCCGCGTGCTCCTGCGCGCGTTCGGGGCCGAGCTCGTGCTCACCGAGCCGGCGCTGGGGATGAAGGGCGCCGTCGCGAAGGCGCAGGAGATCGTCGAGAGCACCCCCGGCGCGATCTGGGCGAAGCAGTTCGCCAACGAGGCCAACGCCGAGATCCACCGCAAAACCACGGCGGAGGAGATCTGGCGGGACACCGACGGCGAGGTCGACATCGTCGTCGCCGGCATCGGCACGGGGGGAACCATCACCGGCGTCGGCCAGGTGCTCAAGGAGCGCAAGCCCGGCGTGCAGATCGTCGCCGTCGAGCCGGTCGACTCCCCGATCCTCAACGGCGGCCAGCCCGGGCCCCACAAGATCCAGGGCATCGGCCCCAACTTCGTCCCCGAGGTGCTCGACACCACGATCTACGACGAGGTCATCGACGTGTCCTTCGACGACTCGGTCGCGACGGCGCAGCGTCTCGCCGCGGAGGAGGGCGTGCTCGCGGGCATCTCGTCCGGAGCCGCCGTGTGGGCCGCCGCGCAGCTGGCCGCGCGTCCCGAGAACGCGGGCAAGACCATCGTGGTCATCATCCCCGACACGGGCGAGCGGTACATCTCGACGCCGCTCTGGGCCGGCCTGGCCGACTAGCACGTGTCACCCCTCCGACGCATCCGCGAGGACATCAGGGCGGCCAGGGTCTTCGACCCGGCCGCCCGGTCCTCGTTCGAGGTGTTCCTGAGCTACTCGGGCCTGCACGCCGTGTGGGGCCACCGGCTCGCGAACGCGCTCTGGCGGAGGGGCGTGCGGCTCCCGGCACGCCTGATCTCGCAGTTCACCCGCTTCCTCACCGGCGTCGAGATCCATCCGGGTGCCACGATCGGTCGGCGCTTCTTCATCGACCACGGCTCCGGCGTCGTCATCGGCGAGACCGCGGTCGTCGGCGACGACGTCCTCATGTACCACCAGGTCACCCTCGGCGGCACGACCCGCTCCCCCGGCCGACGCCACCCCACCGTCGGCGACCGCGTCGTCCTCGGCGCGGGCGCGAAGCTGCTCGGCCCGATCACCGTCGGCTCGGACAGCGTGGTCGGCGCGGGCGCCGTCGTCCTGACCGACGCCCCGGACGGCTCCCTGCTCGTGGGCGTGCCGGCCACCGTCCGGCAGCGCGACCGCAGCCAGCGCTGACGCCGGCGGCACGGCCGAACAGCTCGCGGACAAGCGCGGGAGGCGCCGTGGCGGCTCGGAATGCTAGGCGTTGTCGCCGATCTCCGCCAGACGGGCCTCCTCGTCGGCGGTGATCGCCGACTCGATGATCGGGTCGAGCGCACCGTTCATGACGTGGTCGAGGTTGTACGCCTTGTACCCCGTGCGGTGGTCGGCGATGCGGTTCTCCGGGAAGTTGTAGGTGCGGATGCGCTCCGAGCGGTCCATTGTGCGGATCTGGCTGCGCCGGGCGTCGGAGGCCGCCGCCGCCTGCTCCTCCTGCTGGCGGGCCAGCAGCCGGGCACGCAGCACGCGCATCGCCGCCTCACGGTTCTGCAGCTGGCTCTTCTCGTTCTGCATCGACACGACGATGCCGGTCGGCAGGTGGGTGATCCGCACGGCCGAGTCGGTCGTGTTCACGCTCTGACCGCCGGGGCCGGACGAGCGGTAGACGTCGATCTTGAGGTCGTTCTGGTTGATGTCGACCTCCTCCGGCTCGTCCACCTCGGGGAACACCAGCACCCCGGTCGTCGAGGTGTGGATACGACCCTGTGACTCGGTCGCGGGGACGCGCTGCACGCGGTGCACGCCACCCTCGTACTTCAGGTGCGCCCACACGCCCTGCGCCGGGTCGGAGCCGGACGACTTGATGGCCACCTGGACGTCCTTGTACCCGCCGAGGTCGCTCTCCGTGCGCTCGAGCAGCTCCGTCTTCCAGCCCTTCGACTCCGCATAGTGGATGTACATGCGCAGCAGGTCGGCGGCGAACAGCATGCTCTCCGCGCCGCCCTCGCCGCCCTTGATCTCCATGATCACGTCGCGGCCGTCGTCGGGGTCCCGCGGGATGAGCAGGCGGCGGAGTGCCTCCTGCGCCTCGGCGATGGACGCCTCGAGCACGGGGATCTCGGCGGCGAACGCCTCGTCCTCGGCGGCGAGCTCCCGTGCCGCCTCGAGGTCGTCGGTCAGCCCGCTCCAGCGCTGGTAGGCGGCGACGATGCGCGACAGCTCCGCATACCGGCGGTTCACCTTCCGCGCCCTCGCCGCGTCCTGGTGGACGGCGGGGTCGGCGAGCAGCTCCTGCAGCTGCGCGTGCTCGTCGATCAGGACGGAGACGGATTCGAACATGGGGGCCTTCCTGGGTGTGTCGGCGTGCGGACAGGCAACGGGCCCGTCCCCTCCCGGCGATGCGGTGAGGGCACGGGCCCGTGCTGGACGCTAACGGTGGTCGCGGTCGTGCGCTCCGGGGGCGGAGACGGCCGACTTCTGCATCTGGACGAGGAACTCGACGTTGGAGCCGGTCTCCTTCAGCTTGCCGAGGACGACCTCGAGCGCCTGCTGCGGGTCGAGACCCGCCAGCGCGCGGCGGAGCTTCCAGGTGACCTTGACCTCGTCGGCGGCCAGGAGCATCTCCTCGCGCCGGGTCGAGGAGGCGTTGACGTCGACCGCGGGGAAGATGCGCTTGTCGGCCAGCTGGCGGCTGAGCCGCAGCTCCGAGTTGCCGGTTCCCTTGAACTCCTCGAAGATGACCTCGTCCATCTTGGAGCCGGTCTCGACGAGGGCCGTCGCGATGATGGTGAGCGAGCCGCCGTTCTCGATGTTGCGCGCAGCGCCGAAGAACCGCTTCGGCGGGTAGAGCGCGCTGGCGTCCACGCCGCCGGAGAGCACACGGCCCGAGGTCGGCGCGGCCAGGTTATAGGCCCGGCTCAGGCGCGTGATCGAGTCGAGGAGCACCACGACGTCCTGGCCGAGCTCCACCAGGCGCTTGGCACGCTCGATGGCGAGCTCCGCGACGGTGATGTGGTCCTCGGCCGGCCGGTCGAAGGTCGAGGCGATGACCTCGCCCGCGACCGAGCGCTGCATGTCGGTGACCTCTTCCGGCCGCTCGTCGACGAGGACCATCATCAGGTGGACCTCGGGGTCGTTCTTGGCGATGGCGTTGGCGATCTGCTGGAGCACGATCGTCTTGCCCGCCTTCGGCGGGGCCACGATGAGGCTGCGCTGGCCCTTGCCGATCGGGGCGACCAGGTCGATGATCCGCTGGGTGAGCTTGTTCTGCTCCGTCTCGAGGCGGAGCCGCTCCTGCGGGTACAGCGGCGTGAGCGCGCCGAACTCGACGCGCGTGCCGGCGTCCTCGACGCTCAGGCCGTTGATCGACTCGACCTTGACGATGGCGTTGTACTTCTGCCGTCCGGAGCTCTCGCCCTCGCGCGGCTGCTTGATGAAGCCGGAGACGGCGTCGCCCTTGCGGAGGTGGTACTTCTTCACCTGGCCGAGCGAGACGTACACGTCGCTCGGTCCCGGCAGGTAGCCGGAGGTGCGGATGAAGGCGTAGTTGTCGAGCACGTCGAGGATGCCGGCGACGGGGATCAGCACGTCGTCCTCGGCGATCTCCGGCTCGACCTCGTCGCCGGTGCGGCGCTTGCGGTCCCTGCCGCGGCCGCGGCCGCGGGCGGAGCCCTCGTCCTCGGCGTCCTGCTCGTGACCCCTGGGGCCGTTCTGCGCGGTGTCGGCGTCGTGGGTGCTGTCGGCGTTGCCGTTGTTGCCCCTGCCACGGCCACGACCGCGACCCCTGCTGCGGCCGTTGCCCTCGCCGTCGCCGTTGTCCTGGCGGTTGCCGTCCTGGCGGTTGCCGTCCTGGCCGTTGGTGCCCTGGCGGTTCCCGGAACGGCCGGTGCCCTCGCCCTGTCCGCGCTTGTCGTCCTGGCCCGCGTCGCTCTGGCCGCGCTTCTCGGCGGACTTCTGCTCGTTCTGCTGCTCCGACGACGCGACCTCGGCGTCGCCGTTCTGCTGACGGTCCCTGCCCCTGCCCCGGTTGCGACGGCTCGGGCGCTGCTCGGCGGTCTCCTCCTCGGCGGCCGGCGGAACCTGGGCCTGCTCGGTGTCGGCGTTCACGTGCCCACCGGCAGCCACGGGGCCACCGCTGCGGGCACGACGCGAGCCGCGTCCGCTCTCGCCCGCGGGCTGAACGGCGGCGATCGCCTCGGCGAGGCTGGCCTCGATGGCGGCGGCCTCCTCCGGCGCGACGGCGGGCTCGGACGACGCACGACGCGAGCCGCGCTGTCCGCGACCCGAACCACGCGTGCCGTCGGCCCGACGGCCCTCGGCTGCGGGGGTCGCCTCGGGTGCGGGCTCGGCCTCCGGCTCCGCGGACGCGGCCGGAGCCTGGGCCTCAGGAGCGGCCACGGCCTCGGCGGCCGGTGCCTCGACCACGGGCAGCTGGGCGCCCCTGGCGGCGATGATCGCCTCGATGAGCTCCTGCTTACGGAGCTTGGACGCTCCGGAGACTCCGAGACCGGTCGCCAGCTGCTGGAGCGCGGCGACCTTGAGACGGCCGAGTTCGGCGTCCGGGACCTCGGCGGACGAGGTGTTGTTGACGTCTGTCACGTTCGTGGGATTCCTTTCCTCCCGGGCGCTGTGTGCGCAACACGGGGAGTACCACCATCCTTGGGGGCGTGCGTCGCGTCACGGCGACAGGACACTGCACCCCCGAGACACCGCCCGAGCGAAGAGACGCGCGGGCACATGAGGTGATGGGCTGATAGTGCGAATGCAACACGGTGGCAGAGAATGCGCAATTGCGCTCCACCGTGTTGACCCCACACTAGCACCGCCCCGGCCGTGCCGAGACGAAAAGCGTCGCGTTCCTCAGGAATTCACGTCGACGACGCGAGCGCCCCGGATGTCGACCGCCAGGCTGAGTGCCGTCCACGGCACCCCGCTGAGCTCCGCCGCGGCCGCAGCGGCGCGCTCGCGCTCCCCCGGGCCGTTCGCCAGGACGAGGACGGACGGCCCGGCCCCCGACACGACGGCGGGGAACCCGCGCTCGCGCAGCGCCTGGACCATGCCGCTGGTCTGGGGCATCGCCCCCGCCCGGTAGTCCTGGTGGAGTCGGTCCTCCGTCGCGGCGAGCAGCAGCTCGGGGCTCTGCGTCATGGCCGCCACCAGCAGGGCGGACCGGGACAGGTTGAAGATCGCGTCCGCGTGCGGCACCTGCTCCGGCTGGAGACTGCGCGCCAGCTTCGTCGACATCGTCACCTCGGGAACGAGCACGAGCGGCGACACCCCCCTGTGGACGAGGAGCCGCTTGAAGCGCGGGCCGTCCTCCGTGATCCAGGCGATCGTCAGGCCGCCGAAGAGCGCCGGCGCGACGTTGTCGGGATGCCCCTCGAGCTCCGTGGCGATCCGCAGCAGCTCATCGTCGGAGACGGGGCGGTCCGAGCCGACGAGCCCCACCGCAGCCATGATGCCGGCGACGACCGCGGCGCCGGAGGAGCCCATCCCCCTGCCGTGAGGGATCGTGTTCGATGCCTCGATGAGGACGCCGCCCGGCGCGGGGACACCGAGCGCGGCGAAGGTGTGGAGCATCGACGAGGCGACCAGGTTGCGCTCGTCGAGCGGGACCTCGCCCTCCCCCACCCCGGAGACGACGACCCGGACGCCCGGCTCGTCGACGACACTCACCGTCAGCTCGTCGTAGACGCTCAGGGCGATGC
Source organism: Mycetocola reblochoni REB411 (assembly GCF_900163835.1). Taxonomy (GTDB): domain Bacteria; phylum Actinomycetota; class Actinomycetes; order Actinomycetales; family Microbacteriaceae; genus Mycetocola_B; species Mycetocola_B reblochoni. The sequence continues at coordinate 31,277 of NZ_FUKR01000053.1, read as the reverse complement.
CGAGGGTGTCGAAGCCGGGTCCGAGGTTCGCCGAGGTCGCCGGGACGGTGACCCGAACGCGGCGAGGCGCCTCGGTCACGCCGCCGGACCGCCGGAGACGAGCCCGAGGACCTCAGCCACCCGGCGGGTCTCCGCCGGGACGACCGTGGGGCTCACGTCGACGCCGTCGGCGCCCTTCAGCGCCCACTGCGGGTCCTTCAGGCCGTGGCCGGTAACCGTCAGCACGACGCGGGCTCCGGCAGGAACCGCCCCGGCGTCGGAGCGCTCGAGCAGCCCGGCGACGCTGATCGCGGACGCCGGCTCGACGAACACGCCGACCTCGGCCGCGAGGATCTTCTGCGCACGGAGGATGTCGGCATCGCTGATCGCGCCGAAGTAGCCGTCGGTGGCGTCGCGGGCCTCGAGTGCGAGCTCCCACGATGCCGGGTTGCCGATCCGGATCGCGCTGGCGACCGTCTCGGGGTTCTTCACGACCTCACCCCTGACGATCGGGGCGGCCCCGGCCGCCTGGAAGCCGAACATGCGCGGAAGGGTGCTCGCCTCGCCGTGCGCGATCGCCTCGCGGTAGCCGCGGGTGTAGGCCGTGTAGTTGCCGGCGTTGCCCACCGGGATGAAGTGGAAGTCGGGGGCGTCACCGAGGACGTCGACGATCTCGAACGCCGCGGTCTTCTGCCCCTCGATGCGGTCGTTGTTGACCGAGTTCACCAGGTGCACGGGGTAGTTCGCGCTGAGCTCCCTGGCGATGTCGAGGCAGTCGTCGAAGTTGCCCTGGATCTGGATGAGCTCGCCGTTGTGGGCGACGGCCTGGCTGAGCTTGCCCATCGCGATCTTGCCCTCGGGGACGAGGACGGCCGCCGTGATGCCCGCGTGCGCCGCATACGCGGCGGCCGAGGCGGAGGTGTTCCCCGTCGACGCACAGATGACGGCCTTCGCGCCCGCCTCGACGGCCTTCGTGATCGCCATCGTCATACCGCGGTCCTTGAAGGAGCCGGTCGGGTTCATGCCCTCGAACTTGACCCAGACCTGCGCGCCCGTCCGGGCGGAGAGGGCGGGCGCGGGGATGAGCGGTGTGCCGCCCTCGCCGAGGGACACGATGGGGGTCGACTCGGTCACGTCGAGACGATCCGCGTACTCGCGGATGACTCCGCGCCACTGCTTGGCCATTACTCGGCTCCTTCTACTCGGAGGACACTCTCGACGCCGACGACGGATGCGTTGTCGGCGAGGGCGGCGACGGTCTCGCGCAGGGCGGCCTCTCCGGCCGCGTGGGTCCCGATCACCAGCGTAGCGGTGCCCGCTGTGTCGCCCTCGGCGACATCCTGGCGCACGGTCTGCACCGAGACGCCTCCGCGGCTGAACACGCCCGCCACGTCCGCGAGCACACCGGGGCGGTCGGTCACCGTCAGGGTGATGTAGTACCGGGTCCTGACCAGTCCGATGGGGAGGACGGGCAGCTCCGCGTGCGTCGAGCTCGCGATGCCCGGGCCACCGGCGACGTGACGCCGCGCCGCGGAGACCGTGTCACCGAGGACGGCGGAGGCGGTCTCCTGACCGCCGGCCCCCGCCCCGTAGAACATCAGGGGGCCGGCCATCTCCGCCTCGACGAAGACGGCGTTGTTGCCGCCGTGCACCGAGGCGAGCGGGTGGTCGGCGTTCAGCAGCGCGGGGTACACCCTGACCGACACACCGGCGGCGCCGTCCGCATCGACCGCCTTCTCGACGATCGCGAGGAGTTTGATGACGTAGCCGGCCTGCCGCGCCGATTCCACCTGGTCGGCCGTGACGGAGGTGATGCCCTCCCGGTACACGGCGTCAGCGGGGATCTCGGTGTGGAACGCCAGGCTGGCGAGAATGGCGGCCTTCTGCGCCGCATCGTAGCCCTCGACGTCGAGCGTCGGGTCGGCCTCCAGGTAGCCGAGCTCGAGCGCGGTCGCCTGCGCCGCCTCGGCGCTGTCGCCGAAGCGGTGCATCCGGTCGAGGATGAAGTTGGTGCTGCCGTTGACGATCGCGAGGATCCGAGTGACGTTGTCGCCGGCCAGGCTCTCGCGCAGCGGCCGGATGATCGGGATCGCCGCGGCGACCGCCGCCTCGTAGTACACCGCCGCGCCGACGCGCTCCGCCCGCTCGAACAGCTCCGTCCCGTGGGCCGCGATGAGCGCCTTGTTGCCGGTGACCACGTCGGCGCCGCCGTCGATGGCCCGCTCGATGAGCGACTTGGCCGGCTCGATACCGCCCATCAGCTCGATGACGATGTCGGCCCTGAGCACGAGCGACTCGGCGTCCGTCGTCAGCAGCTCACGCGGCAGCTCCCTGTCGCGCGGGGCGTCGAGCCGCCGAACGGCGACACCGACGAGCTCGATGTCCGCCCCGATGCGCCTGGCCAGTTCCTCCCTGCGCTCCAGCAGCACCGCGGCCACCTGGGAACCGACGGTCCCCGCGCCGAGAACCGCCACCCTCACACTGCGATAGTCGTTCATTCCTGGTCCCATCCGGCGTCGCGTGCCAGTAGATCGTCGGCCGTCTCCCCGCGCACGATGACGCGGGCCCGCCCGTCCTCGACCGCGACGACGGCCGGACGGGGCAGGAAGTTGTAGTTGCTGGACAGCTCCCAGCAGTAGGCGCCCGTCACCGGGACGCCGAGCAGGTCGCCGCGACGCACGTCACCCGGAAGGTAGTCCGCGTCGACGACGATGTCTCCCGACTCGCAGTGCTTTCCGGCGATCCGGACGAGCACGGCGTCCTCCGCCGAGGCCCGCGAGAGCACGCGGACGGCGTAGTCGGCCCCGTACAGCGCGGGCCGGGCGTTGTCACTCATGCCGCCGTCGACGCTGACATAGCGCCGACGGGCGGGGCCGCCGGGGGCGTCGACCTCGACGTCCTTGACCGTCCCCGTCTCGTAGAGGGTGACGGTGCTCTGCGCGATGACGCTCCGGCCCGGCTCGAAGGCGAGCACGGGCACGGGGATGCCCCTCCGGGCGCACTGCTCCGCGACGTCGCCGATGATGGCCTCCGCGAGGTCAGCGATGGGGGTCGGGCTGTCGGAGGAGGTGTAGGCCACCCCGAAGCCGCCGCCGAGGTTCAGCTCGGGAACGGGCCCGTCCGCCAGCAGCCGCTCGTGCACGTCCAGCAGACGCGACGCCGACTCGGAGAAGCCCTCCGCCCCGAAGATCTGGGAGCCGATGTGGCAGTGCAGGCCGAGGAAGCTCAGGCCAGGCCGCGAACGGACCTCCGCCACGATCGCTGGCGCCTCCGCGAGGGTGACGCCGAACTTCTGGTCCTCGTGGGCGGTGGCGAGGAACTCGTGGGTGTGCGCGTGCACTCCCGAGTTGACCCTGAGCCGCACCGGCTGCACCCGCCCGAGACGCTCGGCGACGTCGGCGACGCGTCCGACCTCCTCCGCCGAGTCGAGCACGATCGCCCCGATGCCGCTCTCGACCGCCTCCGCGATCTCGCGGTCGGACTTGTTGTTGCCGTGGAATCCGCAGTCGGCCGGGTCGACGCCCGCCGCCCTGGCGACGGCGAACTCGCCGCCGCTGCACACGTCGATGCGGAGCCCCGCCGCGTTCATCCACCCGGCGACCGCGGTCGACAGGAACGCCTTGCCCGCATAGTAGACGTGCACGGAGGTCCCGTGACGCTCCGCCGCCTCACGGAAGGCGGAGGCAACCTCGTCCGCGCGGTCCCGCAGGTGGGCGCGGTCCATCACATACAGCGGCGTCCCGAAACGCTCGGCGAGTTCCGCGACGGGGACCCCTCCGATCCAGACGGCGCCGTCCCCGTCGCGCACGGCCGACGAGGGCCAGATCGCGTCGTCGAGGGCGTTCGCGTCATCGGGAAACCGGAGCCACTCGGGGGCGAGAGGGGATGATGCCACTACGGGGAGCCAATCGTCGGTGCGGGGAGTCGCGCTCGGCCGGGAGCGCCTCCGTCGAGTCTAGCGAGAGCACGGTGACGCCGCGGAATACGGGCCCGCGCCGTGGGTGCCCTCGGCGGGCGACCGCGCCGGACTATTCGCAGCTGCCGAGCGTCGACAGCCCCGAGCCCGACAGCGGGAGCTCGCTCCCCGTGGCGGTGAGCGCGACGCCGGCGGCGGTGACGTCCACGTCGCTCAGCGTCAGCGCGGACGGCAGCCGGTCCGCGACGCAGACGACCACGGGGTCCCCGCCGAGGATGCGGTCGACCAGAGGCTGCGCGTCCAGGTTCAGACCGCCGGCATCCACGCTCGCGTCCACCGGGGTCAACAGGACCTGCCCGTCGGCGACGCTCGGCTCCACCGTGACGCGGTACCCGACCGCGATGCCGAGGACGTCCTGGGTCCCCGCGTAGCTGAGGGTGCCGTCGCCGAGCTCGACGTCCCCGTCCCCGACGGGGAGCAGGTCGAGGCCGGCGAGCTGCGCCGCATCCGTGCTGACGGTGATCGCGACCGTGTCCACCGGGTCCGTGGTGTTCCGCGGGATGCCTGTCAGGGTCGCGTGCGCGGAGAGCTCGACACCGTCCGCGGTGAGGTCGGGCGCATCGATGCTCATCTCGTCGAAACGTCCGGCGATGATCTGCGCGACCGACCAGCCGCCCCCGAGCGTGACGTCGACGTCGCCGCTGACGTTCTCCGGCAGCTTCGCCTCGACCTGACCGGCGACGACGTCCTCGACGGCCTGCCGCGCGAGCCGATCGGAGAGCCAGTACCCGACGACGGCGAGGACCACCAGCACGAGGAGGATCACCAGGGCGGTCACGCCTCCCCTGCCGCGACGCCGTGTGCGTCGCGGCCGGTCTGCAGCCGGTGCCGCCTCGCCGAAGATCTCGCTCATGCCGTCCTCCGTCACATCCGCTCGGGCGCGCTCACGCCGAGCAGCCCGAGACCGTTGCGCAGGACCTGACCGGTGGCCTCGTTCAGCCACAGCCGGGTGCGATGCACGTCGCCGACCTGCTCGTCGCCGAACGGCAGCACGCGCCGGTTGTCGTACCAGCGGTGATACAGCGCGGCGAGCTCCTCCAGGTAGCGGGCGACGCGGTGCGGCTCGCGGAGCTCAGCCGACTGGGCGACGATGCGCGGGAACTCCTGAAGAGCGCCGAGCAGGGCCGACTCGGTCTCGTGGTCGAGCAGTTCCGGGGCGAAGGAACTGAGATCGACACCGGCCTCGGCGGCGTTGCGCGCCACCGACCGCGTGCGGGCGTGGGCGTACTGCACGTAGAAGACCGGATTGTCGTTGCTCCGCTTGCGCAGCTGCTCCGGGTCGATGGTCAGAGGCGAGTCGGCCGGGTAGCGCGCGAGCGTGTACCGCAGCGCGTCCGTGCCGAGCCAGCTCTGCAGGTCGTCCAGCTCGACGATGTTGCCCGCGCGCTTGGACAGCTTCGCCCCGTTGACGCTGACGAGCTGCCCGATGAGGATCTCGATGTCGCGGTCGGGGTCCTCCCCCGCGGCGCCGGCGAGGGCCTTGAGACGGTGCACGTAGCCGTGGTGGTCGGCGCCGAGCAGGTAGATCTTGTGGGCGAAGCCGCGGTCGGACTTGGACAGGTAGTACGCCGCGTCGGCGGCGAAGTAGGTGTAGACGCCGTTTCCCCGCCGGATCACGCGATCCTTGTCGTCGCCGAACGCCGTCGTGCGCACCCAGATCGCGTCGTCCTGCTCGTACACGTAGCCCTGCTCCCGCAGCCGCTCCACCGCGTCGTCGATCGCGCTCGTGCCGGAGGGCCCCGCCTCGTGCAGCGTGCGCTCGCTGAAGAACTCGTCGAAGTGCACGTTGAAGGTCTCGAGCGAACGGCGGATCTCGGCCAGCTGCGCCCGGTACGCCAGCTCACGGGCCGTCGCCAGCCGTTCGGCCGGGTCGAGGTCGAGCAGATCGGGGCGCTCGGCGAGCACGGTCGCGGCGAGCTCGCCGATGTACGCGCCGGGGTAACCACCCTCGGGGGTGGGCTCCCCCATGGCCGCGGCGAGCACCGACAGCCCGAAGGTGTCCATCTGGCTGCCCGCGTCGTTGATGTAGTACTCGGCCTGCACCTCGGCGCCCGAGGCGCGCAGCACGCGGGCGATCGCGTCGCCGAGCGCGGCCCAGCGCGTGTGACCGATGTGCAGCGGCCCGGTCGGGTTGGCCGAGACGAACTCGAGGTTGATCCGCTCGCCGGACAGGGAGTCGTTGCGCCCGTAGGCCTCCGCCTGCTCGACGACGGTCCTGGCGAGCGCACCGGCCGCCGCCGCGTCCAGACGGATGTTGATGAACCCGGGACCGGCGACCTCGGCCGAGGCGATGCCCGGCGTGCCGGCGAGCGCCTCGACGACCTCCTGCGCGAGCTGCCGCGGCGGGACGCCGAGGACCTTCGCCAGCTTCATCGCCACGTTGGACGCCCAGTCGCCGTGGTCGCGGTTCTTGGGCCGTTCCAGCGTCACGACCCCCTCACCGATCTCCTGCCCCGCACCCGGTCGGTGCGCGTCCGCGAGGGGGCGGAGGACGGCGAGGATTGCTGAGGCGAGGTCGTCGGGAGTCACGAGCCCCGATTCTAGCCGACCCCGCGATGACGATCCGGCCCCGATCGGCGCAATCACACCGGCGCGTCATGACGGCTTGGTATGTTCGGATCACACCTCCCGCAGAAAGAGCAGCCATGGCTACCCGTTCCGTCTCCCCCGCCCGTCGCGTCGCCACCACGCTGGCCCTCGCCGCCGCCACCGGTCTTCTGCTGACCTCGTGCGCGCAGGGCACGCCGAGCGCGGCCCCCACGACGCCCACCGCCGAGCCCACCGAGGCCGCGCCGGCCACTGAGTCGGCGGCGCCCGAGGAGACGGCGACGGCGGAGCCCACCGAGGCGGCGCCGGAGTCGCAGGCCATCGACATCCCCTGCTCCGAGCTGATCAGCAACCAGCAGATGTACGACTACAACGCGAACGTGTCGCTCCTGGACACGGTCACGCTCAGCGGGACGAGCAACGTCTCCACCATCCAGGAGCTCGGCGGCCTCACCTGCCAGTGGGTGAACGCGACCTCGGAGGAGACCATCGACGTCGGCGTCGCCAAGCTCGACGACGCCTCCATCGAGAACCTCAAGAACATCGCCATCACCCGGAGCAGCAGCGTTCCCACCTACCGCGAGGGCGGCGCGGAGGAGGGCTACTTCTCGACGGCGGGCAAGGAGGCCCAGGTCTTCGTTGGCGACTACTGGATCGCGCTGCACTCGGAGCTGTTCCTCGAGCCGGGCGACCCGCAGCCTCTCGTCGCCGACGTCATCGCCTCGCTGAACGGGTGACACTCGCGGGTGCACCGCCGGTCGGAGAGTCGGCCGGGGGTGCGCTAGGGTAGTCATCGCGCCTCCGTAGCTCAGGGGATAGAGCGCCGGTTTCCGGTACCGAAGGTCGGGGGTTCGAATCCCTCCGGGGGCACTAGTAAACACAAGGGCGGGGCAGAAATGCCCCGCCCTTTGGTGTAGCCAATCGTGTAGCCATCTGCGATCTTGAGCTCCGCTCCCCTTCGCTCTCGTGCCGCTTCCATGCGCGCTCGTCCCGCCCGGTGCGTTGTGCCGCCCGGTGGGTGCTGTCGTGCGGGCGGGATCCGGTCCGGAACCGGGCGCCGCGTGCCCGACACACAGCGGGCCCCCGGCCGAAGCCGGGGGCCCGCCGACCGTTCACCGGTCGCGTCGCAGCGCGTTCCTAGAAGACGCCGTCGATGTCAGACACGACGACGAGCTTCTCGTTGACGAACTCGTTGAGCCCGAGGTCGAGCAGCTCGCGGCCGTAGCCGGCGTTCTGCACCCCGCCGAACGGGAGGTCGGCCTTCACACCGGTCGGGTGGTTGATGTAGACCATCCCGGTCGTGATCCGCTCGGCGAGCTCCTGGCCGTGCGCCTCGTCGGAGGTGAAGACCGAGCCGCCGAGGCCGTAGGGGGTGTCGTTGGCGATCTCGATCGCCTCGTCCTCGCTGCCGGCACGGAGCACCATGGCGACCGGGCCGAAGATCTCCTTGCGGAACACGGGGTTGTCGCGCGTCACGCCGGTGAGGATCGTCGGCTGGACGAAGGCACCCGTGCTCGGGACGGGCTCGCCGACCTCCGTCGCGGTCGCACCGTGCTCGACGGCCTCCGCGATGAGGGCCTTCACGTCGTCCGCGGCGCCCTGCGAGGACAGTGGCGCGAGCACGGTGTCCTCGTCGAAGGGGTCACCGGCACGCCGGGTGGCGACCTCAGCCGTGAACCGCTCCAGGTACTCGTCGTAGACGCCGTCGAGGACGATCATCCGCTTGGACGAGCAGCAGACCTGGCCCGCGTTCCAGTAGCGGCCGAAGGCACCCCACTCCGCCGACTTGGCGATGTCCGCGTCCTCGAGCACGATGAACGCGTCGTTGCCACCGAGCTCGAGCGTGCTCTTCTTGAGCGCCTTGCCCGCCTGCGAGGCGATGACCGCTCCCGCACCCTCCGAGCCGGTCAGCGCGACGCCGCGGACGCGGAAGTCCTCGATGACCCGGCCGGACTGGTCGCGCGTGAGGTACAGGTTGGTCAGCAGTCCCTCGCGAGCGCCGGCGTCGTGGAACAGCTTCTCCATCGCGGCGGCGGACTGCGGGACGTTCGAGGCGTGCTTGAGGACGACGGTGTTGCCAGCCATGAGCTGGGGCGCGCCGACGCGGACCACCTGGTAGTACGGGAAGTTCCAGGGCTCGACCGTGTAGATGATGCCGAGCGGCTGCTTGAGGATCTTTGCCGACTTGCCCGACTCGGGGCTGTGCTCGAGGACACGGGGCTGGAGCAACCCCTCGCCCCTATCCGCGTACCACTGCAGGATGTCGGCGGACAGGCCGACCTCGGCCCTGGCCTCGGCGATGGTCTTGCCCATCTCGAGCGTGAGGATGCGGGCGTACTCCTCGCTCTGCTCGCGCAGAAGCGCGGCGGCGCGGCCGAGCAGCGCCGCGCGGTCGGCGAGCGGGGTGTCCCTCCACTCCTCGAAGGCGGCCTGCGCGGTGTCGAGCGCCCGGTCGACCTCGGCGTCGGTGGCGTCGGGGAAGGTCGCGACGACCTCGTTGGTGTAGGGGTTCACAGTCTGATAAGCCATGGGATTCGTTTCACTCCTCATCGATCCGTGGGCTGGCGTCCTCGCCATATCGGCGGAGATCCTGCCAGGGCACGCCAACCATAACTCCGCCCGACGACGGAGTGTTCCGCAACGCGGGATCGCAGCCCGCTCGCGTCACGCTGTGAGCGAACCGTCCCCGCGCACCACGGGTTAGGCTGGCCTTCCTGCGGGAAGACCGCCGCGGGACGAGGCGTCGTCGGAGGGACCCCAGTGACCGCACAGCCGCCGGCCGCCCCCGCCCGTGTCGGCGCGGAGCCGCGACGGTCGACGAGGCCGAGGCGGAGGGGCCGCGTCACCGGCGGGCGACGAGCGCTCCTCCTGGGCGGCCTGGTCGTCGGACTCGCCGCTGTGGCCGTGCTGAGCCTCGGCGTCGGCACCAGGGCCGTCTCCCCCGAGCAGCTGCTCGCCGTCCTCAGCGGCTCGCCCGTCGACGACGAGGTCAGGCACGTCGTCGTCGAGATGCGCGGCGCTCGCGCGACGCTGGCCGTCCTCGTCGGGGCGGCCCTCGGCGTCGCCGGGGCCCTCATCCAGGCGCTCACCCGCAACCCCCTCGCGGACCCGGGGATCCTCGGCGTCAACGCCGGGGCGGCCCTCGCGGTCACGATCGGCGTCGGAACGCTCGGCATCGGCGTCGGAACGGGGGCGACCGTGTGGTTCGCCTTCGCCGGGGCCGCGGCGGCCACCCTGATGGTCACCCTGCTCGGGTCGGCCGGGCGTGCGGCGGCGACGCCCCTGCGGCTCACCCTCGTCGGCGTTGCGCTCGCCGCGGTGCTGCTCGGCATCACGACGGCGATCACCCTGCTCGACCCGGCGACGTTCGACAGCATGCGCGGCTGGCGCAGCGGCAGCGTCGCCGACCGGGGCTGGCCGGTCGTGGCCGCCATCATCCCTGCCGTCGCGGCCGGCCTGCTCGTCGCTGGCCTGGCCGCGCGGCCACTCAACGCGCTAGCCCTGGGGGACGACGTCGCGGTGTCGCTCGGGGTCGGCGTCGTCGGAGGGCGCATCGCGGTGATCGCCGCACTCACCCTGCTCGCCGGGGCCGCGACCGCCGCGGCCGGCCCCATCGCCTTCGTCGGCCTCATGGTGCCCCACGCGGCGCGGTGGATCGTCGGCCAGGACCAGCGCTGGGTGCTGGCCTACTCGGCCGTTCTCGGTGCGGCACTCATGCTGCTGGCGGACATGCTCGGCCGGGTCGCCCTCGGCGTGCAGGAGGTCCCCGCCGGCGTGATCACCGCCGTCCTCGGCGCCCCCGTCCTCATCCTCCTCGCCCGGCGGCCGCGGATGGCCGGGCTGTGAGCACCGCACGCCACCCGGGGGGTGTCCAGGGGCCGGGGCGGGGAGCCCGAGCCCCGGGGGGCGCGACGCTCCGTCGCCGAGGTCGCCGGACGCTGAGGTGGGCGGGCGCATCGCTCTCCGTCGACCGCAGGGCCGTCATCGTGTCCGCTCTGCTCGCCGCGGCGATCCTCGTCGTCGGCGTCCTCGCGCTCGGCCTCGGCGACATCGCGCTCGGCCCCGCCGAGGTCGCCTCGGCGCTGCTCGGCACGGCCGATGACCGGACCACCCTCGTCGTCCTGGGCTGGCGGCTCCCCCGCATCCTGCTCGCGCTCAGCATCGGAGCGGCCCTCGCCGTCAGCGGGGCGATCTTCCAGACCCTCACCCGCAACCCGCTCGGCTCGCCCGACGTGATCGGCTTCGCCAGCGGGTCCTACACCGGGGCGCTCGTCGCGATCATCACCGTCGGCGGCGGCTACGCCTCCGCGGCCGCGGGGAGCCTCGTCGGCGGTGTCGCGACCGCACTGGTGGTGTGGACACTCACGCTCGGCCGGGGCACGAGGGGTGTCGCGCTCATCGTCGTCGGGATCGGGGTCTCGGCGCTGCTCGGCGCGGTCAACACCTGGCTCGTCCTCACCGCCGACCTCCAGGTCGCCATGACGGCGGCCGTGTGGGGCGCGGGGTCGCTGAACGGGCTCGGGACCGAGGAGCTCACTCCCGTGGGCATCGGGGTGCTCCTGCTCCTGGCCGCGGCGACGGCGACAGCACCGAGGCTGAGGATGCTGGAACTGGGCGACGACGCGGCGCGCGCCCTCGGGGCCGCCTCGGCGCGCTACGAGTTCTGCCTGCTCCTGCTCGGGGTGGCGCTCACCGCACTCGCGACGGCCGCGGCGGGGCCGATCGCGTTCATCGCGCTCGCCGCCCCGCAGATCGCCCGCCGCCTCACCCGGTCCGGCTCGACGGGGGTCGTGTCGTCCGCGCTGCTCGGAGCGCTCGTGCTGCTCGTCGCGGACACGGCGGCGCAGCACCTGGTCCCCGGCGTTCAGCTGCCGGTCGGGGTGGTCACCGTGGTCGTCGGCGGCTGCTACCTCATCTGGTTGCTCGTGCACGAGGCCAGACGCGGCTGAGGGTGCGACGGCGCCTCCGCTCGCGTGAGCCGGTGCGGTGCACCGGATCGCCGCGCCCCGCGGAGCCGCCGAGGGCCTAGACCGGCGCGGTGACGAAGTCGATGAGCTGCTCGACGCGGCCGAGCAGCTCCGGCTCGAGGTCGAGGTAGTTCCGCACCCGCCCGAGGATCGCCTGCCACGCCCTGGCGGTGTCCGCCTGCGTCCCGGTCGGCAGCCCGAGGTGCGTCATGATGCCGGTCTTCCAGTCGGTGCCGCGCGGGATCGTCGGCCAGGCCCGCATGCCGAGGCGCTCGGGCTTGACCGCCTGCCAGACGTCGACGTACGGGTGCCCGACGATGAGCACGTGCTCGCCGCCGCGGCCACGCATCGTCTCCTCGGCGATGCGGCTCTCCTTCGAGCCAGGAACCAGGTGGTCGACGAGCACCCCGATGCGGCGGCCGGGCTCCGGCCCCCACTCGCGGATGATGGCCGGCAGGTCGTCGATGCCGCCGAGGTACTCCACGACCACGCCCTCGGCGCGCAGGTCGTCCCCCCAGACCTTCTCGACCAGCTCGGCGTCATGGCGACCCTCGACGAAGATGCGGCTGCCGCGCGCAACACGCGCCCGCGACTCGGGAGCCCGCACGGAGCCGGAGGCGGTCCGCGCCGGCACGGAAGGACGTGAGGGGCCGGGGGCGGTGAGGACCGCCTTCCTGCCCTCGTACAGGTAGCCACCGCCCAGGGGGAACACCCGCGTCGCCCCGCGCCGGTCCTCGAGCTGGACGTTGCCCGCCTCCACCCTGATCACCGCGCCGCACCAGCCGTCGTCGCTGCGCTCGATCACGAGGCCGGGTTCGGCGGGGACCGTGATGGGCGCCACGACGCCGCGGTCGCGCCAGCCGGGCGCGAGGACATCGCCGGAGTATCGATTGTCGTCGTGCACCAGACCACGGTACCCAGCCGGACCGCCGCGGCGGCGAGCCACGCGGGTCCGCACGGGCGGGCCCACCGCCGAAGGGCCGAAGACCCGTCCATCCGCGGGCACGGACGACCGGCGCAGTCAGCTGCCGAGCGATCGCAGCCGCCGCCCGTGCCACACGGCGGCGTCGCGCTGGGGATCCGACCAGAGCCGCAGCACGCGGAGCACGACGAGCAGGTGATCGCCGACCGGGTGTACGTCCACGCCGATCGCTCCCACAGCCGCGAGACGCGGCCAGGTGCGCGAGTCGGCCTGGATGGACGCCGACACCATCGGCGGGTCGTGCGAGACGCCGACGGCGAGCGAGGACGTCACCATCACCTCCGGGCACTCCGGGCCGCCCACTGCTGCATCCCACCGACCGTTGGTCCGGCAGCGTGTCGAGCGCATCTCCGCGGCCAACGGCCTCCAGCAGCGCGATCATCCCGGCCCCGCCGTACGGCTCGACGACGTCACCCGGCTGGGCGATGCGCTCGCGCCGCCGCCGCTAGGCGACGCGGACGACGTCGGGCGCGACGAGCTGCGCCTGCAGCCCGAGCAGGAGGGCGTCGAAGTGCTCGGCGTTCGCCCTGGGCGCCTCCGGGTGCCACTGGACGCCGGTGATCGGCAGCTCACGGTGGGCGACCGCCTCGATGACGCCGTCCGGCGCCCACGCGATCGCGCCGAGACCCAGCCCGAGGCGCTCCACGGCCTGGTGGTGGGCGCTCTCGACAGTGATCCTGTCCCCCAGCCCGGCGAGGTAGCCCGGTTCCGCGGCGATGTCGACCGCGTGCGGGTTGAGCACCCGCTGGATGGGGACGTCCTCGTTGCGGTGCTCGTGCTGCTCGCCGAGGTCGGTGATGAGCGTCCCGCCGAAGGCGACGTTGATCAGCTGGTGGCCGCGGCAGATCCCCAGCAGCGGGGTCCTCGTCTGCGCCGCCCTCCGGATCACGGCCAGCTGCGCCTCGTCGGCGAGCGGCCGGTGGATCCCCTCGTTGGGGTAGCCGCGGCGGACGCCGTAGTGCTCGGGGGCGATGTCCTCCCCGCCCATGATGAGGACGCCGTCGGCACCGCCGACCGCGTCGAGCAGGGCGGCCGGTCCGATGTCGGCGGGGGTGCGCACCACGTCCCAGCCAGTGCCGATGGCGCGGTCGACGGCGTTCTGCACGAGGGCGGCGGAGAAGTCCTGGTAGTCGGGCGCCTCGGGGCGCATGCGGGTGACCTCGATCACGGCGAGCGTTGAACGACGCGACGATGCCATGGCCACCTCCCAGGTCGAGTGCATCAGGATCACACCATTCTAGGCGCCGGCACGCGCCCAAACCCAGTGCGCCGCCGTCACACGCCGTCACACCGCGACCGTAGAATCGTCCCGGGGGCGCCCCGGTCCCCCGACGCGACACGAGGTGATCGAATGGCCCGTTTCCTTCTCGTCCCGCTCTGGCAGGGTTCCTCCTCCGCCCGCGGGCTCCGGCTGCAGGCCGGTGCCGAGGCGATCGGGAGCGACCTGCCGCCCCGGAGCACGAGCGGCGTCGATGTCCCGCCCGGCGCGGGCAGCGACCTCGGCACGGGGCTCGCCCGCGCATCGACGATCCTCGCCGTCCGCGACAGCGTGCGGATCGCACTGACCTCGACGACCGAACCGGTCCTCACCGTCGGCGGCGGCCGCTCCGCCGCGCTCGGCGGGATCGACCGCGTGCTCGCCCAGCGGGGGACGCCGCTCGTCGTGGTCATCGCCGCCGACCCCGGCTCCGCCGCCGTGCCGGTCACCGCTGAGGACGGCTCCGTGTCGGCGGACGAGGCCTTCCTCTCCCTGCTCGGCGAGGCGCTTCCCCCCGCGCTGACGCCCGCGCACCCGCTGGCCCCCGAGCGCATCGTCGTCGTCGACGCCAGGGGCGACGAGCAGGCCCAGGGCAGCCGGGCCGCCGGCGTCCCTCTGGCCGATGCGTCCTCCGTCGTGGAGCGTCGCGCGGCCGAGCTGGGAGCGGACGGCTGCTACATCGCCGTCGACCTGCCCGTCCTGGACCCGGAGGACTTCACCGGCGGCGAGCTGGTCCCCTTCGGCCCGAGCACGGCGCAGCTGACGGACGCCGTCGACCGGATCGCCGCGATCCTGCCCGTCCGCGGCGCCTCCCTCACGGGCTTCGCCCCGGCAGGCCCCGCGGACGTGACCGAGTCGATGTCGACCGTCCTCCGGGTCGTCGGCTCGCTCACGAGGGCACTGGACCGATCGTGAGGCGCCTGCTGTTCGACTCACCGGTGAGCCTCGCCGGGTACGCCATCGCCACCGCGATCGGGGCGGCCTGGGGGACGCTGTGGAGCACGGGCCGGATCGTCAGGCGCGACGGCCTGATCGTGTTCACCGGCCTGCCGCGCTGGGCGTACCGACGCGGCGGGATCTGCGTCGGCGCCTGCTACCTGACCGGAGGCACCGTGTCGCCCGCGGTGCTCAGGCACGAAGCCGTGCACAAGGCGCAGTGGCGCCGCTACGGCCTGGCCTTCCCCCTCCTCAACCTGCTGGCGGGAGCGGAGCCGACGACAAACCGCTTCGAGATCGAGGCGGGCCTGACCGACGGAGGCTACCTGCGACGCAGGCCGAAGTCCGCCGGGGCGTCGACGAGGTCGGCGTCCACGCCCGACTCCTCGACGAGCACCTCGTAGGCCGAGGACACCAGGCGGTAGTCGCCGCCGAGCCACGCCGAGCTGAGCCTGACCCCCGCCGCATCGGCGTCGGCATCGGCGTCGGGGAACATCTCTGAGCACCACGCGGCGACGGCGCGGGAGGCCGCCTGCCCGCGCGAGCAGGCCAGCCCCGTGCCCGCCTCGCCGCTGCGCTGCGACCGGACCAGCCAGGTCACCGACATCCGGCTCGGCGCGTCGAGACGGGACACCTGGTCGCCGTCGCCGACCTCGACGAAGATGCGTCCGGAGGCGCACAGCGGGAGGGTCGCGATCATGGCCTCGAGCGAGGCGATCGCGGTCTCGTCCGCCACGAGCAGGTACTGCGGGTGCCGGGCGAACGACCCCACCCCGGACCCGGCGGGACGCGGGGCCCTCGGGGAGCGGGAGAGGGGTCGAGTGGTCATGTCCAGATAAGTATAGGCACGCCTAAGCTGACGCCACCAGGGTCAGCGGCGGATCCGACGCGAGCGGGCCGGGACCGTTCCCCGACCGCCCACGCGATGCCATCGTTACCCACCGGCGGCGACGGCCGCGGTAGCCTGCACTGTAGCTCTCCACACGAGCTCCCCCTCACACGCGAAGGATTCCAGTGACCACCACTCGCCTCCGTGCGGGCCTGCTGTCGGCCGCGCTCTGCCTCACCCTGGCCGCGACGGGCTGCACCCCGACCGCCGGGCCCGACGGCACCGCCACCACCGCGGCGACACCCGCCGAGCTCACCGTCGGCCTCGTCCTGGAGCCGACCGACCTCGACATCAGGCACACCAGCGGGGTGGCCCTCGAGCAGGTCCTCATCGGCAACGTCTACGAGGGGCTGGTCGCGCTCGACGGCGACGGCGGCATCCGCCCGGAGCTGGCCAGCGACTACACCGTCAGCGAGGACGGGCTGCACTACGACTTCACCCTCAACGAGGGCATCACCTTCCACGACGGACGGCCCGTCGGCGCGGCGGAGGTCGTCGCCTCGCTCACCGCCGTCCTCGACGACGACAGCGCCGTCGGACACGACGCGCTGAGCTCCGTCTCCCGCGTGGAGGAGGGCGACGACGGGACCGTCAGGATCACGCTGAGCGAGCCGGACTCCCAGCTGCTGTGGTCCCTCGCCGGCCGGCCGGGCCTGGTCATCCCCGTGAGCGACACCGTCGACCTGTCCGACACCGCGATCGG
This sequence comes from Mycetocola reblochoni REB411, assembly GCF_900163835.1. Lineage (GTDB taxonomy): Bacteria > Actinomycetota > Actinomycetes > Actinomycetales > Microbacteriaceae > Mycetocola_B > Mycetocola_B reblochoni. The sequence continues at coordinate 15,040 of NZ_FUKR01000053.1, read as the reverse complement.
CACGGGACCGTTCACCCTCGCCGACTGGCGCCAGGGCGACAGCATCACGCTGGACGCCTACGAGGGCTACTGGGGCACGCCCCCTGGGCTCGACGGGGTGACGTTCCAGTACATCACCGACCCCTCGGCCGCGGTCAACGCCGTCCTCGCCGGCGAGGTCGACGTGCAGACGAACGTCGACCCGACGCTCGCCGTGCAACTCGAGGACGTCGACGGCGTCCAGCTGGTCGAGGGACGAACGACCGATGTCTACACGCTCGCGTTCAACAACGCGATCGAGCCGTTCACCGACGTGCGTGTCCGCCAGGCGCTCCGGCAGGCCATCGACCACGACGCCCTCATCGCCGCGGTCGGAGGGGCTGGGGTACGCATCGGCGGCCCGATCCCCGAGCTCGACCCCGGCTACGAAGACCTCACCGACGTCGTCGAGTACGACCCGGAGGCGGCCAGGCAGCTGCTCGCCGAGGCGGGGCAGGACGACCTCACCCTGCGCCTGACCATCCCCAACCACTACCCCGAGGCGATCGGCACGGTCCTGCGCTCGCAGTTCGCCGAGGTCGGCGTCACGCTCGAGGTCACCAGCGTCGAGTTCCCGCTCTGGCTCAACGACGTGTACACCAACCACGACTACGAGCTGAGCATGGTCGACCATGCGGAGGCCCGCGACTTCGGCAACTGGGCGAACCCCGACTACTACTTCGGCTACGACAACCCCGAGGTCATCGAGCTGTACCGCTCTGCGCTGACGGCGACGAGCGATGACGAGGCGGCCGACGCCCTCGCCCGTGCCGCCCGGCTGGTGTCGGAGGACCACGCCGGGGACTGGCTGTACACGGCGACCGCGATCACCGCGGTCTCCGCGGGCGTCACCGGCTTCCCGACCGACTCCACGACGGCACGCCTCGACCTGTCCGACGTGACGCTGGAGCGATGACCCGGATCCTCGCCGCCCGCGCGGGAGCCCTGCTGGCCGGACTCGCGCTCGCGAGCCTGCTGATCTTCCTCGTGCTGCGAGTCGCCCCCGGCGACGCGGCACAGGTCATCGCCGGGACCGACAGCTCGCCGGAGCGCGTGGCGGCGATCCGTGCGCAGCTGGGCCTTGACCGGCCGCTTCCCGTCCAATACCTGGACTGGATCGGAGGCCTGCTCCGCGGCGACCTCGGGGTGTCCAGCGTGACCGGGACGCCCGTCGCCGAGGAGATCGCCCAGAAGCTGCAGGTCACCGCACCGCTCACGGCGATGGCCCTGCTCGTCGCCCTCGTCATCGCTATGCCCCTCGGCGTGGTCGCGGCACTGCGCCGGACTCACCCGAGCGGACGGCTCCTCAGCGTGCTGGCCCAGCTCGCCGCCGCCGTCCCCGTCGTCTGGGCGGGCATGCTGCTCGTCCTCGTGTTCGCCGTCGGCGCCGGCTGGTTCCCCGTCCAGGGCTTCCCCCGCACCGGCTGGGACGACCCGGCGGGCGCGCTGCGGGCGCTCGTGCTCCCCGCCATCGCGATCGGCGTCGTCGAGGGCGCCGTGCTCCTGCGCATCGTCCGTTCCGCGATGATCGACGCGGCCGAGTCCGAGCACGTGCTCGCCTCCGCCGCCCGCGGGGGCACCCTGCTGGGCGCCCGGTTGCGCCGCGGCCTGGCGGGGGCAGGTGTGAGCGTGGTCTCCGTCCTCGGGGTGCAGACCGCGGGACTGCTGGTCGGAGCGGTGATCGTCGAGCAACTGTTCTCCCTGCCGGGGCTCGGCCGGATGCTCGTCGCCGACGTCGGCAACAGGGACCTGGTGAAGGTGCAGAGCGAGGTCCTGCTCCTCACCGCCGCGGTGCTGGTCATCGGCGTCCTCGTCGACCTTGCCCACCGCCTCATCGACCCCCGGCTGCGGGTGCGCTCGTGAGCGCGCCCCGACTCGGCCGCGCGCGGCATCCCCCGCTCCCCCGCACCGCGAGCCGGCGACCGGGCCGCGCCGCGCGGCTCGGCGTCCTCGGCTGGACCGGTGCGGCGCTCGTCACCGTTGTCCTGCTCGTCGCGCTCGTCTCGCTGCTGTGGACGCCGTACCCCCCGCAGGCCGCCGACCCCTACGCGCGATGGGCGGCGCCGGGCGGGTCGCATCTGCTCGGCACCGACGCCTCCGGCCGCGACGTCCTGTCCCTGCTCATGGCGGGCGCACGGACGGCGCTGCTGGTCGCTGTGCTCGGCGGCGCGCTGGCCGGGCTGACCGGTGTGCTGCTCGGCGCGGTCGGCGCGCTCACCCCGCACCGGGTGCGAACCGCGACCGCCGTCCTCATCGACGTCCTCCTCGCCTTCCCCACCGTGCTGCTGGCGATGCTGCTGGCGAGCGTCCTCGGCGGCTCGCTCGGTGTCGTCATCGGCGCCGTCGGGCTGGGCTTCGGGGTGACCATCGCCCGGGTTCTCCGCGGCGAGTTCCGCACCGCCGCGGCCAGCGACTACGTGCTCGCCGCCCGCGCCGCCGGGATGGGCCCCGTGCGGATCCTCCGCGACCACCAGCTGCCCGCCGTCTCCGGCGTCCTCATCGTCCAGCTGAGCTGGACGATGGCGCTCGCCGTGCTCGCCGAGGCCGGCCTGAGCTACCTCGGCTACGGGGCAGGGCCCGAGGTCGCCTCCTGGGGCCGGATGCTGGCCGACATGCAGTCGTACCTCGCCGTCTACCCGCTCACCGTGCTCTGGCCCGGTCTCGCCGTGACCCTCACCGGGCTCGGATTCACGCTGCTCGGCGACGGGCTCCGCGACGCGGGGGGCCGCCGATGAGCGGGGCGACGGGGCTGGTCGTCTCCGGTCTCACCATCGGCATCAACGGCGAGCGGCTGCTCGACGGCGTCGACGTCGCGGTCGCGGAGGGGCAGCGCGTCGGCCTCGTCGGCGGGTCCGGCTCGGGGAAGTCGCTGACGCTCCGCGCCGTCCTCGGGCTGCTCCCCTCCCACGCCGCGCTCGGCGGGAGCATCCGCTGGGACGGCGTCGAACTGCTCGGCGCGCCCGAGCGCGTGCTCGCCCGGGTCAGGGGCGGCGAGATCGGCATCGTGCTCCAGGACCCGGCGACCGCGCTCGACCCGCTCCGCCGTGTCGGCGCCCAGATCACCGAGGGCGCCCGGCGCCACCACCGGGTCGGCCGGGCCGGCGCGCGGGCGCTCGCCGTGCGGCTCGCAGAGGAGGTCGGGCTGCCCTCCCCCGCCGACGCCGTCGACCGGTACCCCCACGAGCTCTCCGGGGGCCAGCGCCAGCGCGTCCAGATCGCCGCGGCGCTGTCCGCCGAGCCCCGGCTGCTTCTCGCCGACGAGCCGACGACGGCGCTGGACACGGTGGTGCAGTCGCAGGTGCTCGAACTGCTCGCCCGGCTCGGGCGCACGCGCGGGCTGTCGACGCTGTTCGTGACGCACGACCTCGCCGTGCTGCGTCGCGCGGCGGACAGCGCCAGCGTCCTCGACGCGGGGCGGGTGGTCGAGCACGGGCCCGTCGAGCGGCTGCTCACCTCGCCGGTGTCCGCGACGGCGCGCGCGCTCCGCGACGCGGCGAGGCTGACCAGCTGGGACGGGGGACGACCATGACGGAGGAGCTGCTCACCGCCACCGAGCTGAGCCGGGTGCACCACGGGCGCGGAGGACGGCAGAGGGTCGCGCTCCACCCGCTGAGCGTCGCCCTGCGCCGGGGCGAGAGCACCGCCGTCGTCGGCGGCTCCGGCTCCGGCAAGTCCTCGCTCGTCCGGCTGCTGCTCGGCCTGGACACGCCGAGCACCGGAACCGTGACGACCGGCGACGGACTGCCCGTGACGGACAGGCGCTGGCTGCGGCGGACCGGGGTGGTGCTGCAGGACCCGGCGACGTCGCTCGATCCGCGGATGCGCGTCGGCCGGATCGTCGCCGAGCCGCTGCGCGGCTTCCGGATCCGCGGTGACCACGACGCGGCGGCGCGGTCGATGCTCGACCGGCTCGGCCTCCCCGGCGACGCGGCCGACCGCTACCCCCACGAGTTCTCCGGAGGTCAGCGGCAGCGCATCGCGATCGCGCGCGCGCTCGTGCACGAGCCCGAGGTCCTGGTCGCGGACGAGCCGCTCAGCGCCCTCGACGTCACCGTCAGGGCACGCATCCTCACGCTGCTGCGGGAGCTGGTCGCGGAGCGGGGGCTGACGCTCCTCCTCGTATCGCACGACCTGGGCATCGTGCAGCGGGTCAGCGAGCGGGTGCTCGTCCTCGACGACGGCCGGCTGGTCGAGGACGGAACGGCGCAGCAGGTGCTGTCCTCACCGCGCAGCGCTGCAGCGCGGCGGCTCGTCGACGCGGCGCCCCGACTGGGCTGACGACGACGGCGGTCAGGGGCGCCGGGGCGCGGCAGCCGATCGCCGCTCGTGCCAGCGCAGCCTGCGCTGCAGCTGCGCGGCCGCCCCGAGCAGGGCGGCCTCACCGCCGGGCCGGCCGATCAGGTGGGCCGCCATCGGAACGCCGTCGGCCGACTCGGCCACGGGGAGCGAGATCGCGGGCAGCCCCGCGACGTTCACGAAGGAGGTGAACGGCGTGTACTGCACCTGCTGGCGGAAGTTCACCTCCATATCGTCCTGGTCGTACCAGTCGTGCGGCCGCGGTGTCATCGCCATCGCCGGGGTGAGGACGGCGTCGTACGGCGCAAAGGCCGCCACCGTTGCCCGCTCGAACGCGGTCAGACCCGCGAGCGCGGCCACGACGTCTGCCGCGCGCATCGACCGCCCGGCCTCCCAGATCTGCCGGGTGATCGGCTGGAGCAGCTCACGCTGGCCCTCCCCGAACGGCACCGAGCCGATCCCCGCGCGCCAGATGACCCGGAAGTGCTCCGCGTATCCGGCCGACGGCCGCCACGGCAGCTCCTCGAGCTCGTGGCCGACCGCGGCGAGCTCGGCCGCGGCGAGCTCGAACGCGGCCACCGCCTCCGGCGCCACATCGATGTCGCACCAGTCGTCCCAGGGGCTCGTGCATGTCATGCCGATCCGCAGCCGCCCCGCACCGCGCACGGCGGCGGAGAGCAGGTCGCCCGGCTCGGGCGATCGCAGGCTCGTGTCGTGCGGCGTGACGCCGCGGTGGCGCTCGCGGTCGAGCATCGCCTCCAGCAGCAGGGCCGCGTCCTCCGCGGTGCGTGCGAGCGGGCCCTGGACGGCGAGGCCGCCGAGCGAGCCGACGCCGTCACCGCCCGGCACCAGTCCGCGGGTCGGCTTCAGCCCGATGAGTCCCGTCGCCGCGGCGGGGATGCGGATCGACCCGCCGCCGTCGCTTCCGCTGGCGAACGGGAGCAGACGCGCCGCGACGGCGGCCGCCGCGCCGCCGCTGGATCCCCCCGCGTTCAGCCCCGTCAGCCACGGGACGGGCGCGGGCGGCTGGATGTCGCTCATCGTGTAGGCGTGCAGTCCGAACTCCGGCGTCGCGGTCTTGCCCAGGCTGACCGCACCCGCCCGGTCGAGCACCTCGACGCCGAGGTCGCTCCTCTCCGCCGGGGTCGTCGGTGTCGCAGCCGACCCCGCACGTGTCGGGACGCCGCGGCGGTTGACCAGGTCCTTGTCGGCCAGGGGGATCCCCCAGAGCATCGCCGCCGTGGGGCCCTGCGCATCCAGCGCTCGCGCCCGCTCCAGGGCGCGCTCCGCGGTCACCGCGGTGAACAGGGCGTCGCGCACGGGCGACTCGTCGATCCGCCGCAGGTAGTGCTCGGCGACCTCCGCGGCGCCCAGGGACCTCCGGCGCAGCTCCTGCCCGAGCTCGACCGCGCTCAGCTCGTCGATCCGGGTCATCGTTCCTTCTTCAGCGACTTCTGCAGCAGCACCGTCCCCAGCCAGCGGTCGAACTTGAAGCCGACCCTGCCCATGCGCCCCGCCTCTGTGAAGCCGAAGGCCTCGTGGAGGGCGAGCGAGCCCTCGGCGCCCTGGTCGGAGACGACGGCGAGGATCTCCTTGAGGCCCGCCTCCCTGCTCCGATCGATGAGCGCACCGAGCAGGGCACGGCCGAGGCCCTTCCCCGTCGAGGCGGCGCGGAGGTAGATGGAGTTCTCGACGGTGAAGCGGTACGCCCGCTTGTCCTTCCACGGCGAGACGAGGGCGTAGCCGAGGATCTGGCCGCTCGGCGACTCGGCGACGAGCACGGGCAGCCCGAGCGCCCGCAGCCGGGCGAACTTGGACCGCCACTCGCGCAGGGTCATGGCGTCCTCGTCGAAGGTCACGACGCTGTTGGCGACGTAGTAGTTGTAGATCTCCCTGATGTCGGGCAGGTCGGCCTCCTCGGCGTCCCTGATGCTGAACGCGAAGGGCGGCTCCGGCTCGGGCGCCGGCCGCAGGTGGCGCGGCAGACGTCGGCGCCTCTGGTATTCCTCTTCCAACACGGTCCCAGGCTACTGAACCCACATGTCGCAGGGGTTACGCCCGCGGTGACGGCGAGCGGCGCCGCGCGGGTCAGAGCAGCGTCGGCGGCGCGTCGACCGCCGGCGGGAGGCTCCAGTCGATCGGCTCGGCACCGCGCTCGCGCAGCAGCGTGTTCGCCCTGCTGAACGGGGCGGAGCCGAAGAAGCCCCGCGACGCGGACAGCGGGCTCGGGTGCGGCGACTCGATCAGCGCCGCCCCCGGGAGGAGCGGCGCGGCGGAGCGAGCGTCCCTGCCCCAGAGGATCGCCACGAGCGACCCGCCCCTGGCGGAGAGCGCGGCGAGGGCCGCACCGGTGACGCGCTCCCAGCCGATGCCCCGGTGTGAACCGGGGGCGCCGACCTCCACGCTGAGCACGCGGTTGAGCAGCAGCACGCCCTGGTCGAACCAGGAGGACAGATCGCCGTGCCCGACCGGGCGGATGCCCAGATCGTCGTGCAGCTCGCGGTAGATGTTCGCCAGACTGCGCGGCAGCGGCCGCACGCGGGGGGCGACGCTGAACGACAGCCCGACCGCGTGCCCCTCACCCGGGTACGGGTCCTGGCCGAGGATGACGACCCTGACCTCGGCCATGTCCCTGCTGAACGCCCGCAGCAGCCGGGCGTCGTCGGGCGCCACCCGACGGCCGGCCGCCCGCTCGCGCACCACGGTCCCGACGGCGGCCTCGAGCGCCTCGGCCTCGCCGAGCAGCGCCGCGTGCCAGCTCTCGTGCACGCCTGCCCGACGCAGGATGCCCTCGGCTTCGCTCACGTGGCGGGAATGGACGAGACCTGCACGCCGTGGTCGGCGGGCAGCACCTGCCAGGCGCTTCCGCTCCCGGCGACGGCGAGCGAGCCGTCGGCGACGACGAGGACGGCCCCCGCGTCGAGGGCGACGCCGCCCGGCAGCTCGCCGGCCTCGGTCAGGGCGATGAGCCGCGTGAGCGTGCCCCGCTCGGCGGCCGACCCGTCGATGCCGACGTCGATGAGACCGATCCCCGGGGCGAGCACGACCTCCTCGGCCGCGTCCTGCTCGGGGATCACCTGGACCCCGCCGATGCGGCTGCCGCCGAGAAGCGCCCTCTCCGCCGCGAGGTCCCTGCCCGCGCCGATGCCGAGGTACGGTTCCCCTGCCGCCGCCCGTCGACGCAGCTCGCCCATGATCGGCTCGATGCCCTCGCGCACGCGGGGCGTCGCCGTGCCCGACACGACGACCCCGGTCGCCCCGGCGAGCGCCACGGCCTCGGCGGGGGCGTCCGGGCCGACGACGGTCACGACGGCCTCCGCGCCGAGCTCGGCGAGCAGGGTCGCGAGCGCGTCGCCCTCCGCCTCCGCGTCGACGAGCACGGCGATCCTGGTGAGGCCCTGCGCGGCATCGGCACGGCGGGACGCGTCAGCGACGAGCGCGGCGACGGTGTCGCCCTGCACCCCGCCCGCGTCCTCGGCCCCGCTGAGCCGGATGCTCACCTGGCGTCCCTGACGCGCAGCGGACCCTTGGCGACGCTGTACGGCGCGGCCTGCGCCACCGGCTTGATGACGACCTCGTCGAGGTTGACGAACGGAGGCAGCTCCACGGCGAACCGGATCGTCTGCGCCACGTCCTCGGCGGTGAGCGGTGTCTCCACCCCCTCGTAGACGGCGTCGGCCCTGGCCTGGTCGCCGCCGAAGCGCACGAGGGAGAACTCCTCGGTCTTCACCATGCCCGGAGCGATGTCGATGACCCGGATCGGCTCGCCGACGAGGTCGAGCCGCAGGGCCCGAAGCAGGGCGCGCTCGGCGAACTTGGCCGCGTTGTACCCGCCGCCCTTCGCGTAGGCCTCCCGGCCGGCGATGCTCGTCACGGCCAGGATGGAGGCGCTGCGCCCCTCCTCCACGCTCTCGCGCAGCACGGGGAGCAGCGCGGCGATGACGCGCTTGGTGCCGAGCACGTTCGAGTCGTACATCTGCTCCCAGTCCTCGAGCGCGGAGTCCTCGACGGAGTCGAGTCCGAGAGCGCCGCCGGCGTTGTTGATCAGCACGTCGGCGCCCCCGCTGCTCCGCACGTGCTCGGCCAGTGCTGCGACGTCCTCGTCGCGGGTGATGTCGGCGACGACCGTGTCGGCGCCGGTCTCCGCGGCGAGCGCCGCCAGCCGGTCGGCCCGACGTGCCACACCAACGACGTCCCATCCCTCGCGGCGCAGGACCCGCACGGTCTCCGCGCCGATCCCCGAGCTGGCACCTGTCACAACTGCACGTCGAATCGTCATGCGACAAGCGTAGACCGGGGCGTCCGGCGCCACGCGCGCCGGTTACCGCAGGTGACCGGCCGTTGGCCTCGGGGTCCGCCACTCCCTACTGTGGTCATGCGGCGTTCGTCGCCACCGTCTACCTCACAGGAGAGCCACCATGACCCTCGACTCGTCGTCCTGGAAGTTCGAGACCGCGCAGATCCACGCCGGGGCGCAGCCGGACCCGGTGACCAACGCACGTGCGACGCCGATCTACCAGACCACCAGCTACGTCTTCAACGATGCGGACCACGCGAAGAACCTGTTCTCCCTGAGCGAGCCGGGCAACATCTACACGCGCATCCAGAACCCCACCCAGGACGTCGCCGAGCAGCGCATCGCCGCGCTCGAGGGCGGGACCGGGGCGCTGCTGGTGTCCAGCGGGCAGGCGGCGGAGACGCTCGCGGTGCTCAACATCGCCCAGGCGGGCGACCACATCGTCTCCTCGTCCTCGATCTACGGCGGCACGTACAACCTGTTCCGCTACACGCTGGCCAAGCTCGGCATCGAGACGACCTTCGTCGAGGACCAGGACGACCCCGACGAGTGGCGGCGCGCGGTGCGCCCCAACACGAAGCTGTTCTTCGCGGAGACGATCGGCAACCCGCGCATCAACGTGCTCGACATCCGGCTCGTGGCCGACGTCGCCCACGAGTCCGGCATCCCGCTCATCGTCGACAACACCATCGCGACGCCGTACCTCATCCGCCCGTTCGAGCACGGCGCCGACATCATCGTGCACTCGGCGACGAAGTTCCTCGGCGGCCACGGAACGGTGATCGGCGGCGCGATCGTCGACGGCGGAACCTTCGCGTGGTCGGCGAACGTCGACCGCTTCCCCGGCCTGACCGAGCCCGATCCCTCGTACCACGGCGCCAGCTACACGACGGCGGTCGGCGACCCGCTGGCGTACATCATCAAGGCCCGTGTGCAGGGGCTGCGCGACCTGGGCTCGGCGATCTCGCCGAACAGTGCCTGGCTGCTCATCCAGGGCATCGAGACGCTCTCGCTCCGGGTCGAGCGGCACGTGCAGAACGCGCAGGAGATCGCCGAATGGCTCGACGCGCACCCGGACATCGCCAGCGTAAACTACTCGGGTCTCCCGTCGAGCCCGTGGTACGCCGCCGCGAACCGCTACGCCCCCCGCGGCGTCGGCGCGGTGCTGTCCTTCGAGCTGAAGGGCGGCGTCGATGCGGGCCGCGAGCTGGTCAACTCGCTGCAGCTGTTCAGCCACCTGGCGAACATCGGCGACGTGCGCTCGCTCGTCATCCACCCCGCCTCGACGACGCACTCCCAGCTCACCCCCGAGCAGCAGCTCACCACGGGCGTCACGCCGGGGCTCGTGCGCCTCTCGGTCGGGCTGGAGAACATCACCGACCTGATCGCCGACCTGGAGCAGGCGCTGGCCGCGGCGAACCGTCTCGTGCAGTCCCGGCGCGACTGAGCGGGGCGGCGTAACAAAGCCGGGGGCCCCCGGCGGATGGACGACAATGGGGGCATGGACTGGCAGAGCTCGGCGGACACCGTACCCTCGGCCCTGATCCCCCCCGAGCAGCTGCTCTCGCTCGGCAAGCCGCCGGTGTCCGGCGCATGGCGTGACGGCGACCCGGTCGGCCGGAGGAGCTTCGCCTCGATCGGCGCGCTCGCCCTCGAGGCCGGCGGGGAGCTTCCGGCGGTCAGGATCGCGTACGAGACCTGGGGCACGCTCTCCCCCGCCGCCGACAACGTCGTCCTCGTCCCGCACGCGATGACGGGCGACTCCCACGTCGCCGGCCCGGCGGGGCCGGGGCACCGAACGCCGGGGTGGTGGGACGACATCGTCGGTCCGGGGCGGGCGATCGACACCGACCGCTTCTTCGTCGTCGCGCCGAACGTGCTCGGCGGCTGCCAGGGCTCGACCGGCCCCTCCGGCTTCGCACCGGACGGCAGGGAGTGGGGCTCACGCTTCCCCTACCTGACGGTGAGGGATCAGGCGGTGGCGATCCTCCGCCTGCTCGACGAGCTCGGGCTCCCCCGCGTCGCAGCGCTCGTCGGCGGCTCGATGGGCGGCATGCACGTGCTCGAGCTCGCCGCGCTCGACCCGGCGCGCTTCGCCTCGCTCGCGGTCCTCGCCTCGACGGCGGCGACGACGGCCGACCAGATCGCGCTCAACGCCGTGCAGCTGGACGCCATCCGCACCGACGAGGCCTTCGAGGGCGGCGACTACTACGACTCCGCCGAGGGACCGCACCGCGGTCTGGCGCTGGCCAGGCGGATCGCCCTCATCAGCTACCGCAGCGCCGACGAGATCAATGCGCGCTTCGGCAGGGCGGCCCAGTCCCGGCTGAACCCGATCGGGCGGTCAGGCCGCTTCGCCGTCGAGTCCTACCTCGACTTCCACGGCAACCGATTCACCCGCCGCTTCGACGCCAACAGCTACCTGTGCCTGACCGAGGCGATGAACTCGCACGACGTCGGCCGCGACCGCGGTGGCGTGGAGGCGGCGCTGTCCCGCATCGACGCGCCGTCCCTCGTCCTCGGGGTCACGAGCGACCGGCTGTTCCCCCTCGCCGACCAGCGGCGCATCGCGCGGGCGCTGCCGGGGAACGTCCTCGGCGACGACGTCGTCGAGATCGACTCGGAGTTCGGCCACGACGGCTTCCTCATCGAGAGCGCCGCGGTCGCCGACGCCCTGCGCACCCTGCTCCGGAGCGTCTGAGCGGCCCCCACCGGGTGGCACGGGGCCGCGCGACGACCGCGCCGCGGCGGACGGATCGGTTAGAGTCCACTCAGAACTCCCGGAGGACCCCCATGATCGTCGCCGAGCTCGCGCGCTTCACCCCCGAGCGCTACGGCATGAGCAGGCAGGAGCAGAACCGCTTCTCCTGGCAGCAGTCCCGGCTGCTGTCCCGCTCGACGCTCGCGATCGGCCTGTCCGGCGTCGTCGCCGCGCTGTGCTGCCTGGCGATCCCCAGCCCGATGCGGCTGCCAGACACCGCGATCGCGGCGACGCTGCTGGCGCTGCTCGGGGCGGTCCACCTGTTCCTGCTGGTGCGGAGGGGGCCGCTGGCGATGGTGGGCGTCATCGTGCTGTCGGTGACGAGTGCCGTGATGATCCTGCTGTCCTCCGGCCCGGTGACGCCCAACTCGAGCGCGTTCGCCATCCTCATGGTGCTGTCCTGGGGCGCGGGCTCGCTCGCGCCGCTGCTCGTGTCCAGCTGGGGCAGGGTGATCGGTCTGGTCGGCGCCTTCGTCGCCGGGCTGCTGCTCGTGTTCGCCGTCACCGTCGACGACACGCTGCGCACCCTCATCGTCGCCCACTATGTGACCGCCTGGGCCCTGTGCGCCGCGTTCGGGCTCTGGCTGCACCGCAGCTTCGTCTCGATGGCGCACCAGGTCGCCGGCATCGGCGAGGGCCACCGGCTCGAGCGGCTCGCCAGCGAGGTCGAGGCCCAGCGGCTGCGCGAGGCGCGCCTGCTCCACGACACCGTCCTGGCGACGCTGTCCATGCTCGCGCACGGTGGTGCGGGCGTTCAGGACCGTGCGCTGCGTCAACAGGCCGGAGCCGACGCCGAGCTCCTCTCCCGGCTGCGCCAGGGCGAGACGCCGGAGCCGCATCGCTCCGGCTCGTACTCGCTCGTCACCCGGAGCGAGCGGAGGACGCAGCGCGGCGACTTCGAGGACCTCGTCGAACGTTTCGAGGGTCACGGCCTGCACATCGACTGGCACGGCAGCACGGCGCTCGCGCTGCCCCCGCCGAAGTCGGACGCCGTGCGGCTGGCCCTGACCGAATGCCTCGAGAACGTGCGCAGGCACGCGGGCACGGCGCACGCGCAGGTCACGCTGAGCGACGACGGGATGACCGTCAGGGTGGTCGTGACCGACGCCGGCCGCGGTTTCGACCCCGATGCTCTCGATCCCGCCCGCCTGGGGTTCCGCGACTCCATCGTCGCGCGCATGTCGGACGCCGGAGGGGGCGCGCGCGTCTTCAGCGCCCCCGGGGCGGGGACGACGGTCGTTCTGGAGATGCCGCGATGACGTTCGTGAGTGAGCCGCGACCGCGCGCGGGGCGCGCCGAGCCCCCCGCGGCCCCGGCGGAGGCACCGGGCGTCCAGCTCGGTCTCGGCCTGCTGGTGTGCGGGCTGATCATGTTCGGGTTCTTCGTGTTCCGTTTCCTGACGATCACGAGCCCCGGCCCGGGTGCGCTGCTCTCCGCCGCCGGCTGGGCGATCCTGCTGGGCGTGCTCGCGGTCGGGCTCGTCGGGCTGCGTCGGAACGGGATGCGGGTGACGTCGCGCATGATCGCCGTCGCGGTGCCGCTGCTGACGATCGCCTGTCTGCTCGACCGATGCGGCACCGTGGTGGCCGGCCCCCCGTACAGCTCCAGCTCGGTGACGGGCGCGATCGGCGGCGTGATCATCGCCCTCGCGCCGTTGCGGCCGACGAGGGAGATGCTCCTCGCGCTCGGGGGGCTCGCGGTTCTCCGGATCATCCCCGACGTGGTGCTCGTGATGCACGCCGGGGCCCTGACCCCGCTGGCACTGAGCAGCGACGTGCTCATCTTCGTCCCCGCGACGCTCGCGATCGCCCTCACCGCCTCGCTGCGCCGCATGGGAGGCATGGCGGCGGACAGGGCCCGTCTGCACGGGACGCTCGCCACACGCAGTGCGGACAGCGGCCACCAGCCGTGGGCGGGGACGCGGATCGGGGCGCTCGACAGTGAGATCGAGGGACTGTTCGGTGCCATCTCGCGCGGCGACATCCCCCTCCCGCTCGATGCGGAGCGCAGCGCCAGGGCCGGGGAGCTCGCCGCGGAGCTTAGACAGCTCCTCCTCAGCGGCAAGCGCGAGACCTGGCTCAACCACGCGGTCGCGGACAGCTCGGTGCTCGCCGGAGCGATCACCGTGACCGACCCCGAGTCGATCGCCTCCGAGCTGGACAGCACCGCCAGGGACGCCCTCGTCTCTGCCCTCTGGCTGCTCTGCTCGGGGCGCACGCGGGGCGCGGTGGCCGGGGAGGTGTCGTTCGCCCGCGCGACGGTTGCCGGAGGCAGCACCCGGAGCGAGCTGCGCATCCGCCTGACCGGGGTGAGGCGACGCGAGGTGGAGTCGAACCTCTGGGAGCTGCTTCGGCAGATCGGTCCGCACAGCTCCGAGGCGAGGGACGGCGGCATCAGCCTGACCGTGACGATCGAGCCGCGGTGACCGACTAAGCTGCCTCTAACGTTCGTCACAGAATGAACCCAAAGGACCCCCATGCCTGAACCATCGGCCCCCATCCGGCTCGCCATCGTCGACGACCACCGCATGCTGCTCGGGGCGCTGACCGAGTGGATCAAGTCAGCGGCGGACGACATCGAGATGGTCGCCGCCGTGGCGTCCTGGCCCGAGCTGCTCACCCACCCCGAGTTCCCCGCCGACGTCGTGCTGCTCGACCTGGACCTGAAGGACAGCATCCCCGTGTCGATGAAGCTGGCGACGCTGACGTCGACCGGCACGCGCACCGTGATGATGAGCACCTACTCGGAGCCCGCGGTCATCCGCGAGTCGCTCAACGCGGGCGCCTCCGGCTACCTGTTCAAGAGCGAGGACGTCGACATGATCGTCGAGTCGATCCGCGCCGCGCACGCGGGCGAGGTCTTCATCTCCCCCGAGCTCGGTCAGGCGCTGAACGCCACCGAGGACGGCACCCCCAAGCTGAGCGCGCAGGAGCGCAGGGTCATGGCCCTCTACGCCAACGGCGAGCCGGTGAAGTCGGTCGCCTACGCCCTCGGCATCTCGGAGGAGACGGCGAAGAGCTACCTCAAGCGCATCAGGGAGAAGTACCGCCAGGCCGGCTACGACGTCGGCACGAAGGTGTCGCTGCGCAAGCAGGCGATCAGGGACGGCGTCATCCTGGCCTGAGCCGGCCCCTGGGCGAGGAGAGCGCGCGGTTGTCGTCGCCGTTCGTGGTGGCCGCAGGGTGCTGCAGGCGTGCCGACGGGCCGCCGAGCTCGGCAGCGCCACAGCGGACGTGCCTCGCCCCGCGAGCCGACCGCCGGGCGGTGAGGCGCGGGCGCGCCTACGCGCCGGACTCCTGCAGGGCCGCCTCCAGCCGCTCCAGCTTGCCGTCGATCTCCCCCGTCCGGCCCGGGCGGATGTCGGCCTTGAGCACGAGCGAGACGCGCGTCCCGTAGGCGGCGACGGCCTCGGTGGCGGCCTTGACGACCGCGAAGACCTCGTCCCACTCCCCCTCGATCTCGGTGAACATGCTCGAGGTGCGGTTCGGCAGCCCGGAGGCACGGACCACCGCAACGGCGGCGGCGACGGCGTCGTGCACGGACCCGTCGTCGTGGGCGGAGGGGCCGCCGGAGGGGGCGACGGAGAATGCGACGATCATGACTGGCCTTCCTTCTGCTCCCGGGGGTGGTCGGGCACGGGCGCCGTGGGAGGGGCGGCGACGGCCGAG
>NZ_FUKR01000059.1 GCF_900163835.1 Mycetocola reblochoni REB411 | reverse complement strand
GGCGGCCGGCGTCGCCATCACGGGCGACACCACGGCGTCGGTCCGGACGGTGTCGGAGTTGACCATGCCGAGCAGCCGGTTCGTGGCGCTCAGCTCGGCGACACTCATCGGACGACGGCCCGGTAGGCCGCGTAGGCGGCTCCGACGACGGCCGCGCCGCCGACGACGGCTCCGGCGGCCTTGGCCGCTACCGCGCCCGCGCCGGCGGCGGCGGGAACCGCGGCGACGGTCGCCGGTGTCGCCATGATCGGTGTGCGTGCCTGCGAACTACCCCCATCGAGGTGCGAACGAAGGTGCGTGTCTGCATTTACTTGGGTCACGAGATCCATCAGGGCTTCCTTTCGTTGTTCTCTCTGAATTCGAGTCGAGCAGAGAGGACAGGCCCGCTCTGGTCTTCCCGATTCGGACCGCCACGTGTGCGGCGATCTCGCCGGAAGCCTAGGGAAACGCGTTCGCCGAGTTCAAGGAGATTCGGCTGAGGCCGAATTCTTTGATGCTTTTCCCAGATAGTCGCGAGGGCATTGTGGCGGTAATTGAGGAATCGTCGGGATGGTGAATTGAATGCATATGCAAGAAGTGAATCTTGCCATTTCATGCGCGTCGATTATGCTTCTGGTTTCGACGCCGTCGAGCTGCACATGTGTGCTGCACAGATGTTCCGGGTGGGCTAGCATGGTGTCCGTCGTCGTCGACTCCTGACGAGAAACGCAAACCAACGGAGGTTTCCCCATGTCCTCGGTCATCAGCAACACCGCCATCCCCGACACCATGCGCGCCGTCGTCGTGCACGGCCCGGAGGACTACCGGCTCACCGAGCTGCCCGTCCCCACCCCCGGCCCGGGAGAGCTCCTGCTCAAGGTCGGCGCCGTCGGCGTCTGCGCCAGCGACCTGAAGTGCTACCACGGCGCCGCCAAGTTCTGGGGCGACGAGAACCGCCCCGCCTGGGCTCAGACCGGCATCACCCCCGGCCACGAGTTCGTCGGAACCGTCGTCGCCGCCGGCGACCAGGGCGCCCTCGACACGCGCAAGGTCAGCCTCGGCGACCGCATCGCCTGCGAGCAGATCGTCCCCTGCTGGGAGTGCCGCTACTGTCTGCGCGGCGCCTACTGGATGTGCGGCCCGCACGACATGTTCGGCTTCCGCGGCTTCAACGGCGCCATGGCCGACTACGTGCTCGTCCCCACCCGCGCGCTCACCCACCCCGTCGACAAGGACATCGCCCCGCAGCACGCCGCGTTCTCCGAGCCGCTGTCCTGCTCCATGCACGCCGTCGAGCGGGCGAACATCCAGCTCAACGACGTCGTCGTCGTCGCGGGCGCCGGCCCCATCGGCCTCGGCGTCATCGCCGGTGCCCGCCAGAAGAACCCGTACCAGCTCATCGCCCTCGACATGAGCGACGACAAGCTCGAGCTCGCCCGCAAGGCCGGTGCCGACATCCTCATCAACATCACCCGCGAGGACGCCGTCGAGCGCGTCAAGGAGCTCACCGAGGGCTACGGCGCCGACGTGTACATCGAGGCCACCGGGCACCCCTCCGCCGTCTCGCAGGGCCTCAACCTGCTGCGCAAGCTCGGCACCTTCGTCGAGTACTCCGTGTTCAAGGACAACGTCACCGTCGACTGGTCGATCATCTCCGACGACAAGGAGCTCAACGTCCTCGGAGCGCACCTCGGCCCGAACGCCTGGCGCCCCGCCATCAAGCTCATCGAGTCCGGCGTGCTGCCGCTCGACGAGATCTGCACCCACCAGTTCCCGCTCGAGCGGTTCCAGGACGCCCTGGACCTGGTCGGCGACTCCCAGGGCGGATCCGTCAAGGTGTCCATCGTCCCGTCCCTGTCCTGACCCCCGACCACCGACACGGTTCGAAGGAGAACTCATGTCCGCAACAACCCCGGCAACGCCCTCACGCCTGGAACGGCTGGGCATCCCGCCGACCCTGACGTTCGG
Source organism: Mycetocola reblochoni REB411 (assembly GCF_900163835.1). GTDB lineage: Bacteria > Actinomycetota > Actinomycetes > Actinomycetales > Microbacteriaceae > Mycetocola_B > Mycetocola_B reblochoni. The sequence goes on along the minus strand of NZ_FUKR01000059.1, from coordinate 1,142 downwards.
CTACCTCGGCCTGCTCCTGTTCATGACGGGCGTCGGCGTCGACTCGAACTTCATCACGCCGCACCTGGTGGAGGCGCTCGGCTCGCCCGAGGCCACCGTCGCCACGATCATCACCAGCTACAGCCTCGCGGTGCTCGTCGGCAGCTACCTGTCCGGTGCGCTCGCCGACCTCGTCGGGCCGAAGCGCGTGATGGCGCTGGGACTGCTCATCTGGGTGGTCTTCCAGGTGCTGTTCCTGCTTGCGCTCGCCAGCGGCGACTTCTGGCTGACGGCGATCACCTACACCCTGCGCGGCTTCGGCTACCCGATCTTCGCGTTCGGCTTCCTCGTGTGGGTGAACGTGGCCACCACGCCGGAGCGCAACGGCACGGCGGTCGGCTGGTTCTACGTCGCCTTCACCGGCGGCCTGCCGACGCTCGGCTCGCTGTTCGCGATCGGTGCCATCCCCACCTTCGGCGGCGAGTTCGCCGGTGAGACCGGGGCGATGTGGGTCGCACTCGTCCCCGTCGTCCTCGGAGGCCTTGTCGCCCTGCTCGGCATCAGGGACACCAGGGGGACGACGCGGATCGCGCCCGCCGGCGACTCGGTCGCCAAGGTCATGACCGCGGGCATCGTGCTGACGTTCACCAACACGAAGGTCCTCATGGGCTTCCTCGTGCGCCTCATCAACACGGCGCCGCAGTACGGCATGTTCATCCTGCTCCCCGCGGTCATCGCGGACGAGCGCGGCTGGGGCCAGTCCAAGTGGCTCACCATGACGGTGCTCGTGTACGCGACCAACATCCTCGTCAACGCCGTCTTCGGCGCCGTCGGCGACAAGATCGGCTGGCAGCGCACGGTCAAGTGGTACGGCGTGTTCGCCTCGGCGCTCGGCCTGCTCGCCTGGTGGTACGTGCCGCAGCTGGTTCCGGCCGGCTCCGAGTGGGGCTTCTGGCTCTCGACCGCCGCCGGCTGCGTGTTCGGCTGCTTCCTCGCCGGGTTCGTGCCGATGGGGGCGATCATGCCCGCGCTCGTCCCGGACCGGAAGGGCGCCGCGATGGCGATGTACACCACCGCGGCGGGAGGCGCCGCGTTCCTCGGTGCGGCCGTCGTCGCGCTCGGCCTCGCGCTCGGCTTCACCGGTGCGGGAATCGTCTGGATGT
>NZ_FUKR01000069.1 GCF_900163835.1 Mycetocola reblochoni REB411 | reverse complement strand
TCGGTGATGGTGGTGTGCCGGGTTCTGTGATGCTTGATGTGCGTCCGGTGTTCGGGGCGGATCACCCGACGGTGCCGGAAGCGTTTGACGTCAGGTGGCGCATTGGCGATGGACTGACGAACTACCGGCCGTTCGAAAATAGGAGAGCTGCATTTTGATATCACCTGAGATTCCTGAGCGGTTCAGAGAGTTGGCGCTAAGTGTGTACGCGTTCATTCGTGATGGCGATGAATCGATCGAGCTGCATTGCGCGATTCTGAGCACCGTTGCGGACTACCGCATGTATGCGTTCCGGCCGGACGGACGCATTACGACAAACCGCGGCAGAGTCGATGATCGCGCCGCCGATCGAACCATCGCAACGCCGGCGCGTGCTTTGCGCGAGTTGATGTTCGAACCGGGTAAGGGGACGTGGTTTTCGGCTGTGGTGACGGTGACTGCTGAGGGTCGTGCGTCGGTGTCGTATAACTATGACGATGAGCCGCAGTTGAGTGTGCCGTTTGATCCGGTGGCGTACAAGATTGATTTCGAGAAGTTCCCTCGTGATGAGGCGCATACGCCGGAGTGGTTGCGGCAGCGTCTGGCGGAGGCGGTTGAGTTGAACAAGAAGCGTGCGGCGTTGCCGCGGGATCAGTGGTTCGACTGACAGGGGCGAGCGGTGGCCTCGTTGCTGTCTGAGCAGGGGTGTGGTTGGTGTCGCAACGGTTGGGTTCGGCCGTCGGTTGGTGAGCCGACGTACCTGTACTCCTTGCGTGAGCCGTACAACGTGCAGGTGTACTGCTGCTCGCGGTGCGGCACCTGGTGGGAGTGGAATCCGTGGGTGCAGCCCCGCATCATGACGCGGGAGGCGGTCGATGTGGGCGTGGAGTACCGGTTTGACATGCAGGATAACCAGGAGGAATCGTGACGGAGACCCCAGGCATCGACACGGAGGCGTACCTCGTGCAGGCTGGACGGTTAAAAGGCGGCGAGGTGAGCCGGGACGAGTTCTTCGACGGGATCCGGGGCTTGCGTTTTCTGTTGCTTGTCTCTGGTGACCCGCTGGTGGGGACCCCATCGCCGGTGGTTCTGAGTGACCCGTCGGGTGCGCAGCGGATCGTGGTCGAGTCCGGGTCACAGCCGAGCGCTGCTGCTCGTGTGAGTGCCACGCATGCTCTGACGCTGCGGTTCTCCGACATCGTTGCGGGGACGGCTGCTGGTGTCGGCATCCTGGTCGACCCGGCTGGTTCTGGTTTTGAGGGGGCGCCGGATGCTGTTGTTCGCTTGCATGAGCGGTGGACGTCAGCGGCGTAGCGGCGTCATCGCCGATGGGTGGGGCGGACATGTGTTGTGCAGGCGTTCGCGGGAGACGGACTTCAGACGACTACCCGGAGGAAAGCAAGGAATCATCCCGTGACCGAACGCCCAGACCTGATCGACGAACACTTCGAGCGCGCAATTGCGGTTGTCGACGAGTTCGCCACCGATATTGGCGTATTCGCTGCCACGTCAGCGGTGAAGTATCTCTCCACCGCGCGTCGTGAGCGTGCCGCGGGTATCCCGCGCCAGGCGCGAGCGCTTGACGTCGCCCGCGTCATTGCGGAGGCCGGCGGTGCGCTGCATCTTCCCGAAGCGGTTGATGCTGCGCTGGTGGATCTCGAGCGCGCGCAGCAGAACACTCCGAGCGGGCGCACACTCGATCGCGGCTTTGTGCGGCAGCTGGTCGAGCGTGAGGATTCCCAGCGCGGTGCGCTTCTTGCACGGCACGCCACGGATTTCGTGCTTGTCCCCAGTCACCGCTCACGTGCCGACGAACTGAGCGTCGTTGAGCTCAGCGATGCGAAGGGGAACCGCTACGTGCCCGCGTTCACTGGCCACGACCAGTTCGAGCTGTGGCAGGAGTCGCGTCAGGGGCACAGCGACGAGGAAATCATCACCACCGCCGTGCTGCTCGGACAGTTGGGTGAGCTTCTGGCCGCATCGTCCGCGGTCGCTGTCGTTGTAAATCCGATGGCCGAGAACTGCCTGCTCTCACGTCCAACGCTCGGCGTGCCCGCCGCACCGCAGTCGATCCCTGCGCAGACGCGTGTTGCATTCGGTGTGCCCGCGTCGGTGCCCGAGGGGCTGAGCGCGCTCGTGCGGTCGTTGATCACGGCGAGCGGAGTGGATGACGCGGCTATCGCCCAGATTGTGCAGGGCGAGGGCGCCCCTGAGATCGTTGTGGTCGTGTCCCATGACGGCGCCGGACAGGGGCTGGAACGGTTCGTTGAGGGGTTGCACGCGCAGCTCCCGGCGGGCCAGGCTGTTGGCGTGCTCGATGGGCGAACGGCGCTGGGCGCTCGAATTCTTGCCAGTGTCCCCGGGGAGCGGTAGTCCCGCGTCGCTTCCGCGGTGCGTGATGCGGAAGCGACCTGGCGTCTCAGCACGGTTGCCTCGTTGAGTGTTTATGCGGTTGAGGGTCGTGGCACGTTCTACACGAATGCGGACGGGCGGG